>CAMZDG010000037.1 GCA_947305245.1 uncultured Lachnospiraceae bacterium
GCGGCGCTGGGTTGCCTTTTGAGGAAGAATCAAGAGAAAAGGCAACATAAACAAGGTGTGGGGAGGCGACAAGTTGCCTTTTGACAAAGCATGGATCGAAATCGGAAAAAATATCGACAAATTTGGGTTAACGCGCAGTCGGGGGAGAAGAAATGGAAGTAGCATTATGCAAAGATATGGATTGGTTGCAGTCAGAAGAAGCTTTTTCCATATATGCTTCTTGCATGTATCAACCGACATATGAAGCTTTCAGGAAACGAATGAAGAATTATGTGTCTGATCCGTTAGTCAAGGTATATGTATGCACAGACGGCGATTGTCGGATTGGAATACTGGTTTTGCAAGCGCAAAACGACGAAGCGGAAATCATAGGAGTTGCGGTTTCAGATCACGTGAGAAACCGAGGAATAGGCAGACATATGATGCTCCAGGTAATGGAGCTTGAGAGACTAAAATGTATGAAAGCGCAGACGGACGATGACGCGATAGGGTTTTACCGCAGTTGCGGTTTTCGTGATGAAAGGACGGTTATGGAGTATCCAGACGGCAAGACCGTGCGTTATAACTGCATTTTACAATTAACGGATTAGTTTGGAAAATGGAGGATACATGGGGACTAAATTTGATTGCAATTATGGCGAAGAAGAATTCAAAACCGTTGAAGCCGGAATAGATGCCATAAAAGCAGTATTATTAGGCGATGACATTCATGCGAAAGAAAGGCTGCTATACTATCTTGATTGGTATATGGATCCATATTATAAAAAGGATTTATCGGAGATGGCAAATCCGCTTACAGAGCTTCTGCAGAAAATAGTCGTTACTGAAAATGAAGTCGGTATTATTGAAGAGGCTTTTCATCTATTGGAAGCTTATACCGAAGGGCCATATGAGATACTACGGAAGAACTTAGGCAGAGTACCTAAGGCATATCAACCGACTGCCCTGTTCTTATTAAACTCTGATAATGTGTTGTAGCTTTGAATTGAAGTTTGTAGGGGAGATGTTCAGTGAAAAAGTGTAGGCTGACATATGATGAATGGAAGTGTATCAAGGAAAAACAACAGACAATCCAATTCCTTTCTACTAATAAGTTTTGTGGATACATAGGGGTTTTAGAAATCAAAGATGTTTCGGAACCACAAGTATGGAACTTTAACGGAAAGGAACAAATTGTTTGTGACAAAGGCATAAAATGGATATCAATTCTTCCAAAAGATAAATACTATTGTATTACAGCCATGCTGGATCAAAATGAAGAGATTATTGTATGGTATATCGATATGATAGCTAGCCAGGGAGTAGAAGATGGTATTCCATATTTTTATGATCTGTATCTGGATTTAGTTGTCTATCCAAATGGAATGGTAATTACGGATGACATGGATGAATTAGAAGATGCATTGAAAAAGGGGGATATTTCTGAACAGCTCTTTCGGCGAGCTATTAATACAAAAGAAGAATTGGAAAATACACTACTTTCGGATATAAATTCGTTTGAGAGATATACAAAAGAATTTATATAGCGAATGGATATTTTGATCCGAAGAAAGTCGAGGAAGAGACATGGAATTGCGTAAAATGAATATGGAAGATGCGGTGGCTCAATGGGAATATACAACTGCATTGCCTGAAGACGAGAACGGACTGACGAATCCCTTTCACGGCGTATCGAAGGAGGAATACTTGGGGAGGGTGCTACCGACGCTGATTTCGTATGAGCATCCTGTAAACATGCCGGATTGGTTTGTCCCAGAAACATATTATTACCTTTGGGACGAGGGTCATTTGGTTGGAGAGTTTAGAATAAGACATCACCTAACGGAGGCGCTCCGTAACGGCGCCGGACACATTGGATACAGCGTTTTAAGGTCTTGTCGCGGAAAGGGTTACGGAACCGCAGGCTTAGGGCTTACGTTACAAGTGGCAAAGGGCATTGTTCCGGAGGACGAGATCTATCTTCGAGTTAACAAGGATAACATAGCTTCTCAAAAATGCATGCTTGCAAACGGGGCATATAAGGCGGGTGAAGACGAAGATCATTATTTTATGCGCATACCCAAAGAACAAATCTAAAGTGGACCATGGGGACGGGGTTAGCAGGCCATTTTTTGACCCATTAACCCCGTCCCTGCGGGCCACCAAGATAAGCAACAACTTTCGGGTTGACGATCAGTTTGTTCATGAGGAGAAATAATGGGACTGTGATTAAAAAGAAAATATGGTAATGTAAACTAAAAAAAATATTTCGGAATAACTCGCTGTTTATCACTCATTAAACATAAGAGATAGGGGGGAATATGAGAGCTTTAGTCATTAACTGTAGTCCGGTTCGTACGGGAGCAACGGCTGAAATAGTTAGGATAGTGTCCGAACAATTATCCGCGAAATACGATGTTAAAAGTATTTGCATAGACGATTATAAATTCAGATTTTGCAGGGGATGCAGATCATGTCATAACACTGCTGAATGCATTATGAGCGATGCGACCGTTATAAGGGGAATCATGAATGAATTTGACTGCGCGGACATGATTGTAGCGGTTTCTCCTTCCTATTGGGCTGACATACCAGGACAGTTTAAGGCTTTTATTGACAGATGCACGCCGTGGTGCAATACACATGAGCCTCATGCAACTATCCGACCGGGAAAGAAAGGTTATGTCATTGCGCTCAGAACGGGTCCCAATATGCCTGAATGTGAAAGGATCATCAGTAGCATCGAACATTTTTACGGACATCTTGAAATAGAATGTGCAGGTCATTTGGGATTCACTTCTGTCGAATACAAGGAGAATATTGAACCAAGAAAATGGGAGATTGTAGATTTTTGTGAAAACATGTAATGAATAAGCCAGACTAATGAGCCGACTGTAGCTTTGAATTCCGTGTTATCGCTCAGTTAAGGAGGGGATTTTCATTGAACTTTATTTATGTGGCACTTGGAGGTGCGCTTGGAGCGATGGCAAGATATGCCATAAGTCTGATACCAGTAAAAACGCAGTTTCCGATACTGACGCTGATAACGAATATATTTGGGGCGATCTTGATAGGTTTTGTTGTAGGCATAACTGATAAAAAGGGAAATGCATCGCCTAATGCCGTCCTTTTTTGGAAAACAGGAGTATGTGGTGGCTTTACTACTTTCTCAACATTTTCGCTTGAAGCATATAAACTGTTTGATAACAAGGCATATGTTTCAGGAGGGATGTATGTGGTTTTAAGTGTTTCATGCTGTATCTTGGGGATTGTTTTAGGAAAAAAGCTTGCAGCGATAATAGGATAATGTTTCGGTTTATCTTATAGCCTGGGGGAGAAGAAATGTATGACATTGACTTGGTTTTAACATGCCCCTCCAAAGAAATGGAAGAGGATGTTAAGCAATACAAAGAGGAGCACTTTGCATTTGGGGACACTCAGGTCCACGGGAGCGGCGGATTGGCCTATTATGATGATTATGATGAATGGCTAAAGCGAGTGCAGCTGATAGAGAAGGCTGATCCGGCAAACGGCGTGCAGACAAGCACTTTCTTTTCCCAAAGAGCCGATGGCAAACTGATAGGCTGCATTAAGATACATCATTCATTGACTGATGAATTGAAGAATGGCGGACATGTCGCATATGGAATCAGACCATCTGAACGAGGAAAAGGATACGGGAAAAAACAACTTGAGCTTTGCCTCAAATACGCGAAGCAGATAGGGCTAAAGCAAGTCATTATAGCATGTGACAAGGATAATGTTGCATCCGCCAAAACGGCCATGAGTTGTGGGGGAATTCTGATAGAGGAATTTGAAGAAAGCGGTATAATAAAGCAACATTATGAGATTAAGATATGAATACTACCAAAATTATTTTTGTGCGTCATGCTAAGGCACAATATGGAGAGGATGACAGAACAAGACCTCTTACGGACGAGGGCTTAAGAAACAGGGCAATTGTCGTCGAAACTTTAAAAGGCAGAAAGATCGACCGTTTTCTCAGCAGCCCATATAAGAGAAGCACAGACACCATACAAACGGTTGCGGACTTCTTTGGAATGCAAATAGAAACGGATGAACGGTTTCGGGAAAGAAAAGTCGGAACCTGGGAAAGCGGTTGGCTTGAAAAAAGATGGGCTGACTTTACTTGTGCCGAAGAAGGAGGAGAGTGCCTTGCTTCCGTACAGTCTAGGAACATGGAGGCTCTCAAAGAGATGCTGGCTGATTATGCGGGAAAAACTGTTGTGATAGGGACGCACGGAACCGCTTTAGCAACGATTTTGAATTACTATGACAATTCTTTTGGACTTGATGATTTTATGAGGATTGTTGGTTGGATGCCGTATATAATTGAACTGACCTTTGATGGTGAAAGGCTCCTGGACAAGAAGGAATTGGCATATGTCGCCGCGCAATTGGATTAATACCAGCTTTGAATGAATCGAAGCAGGGCTGCGCCCCAAACCAAAAGCAAACGAGGAAGAACGCATGGAAAAGGTAAATCGCATTCAGTTTTTAGATGGAACAATGTTAAAGATCATAGCAATGGTCAGTATGGTCTTTGATCACGTGGGGGATATGTTTTTTCCGGATCTGTTATGGCCGAGAATGATTGGCAGACTTGCAATGCCAATTTTCGCATTTTGTATTGCGGAGGGGTATCAATATACAAGGAATAAGAATAAGTATCTTCTTAGAATGGGGATATTTGCCTTGGTAAGCGAGGTGCCGTTTGATCTGGCTTTTGAGGGGACCGTATCCTTGGCGCACCAGAATATCATGTTGTCTTTCTTTCTGGCCATACTCGCGCTGAAATTATTTGATTTGATACGGGGAGAGAAAAAAGAGGACACGGGAAAATATGGCATTGGGAGATCGATTCTCGGAATATTGAGTGTGATCGCGATCGCCGTTGTCGCATTATTGGTTAAGGCAGATTATACTATTTTTGCCGTTATTTCAGTCTTCCTGTTTTACGTATTAAAGGATGCCAGGCAGTTTGTGAGGATGGGCGTGGGCGTGGCTTTCCTCGCCATCACGAGGACCGTAGGATATTATTGCACAACCGGATTCAGTGTGATTCCGCTCCTTCTTTATAATGGGAAGAGGGGAAAAGGACTGAAATGGTTGTTTTATGCATTCTATCCCGGACATCTCCTTTTGCTTTATGTGGTAAAATGTCTTCTTTAAGTCTGGTTTCAAAGTCCGGCGGAAGTGAAGCATACGGAAGATGGGCGGGAGCGAAGCTGAAAAGCAAAAGATCAGCCACACTAGCCACGTCCCTTCTCGGAGTCCTGATCTTTGTGATCGCTGCCCTGATGAGCTTTTCCATGGGAACGTCATGGGGAACCTTTGGTATGTTGATCCCGATCGTCACGATGATCTGCGAAGCGGACGGCATGGGTGCTTTACTGATCCCTGCGCTGGGCACGCCCATCGTTGCATTATTGCTGGAAGCAGTTCTACTTGTCGGAACGATCCTGCTTCTTAACAAGGAACGCGTATAAACTTACGAAGATCCCGGAACAAGAGAGTTCCGGGATCTTTTTTCGTTACGGAGGAATGTGTGGCTGATTGACCGCAGTTTCCATTTTTGGTATACTTAAATGGTGAAACGATTTAAGGTTTCCGTAATTCTATTTTGGGGAGTTACGAGAAGGAGCAGATATGGATATTGACAGGATCAAACAATTAAGAAATGAATGGGAAGCAGAGGAAAAAATAGCGCATATACATGGCTGGGACTTTTCACATATCGAGGGTCGATATGAGGAGGAAGACGATCTTCCCTGGGACTACAGGCAGATCATTGATGAGTATCGCTGCGATGACATGAAGCTGCTGGATTTTGACACGGGCGGCGGGGAGTTTTTATTATCCCTGGGCCATCCCTTTGAGAATACGGCAGCCACGGAGGGATTCCCGCCCAACGTAGAGCTATGCAAGGAGACGTTACTTCCCTTAGGGATTGATTTTAAGCCGTGTGATGATGAGAAAAACATTCCATACGCAGATGAGTCTTTTGACATTTTTATCAACAGGCATGGAAGCTTTGATCCGAAAGAGGCATACAGACTCTTAAAGGCCGGGGGAGTATTCATCACTCAGCAGGTGGGATCGCGCAATGACAGAGATCTGGTTGAGATGGTTTTGCCTGACGTGCCGGAACCTTTCCCGGGGATGGATTTAGCTACCCAAAGGAAGCGGTTTGAGGGGGCAGGTTTTCAGATCATTCGTGCGGAAGAAGCGTTCAGGCCGATCCGATTTTATGACGTGGGAGCATTCGTCTGGTTTGCGCGCATTATCGCATGGGAGTTCCCAGATTTTTCCGTGGACAAGTGTTTCGACAATCTTCTGAAAATGCAGGAAATCATTGATAAAAACGGTAAAGTGGAAGGGATGATCCACAGATATCTTATCGTGGCAAAGAAGTAAAAAAATAATGACTGACAAGTGACATTCTGATACAATGAGCAGGGGGAGTGCAAGCAAGACGGATGGGAGAAGTAGAGCTATGAGCATGGAAGATTTTTTGACAAGCGGAAAGGTTCGCCTGGATCAGCAACTGAAGTTTTCGGCTGAGATCGATCAGATGACCCAGATCCTGCGAAGGACGCTTCTTGTGGACAAGAGCCGCAGGGAAAACGATGCCGAGCATTCCTGGCACATCGCGGTGATGGCGCTCCTATTTGAAGAATATGCCAAGGAACCGGTCAACGTAAGCCGCGTTGCGGAAATGTGCGTGGTGCACGACCTCGTGGAAATCTACGCGGGGGATACCTTCGCGTATGACGTGAACGGAAATCAGGATAAGCAGGCGCGTGAAGAAGCCGCTGCTGACAAGCTGTTCGCGCAGCTGCCCGAGGAGCAGGGCAGCAGGATCCGCGCCCTTTGGGAGGAATTTGATGCCTTGGAAACGGCGGATGCCAAATATGCGGCTTGCATGGATCGTCTGCAGCCGTTCCTGCATAATACGCTGACCGATGGCCATACCTGGGTGGAGGGCGGCACGGCCCGGCCGGCGGTGGAAAAGAGAATGGGGATCATCAAGGAATTTATGCCTGAGGTCTATGACTGGATCTCGGCCAATCTGGACCGGGCGGTGGAAAAGGGCTGGCTAAAGCCATAAAGTCATGAAGTAAAATGATGGGAATTCAGTGACAAAATTTGACGAAATGGCTCAATAATGGTAAAATAATTAGTTAGTTCAAATAACAAAAGAGAATGCTTGATTGGGGGATAGTCATGAAGATTTTACTTACGACAGATCAGTACACTTACAACATTGGAGGGGTTACGACGGCCGTTCTCGCCCTGAGCGCGGGACTTAGGGAGCGCGGCCATGAAGTCAAGGTCCTTACGGTTTCGGAAAATGGACAGTCGCACAAGGATGGGGACGTTTATTACGTAAAGTCGATGCCGTTTCCTTTGTATCCCGGCATTCGGATGAGCTTTTCCATGCATGATCCGCTGTTGGAGGAATTGACAAAGTGGAAGCCTGACGTCATCCACGTGCAGTCGGAGCTTTCGACCTATCACATGGCAAAGAGGATCATCAAGCAGGCCGGATCTGCCCTGATCATGACCTGTCATACGGATTATTCCTATTATGCGTTTGGGCGCTTTAGAAATTTCCCGCCCATTTATGCCTTTATGAAAGCCTATGGAAAGCACATATACGGCAAGTCGACGTCCATTACCGTGCCGTCGGAAAAGGCGACGAATTTCTCACATCTTGCCGCGCTGAAGGATCGATTGACCGTGATCCCCAACGGGATTGAGCTGGAAAAATGTCAGAAGGTGCTCTCGGATGAGGAGCGCGAAAGCATCCGCAAGTCCCTTGGGATCGGCCCGAACGATAAGATCATCTCGACCATTTCCAGGGTCAGCAAGGAGAAGAACGTCTCTGAGATCATCTCCTGCATCCCTGCCATTCATAAGAGACTCCCCGAGACGAAGCTCATGATCGTGGGAGACGGTCCTTACAGGAAACACCTGGAGAAGCAGGTGGAACGGCTTGGCCTGAAGGACTGCGTTGTTTTCACGGGACGCATCCCGCATGAGGACGTATGGAAGTATTATGCGCTCAGTGACATCTATGCGTCCGCGTCCATCTTCGAGGTGCACAGCATGAGCTATCTGGAGGCTCTGGCACAGGGCGTACCGCTGATCTGCAGAAGGGACGACGCGCTGAAGGGAGTTTTGGAGGAGGGCAGAAACGGCCTGATCTACGACACGCGCAAGGAGTTTGCAAAGTATGCGTATCAGCTCCTGACCGATGATGAGCGCAGGACCAAGATGGGACAGGAGTCCCTGAAGATCGCGCAGCGGTTTTCCAATGCTGCCTTTGCTGCTTCCATGATCGATCTGTATGAAAGCGTATTTGACGGGAAAAAGGAATAAATGAGGCAAGAGTAAATGAAGCAAGCTTAAGTGCAAGAAATGGAGGGATCAGATGGACGAAAACATGATCTACTATGTCATCAGTTTTCTCATTGGTTTGGCTGTGTTTTGGGGACCTGCCATTTATTTTGTCATGGTCAGTGTGGTCGCGTCCAATGATCAGGGCGCTGAAACAAGCTTGCAGGATTTCACCACGGAAGGACTAGGCGGCCTAAAGACGGAAAGAGACGAAGTGGAGGAAGAGCCTCCTAAGTTTGAGATACCGAAGTGGGTAGAGGGCTACGAAGATTACTATAAGGATGAATCCGGAAAGGGGGGCACGAAATGAACGTCAGATGTCCGGGATGTGGTGCAACCGCGGAATATTCTCCTACGGAATTAAAGATGATCTGCAAGCATTGTGGCAAGATTTTTTTCGCCTCGGAAGCTCGCGGCGCGTCCTCTTTCAAAAATGCGGAAAAGAAGCCGGAAAACCTCCAGCAAAAGCTTTCCAAGGAGGAAATGCGCAAGCGTGCCACGATCAAGATGCGACATTTCCACTGTTCGTCCTGCGGCGCGGAGCTTCTCGCAAAGCAGACGGAAGCGACCTCCTATTGTTATTATTGCGGTCAGCCTGCCGTGATGGAAGAGCAGCTGGAAGATTATCTGGAGCCGGATTATATCATTCCCTTCCAGATCACTCAGGAGGAGGCTGCCCAGAAGCTTCAGGAAAGCATTCGCAGCGGTTTCTACGTACCTCTTTGTTTTAAGAAGTTTAAGGTGGAGCGGCTGACGCCGATCTACGTGCCTTTCTGGCGGATCGACATGGACTATGAAGACGAGCAGACCTGGAAATATCGAGAGAGAAAGTCAAAATATGTTTATGTCGACAGGTTTATCACGGGCGGCGGTAAGGTAAAGCTGGACCGCTATACCGTAGATGGATCGAGCAAGTTGGAAGATATGGCGGGCGAGCGGATCGGCCCCTTTGACCTCTCGGCGATGCAGCCCTTTGACCCTGCGTATCTGTCCGGATTTTATGCGGACCGCTACGACGTCGGGGCCGAGGAAGTCCAGGAATATGCCATTTCGAGCATTACTAAGATGTACAATGCAGAGATGGCCGAAAAAATGAAGGGCATCAGCACGGAGCTCTATGCTTACTCGCCTAAGTATAAGGTCAACAAGATTGATTATATTCTCTGCCCTGTGTGGTTCCTCAACGTAGCAGTGGAAGGCAGAGTGTTTACCATGCTCGTGAACGGGCAGACGGGAAAGGTTGTCTATGCGATCCCGCCGTCCAAACCGAGGATGAAGATTGCCTTTGTCCTTTGGTATTTGACGATGACGGTCAGCTATGCCTTCTTCATTGGCTCGATGATGAGCTCCATGTTTTCCGAGTCCTTTGATAAAGACTCGAGCACCGTCGTTGCGTTTTTCTTCTCCTTACTCGTCCTTGTGCCCATCTTTGCGTCGATTGGTTGCTGGAAGGGTGCAAAGAAGAAAAATGAGGAGATCAACCGCGCCCTGTACCTGCTCAACGGTGAGAATCACATAAAGTACGTCAAGGACAGAGGCACGGATGAGTTTCAGGGCTGATCCGTAGTATCATTGCGCTTCCGTACGGCGGCTTCCGAGGGCGTGGAGATGATGGAGAGTTTTGGGAGACGGATCCGCATTGCTCCGTTGTCCTTGGAGTGAACAAGGGTGACGGCTTTGAAGGCTGGGATGCCTGGAAGGAATCACCAACATACATGTCAAGAATTAACGAAGCAGTAAATTGACGACGGATTGATAAATGGGAGGATTAAAATGACGATTGCAGGGTATTTGGTAGATCACTGGGGGATGCTGATCCTGCTCATAGGCTTAGCCATCATGCTGGCCACTGACGTGCACCTGGAGAGAAGAATGATCCGGCGCATTTCCGTGGCGCTTGGCATGCTCTTTTTATACTCGATCACTTGTTACGTGGAGGGCTGGTTGGGAAATCAGGTGGAGTTTAACATGCTTCGCCCGGTTCTTTGCGCCGTAAATTACAGCTTGGTGACCTTCATCCTGCTGAACGTGATCCTCATCGTGTATCCGGAACAATCGAAATACCTGGCGTTCCCCGCCATGATGAATGCCTTGCTTTGCTTTATCTCCATTCCGACGGGCATCGTGTTCTTTTTCACGGAGGAGAACCACTTCATGCGCGGCTATCTGGGATATCTGACCTACTTCGTCGACGCGCTGTATCTGGCCTATCTTATTTATAATCTTTTCGGAAAGAGCAAGGTGCAAAAGGAGGATTATCCGGTGCTGGTGTTCTTTGCCGTAACCTGCATCATTTGCCTGACCATGCCGCTGTTTTTGTCGGAGGTGTCGGATCACTGGTTCATCGTGACCATTGCGATCAACCTTGTGCTCTATTATTTATATTTGTTGCAACAGTTCACCAAGAGAGATCCCCTGACGAAGCTCTTAAATCGTCAAAGTTATTACGCAGACGCCGAGAAGTACATGCATGAGATCACGGCGTTCATTGCCATGGACATGGACGGCTTAAAGGAGATCAACGACAGCGAGGGGCACATTGCGGGCGACGTGGCGCTAAGGACCCTTGGCGACTGCTTCTGGAGGGCGGCGCAGCGAAAGCAGCGCGTCTATCGCATCGGCGGCGACGAGTACGTGATCCTGTGCCTTGGCTCCAAGGAAGAGGAAGTGAAGGCGCTGATCTCGCGTATGAAGGAAGAGGTCGCAAAGACGAAGTATACCTGTTCCATCGGCTATGCCATGAAGACGAAGGGCAGCACGATCGACTCTCTGTATCAGGAGGCAGACGCAGACCTCTACAAGGAAAAGAAACTGTTCTATGAGAGAACGGGTAAGCAGGGACATGTCAGAGGTCTTGCCATGCTGGAGACAGGCAAGGAAACAGGTGACAATTGACGGAAACGGTGCTATAATATTAGCTGGAATTGCTTTATGAGGGTTGAGGTTTCAATAGACGGGGAAGACTTAGATGAACCAGGCGCACGCGAAATCTTTCGGGGAGATATTTACGGAGTACTACAAACCAATCTATAACTATGTCTACATGCAGATCCTTCATCGGGAAGAAGCGGAGGATCTTGTTTCCGATATTTTCATGAAGGCGATGAATGCCTATGATTCTTTCAACCCTTCCTTGGCCTCTGAAAAAACCTGGCTTTTCAGGATCGCCAAAAATCACCTGATCGATCATTACCGCAGAAAGGCATCTCATCTTGCTTTTGTCACGGAGGATGAGGTTCTGGAAGCCATTCCATCCGGCAGGGATGAATATGCCGCCATCGAGGACGAGACGAATAAGACGGTATACCTTGTGCTCAGTCACCTGAAGGCGGACGAGCGAAGGATCCTCCTCATGCGTTACATATGGGAACTGAAGAATCCTGAGATCGCAGTTGAGCTTGGCATCAACGAGAAGGCTGTCAGTGAACGCATCCGGCGCGCCCTGGCAAAGTGCAAAAAGATCGCGGAGGACCTGCATTTGGAGGTCCCACTATAGGCTTTCAAGTTTGTCCAAAAAGATTTTTTTAGCATTTTTTCAAATAATGCGTGGATTTTAAGAAGCCTGCTCGTATATAAAGACGTAAGGAAGCTGCAAGACGAACTTGCAGGGAAACAATGGAAGAATCCCAGTGAGTCAGAGATTCATTGGGCAAAATGGTAAACAATAAAAGGAGGGGAACACAATGAAGGAGACCAAGAAAGAAGTTAAGAAGGGAAAGGAACAGGAAGTAAAACTGGATTCCAAAAAGCTGACGGATGAGAAGATCAAGGACGTGTCAGGCGGACGACGTCATGGCGAAGGGGAATTTGACGACTACCATAAAGAAGGAACAAAGGAGAGGAGATAAGAAAATGGCTGATCGGTTTGAAGAGCTGCTAAAAAAGGCAGACTTCACGAAGGAGAGCAATCTCCGGGAGAAATTGGAGAAGGAGCTGTTTTCAAGTAATACCATCGATTTTATGAAGGATCGTAAATTGTCGGACGAGGATCTGGAAACGCTTGCCGCGGCCGGGAATCTGGATATGGTCAGAATGCGAAAGAAAGAAGATAGATAACGATCCGCGAAAAGAAGATAAGGAGGCTTTGGTTGGAAGCCTCCTTATTTTGGCTATCATAATACGAGGAGGAAAGTAATATGAGTCTGTTTCGTCAAAAGAGCATTGACCGGGTGAATTCCCCGGAGCAACTGAATGATTACATTCGTGTGACCACGCCTTCCGTTTGGCTGGCTTTGATCGCGATCATTCTCCTGCTTACGGGTTTCCTGGCATGGGGCGTGTTCGGCACGGTAGAGGTGACGACGGAAGACGGAAGGACGGAAACGATTCATCCCATTACCATCGTGACGAACTAGCCGGGCGAAGGCAAGGCTTTTGCCGAAAGGAAGAAGTATCGTTATACGAAAGGAGCATCGGCCGGACATGGCAGGAAAGAAGAACAGACAGCCGATCAAAAACGGGGTGGCGAAGGTTCCCGTCGTAATGCAGATGGAGGCGCTCGAATGCGGCGCAGCCTCCCTTTGCATGGTATTGGCTTATTATAATAAATGGATCTCTTTAGAGAAGGTGCGCTATGACTGCGGCGTCAGCAGGGACGGGTCCAATGCGAAGAACGTGCTCAAGGCCGCCAGGAGCTATGGCATGAAGGCGGACGGGTATAAGCTTGAGCCGGAGGAGCTTCGAAAGCTCGGCACCTTCCCGTGCATCATTCACTGGGAATTCAATCATTTTGTGGTATGTGACGGTTTCAAGGGAAACAGGGTTTATCTGAATGACCCTGCAAGGGGGAGTTACAGCGTTTCCATGGAGCGCTTTGACGAAGCTTTCACCGGCGTTTGTCTTATGATCGAGCCTGGGGAGGACTTTGAGCCGAGCGGGAAACCGAAATCGATGCTGCAATTCGCGAAAAAGAGGATCAAGGGCGCGGAGACGGCGATCCTGTTCGTATTTCTCACCACCCTCATCACCTCGCTTTCGGGTATTGTTCAGTCGGGCTTTTCCAGGGCATTTTTGGACTTTTTGCTTCCCGGGAAGAACCCTTCCTGGGTGATGCCGTTCTTTCTCGGATTTGGCCTTTTGGCCGCAATCCAGATCGCCGCGGGATGGATCGGGACGGTCTATTCGCTGCGCATTCAGGGAAAGATGGATGCCGTGGGCAGTACGAGCTATCTGTGGAAGGTATTAAAGCTTCCCATGGAATTCTTTTCACAGCGCATGGCCGGTGACATTCAAAACAGAATGAACAGCAACGCCAGTATCGCAAGCCAGTTGGCGAGCACCATCTCCCCACTGGTCCTGAATACGGCGATGATGATCTTTTATCTCGTGGTCATGATCCGTTATTCCTGGCTATTAACCCTCGTGGGACTGGGCTCCCTGGTGGTTAACGCATTCGTCTCGAGGATGATCAGCAAGAAGAGGATCAATATCATGCGCGTTGCCATGCGCGATCAGGGTAAGCTGGAAAGCGCTACCGTGGGAGCCATGGACATGATCGAGACCATTAAGGCCAGCGGCGCGGAGAATGGCTATTTCGAAAAGTGGTCCGGCTATCAGGCTTCCGTGAACACGCAGGAGATCCGCTACGTAAAGCTCAATGAGTATCTTGGCATGATCCCTAACGCGGTCAGTCAGGTTCTGAACGTCGTGATCCTCATCCTCGGCGTCTGGCTGACGATGCAGGGGAAGTTCACCGTCGGCATGATCATGGCGTTCCAGGGCTTTCTGGCGTCGTTTATGGCACCGGCAAATCAGCTGGTCTCCGCAGGGCAGACCATTCAGGAGATGCGGACCAACATGGAGCGGATCGAGGACGTCATGGAGTATCCGGATGACCCTTACGTAAAGGACGGAGAGGGAGAGCAGACCTACGACAAGCTCTCCGGCACCTTGGAGATGAAGCACGTGACCTTTGGCTATGCAAGGCTGGATGCGCCCCTCATCGAGGACTTTAACCTGACGCTGGAGCAGGGGAAGCGCGTTGCGTTTGTCGGCTTTTCCGGATGCGGAAAGTCTACTCTGGCGAAGCTCATCTCCGGACTGTATCAGCCTTGGAGCGGTGAGATCCTGTTCGACGGAAAGCCGATCTCCGAGATTGACAGGAACGTGTTCACGGGTTCCGTGGCGGTGGTGGATCAGGACATCATCCTGTTCGAGGACACGATCGCGAATAACATTAAGATGTGGGACAACTCCATCGAAGATTTTGAAATGATCATGGCAGCCCGCGATGCGAAGATCCATGAGGACATCATGCAGCGTGAGGGCGGCTACCAATATAAGATCGTGGAGGGCGGACGAGATTTCTCGGGCGGCCAAAGGCAGAGGCTTGAGATCGCCCGCGTGCTGGCGCAGGATCCCACCATGATCATCATGGACGAGGCGACCAGCGCCCTGGATGCCCGCACCGAATTTGAAGTGGTGGAATCCATTCGTGACCGTGGCATTTCCTGCGTCGTGATCGCGCATCGCTTAAGCACCATTCGAAGCTGTGACGAGATCATCGTGATGGATCACGGCAAGGTCGTTGAGCGCGGCACGCATGAGGAACTGATGAAGAACGGCGGCTTATATACGCAGCTCGTGACGAGCGAGTAGAAAGGAGGAGTCAGATGGGCTGGTTTGATGAACAGATCAAGCAACGAAAAGAAGCTGATCTTACCGCTTTCGAAAACTCCTTTCAGGAGATCGCGGAGGCCGTCATGGGAAAACGCCTTTCCGATGCGCTCAATGACGACCGTGCGGTGACGACGGATGCCGTCGGTGAGATCCTAAAGTACTATCACGTAAAGGCGCAGGAAGTACCGGAGACCATCACGGACATGAATGAAGTATTGGAATTTCTCATGCGGCCCCACGGCATCATGCGCCGTACCGTCCGGCTGGAAAAGGGATGGTATCGGGACGCCATGGGGGCGATGCTCGGGACGAGGGTGGACGACGGGAGCGTGGTGGCGCTCATTCCCCATGGGATCACAGGCTATCGGTTTTATGACAGAAAGACGGGGAAGTACGTAAGCTTTAACCGCAGGACCGAGGCTTTGATCTCGGAGGAGGCGATCGCATTTTATAAGCCGTTCCCGTTAAAGAGCATGAATATCGCAAGCTTTATGAAGTATTTGATGGAGCAGGTCGCACCGGCGGACCTGGTACTTCTTGGCATTTCCATGGCGGCGGTGACGCTCCTTGGTATGCTGATGCCTAAGCTGAATGCAGTGCTCTTTTCCGACGTGCTGAAGTCCGAGAACACGCAGATGCTTCTCGGGATCGCTATCTTTATGATCTGCGCCACCCTGTCCGTTTTGATGATCAATACCGTCAAGACGCTGGCTACGGCGAGGATCAGCAAAAAACTGGACATTACGGTGGAAGCGGCGTCGATGATGCGTCTTTTGTCGCTTCCCGCGAATTTCTTCCGGCAGTACAGTGCCGGCGAGACCTCAAGCCGAATGAAATATATCAGCAGTCTCGCGGATCAGCTGGTATCCATGGCGCTTTCCGCAGGACTGACAGGACTGTTTTCCCTTGCCTACGTGACACAGATTTACGTGTATGCGCCTGCCCTGGTGGCACCGGCCTTACTGATCACGTTGGTCAACCTGATCGTTTCCGTAGCGACGATGCTGCTTCAGGTGCGCATCTCCAAACAAAGGATGGAGCTGGAATCCAAGAATGACGGCCTTTGCCACGGACTCATCACCGGCATCCAAAAGATCCGCCTTTCCGGTGCGGAGCGCAGGGCGTTCGCGAGATGGGGAAAGGCCTACGCAAAGAGCTCCAAGATGCTTTATAACCCGCCGACCTTCCTTCGGATCAGCACCGTGATCAGCACGGCAGTCTCCCTGATCGGAACGATGATCCTGTATTATGCGGCGGTAAAGAGCGGCGTCTCCGTTGCGCATTATTATGCATTTAATACGGCGTATGCCGTGGTTTCGGGCGCGTTTATGTCCTTGGCTGGGATCGCGACGAGCGTTGCCGTCATCAAGCCCACGCTGGACATGGTAAAGCCCATCCTGGAGGCCGTTCCCGAAATTGACGAGTCGAAGAAAATGGTCACGCAGTTAAACGGCGGGATCGAGCTGAACAACGTGTCCTTCCGCTATCAGGAAGACATGCCGATGATCTTGGATAATTTAAGCCTGAAGATCCGCCCCGGCCAGTACGTGGCCATCGTTGGTAAGACGGGTTGCGGAAAGAGTACCTTGATGCGAATTCTTCTTGGCTTTGAGCACCCGCAGAAGGGTGCCGTCTATTATGACGGGCATGACCTAAAGACCCTGGATCCGAAGTCCCTGAGGCGCCGCATCGGCACGGTGATGCAGGACGGAAAGCTCTTTATGGGCGACGTCTTCTCGAACATCGTGATCACGGCTCCCTGGCTGACGATGGATGACGCTTGGGAGGCGGCCGAGATCGCGGGGATCGCGGAGGACATCCGCCGCATGCCCATGGGCATGCACACCCTCGTCATGGAAGGGCAGGGCGGCATTTCCGGCGGCCAGAGGCAGCGCCTGATGATCGCCAGGGCCGTTGCGCCGAAGCCCAAGATCTTGATGTTTGACGAAGCGACCTCCGCGCTGGATAACCTGACGCAGAAGCAGGTGTCCGAAGCGCTGGATCGGATGAAGTGTACGCGCCTTGTGATCGCTCACCGCCTGTCCACCATACGCCAGTGCGACAGGATCATTGTGTTGGACGGCGGACACATCATTGAGGATGGCACCTACGAAGAACTGATCGCAAAGAACGGCTTCTTTGCGGACCTGGTGGCGAGACAGCGCCTGGACGCACCGGAGGAAGCAGCCAAATAAGTGAAATAAGGAAGGGATCACCATGGAACCCGAAAAGAAGTATAAGAGCATTCATACAAAGCATATTCTCGCGATGTTTGCCGTATCTCTGATCACGGCAATCGTTTTGATCCCGTCGATCGCCCGCGTCTATCGTAAGCAGATGGAAAATGACTTCTCCGAGAAGGCATTCAACGCGGCCACGATCGCGGCGGAATTGATCGACGGCGACACCATTGAGAGATACCGCGAGACCGGGGAAAAGGACGATTACTACGAGGAAGTGCGCCAGATGCTTCTGACCATGAAGCAGACGGAGGGCTTCGATTACTTCTATGTCGTGATCCCGTACGAGGAGGAGCAGTATTATATCTGGGATGCCGGCGAGGAGGGAGAGAGCGGCGTCTGCGATCTGGGAGACACGGATCAGTACTTTGACGACGGCAAAGAGGTCATGATGAATGCCTTTTCCGTGGACGCGAAAAAGACCATCCTGATCACAAATTCGAAGGAATACGGTTATCTGGCGTCCGCGTACGTCCCGATCTTTGACAGCCAGGGGAAGCCGGTGGCACTGTCCTCCGTGGACATTGCCATGGATAAGATCAACGGCCGGATCTATCAGTTCATTTTCATCATCCTGGCGATCATCTTGATCGTGCTTCTCGTCTGCCAGTCCGTGTATTACTTCTATATGCGTGAGAATCTCGTGAAGCCTTTGCACAACCTGCAGCAAGCGGTTTCGGGACTGGTTTCTGACAACATGGAGAACCTGAGCGATTTCCGCGTGGACGTACATACGGGCGATGAGATCGAAGGCATCGGAGACGCCTTCGAGGCCATGACCAAGGAGCTGGACGGTTACATCCATAACCTTGCGGAGGTGACGAAGGAGAAGGAGAGGATCGGGACGGAGCTGGAGCTTGCACAGAAGATCCAGGCACACATGCTGCCCTGTATTTTCCCGGCATTTCCGGAGCGCACCGAGTTCGATATTTACGCCACGATGACGCCGGCCAAGGAAGTCGGCGGAGACTTTTATGATTTCTTCATGCTGGATGATGACAGGCTCGGACTGGTCATTGCGGACGTATCCGGCAAGGGCGTCCCGGCCGCGCTGTTCATGATGATGTCCAAGATTCTGGTGAGCAATTACGCGATCATGGGCGGGACTCCCGCAAAGATCCTGGAGGTCGTGAATAATCAGATCTGCAAGAACAATGCGGATCAGATGTTTGTGACCATCTGGTTCGGTATTCTGACCATATCCACTGGAAAGGTGATCGCGGCCAACGCGGGGCATGAGTATCCGCTGATCCGGCAGCCCGGCGGGAAGTTCGAGATCTATAAGGATAAGCACGGCTTCGTCATTGGCGGCATGGAAGACATAAAATATAAGGATTATGAGTTCACGCTGGAGAAGGGGGCTTCGCTGTTGGTTTATACGGACGGTGCCCCGGAGGCGACCAATTCAGTGCTGGAGCAGTTCGGAATAGAGCGGATGCTTGAGGCGCTGAATCGGGATCCGGACGCTTCGCCTGAGGAGCAGCTGGCAACCCTGAAGCAGGCCGTAGACGAATTCGTTGGCGACGCGGCCCAATTCGATGATCTGACGATGATGGCGATCAAGATGAATTAGGGACGCGAGGTGCCATGGAAAGGAGGGTGCTATGGGAAAACTGAATAGGAAAGCATCCTTCGGTAAGTATGGAAGATGGATTGTTGTGGCCTTGCTTTTGGTTTTAGCGGCTGGTGTGTTGTTCGGGGGTAGGGATTATTTGGCGAGGCGGTATCGGTATGAGTTCTCGTCGATCGGGCTGGCGAGTTTTGGGCCGGACGGTAAGGTGATCCTGGTGGACGACGGAAAGAGGACGATCGACGTTCTGGATGCGGACGGCAGGATGCAAAAGCGGATCAAGGGAGAGTCGGAGGAGAGCTTTTACTACGCGGAGCAGGTGCTGGCGGAAGGAGACGTGATCTATGTCGCCGACACTGTTTATGACGAGGTGGATCAGGCCAAGGTAAAGAAAAGGCTGCTAGCGTTAACGGACAAGACGCAGACCATTTTATTTGAGCAGGATTATGATCAGTCCGTCACTTTGGAGACGGAAATGGAAGATATCATGGAGTTTCAGGTCTGGAAGGGGGAGGTGTACTTCCTTCTTCGCGTGGACTACGGGCTGGAACTCTACCGGATCAACAGGGATCGCCCGGAGCCTTCCCTGGTGGAGCGGTATTATTGCGGCGACGTGCTGAACGATGCCAGCATTGACCTGGAGAGCGGAGAGGTTGCGATCGCCGTAAAGCGTGGGTTCGTGCGCATATTCGATCCGGAAAGGAGCGCGTGGGTGACGTTGCCCTTTGACAGGGAGCACCTGATGCCGAACCTCGTGCAGATCCGCTGCGGGCGAGTATATTTTTCCGATCTGTATGAGAATCAGGTGTGGACATATGACCAGGAGGGATTCAAGGAGCTTCTGAAGGTTTCCGGAAAGCCCGTGTCCCTTGAGGTTTCGCAGGACGGAACGCGCGTCATGGTCAGCAATTCCACTGGCTATTACGTCGTGACGGAGCAGGGGACCACTTATGTGTCCGGCGCGAATGATAAGTACTTCGCCGTCACGGTCGTGCTTTGGGTGATCCTTGGGGGCGTGGCGCTGCTCCTTCTCTGGCTCCTTCGATGGGTTCTGAGTAAGCTGAGAAGGTATCTTCGCGGAGAAAATTCCATCCGCGTGCTGCTTGTCGTCATGGCGACGGTGGTCGTGTCCGGCTTCGTGGCATATTCCCTGATGAGCGAGCTTTATCAGAAGGAAGAGGACACCATGATCGGAAACATCAAGCTCTTTGCGGAGCTGATGCGCGAGCAGACCAACGCCGAAGCGATCCTTCAGATGAAGGACGAAGGGTTCTATGGCACCTCCTCCTACAAAAAGCTCAGGGACCCTCTGGATGAAATGATCTGGAAGTCCTATGAGGAGCAAAAATACTATTATTACGACATATTCACTGTCAGCGAGAATGGCGTGCTCCACGTGGCCAATTATGATGACCGCGTGATGTGCTGCGAACCCTATGCGGGACAGGATTGTTCCTATTATGAAAAGGTGATTGAGACCGGTAATTCCTATGCGCTTTCGATCACGGACGAGGAGGGCAGCTGGCTCTACGTTCTGATCCCGGTGACGGATGAGGAAGGCATTCCGGTGGCAGTTCTTGAGGTCGGCACGGACTTAAGCCTTCGTAATAGGGAGAGGACCGTTGCCATTCGCGAGACCGCGCTCAACGTGGTCTGCACGACCGCCGTGGTGCTGATGCTTGTCTTGGAGGGCGTTCTGTTCCTTGGCTTCCTGGAAAACAGGAGGCGCGTCGCGGGTTCCAAGGACGCGGATCTACCTGGCGTCGTGCCTATCAGGATGCTGATCTTCTTTACCAATGCGGCAGACTCTTTGCAGGATGCGTTCATCACCATCCTTTGCATACAGCTCTATAAGGGGCAGCTGCCCATTCCGGATTCCGTGGCCGTGGCACTTCCGCTTTCCGCACAGCTCCTTGCGCTGGCGCTGTTCTCCAGCTTCATGGGCACCATGGGAGAGAAGAAGGGTGCATCACGCGTGATGGGATATGGACTGCTCGTGCAGTGCGCAGGATGTCTTGTCTGCGTGCTGACTGGTTCCTATTTCGGTGTGCTGATCGGTAAGGTGCTGATCGGTGCGGGCATGGGAACGGTATATGTCAATTGTTATGCCGTGGCGGCAAAGGGAAAGACGCAGGAGAGCTCGGCCAAGGCCTTTTCGATGATCACCGCGGGGTGTCTTTCCGGCGTGACCATCGGCGCGGGCATTGCCTCCGTGTTGCTGACCATCGGCGGCTGGAAGGTCGTTTACGTGGCGGGCGCGCTTCTTCTGATGCTTTCCGTCTACGTTGCATTTTCCGCAGCACGTTCGGAAAAGAGACTTCTTCAGCGGGAGGAATACGTACGCGAGGCGCTAAAAGAGGGAGACCTGACCCCGGAGGAAGGGGCACGGGAGCTGCAGGTTGGGGGCGATGAGTCTATAATAGAAAAACCTCAGACGGCACTTGGTTTCCTGTTCCAGAGAAGGATCATTTGGTACTTTATTTTGATTTTACTTCCGTTCATGATGTCGCTTGCCTACAGGGAATATTTCCTGCCGCTGATCGCGGAGGAAAATGGCGTGAGCGAGGTCACCATCGGACGGTTCTATCTCTTCTGCGGACTGGCGTTCTTATATGTCGGTCCCTGGATCACGGACCAGCTGATGAAACGGCTGGGGGCGCTTCGAAGCTCGCTCTTTGCGTATGCGCTCATGGGAGTCGTCCTTCTTATGTACGTGCTCATACCGACGGTGACTGTCGTCTTCATCGGCGCGCTGATCCTATCCTTTGTGACGGCCTTCGCATACGGCTGCATGTACACCTTCTTCGGAATGTTGCCTGAGAGCCAGCGCTACGGTGAGGCAAAGGCGATGGAGGTCTATACGGTATTTGAAAGCATCGGTTCCACGGTGGGACCGTTGGCATATGGTGTTCTGCTGTCCTTTGGCAGCAGGCTTGGCATGGGGATATTCTGCGGTACGATCTTCTTATTCACGGCCGCGTATGGAACCATTGCGAAAGCGAAGAAAACGGAAAAGAGTAAGTGATGAAACAGAGCAAGCATTGGGCAAAGGGACTTGCCCTCCTGGCGATCGTCTTGCTCCTGGCCGGATGCGGAAACGGCGGCGACTCCCTGCCAAAGATGTTGATGGAGTGGCCGGCGGAAGCGGAGCAGGAGACGGGCCAGGTACAGACGGAAAACAGAAAATTGCGCGTCGGTATGATCACGGATATTGGCGGCGTGGAGGATCATGGGTTCAACCAGAGTGCCTGGGAGGGGCTCCTTTCCTTCCATGACGAGACCGGCGCGAGCGCGGACTATGCGGAATCCAAGAAGCCCGAGGATTTCGTGCCGAATCTGCGCTACCTTGCGGAGAATGGTTATACGCTCTGCTGGGGCGTTGGCTATCAGTGTGCGGACGCGCTGCTGACGGTGGCGGAGCAGTATCCGGAGGTGAATTTCGCGATCATAGACAATGAATATGCGAATGCGCCGGACAACGTGACCTCCGTGGTATTTCGTGCGCAGGAGCCGTCCTTCGTTGTTGGTTATATCGCGGCGCGTGCGACCAAGACCGGAAAGGTCGGGTTCATCGGCGGCGTGGAGAGTGAGATCATCGATCAGTTCCAGTATGGCTATGAGGCGGGCGTTGCGTATGCAAACAAGCAGCGGCATACCAACGTGAAGGTTTCCGTGGCCTATGTGGGAGATTTCGTGAATGACACGCTGGGCGCATCGCTGGCGGATGAAATGTATGCGGGCGGATGCGACATCATCTATGCGGCAGCCGGCGGCGCAGGCCTTGGAGTCATTGAATCCGCAGGGAGAACGGACAACTTCGTGATCGGCGTGGATAAGGATCAGGCGTATTTGGATCCGGAGCATGTGTTGACCTCGGGCCTAAAGAAGGTGGACGTCGCGGTGCTCCGCGTGACGCAGGATTATGCGCAGGGACTGGCCATCGGCGGAAAGACGATGAGCTTTGGTATGACGGAGGGAGCCGTTGGCATTCCGGAAGGGCATGAAAATTATGCCGACGAGATCTATGATGAGGCGATCGGACTTTGTGACCTCATCAAGGCCGGAAAGCTGATCCCGCCCTTAAATGAAGAACAATATCTTGCATTTATCGCGAAATTATGATTTCATGATCTGGCATGCAATTTGACGTGACGGAAGAAGGAAAAAAGATGAAGATCGTTTATTTTGGGTCTGACGTGTTTCTGCCTTGCTTCGAATATCTCGTGCAAAACCATGAGATCCTGGCGCTGTACACCTATCACAACGCGGAGGATTATTTTCATGAGTATCGGATCACGGAAATGGCGAGGGCACTAGGCATTCCCGTGCACTATGAGGAGATCGGGCAGGAGCGGATCAGGCAATGCTTTCTGGAAGAGGGGTGCGACCTTTTCTTCATAGCGGAGTATGACAAGATCATAGACATTCCGAAGGACTTGAAGGAGTTTCGCGGGATCAACACGCACAGCTCGCTCCTTCCGCAGGGAAGAAGCTATTATCCCATTGAATGCGCCATGGAGCGGGGGCTTTCGGAGACTGGCGTCACGATGCATAAGCTCACGATGAACCTAGACTGCGGCGACGTCATCGCCCAGAGGAAGGTAAAGGTTACGGAGCGGACGGACAGCGTCGACGTCTATCTCATGAATTCCGCGAACGCATTGCAGATGCTGCAAGGCATTATGGAGGATTTCGACGCGGCCTGGAACGGCGCGGGACCGCAGACGGAGGTGCAAACTTACTGGAAGCGCCCGGCGGACGAGCTCCTTCAGGTGACGCATGACATGACCGTGCATGATGCGCTGGAAGTATTTCGAAAGTATAATGGCATGACGGAGATCTGTATCAATGGAAAGCAATGGTTCGTCTCCGCCATGATGCCGGGAAGCGCGGAGCTTTTGAAGGCGGAAATGCAGGTGAAGGAGAACCTTTGGCTCTTTGCGGTGAAGGACGGACACCTGCGCGTGAATATAACGGAGAGGTAGCAAGCAGTAAACCTGGGAAAGAGAGGCTTGCATGGAGAGAGAAGTCATGGAACTCATAGTGGATGCCAAGATAGACAATTTAGATCAGGTCCTGGCATTCGTTGATCAAGAACTGGAAGCGCTGGACTGTTCCATGAAGGCGCAGATGCAGATTGACATCGCAGTGGAAGAGGTATTCGTGAACATTGCTCATTATGCATATACGCCTGCAGTCGGACAGGCCATGATCAAGATGCACCTCGAGGAGGCGGAAGGCTCCGACGGGTCTGGCGGCCTGATCAACGCCGGCAAGCCTTCCCGTAATCTCGTCATTTGCTTTCTTGACCGCGGGATTCCATTCGACCCGCTGGCAAGGCCTGACCCGGACGTGACACTTTCCTTGGATGAGCGCAAGATCGGCGGCCTTGGCATCTATATGGTCAAGAAAAATATGGATGAGGTCGAGTACGAATATAAGGATGGACAAAATGTTCTGACGATCAAGAAAATGATTTGATAAACGATAAAAAAACTATCGAATAAACTATGAAATAAACGATCAAATAAACTGTTAAATAAACTATCAAATAAAAAATAAACTATTGAACAAACTGGTTGCGAGGAAAGAAAGATGGATGCATTACTGAATATGGTTGATGAAGTGGTGTCGTATGGTTTTTATGTTTTTAGTACGGTCATGCTTTATATTTCAGTCAAGAAATGTTTTTGGGACGGGAAAAAGAGTAGGGTGATCCTCTTTATCCTTTCAACGCTCACAAATCCCGTGCTTAGCCTCCTTGCTTCTGTTATGTTTGGCGCCGGAGTTATTTCACCTATCGTTGATGACATAGCTGTATATTTATTCCGCGACATCGTTTCGTCTGGTAAAACGGATATTGTGGTAGCAATCACAACAGGTGTGTTTTATGTTTTGGTGATTTTCTTTTTCGCTTGGATCTTCGAGAAATGGCTGGGAACAAAGAAGTATCTGCCAATGCTTTTTTTACATATCATGTTCGGAGCGATCAACATCACTGCCACATATAGGGATGCTGACTCGGGACTTTACTATGCGAGTAGCTACGGAGGGAGCGTTGCCAATATCGTTACGGTGCTCTTCATGTTCTTTGGAGTTTTGATGTTTTATTTTCTTGACGTGAAGCCGTTCTCCGGTTTGTCACGGTTGAACGTGAAGGTCAATTGGAAGATCTTTATTATTCCTCCCATGATTTATACCTTGCTATTTGGAGTACTTGCCACAGTAATATTGATGGATAGTAGTGCTGATTCGACGACCTTGATCCTGTTTTGTTTCTTTACTGTTTTGATCGTGTTCCTCTTTATCTGGGCCTTCCACGTCATCGTCGGGAATATCAATGCCAACAATGAGATCAAGACACTTTCCGTTGAAGTCATGGAGGCGCTGGCGCACACCATCGATGCCAAGGATGAATATACCAGAGGTCATTCCGTGCGCGTTGCGAAATATTCCAGAATGTTGGCGCAAAAGCTTGGACTTTCCGAAGAGGACTGTGAAAACGTATATTACATGGGACTTCTGCATGACATTGGAAAGATTGGCGTACCGAATGCCATTATCAACAGTAAGACAAAGCTCACGGATGAAGAATATGCCGTGATCAAGACGCATCCGGGCGTTGGATTTGATATTCTCGCCGAGATCAAGAGCAGGCCTGACCTTTCGATCGGTGCCCGCTGGCATCATGAACGCTATGACGGAAAAGGCTATCCGGATAAGAAGGCAGGAGAGGAGATTCCTTATTTCGCCAGGATCATAGCTGTTGCGGATACCTATGATGCCATGACCTCCAACCGGAGTTATCGTAATTATCTGCCACAGGACGTGGTTCGCAGTGAAATTGAAAAAAACATGGGAACGCAGTTTGATCCTAAGATTGCCAAGTGTATGATCGAACTGATAGATGAAGATAAAGCCTACGTAATGCATGAATAAAATGACGAGGAGACTATCATGAGAAAAGTAAGAGGATTGTTGCTTCTGATCGCAACACTGACAGTAATGACTACGGCTTGCGGAACAAGCGAAAATGAGACAATGAGAAGGATTTATGACGTGAATCAGGCGGAGGCGATCCTTCAGAGACACGAAACATTTCGTTTGTGCGGCTGGGATTACGGCAGGGACAATAGGAAGGAGGACTATGTTACAAGAGAATCGATTTATTCGGAATATGAAGACAATGCTGCTCTTTATGAAAAAGATGACGAGTGGTGTTATACCTATGCGGATGAATCACTAAGCAAGTATTGGTTTGCCATGCCTGAGGATGAAATACAGCCGTTTTTGCCAAAGGATTATGCTATTTTAGGTTCTGCAATGCTTACTGAGGAAAATGTTCGGATTGTGGACAATGCAGATCATACCACTACGATCACCTCAAAGAAAAATGCCAAGCAATCCGTCACCTTCCTTCGCGAAAATTTTCCGGCTATGCCGAAAGAGTATTATGCCCATGACATCGAATGCGAATACATAGTTGACACGGAAACTTATGAGTTGTCTCATCTCAAATGGTTTCTTACGGTAGATGGCAAGGAGGTTCTTCTGTATGAGCTTAACATCATTCCGGATACTGACCAGATGCCTGAAAAGCTTCAGACAATGCTAGATCTCATACCGCAGTACAAGGAATGCATGGAGAATTCGGAAACACGAAAAACCATAACGGTTGTCTATGAAGCAGGAACCAAGCAAGAAAAATCGTATGTATATACCACTGCCAACGAATGCTTGGTGACTCCCGTGGCCCGCGATGGATATATGGTGGACTTTGGCACCTTGGAAAAAGTTACGGATGAGGATGGCACCGTTCACATTACGTTACAAGCAGTAAGAAACGCCGGAAACAAATAAAACTACCCCCTGGCATTGGTGCCAGGGGGCTTTTTGATGGGGCGGGGTGCGTTACATCAGGCGCTTGTAGATGTCCAGCATGCTTTCCATCTGATACTTTAAGAGCCATGCCGCGCTGTTGTACTCGGGCGTGGCTTTTACTACGTCCAAGAGGGCGGGGAAGTAGGTTTCCGTCTCGCGGATCATGCGATAGATACGCTCACGGCTCAGGCCCCAGGACATTGTGGTGAGATTGTTGCAACGGTCCAGACACTTGATGAGAGCGGCCTTGGGATTCTTCGCAATGTTGCCGTAATAGGCTCGCAGGATCTGCTCGCGGTTCTTGTCCGTCGTTTTCTCACAGGTCAAAAGTCGTACCAACTCCTTCGCAGAGTCGCCAACGGGGAGGTCGTCGACCTTCTTTCCGCAATCCTCCACCACGTCGTGCAACATGCACGCTGCAATGACGTCATCCTCGATAATATTCATGGAAAGTGCGTGGCACGCAAGGTTCAGAGGGTGATAAATGTACGGAACCGTCGAGCGCTTGCGCTTTTGACCCTCATGTGCTGCCACGGCGTAATCCACAGCGCGCATCGTGTCGCGGAGCTTGAAATTTTTAGCCGTGGTCTTCACGTAAGTCTTCATGTGCTCCCAGTTATAGATGGTTTCTTTTGTCTTGAAGGTGTTTCGCTTTTCTTCCACGATGGCCGACACGGACACGTCGAAAAGCTCCGCCAGACGGATCAGCTTGTCCGTGTCCGGACGATACTCGTCGCGCTCCCAGGACGACACCGCCTGAAAGCTGATCCCCAACGCTTCGGCAACCTGCTCCTGCGTCAACTTTCTTTCTTCTCTCAAACCTTTAATGTTTGTTCCAATACTCATCTTTCGTGCCCTCCTTACGATTTCATCATAAAGGACTCCACACCATTATTGTAGCGCGTGCGAATTTATTTTTCAAGAAATAATTCAAGCTGGGCTTGAGACGGGGCAGGGGCGGAGGCATTGTGATTTCCTTATTTGGGAGG
The DNA here is from genome assembly GCA_947305245.1 of uncultured Lachnospiraceae bacterium. Classification (GTDB taxonomy): domain Bacteria; phylum Bacillota; class Clostridia; order Lachnospirales; family Lachnospiraceae; genus Acetatifactor. The sequence goes on from CAMZDG010000037.1 coordinate 27,702, forward strand.
CATTGTGATTTCCTTATTTGGGAGGCATTATCCGCGGCGGGCATGCTTTTTCTGTGCCAAGATTACAATGTTTTCTGCGCCTGGGCAACATTCTGGCTTTCCTCTCCCAGGCTGCATTATCCGTGCCGGGCATGCATGTTTTCCAGATTGCGCTGTAATTTGGCTTTCTAGCCGCTTTTCTTGCTTCTAGGTTGTAATTCTCGTCCTTGCACCAAATTTTCAAATTTGGACCAAATTTGAGCGTTTAGACGGCATATTTTCCACGCCAGTCCAAATCATTTTCCGTGGATGCTTCACATCCTGTTTTTGACGGCTTTCTTCGTCGGCAGCTAACATTCCGTTTTTGGCAGCTTTCTTCGGC
>CAMZDG010000038.1 GCA_947305245.1 uncultured Lachnospiraceae bacterium
CGATCACTTCCGATGCTTGGTTGCTGCAGTAAGAGGAGACGTTCTTCCTGCAGATTTGAATTCCATTCATGATCTTGATGGTCAGGCATGGGCCGTATTTAATGAAGGCACCGCCGGACGCGAGATGTCCATCGAGGATTATTTAACCATTGAGTATGCAAAAGATGAAGAATTTGTGGTGATGCGTGTTGGAGAGGAATATTTGCTTTTGCCGGGTGGAAGCCGTAGGGTTTTTTTGGAAACCTGCAGCGGTGACGTTGAGTTTTCTCAGGAGTAACTGTTCGCACGTGAAATTAGGTATTGACCTTACAGTTCACTATAATGATATAGCTGTCTCGAAAGGAGATGGCGATATGACAATCAAGGAATTTGCAAAGCTTTGTGAATGTAAAGGTACTTTCCCGCGAAGCCTTATAGAATTAGGCCTCGCGGGATTTTTTTGAAAAAATTTGATTATTAAAGATTTTTTAAGAATTGCCATGGTATGGTCTGTTTGTAAGGTGGAGGAAAGGAGACCAAAAGATGAAGAAAAACATCCCATTTTTGAAATTATACTTTGGCTTTTTTGGAGTCTTAAGCATTGTACTGCTAGGCCTTTTCCTAAAAGAGTGGGTGGACTATGCAAGGGGAACCAAGACGCAGGCGACGATCATGGAAGTGCATCATAAAAGCATTAAAACAGGTTCCAGGCATCAGACAAGCAGCAAGAAAACAAATGTAACAATTCAGTATCAGGTGGAAGGCGAATTGGTCCAGAGTACGGTCGTTCTTCGCGGCAATAAGAAGCTTTCAGAGGGAGACGGGATAAGGATTTCCTATCTTCCTGAAAAGCCGGAAAAACAGGTTTCCGTGCAAATTCTGAAGCAGGACACGATCTTCATGGTGCTTTACGGTATTTTTATGGCGGCACAGATTACGGTGGTGGTGAAGGCACGAAAGAAAAAGCCTGAGCAGAAAGACAATTAGAACATTCAATGTAATTAGCTTGACAAATATGGTTTATTGCTGTAAACTATAATTGAGTTTACAATAGTAAACCATGGGAGGCATATCAATGGAATTTGAAATTGGTGCGGTGCAGGAGAAATTTGTGGATCTGATCTGGAAGAACGAACCTCTTGGATCCGGTGAGTTGGTAAAGCTTTGCGAGAAGGAGCTGAACTGGAAAAAACCCACGACCTATACCGTATTGCGTAGACTGTGCGAGAAGGGTGTGCTTCAAAACGAGAACGGCGTTGTCACTTCCTTGATCTCCAGGGATGCATATTATTCAGCGAAAAGTGAACGGGTGGTCGAAGATTCCTATGAGGGTTCGCTGCCTGCCTTTGTTGCGGCATTTTTATCCCGCGGAAAGATCACGAAGAAGGAGGCAGAGGAGATTCAGCAAATGATTGAAGAGTACAGGAAGGAGATGTGAGAATGAGTTGGATTTTCATCAAAATATTAAATCTAAGCATTAACGCTTCCTGGCTGATCCTGGCGCTCATCTTACTACGGCCGCTGTTGAAGAAAGCACCTAAATGGATCACTTGCGGGTTATGGGCAATCGTGGCGGTTCGGCTGCTGATTCCGTTTTCCATCGAAAGCGCCCTGAGCATTTTGCCCGGAAGCGAGGTTATCCCGCAGGACATTGTCACGACGAAAACTCCCGTGATCCATTCTCAGATCACGGCAGTGGATAACACGATCAATCCCGTCATGGTACGGGAACTGGCACCGAAGGCGGGGGACAGCGCAAATCCCATGCAGGTCATTTTGTCGGTGGCAGGCGTGGTCTGGATCATCGGCGTTGGAATTTGCCTGATTTACGCATTGATCAGTTATCTGTTGCTAAAGAAAAAGGTGAGCGCTGCCGTGGCGACGGGGGATGGCGTCATGGCATGTGATGAGATCAAAACGCCATTCATTCTGGGGATCTTAAGACCAGTGATCTATGTGCCGTCAAGCCTGTCCGGGCGCACGCTGGAGGTTGTGCTGGCACATGAAAAGGCGCATCTTTTGCGGCGTGATCACTGGTGGAAACCATTGGGTTTTTTGCTTCTTTCCGTCCATTGGTTTAATCCGCTCTGTCTGATCGCATACATTTTGCTCTGCCGTGACGTTGAGGCGGCATGTGATGAAAAGGTGCTACGAGATCGGGATAAGGCATTTGCAGCTGATTATTCACAGGCGCTTTTAGACCTCAGCACGTCTCGAAGGATCATTACTTTTTGCCCTTTGGCCTTTGGAGAATCTGGTGTGAAGGGACGCGTAAAGGGAATACTAAATTATCGCAGACCAGCCTTCTGGGTTACCCTGTTCGCCATTGTCACGTGCGTGATCGTGGCGGTCTACTTTATGACGTCGCCCGTCACGAAAATTACGAAAGATGCAAACGGCATAACAAGCATTACGGTCTTTGACGGAACCTGCGGAAAAGAGCTGATCATTACGGATCAGGGAGAAATAGAAAAAATCGTGACGTACGTAAACGACGTGAAACTGCGAAGGGGAAAGATTTCCCTGACATATTCTGGTTATCATTACCGCATCACGTTTCAACCGAAAAAGGGATCCTGGGACACGTTCATTTTAAATTCCCCGGATCTGGTACGAAAGGATCCATTCTTTTATTCTCTTGAAACGGAGACGGATTTAGGAGATTATTTGGAGGAATTGTACGTTAGTCACGGAATCAAAGAGAAGCCGAGGCAGGCTAAAGCTGGGGAGATGGAGCCTTCCGCATCCATCTCGCTGGAGGAGCTTTACGGGCAATATATCTGCGAAGAGCCAGGCTTTCCGGACATATTCACGATAAACCTTAATGAGGACGGATTGTTTTGGTATTACGAGGGTACGGCGAGCAGCTATTTTGGAGGCGGATCCTGGGAGCTTTCCGGAAATAGGGTGTCGCTGAAGGATGTCAATTCTGGCGAGGAAAGGGACTTCTTTTTTACCGTGCAGGATGGCTGCCTAGTCTTCGACAAAAAAGCGTCCCACAGATTCATCTACACGGACCCCGTCGACGGCATCAGGTTCCTGCGCCGCGACAGCGTGGATGACGCGTGGATTGAAGACCTCGAAATGCGCGGATGGAAAAAGGATCTAGAGCGTGTAAATAACATCGGAAAAGAACTGGCAAAATCGGAGGATGCGCGCAAGAGATTCCTGAGTCAAATCAATCGATACCCTTTCCAAGGCTCCGATTTTTCGGGCTTCGTCTGCTTTGATGCGTCAAAGCATCAAGCTGACGTTTCCATGCCTGTTTGGATTTGGGTGGAAAATGCGTCCGGCGAAAGAATATGGCAGACAACGATCGGTCACATGCCTGAAACACAGAATGCATATTATCTCTACGAGGCGGAGGACGGCACAGACTATATCATTGAATATAATGCCGATTCCAAATATCACTTTGACATGTTTAGTCTTGATTTGGCTGGTGAGAAGGTGGACGAGCTGGTGTTGGACGTTCCGGGGACTGCGGATAAGGATGTCTTTAACACAACGGGAAAGCAGTATGTCATGGCCTCGAAACTAATCATCGGAACAACGGGCGGCACATTGGGGATCGATCAAAGACTATGGGAAGAATTGTCCGCCACATCCTCTGAGGCGGCAGAAATAACGGAAAATTTAAGGACTCAGGAAAGAACCATCACAACACCTTGGGAATATCCCATCCGTCCTGGTTCCGACGAATGGAATGCACTGGATATTTTGGATGCGATTGCAAAGCTTGAAGTGCCCAAGGACATTGTAGACGCCATGACCACGAAAGCACTTTTTGAAACTGTGATAAACTATCCTTTGATCGACAACATTTTTGGATATGATACTGTCCACTTTGGAATCACGGCCACGAGAGGAAGCTTCTATGCATTGGATGCGTTTTTGAACCGAGAGGATGCGGAAAAAATTCTTGACGACGATCTGAAGGCCATCCAAAACAGGCAAAAAGAACCCCTGGACGAAGCGACGCAGGCCACCCTCGAGGACAGGCTGTCGATAGTAAAAAGTCTATGGACTTATGTTACTGGTGCGGATCCGTATGCAGAAAAAAGAGAGCGGGAGATCGAATTCAACTATTAGAATTCGAACCCATTTCATGACTGGCAGCAAAAAAATGAAAAAGAGCGCATAGAGAAAGGTGGCAATGGCGAAAAGCCGTTGCCCCTTGTTTTTTGCCGGAAACATGACGGTCGCACATAAGGAAACAAAAAATGTTGGCCCAAATCCACTCATATATGATATGCTATATGTATTGCAAGAGTGGCTGAAATTATTGCACTGGATGGAGAAACGGCATGGAAGATGCGGGAAAGGGGAATAAAATAGGCACTGAGATCATGGTCGGCGGGATCCGTTTTTCCTCTAACGTATTGATGGCGCCGCTTGCCGGGTATACCTGTTTCCCCTTCCGGCTGATGGCGGAGCGGCTGGGCGCGGGGAGTGCTTACACGGAAATGGTCAGCTCGGATGCGCTCAAATATAATGACAATGCGACGGCGAAATTATTATATACGGACGACCGTGAGAAATTAAAGTGCGTGCAGCTTTTGGGTTCGATCCCCGCAGTCTTCGAGCGGGCCGCAAAAAGCGAGCGATTAGAAAAGTTTGACGTCATTGACATTAATATGGGTTGCCCGGTTCCCAACGTCGTCAAGGCCGGCGAGGGAAGCGCACTGCTAGAAGATCTGCCAAGGGCATCCAAGATCATAGAGGCATGTAAGAGAAGCGGGAAAGTGGTCTCCGTGAAATGCCGCATTGGCATGAATCGGCAAAGGATCGTGATCGAAGAGTTCGCGCGCATGTGCGAATGGTCCGGTGCGGACATGATCACGGTGCATGGCAGGACCAGGGACATGATGTATGACGGAGCGCCCCTATATGAATTTATCAAGAAGGCAAAGGATTCCGTGAAGATCCCCGTGTTCGCAAATGGCGGGATCGATTCCAAGGAGGCTGCCGCCCTGATGATGGAAAAGACGGGCGCGGACGGCATCATGCTTGCCAGATATGGCTTTGAGAATCCCTTACTGTTTTCGGAGCTGACGGGGCGGGAGATCCGGGATACGAAATATAGCCTCCTCATGGAACAGCTTGAGATCGCCAGCGAGTGCTTTGATGAGCTATTCGTGCTCTCGTATATCAAGAAGCTGGCCTCCTATTTCATGAAAAAGCTTCCCGGAACAAAGCAATATAAGCTCGACCTCTATCGGTGCGGAAGCATCGCGGAGCTGCGGGGCATTTTGCAGGCGATATTTGCAAGGGAAGGAACCTGAGGGACGGGGTTTGGGGGTCATTTTTGGAGTGAAGAATCATGTTGATGCAAGAACAATTTGAAATAGAAAATGGAGTGCTGGTGGCTTTCCTGGGAACGGGCGCGGAGGCGCTAGTCCCGGAGGGCGTCCTCGCGATCGGGGAAGGTGCGTTCAAGGGCATGGCGCATCTTTTGAAGGTGTGCCTTCCTTCGTCCCTAAAGAGCATTGGGGCCACTGCGTTCAAAGGGTGCAGACAGCTAAAGGAGATCAACTTTCCAGAAGGGCTGACGGAGATCGGTGAATATGCGTTTCACAGATGCCACGCCCTCGAGGAGCTGGTTTTCCCGAAGTCTTTGACGAAGGTGGACGGCTATGCGTTTCTCTACTGTGATGGCCTGAAAAGAGTGGTCTTGGAAGGGCCAAAGCAATTGGGGAAGGCAGTTTTTTCGCATAATCTCGCCCTGCAGGAGGTCACCTTGAACCGTGAGGTGGATGATTCCAATTTTAGCGAGGAGGTCTTTGAGGGTTGCGTGCACCTTCGTAAGGTCACTTTGTCCGACGAGGTTTACGAGGTCGGCAATCTGATCGAGGCCATGAATTCGCATTCGGCCTATCCGCAGATCATCAAATCCATCGCAAGAAGCGTGTACCATTCCATGCAGATCGAGGATGGCGTATTATATAAGTTCCACATCAATCTAAAGGCCATTTTGCTTCCGGAAGGCATCACTGCCATCGGAAAGAGCTGCTTTTTTGACAAAAAGGGGATCGTGAGCATTTCCCTTCCCGAGTCCCTGCAGGAGATCAAAGCCAATGCGTTCCTCAATTGCGTCAGCCTGGAGGAGATCACCTTCCCGAAGGAAAACGTGACTTTGGATGAGAAGGCGTTTCGCGGGTGTTGCAACTTAAAGAGGGTTTGCGTGCAGGGAAAAACCTATCTGCTGGAAGAGGAGACGACAAATGAACTGGTCAGCCTGATCCGCGATCAGGTGCTGGGGGATTTTTATATCAGCGGAAGAACGCTGCTCCGCTATATGGGAGACGAGGAGCAGATCCAAATCCCTAAGGGCGTTGAGATCATTGGTGAGCGCTGCTTTTTCGGGAAGGAGCGGCTTAGGATCGTCACCTGTCCGGAGAGCCTCTTGGAGATCCGCGAGCAGGCCTTTGCGGGCTGCGTTACGCTGCAGGGCATCGCGCTGTCGGATCGGCTTAGGAGGATTGAGAGAGAAGCGTTTGCAGAGTGCAAGAAGCTTATGAAATGCAATCTTCCCGAGACGCTGGAATATATCGGGGAATATGCGTTCCGACGCTGCTTTTTGCTAAAGCCCTTTGATCCCTGGCCTAAGAAGGCTGAGATCCATGACTATGCGTTCTACTTGGCCAAGCAATTTGCACAGGAAAAGGACCTGCCATACAATCCCGCAGTGGGGCGGGAAGCGCCTGACGGGAATACACAGTCCGCAGCGGGGCGGGATTTGCAAATGGAGAACGGGGAGCTTGCCCAGGCAGCACGGCCCATGGATAATAAAGGGGCATGTATCTTGGCATATGAGCACGCAAAGGACGCAGAGATCCGAGCAGTATCGCTTACCGGGATCCAAAGGATTGGCAAGTATGCGTATTCTTCCTGCCCGAACCTGGAGGAGATCGAGATCGATGCACCGGAGTGCGTGATCGAGCAGAACGCATTCTCCACCTGCCCGAGCTTAAGGAGGGTTCGCCTTCGCGTGAAGGAACTTCAGAAGGGCATCTTTTCCTATTGCAGAAATCTGGAAGAAGTTACGATCTTTGGCGTTTCCGCGCTGCCGGCGGAGGGCTTTGCAGGGTGCTACGCGCTTTCGAAATTTGAGGCGAAAGAGGCCGCGTCCTTGGGAGCAAGATGCTTTGACGAGTGCACCTCCCTGGAAGCCTTTGATTTCACCGGCATTCAGGACATCGGCGAGCGGGCCTTCGAGCGCTGCGATTCCCTAAGGGAAGTGAAGCTTTCCAAGGTGCAATGCGGTTACCATGCCTTCGCGGACTGCGCCTCGTTAGATACCGTGGAAATCTCGAAGGACACGAAGCTTGGAAGCGGTGCCTTCATTGGCTGCACGCAGGTGAGATCAGTCACTTTTGACTCTGCAAAATATGAATTCTCCAAATTCGCGGATGGCCTAAATCATACGAACAATCCCTATCCCATGGCCGTACGGGAAGTGATCGCTTCGATCTATTCCTGCTTTGAAGTGCAGGAGCGGAAAATACTTTCTGCTTATACGCAGGATGCGTCGGAGATCACGATCCCTCAGGACGTGGAAGAGATCGGACAGGACGTTTTTCGGGATCACGTACGGCTAAGGGAGATCCATATCCCGCCGTCCGTCAAGATCTTTGGAAATCATGCCTTCTCCATGACCACTTGGCTGGACAAACAAAGAGAAAGCTCTGATATGGTCATCGTGAATCGAGTTCTCCTCGACGGCGCGCTCTGCAAGGGAAAAGTCGTGATCCCGCCGACCGTAAGACGCGTTGCCAGCTGGTGCTTCGCGGGAAACACCGCCATAACGGAGCTGGAGATTCCATCTTCCGGCATCGGCATCGAACTGCTTTCCTTCCGAAACTGCCTGAATCTAAAGAAGATCACGGATTGGGATCATAACGAGTATGAGCTCCGGGACGTCAGAGACTTGAGCAATAAAGAGTATCCCGAACTGATCCAAAGAATCTTCTCGGAATGCATCAACTGCTTTAAGCTGGATGACGACGGAAACCTTGTGGAAAGTACCGGAAACATTACGCATTTAACCTTCCCGGAAGGGATTTTATCCGTTGGCGACGGCGTCTATAAGGATTGCCATCTCCTGGAGGAGATCGCCCTTTCCGCGGATACCAAGCGGATCGGGAAATCTGCCTTCGAAAACAGCAAGTGGCTCAGGAAAGTGACCAACGCCGGAGCCGTTTCCGGCATCGGGCCCCAGGCGTTTTCCGGGTGCGTCTCCCTGGAATCCATCGACCTGTCTGATGCCTTGACTCAGCTCGGAAGCAGAGCCTTCGAACATTGCGGAAGCCTAACGGAAGTTTACCTATCCACTGGGCTTACGACCATCCCCGAACGCGCCTTCTTCCGCTGCAAATCCCTTCGCAGCCTCACCATACCTCGATCCGTGAAGCAGATCGATACGGAGGCATTTGCATTTTGTGATAACTTAAGAGAAGCATTTGTTCCCCAAGAGACCCAGCTTGCCGAGCGAGCTTTCGCCTACTGCGACAAACTAACGATCCACAGATATTAAGAATTGGAGAAATACGATGAGATATCGCGATCTTGGCAAGACGGGCCTGCGCGTTTCGGAGATCGGCTTCGGCACCATCCCCATCCTAAGCGGCCACGTCCCCGTCCTGCCGAAGTTTTACAGCCCGGACAACGAAACCGCCGTGGCCATCCTGCGAAAAGCCTATGAACACGGCTGCAACTTCTTTGACACCGCCATCCTGGAGGAATACGGAGATGCTGAACTCAAGCTCGGTGAATTCGTAAGAACCATCGACCGAAGCAAGGTTATCCTCTCGGATAAAGCCAGATTCTACAGCGGCGGAGAAATCTACCGGGAAGTCCTCCGCTCGACGGAGCATCTGGGCACCAAGCCCGACGTCTACTTTGTACACCAGGTGGACGAGAGCAATGCCGATGAAGTCTTTGGAAAGAATGGCGCGCTGGATGCCTTATATGACTTAAAGAGAGAGGGGAAGATCGGTCATACCGGCATCGCCTCGCATTATTATAATGTTTTATACCGCGGCGCGAAGGACCCCAGGGTGGACGTGCTGCAGGGAAGCGGGAACATCTTAGAGAGAGGGATGCTTGATCGGATCCGAAAGGAAGAAGCATTCCGCGAAAAGGGATTTATTCTGAATAAGGTCTATGCGGCAGGGCTACTTATCGGGCCGTTTTCCATAGAGGAGCTGATCGGAGGCATCCTGGAATATCCGTTTTCCTGTGCCCTGCTTGGCATTGGTACCTTTGAGCAGGAAGAGGCGGCCTTCGCCAAAGAGTATCCGCCGATCCATTTTTCTTTTGAAGAGGTTTTGGATCGCCTGAAGGAGACCTTTGAGCCCATTGGCTGTGATCGCTGCGAAAGATGCGTGTGCCCTTATGGACATGAGATCCACACGACGTTTCGGCAGTTCAATTATTTCCACTTGGGCAAGGAATTCTGGGCGATCAATAAATTGAAACTGGATGCCGAAGAGACCTATCTGCATTGCAGATCCTGCACGGAGCGGGGTTGCATGAAGGAATGTGAGCAAAATTTGCGGATCCCGGAGGAGATTGAAAGAGTACACCGCCTGCTCCGCGCATATGGAAACTGACTTAGGAGGATACATCCGTGAAATCTTGGGTTTTGGCGATCACAGTGATGGTTGCGATATTGATTGCCGTTATCGTAAGGATCAAAAATTGGGTGCAGGGAGAGTGGTTCCGAAAGCTCCTTCATTTTGTGTGCCTTATTATCCTTGGCGTATGGGTATGGTCTCACGAGACCTGGTGGGAATCCGTCATCGGAATGCTCCTATTCGTCATCGTACTGTTTCCCGTCCTCAAGGTATTGGAACGACGGAAATGGTTTGAGAAATTTCTGGCAGCAAGGAAAAAGGGAGAATTGGCGAACAGTCTTTTGATCGTAGGAGGGATGTTCATCATTATCACGCTGTGCTGTCAGGGCCTTTTTGAAAGTAAGCTTCTGACGATCGCCAGCATCTATGCCTGGGGACCGGGAGATGCTGCGGCCGCCCTCATCGGCAAGAAGTTCGGGAAACATAAGCTGCGGGGCGAAAAGAGCCTTGAAGGAACGCTTGCAATGTTTCTCACCTCGTTTGCATGCGTATTCCTGCTTCTGCTTTTGGGCAGTGAATTCCCGCTGGTCCCCGTTATCATCACGGCGATCGTGACGGCGGACGTGGCAGCTGCGACGGAGTTATATTCCAAGAATGGGAACGATACCATCATTTGCCCGGTGGCATCCATGATCGCGTTGATCGTAATGCTGTGTGTCACGGGCAATTTGGCACTGCCATTTTAAGGAGGCATCATGAAGGATAAAAAAGCATTTCGCACCTTGCTCACCTCGGTGCTTTTTAGCGCATCCGGTCCCATCGTGCTGGGCATTGGGCTGACGGTCGGACACAGCTCCACGCAGATCGCCGATTTCGCGAGAAGATCCGCAGAGCTGTTGGCGCTGATCACGGCACTAATTGTGTTCGTGATCACGGAAAATAATCCGCAGATGGAGGAAGAGGCGAAGGAGGGGCTTAAGAAAAAAGGAAACATACTCGTTGGCATGATCATGTGCATTAGTGGGCTTTTGATGCTTTTGATCCTTCTTGTGTTCGGGCAAAAGGAGAAGGGAAACGTGATCCCGGCAATGGTGATCTCCCTTTTAGGAGTCATCTTTAATTCCTTTTTCTTCTTTCGGTATACGGCATTGTATCAGAAAACAGGGAACAGCATTCTTAGAGTGCAGGGGAGGCTGTACGGGGCGAAATCCTTGGTGGACGTCTGTGTTACCGTTTCCCTGGTGATCATCCTGATCCTTCCGGGCTCGTCACTTTCCGTCATTTTCGATGCCGTCGGCACCTTCGTCGTCTCCGTCTATATGATCTACTGCGGCATTCGGACCGTGAGAGAGGCGATTTCAGCCCATTTTACTGTTTCTATTTGAGAAGAGACGTGTTATAATTCATTACAGATTCATTTTTGGAATAAACACATAAAAGGAGGGAGTTACAAATGGCTGAAGAGATGGGAAAAATATTGGACGAGAAAGCGCTGGAGGACGTGACCGGTGGGTATCAAGAAATCACGGAGCTCACCATGATATGTAGTAACTGCAAGACAATGACTAAGTGGACTCGCGATCCCTTGGGTGCCTGGAGATGCGGATGCGGTTGCTATGAAAACTGGACCGTTTATCAGTATAATGATTGGCTAAAATCACAAGGCAAATAAAGGATATTCCCCTGCAAATCGCGTTCGCCGCCGGTTTGCGGGGGATTTTTTATTGTTCACGTGAGGGAACATATGCTATATTGAGGGAGAGACAATATTTGGCCATGTCCAATCATGAATGACTTGACCAAAGCGTAATCATATATCAAAGCATGGGGAGACGTCATGGATCAGTTAATCACCGTCATTATGTTGTTGATCACACTCACTACTTCTCTTACTGGGAATGCGGAGGCTCTGGCGAAGGAGACGAAAGCATGGCCGGATTCTCCGGCATGGGTGACGACGCTTGGAAAGGAGAAAGAGGCGACGCAGCTTCTGGTGGTGGCTGCCGTAGGGCAGACGACCGCCTATGTTTCCATGCATGAAAAGGATGAAAAAGGGAAATGGAAAGAGATCGTTTCGACGCCCGGGTATATCGGGAAGAAGGGGCTTGGAAAGACCAGAGAGGGCGATGCCATGACCCCGAAGGGAACGTTTCATTTTAATGCTGCCTTTGGGATCGCGGCTGATCCGGGGTGCGCCATTCCCTATCATAAAGTCACAAAGTATGATTATTGGTCAGGCGACCCCAGGGAGGGGTATGCTTATAATCAGCTTGTCAGCATCAAGGATTACCCGGATCTTGACGTCAAGAACAGGAATACGGAGCATCTCATTGACTGTGATCCCGAATATCAATACTGTCTGAACATCAGCTATAATGAAGAATGCATTCCGGGCGTTGGCGGGGCCATTTTCCTGCACTGCATCGGCAGGGTGAAACCCTTTACCGGCGGGTGCGTGGCGATCCCCGAAGATTGCATGAAGGAAGTGATGCAAAACGTCAAGCCGGACTGCGTCGTTGTCATTGATTCCCTGAAAACACTCAGCCCGCAGACTTGGAAAAAGCTTGGCCTGGAATAAGTGGCGCTTGACGCTTTGCCTTGTATGGCGGAAAAACTTATTCCTCCACGGGGAAGTAGATCTGGTATCTTTCGTAACCGATGTTCTTCAGCGGGATGAACTTGATCCCGACCTCCTGGAAGCGGGTCTTAAAGGTTTCCTTCCAGGATCCCCATTCACGCTCATTATCATGCGTAAGTAGCTCTTGGATCTCATGACCTTTCAGGTGCAACGTGCGCTCACCGTCGGATAATCCTGCGAGCACGATGGGACCATAGGAGAACGCATACATATTCTCGGAGCCCTCGAGCTTAGTCGCGTAAATGTCAAGCGGAAGCGACAGGCTGAGTTCATCGCCGTTTTGGAACAGGCGCTTTACTCTGACAAAACCGTCTTTTTCGAGGGCCTTCAGATCTGCAACCTCACCGTTGATCATCAGTTCAGGCGTTCTTCTCAGCCATTTCGGGAGACGCAGGCAAAGCGTGAACTCCGTCGCCTGATCCAGGGAGACCTTGAAGCACTGCTTCATGACGTCGGGCTGATGAGGATAGATGCGCGTGTTGTCGCCGACAGCCTGAAGGGCAGAGGAAGTACTGGAGGAGTGGAAGCTTCCGCTCAGGCTATCCCTGCGCTGCGAAAGGGTGACCTTCGCACCGTTCACTTCAAAAGTAGCCGCACTCGACGCATAGACGCCAAGGTAGATCTCGTCATCGTTTTGATAATATAAGTATCTGTTGTGCGCCGCGTTGGCCTGCACGAGCGTTCCGTGGCAACAGAAGAAATCGGAGAACTTTTGTCCCCAGCCCTTCCGAAGGCCTGCAGACATGGGAAGGAAATAGGTGATGAGGCCTTCCTCCGGGAACTCTGCGGTCTGACCGTTGGCATGGCCGCCCCTGAAATATCCTTGCGCCATGATGCCGTTGTAGAGGTTTTGCTCAATATAATCAAGGAATTCGACCTTGCCAGTCCAGGTAAAGAGAATGTTGGCAAGCCGGATCATGTTATAAACGGTGCAATGCTCCTGGTTCTTGTCGCCGAGGCGCTGCGCCATGGAGCGAAGCGGCGTCCAGATCTCGCCGCAGGTCTGACCGCCCGTGACAAAGGAGCCACGCTTCGTCACTGCCAGCTCCCAATATTTCAGCGCAACATTCTTATACCGTTCGTTGCCGGTCACCTCATAGACTCTGGCCGCGCCGATCGCCTCAGGAATGGTCGTGTTGGCATGCATGTTCGTGAGCACGTCGACCCCGTCAAGGAGCTTGTCGAACAGTCTGTACCTGTCATAGCGGTCAATGAGCGTCAGGAACATCTCATCCTTCGTGAATTCATAAAGGTCTGCCCAGACCTCCAGCATGCCGCCCGTCTCGAAATCGAGAATGTTGTCCATCTCTTCGCGGGTCTTTTCCTTCGTGAAATCGTAGAACCACTTGGCAAAGGCAACGGCCACCTCAAGTGCTTCCTGATTTCCGGTAAGACGATAGACGTCGCACAGTCCCATAAAGGTCTTGTGCACGTTATAATGAGGCGCCCAAACCTGCTTGCCTCTTGCGATCCAATAAAAGTATTTCTCGGGGATGGAGGCCGCCCAAAGACCGCCGTTTTCCACCTGGCAGCGCTTCAGTTCGTGCACAATGTGATTCGTCTTTGCGAGAAGCTCCTCGTCCCCGGTCTCGAAATAGCGCATTGCACAGGCGCTGAGGTAATGCCCGAGAAAATGGCCGCGCAGCTGACAGGACGGATCCTCCCATCCCGTGTGGGCCATGTGCTTGCTTCCGTAATTTTGATTGATCCCCGCCTCCTGATAGAAATTCTGGAGCAATGCGGGTGACTTTAACTCATCGAGATAATTTCTGTTGTCGGCTTCTTTGGCGAGCAGCTCGCCCTCTCTTAATACCACTTCTTTTCCAAGCAGAGCTTTCATATAGGATCCTCCTTCTTTCAGGCATGATTGACAGCAGGGCCAATCGTTACTATAATTACATTATAGTCGCATGAATCACCATAATAAATGCCATATTGTTGCATAAAAATATAAAATAGTCGCAAAGGAGCCGAGATGAAAAAGGAAGGCAGGATCAAACTGTTCGCGGACGTGCTTCCTTCCGTCAGTCTGTGCGGTTACTTAAGCACTGATCAGGGATTCGTGCATCCTGACAGGGTGCTTGACGTAAACGTGCTGTTATATGTCGAAGAGGGAAGCTTTCACCTCTTTGAGGAACAGGAAGAGTTTACCATAGAGGCGGGCGACCTTCTGTTTCTAAAGCAGGGACTCCATCATTACGGAGACATCAGGTGCCCGAAGGGGACCAAGTGGTTTTTCGTGCATTTTCACCTGAATGAAGAGGGGATGGGAAGAGAGCTGGCGCCATATGAGAGGTTCCTTTATGAAGAGGCAAGGGAGGGGAGCCGCGCATATCATGTTTTGCCGAAAACGCTTCACATAGAGAAAGGCAGCAGGATCTTTTCCCGTTTTATGACGCTGGAGCAGATGTTTGCCTCCAGGGACTACGGCGCGAACTTAAATATGAATGCGTACCTATATGAAATCCTGATGGAGATTTATGAGCAGACGATCTCTGAGAGGCATATCGACGGAAAGCGGGAAAAGGTGCTGAGGATGATGACTTTTCTTGATGAGCGCGCGGACAGACCGTTCGATTCAGGCGAGCTGGAGGAGCACATGGGTCTAACTTTCAAGCATCTCAATCTGCTTTTTAAGGAGACGACGGGAACCACACTCTGGAAATATCACTGCAGCGCGCGAATGGAGATGGCAAAGCGCCTTCTCGCCGCGACGGCGCTTTCGATCGGAGAGATCAGTGAAGCGCTGCATTATGAGTCGCCCTATTATTTCTGCAATGCCTTTAAGAAACAGACAGGGGTCGCCCCCTCCAAATACAGAGGAGAAAACCTGATCTAGTCCCGTGGAAACTACCTTTTCGCTTTTCTGGCATTGCTTTCGCAGAAAAGAATTCCCTTTTGATCTTTCAGGTGTTATAGTATTAATGAGAGGGACTTAATTATTTCATTGAAGGGGGGACTTTTTTATGAGTGCATTTGTTCTGAAAATCGTTGCAATGATCTTTATGGTGGTCGACCATACGGGCTGTATCTTTTTTGACGGGCAGTGGGGTTGGCGCGTCTTGGGGAGACTGGCATTTCCGTTGTACAGTTTGATGATCGTGGAAGGCTGTCGTCATCTTAAGGACAAAGAGAATGGTCTGCGCAGATATCTGATCTTTTTGGGGATCCTGGCCGTGATATCGGAGCCGTTATATGATTTCGCGTTTGAAGGGGTCTGGATCGATCTGTTTGAACAGAACCAGATCTTGCAGTTTTTCCTTTTCGTTGTCGCTTTCATTATTTGCGAGAAGCTCAAGAAGCCTGCGCTGCAAGCCATCGTCTGGCTTGTGTTGCTGGTAGGGTGCTTTTATTTCCACATCGGATTTTGGAGTTCGGGAATTGTCCTGATGGTGATGTATCTTTGGTATTTCAATCACCAGGAAGGAAAGAGCCTGGGCTGGAAATTTGGCGCGGCGACGATCATGATGCTAGTGTTCCTGTTGGCCTATTGTACGGAAGATTCGCTCGACCTTGCCGACCTCAAAGGGTTCGGCTCGGCGTTTGTCGATAATCTGATCCATACGGTGAAGTATCGCGGCGTCTTTCTGGCAATCCCGTTCATCGCGTTGTATAACGGTACCTATGGGAAGCCGCCCAAGTGGTTCATGGCTATTTACAGATATTTCTACCCTGCACATCTTTTGGTTTTCTGCATTCTGCAGATTCTATTGGCAGCGGGTGCCTGATTTGCTCGGCAGTGTGACAGAATTGACCTTAAATACCCCGGGAGAGCCTTGCAGAAGGGCTCTCCATTTTTCAAGAAATTTTTGTAACCAAACGAAAGGGACGTCGGCTATATAGGGTGAAGGCCTTAAAAGTACTGAAGGGGGAACGTTTCGTGAACGACAATGACATTGTAGAGCTCTACTTATCCAGAAACGAAGATGCCATAAATCAAACGGCGATCAAATATGGTAATAGACTAAGGAATCTGGCTTATCGGATCGTGGATGACCTGGAGACCGCGAAGGAGTGCGAGAACAGCGCATACTTTGAAACCTGGGGATCCATTCCGCCTTATGAGCCAAGGAATTATTTGTTTGCGTTTGTCGGCAGGATCATCAGACACATCGCGTTGGACAACTACAAGATGAACCATCGCCAGAAGAGAAATGCCTTATACTGTGAACTCACGCAGGAGATGCAGGAATGCATTCCGGGTGAGAATAACACAGAGGAGGAGATCGAGGCGAAATACTTGAGCGGTCTGATCGATGAGTTTCTGAGAACCTGCACGGAGGAGCAACAAAATCTCTTCGTCAGAAGATATTGGTATTTTGATCCGATCGCTGACATCGCCGAAGCCTATGGTTTTTCACAGAGCAAGGTAAAGACCACGCTGTTTCGAATGAGGGCGGACCTGAAGGCGCACTTGGAAAAAGGAGGGTATGAAGTATGAATGAGCATGATCTTTTAGATGCCGTGGGTGGTATCGATGAGAAATATATCAATAATGCCGCAAAGCGCGGGAAGAAAAAGAGAAAGAAAAATCGCACCGGCTGGATGGCCATTGCAGCAGCGGCAGCAGTGATGCTACTCATCGTTGGGATTGCCGTTGTCATGAAGAATCTGGCCGGGAATGGCGACGGAAGGCAGATCGCCAAGGATCCGAGCGGCTCGTCCTCGATAGACGAAAAGGATCCGACCGGAGGGAACAATGTCGGGAGGCTGAGCAAGGCGGGCTTCTACGTGGATTATGACGGCGAGAGCGTGAAATATAAGGCGTCGGTGGCACCCTATCAGGCCAAGGCGGACCTCAGTAACGTAAAGGATGCCGACAGATATACGTTTTCGAAGAAGATGCAGGAGAAGCTGGTGAAGAACAATTTCGTGGTCACCGAAAATCAGATTGCGGAATTCTTTGAGATTTATGAAGACAATCGTTACGGTCTGGTTCCAAGCTTTATCACATCGGACTCCATGATGCACACCTATCATCTGTATTTTGCAATGCTGCAAAAGAAGACGGAGAAGCAGCATCTCTACGGCGCCCTGGAGAGAATGACCGCTTCGATGCTCGAGGATTCCAAGAAGCAATATGACGAGCTAAAGGGCAGCGAGTGGGAAGAGGCAGCAAAGCTCAACGTGGCATATTTTGGCGTTGCGGCCCAGCTCCTGAACTTAAAGGTGCAGATCCCGGACTATGCGGTCGAGATCGTACAGGCAGAGCTTAGCAAGATCATGAGCGCAAATGACATCCTGTATTCACAGATCATGCCGGAGACCTTGGAGGATTATTCGCAGTATAAGCCCAGAGGGTATTATGACGGAGATGAGCAGCTTGAGAGATATTTCCGTGCGATGATGCTGTACGGTCATCTAAATTATGCGCAGGCCTCCGAGACAATGAACCGCTGTGCCCTTCTGCTTTCCCTGGCGCTGAAACAGGATGAGGCCAGCAGGAAGGAATGGGGCGACATTTATGACGTGACCGCGTTCTTTGTCGGACAGAGTGACGACCTCACCTATTTCGAGTATCTTCCCGTGATCGACAAGGCATATGGCGAGGACGTGAAGGTGAAGGATCTGATCGGAAACCAAGGTGCGTTCCAAAAATATGTTGACGGTATTAAGGAGCTTCGCTCGCCGGAGATCAATTCCGTGGTCTTTGAAGACAGGGAAGACGGAGCGGACAGACGCGAGCAGGCCAAGGGCTTCCGGTTCATGGGACAGAGATTCACGATGGATGCGGCAGTGTTTACACAGCTGACCTATAATCGTGTGGCACAGACGGCGGATGGAGATAAGAGATACCTTCCCGACGGACTTGACGTGGCGGCAGCGTTCGGAAGCGACGTTGCGCTGGAGATCCTGGTTGAGGAGGGGAATGACAAGTATCCCAATTATCTCGAGCAGATGAAGAGGGTTCGCGATAAGATCCAAACCGTCAAGGATTATTGGTCCTCTTCGCTGTACGGCGGATGGTTATACACTTTGTTCCCGCTCCTGGAAGAAAAAGGAGAAGGCTATCCTTCCTTTATGACAAGCGAAAACTGGCAGAAAAAGAGCCTGGAGGGATTCCTGGGAAGCTGGACGGAGCTCAAGCATGACACGATCCTCTATGCGAAGCAAAACATGGCTGAGATGGGCGGCGGAGACATCGAGGAATATGACGACAGAGGCTACGTGGAGCCCCAGCCGGAATTGTATTCGAGACTTTATGCTTTGAGTAAGACGACCATGGAAGGACTGGAAGCGCGTGGATATCTCGGCGCAAGCGAGAAGGAAGGCCTGGAGATCATTGGAGAAATGGCAAAGAGACTGCGCGACATGTCCGTGAAGGAGCTTCAGAATGAGACACTGACGGACGAGGAATATAACTTTATCCGGGATTATGGCGGAGCGTTGGAGCACCTTTGGTATGACACGGTCAAGGATGAGACGGAGAATACGTACGCGGATTCCTCGGAGTTCCCGATGGCATTGGTTACCGACGTGGCGACGGATCCCAATGGCTACTGCCTGGAGGAAGCCATCGGCGGCGCGTCAAGGATCTTCGTCATCTTCCCGATCGACGGCGAACTTCACATTGGCATTGGCGGCGTGTTCAACTATTATCAGTTCGAGCAGCCGATCTCAGACCGCATGACGGATAAGGAATGGCGCATTAAGCTTGGCATCCAGCTCAATGACTATGACCGATATGCGGGAGAGAGCGTGGAAGGTCCCGATTGGACGGATTCCTACAGACATTATTGGAAAGATAATGACTATGACTATTAAGCGAAAGTGGAAAATCATAAAAATCCTGATTTTCAGTTTCGGGGCGGTGGCGATCATTGGGATCGCCACCTACCTCCTGTGGTGGTATGGGCGTTTTCTGCCAGGCTGGATCGAATGGAAGACGGCCGGTGCAGAGTTCGGCGAAGGCTTTGTGACCCTAAAGGACAGGAGGCTGACGCTTCGTGACGGCGGGCCAGACGGCGAGATCGCCTGGAAGACGCAAGGGGATTGGTTCGTTCAGGACATGGTCATCAAGGATATCGACCGCGATGGGAAGGACGAGCTGATCTTGCTTGTCTGGAAGCACGGAAGCTACGGAGATCACATGCCGTTTTGGGTGGAAAAAAATGACAAGGCGCTGAAACAGCACATTTTCATCTATAAGTATGAACCCAAGCGGGAGACAAAAATCCGTGCCATCTGGATGTCCTCGGAGATCGCATATGAGATTGATTCCATTTCCTCCGGGGAAGATTGCTTCCTGAACGTTAACGATCACATGGGAAATACCAGAGTCTGGTACTGGCAGGATTTCGGATTAAAATTAGTCCGTTAGGACCATGAAATATATGAAGGCATCAAGGTTAAAATTGACCATGATGCCTTTTTTTGATACAATAAAATTTAGGAGTGTACATGCTTCTTAGAAGGGAAGTTGGAAAAGGTGGGAAGGATTGGCAGAAGCTTTCAAAGGATTGTCATAGGTATTGCGCTTGCGCTGCTCCTTGGCTGTGGGACGAACGCAGAGATCGCTTCGCAAGAGGAAAGCACCACACAGGATGAAAGTACGGCACAAGCCTCAAGAGAGTCGCATGCAGAAGATCTTTCGCAGGCTGAGAGTACTTCGCAGGAGGCTGAGAGTACTTCGCAGGAGGCTGAGAGTACTTCACAGGAGGCTGAGGCGGGTTCGAACGAGACGGCGGACGTGGATCCATCTGTGTCGGCGGAGGAGTCGAAGGAGCTTCCCGTGGCCGTGCCGGTAAAGATCAACGCGACCAATTTTCCAGATCCTAAATTTCGTGCCGTGGTCTCCGAAAGGGACCTGGACGGTAACGGAACCCTGGACATCGAAGAGATCGGTCTTACGCTGAACATTTATTGCGAGGGAATGCACGTGAAATCCTTGCAGGGGATCGAGTATTTTGTGGATCTGCAGGGGCTTTGGTGCAAGGACAACGAGATCGAGACCATGGATCTGAGTAATTTAAAGGATCTGCGCGGCGTATGGTGCTCGGGAAACAAGTTTACTTCTCTGGATTTCTCGGAAAATCCGGAGCTGACTTGGGTGTATTGCTATGATTGCAACCTGACCTCCCTGAATCTGGCGAACAATCCAAAGATGGCCTACGTGGAGTGTAATACCAATCCCTTGCCGACATTGGACATAACGCATAATCCGGAGCTGGAGCATCTGACCTGCGGCTCCTGTGAGCTGACGACGCTGGACCTAAGTAAGAATCCGAAGCTGTCGCACCTGGATGCGTTTCGAAATCACCTTACGACATTGGACATATCTCACAATCCCAAGATGAAACGGCTAGACATCTGGGATAATCCAGGGCTGGGAAGCATTGACCTTAGCCATAATCCCGGCCTGCAATATTATAATTGTGCGAACAATGGCGCAACGAGCGTGGACGTGACGCATAACCCGAAGCTGCAAAAGCTGATCTGCAGTTATAATCAGATCCAAAGCCTTGATCTGTCTTATAATCCCAAGCTGGTCTATCTGGACTGCGCAGTCAATCAGATCGGTGCACTGGACCTTACGTATAATTCCGAGCTCTATTTCCTGCAGGCATTTACCAATCCGTTCACTTCGCTGAACATCGGGAACAATCGCTTTCTCGTGAAGACCTATCAGGAGGGCGTAAAGCAGGCGGAATATGCGGTGTGCCAGGGACATTCCTGGACGATTGAGTATGGCGGGGAGACCTCCACGGGCGGAGATAATATCTATTTTCTTTGTTTTGATGATGCTGTGACGCTGAGTATGGATTCGGTTGCGGTGACCGCGAAGGTGACGAAGACTCCCGCGAAGAATGAAGTGACTGACACGGAGAAGCTGATCACGAGAGAGTCGGCCGTACAGATCCTGTATGAGATGGCGGGAAGCCCGAGCGTGCGCGGACTGACCTCGAGATTTACTGACGTCAAGGCAGGTGCTTCCTATGAAGCGGCATTGCTTTGGGGGGAAGCGAATGCGATCTGCATTGGATCGCCTGACGTCTCCTCCGACACCTTTGGCGTAGGCGAGTGGGTGACCAGGCAGGATGCGATCCTCATGTTGATGCGATATGCAGAATACAAGGGATATCTTCGCGCGATCGACTTTGGCAGAAGCGATGATTTTCAAGATTATTATGACGTTGACTATTATGCCTGGGAGGCCATCTGTTGGGCTGCGACTTGGAACATTATGATTGGGAAGGGCGATCCGGACGCACCGAAGGAGGAACGCAGGATCGATCCGCAGGGATATTGCACGCGGGACGAATTTGAAACTATGATTGAAAGGATGCTCGAAGTGAACGGATAAACGGAAATAGGGGGGGCAAATATGAGTAGGTACCTTGCGTTTATCAGCTACAGGCATAAGGACAGAGACCGGCGGATCGCAGGTCTTTTGCGGCGCGGTCTCGAAAACTGGCATCTGCCAAAGAATGCGCCCTTCGACCGAAAGGGCAGGCGCGTCTTTCGCGATACTGACGAGCTCCCGACCAGCGCGAACCTTGGCGCGGACATTGAGAACGCGCTCGAAGAGTCGCAGTGGCTCATCGCGCTCTGCTCCGAATCCTACGTGGAGTCCAAGTGGTGCCGCAGGGAGCTGGAGATCTTTATAGGGCTGGGACGAAAGGACCACATCCTCCCCGTCCTCATCGGGGAGAAGGCGGAGGACTGCATCCCTGACCTTATCAGGGATCTGCCCGTTGCAGTAAAAATAGAACAGAAAGACCGCAGCGCCGACAGGGCGATTGCGGCGCTTTTGGCGCGCATGGCCGAAGACCCTTCGGAGGCTTATGTGCGCTATTTTCGTGCGGAGAAAAGCCGCAGGGCGCTTCGATATTCTGCAATCGCCTGCGCTGCAGTGGCTGCGATCGCAGGCCTTACGGTGTATGCGAACCTGAGCGCCGCGCGCATTGCGCAGAATAACGAGCGGATCGTGGTCGCAACGCAGGAGACCGTCAAGGCGGAGCAGGAGGCAAAGGAAGAGCGAAACCGCGCGATGCTGATGAATGCGAGAATGCTCTCCACCGAGGCCTGGGCTGCGATCGACGAAGGGGACACGGACCGTGCGGTCGACCTTTCGCTTTCGGCACTTCCCGAGAACCTGCACGGGGATGAACCGGTGTCAGACGAAGCCGTGAGCGCGCTGAGAGCTGCACTTTCGAGCCCGAATAAGCCGGTGGACGAATGGATCTATTCGAATAGTTATTTCACGGATTTTGACATTAAGGGATATATGTCAAATAATAATCTATATTCTGTTTTGATGCTCCTCGATGGGCGTGACAGCGTGGAAGAGCATTTGCTGTATTACAGTACGGGAGAGATCGCCCCGGCCAAAGGGAAATCCAGGGTCAATGCCGCGGCGCTTGGATATAGTAAGGGGTATCTGACGGAATATTCGACGCAGCGTGACATCTATTACGGTGCAGAGAATAAACTGATCTCAACGGCTTCCGGGGGAGAAGATGGCTATCTGCTCGGAGGGGAATATATCTATGCGGATCATCTCTATGAGTCAAATTTTTATGTTGTTACTTGGCTGGAACATCCGGAAGAAGGGAAGGAATCCCCCGTATGCCTGATCTATCTGAAGAATCAAGACGCGATCGGAGCGCTTGACATTGCGGGCTTCCCGATCTCCCTGTCTGCTTCACCTAATACAAAGCGGATTGCGATCGTAGATGAAGCGGGAGTCCTGTCCTTCTTTAACACGAAAAATGGCGAGAAGGTTGCCACGCTTCCCGGGAAATGGAAGAGCGTGTATTATCCGAATTCCGATTCGAAATTTGTCTGTATCGATGAAGACGGAAGGTGCTATCTCTACAATGCCATCTCAATGACGAAAACTGGTGAGTTCGATTCTCCGACTGAGATCAGAAGCATCCAGTATTGTTCCCAGAAAGGCATTTTCCTTGCAATCTGCGAGGACGCGGTTCGAATCTATGACAAAGAAGGTAAAACTCTCATTTGTACCTGTCCGTTCCATCAGGATGGGGAAGTTCCTCAATTTGCCGTATTTGAGAATTATAACGAGTATGTGTGGACGCATGACGGGAACACCTTTTATCTGATCTACGACAGGCGTGTGGATCAGTATGTGCTTGATACCCAGATGGATCTGTCACAAACAGATTATATTCCGCTGTACGAGGCAGGCCTTTATTCAAGATGTGCCAAGGCTTTTTATTCGCAGGACAGTAAGTACGTGTATCGTCAGGAGTATGACGGAGAGATCACAAAATGGGATGCAACGACGGGAGAGTTCCTGTGGGTGAATCAGGATGCATTGCTCTCGGAGTTTGCAGCATATGAATCAGCCATAGAATCTGCGGACGGAGAGTTCTTATGGAGGCCAAACGGCCAAGGAAATGGGATTGAAAAAATAGATGCTCAGACGGGAGAGACGGTATACGACGTTTCTTGGAGCGGGAAAGCAGGGAGGATAAGTCGCTTGTGTATGCCAGTGGAAACGAGCGGAAACCTTGCGGTCTGTTCCATTAAGTTTCAGCCGAAATTGATCGGATTCGCCAAAGATACGGGGGAATTCCGCTGGGTAGTCGAGGAGGGCGGTCTGGTATTTGGCTTTTCCGAGGATGAAAAATGGATCTATGCATTTGACAAAAATGAGACGGAGAAAGAGGTGCAGCTTGTCCGGAGAGTCATATCCTGTCAGGATGGCACGGTAGCGCAGGAGGAAGTGCTGTTTTGCATCCCGAAGGAGTATGCAAAGGACTTCTTGCTAAACTATGACCGAAGGAGCAGAGTGCTCTCCCTTAGCACGGATGTCACAAAGTGGAAAACCCTGGACGGATCCGAGGGTGAGATCACGAAATACGTCAGCATTTATGACGCCGCGACAGGTCAGGAGCTAAATCACTGGGAGATGGATCGGGATGGATATTTTGTCTTCTCCTATACCGGAAAGATGGGGTACTATTGGACGAATCCGGAAGATCAGGATGATTATTGCGTGGAACTGCTCCCGAACGGGGCGAAGAGTGAGATCATAAGCGTTGCTACGCCGGAAGGAAGAAAACTGACCACTACCTATTTCGACGAGATTGACACGAACCGATTTTTTGACCATGGAGACAGAGAATTGGCTTATGGGAGATTTTGCGGGGATGACGTTGTCATGGATCAGGTAGAGCTCTCACCAACGGTAAGGATCACAAGGATCTCTGACGGAGTCACTTTGCTAGACTTGCCAGGCAAGGATGTTTCCAGAGGAGTTGCGCTTGCGCCGGACGGAAGCGGCGCATGCATCTACGGCTATTGGACGAATCCCAGGATCATACTGGCATCTGACGTGGATGCCTTGGTGGAAAAGGCTCGCAAGAAACAAGGAGGGAGAACGAAATGAAAGTGATCAACAACATTGAGATCCTCTCTCCCAAGGGCGGTTTTCCGGAGAGGGCGGCAGAGGAGATCCGAAAAAAGCTCGCAGAGTACAAGCCACCGAAGGACATCATAAAGAGAACGGGGAAAAAGGGCCTTCAGGACGTGGAGGAGGAATGGCTCATCTTGGTTTGCGGCCCTGCGGCGCAAAACGATCCCGAGGTTACAGGTCGCGTTGGTGAATACATCCGTGACGGAAAACGAGAGAAGATTCTTGCACTGCTTGCAGAAGGGCATTCCAAGGAGAGCTTCCCGAAGGAGCTCTATTATGAGATCCGCCCGGACGGCACGCGCGTCGACTGCGAACCGCTTGGCGCAAACATCACGGCGGACAGCGAAGGGAAAGCACTGAGGAACATTGAGGTGGAAAAGCTTAGGCTCCTTGCGCCGATGCTTGGCGTCGCCTTCGACGACCTGCTCAATCGAAAGAGGAGACAGAGAAGGCTGGTGATCACGGCGATCCTTGCAGCCGTCTTCCTGTGCGCCTTTACCTTCCTTGGCTTTGCGATCTATAAATACAGCAGGATCTCCGCGCAGAACAAGGTGCTGTCTGATGAGTTTTCCAAGGCGGAGGACGCAAGGCTTTTGGCGGAGCAGCAAAGGGACGCCGCAAAGAGGAGCCTCGCGGAGAGCGCCGCCATGAAGGCGCGGGAGGCACTTACGGAGGGTGACACGGAGCTTTCCCTTTTGATCGTGCTGGAATTCCTTCCGGAGATGCAAAACGTCAAGGAACTTACAGATGTCTTTGAGGAAGCCTTGCAGACAAGGTGTGCCTTGGGATACGTTCCCTTAACGACGAAGAATGCTTATAGCAGTACGCGTCACCGATACCTGGCGGAAAGGCCAAAGGTTGAAACCAGACGTGCGCGCGATGTATATGGCATCGTAAATAGAAAAGACGATCCTCTGGAGGAGGAAAAAGAAGCGATCGTGGACCAGGCAGAGCTGCCGATCACGGATTATCAGTATGCATATGGTTTTGGCGACGTGATCATTGGGATGTCTAAGAACGGCGTCTGCGTATTCCAAAAGGATCCATTTGGATGTCTGTATACCATCTGCGACAAACATACAAGGGAAGCGGACTGCGCGCCGAACGGGAGCACCTATTGGAACTCATTTTTCACGGCCGCGCTGCCAAACGGGGAACGCCGTTTCGTGGTTGATTATCAATATGTCTATGATGCCAAGGATGGTGCTTTCCTTTATGAGATTGAAGACAATGGTCAAAACATAGGCGTCAGCCGCGGATTTATTGAACTTACGTCCGACGGATATTTGCCGCTTAAAATAGGAGATGCACTCTGCCTGATCGATCTGACGGACGGGCATCGCTTCGCTGAGATACCGGACATATGGAGAGCGGAATTTACGCTGTTTGGCGATAAGGAAGAGGAAAGCGGCCGAACCTCCGCCGAGGTCATTTGCATGTGGGATTCTTTTCAGACTTGCCCGGATATGATCTGGGTTCGCAATGACGAAGAGATTCCGATCCCGGATGGCATGGACCGACGCATCTCGTTGGCGAAGGAACTACTGGAAGGCAGGACCCTGACGGAGAAGGAAAGACGAGACAATTCGCTGGAGTAAGAAAGAGCAGTAAGAGACAAAGGACAGGTGAGAGCGTGGGAATTAATTGGGCAAATCTAACCTTTAAGAGCTTGGGTTTTGAGGGGATCATGAACTTGGCCGTCATGAGATTTAATACGGCGAAGGGCAGGTATGAGACCGTGGATCTGCCGAGGACAAAGTCCGTGCAGGAAGGATTTCTGATGCCGATGTTGGGAGATTACGTGACGCAGGCAGAGCCAAAGGGGTATGTGGCAGCGCTGGCATATCTGCTGGACGGCAGCATTGCGTATGCACAACGCATGGCAGGGAGGAAATATGCCGTCAGGGGCGGGGTTTATCATAAGGACTTTTATCAGACCTGTGGCTATATCGATGCGGATTCCAACATTGAGTGTGTGGACAGCATCATTATGACGCATCAGCCGGAGGGGCTGTTTCTGTTCCAGGAGATTCCCTGTGAGGATCGAAAGAAGCGGCGGTTTCGGATCATTCATGAATCTTCCCGGGATGATCGGATCGATGCGAAGGAGCGGGAGGCGCTGCTCGCGATCCGAAAGCGCGCCATTGTGAAGAGCTGTACGCAGTATTTGCGAGACCTTGGCGGGATCGAGGGATTGTCGGAGGAAGAGCTCGCCGGCGTTGTCGCAATCCTTGAGGTGATCAAGTATTTGGATCCTGAGGCGAAGGCCATTCCGCTTAAGAAGCGAAGAAACACAAGGAGAAAAGACGGCGGCGAGAAAATCTTGCCTTTCCGAGGGGAGCCAAAGGACAAAGACGATAATACATAATAATTATGAGTGAAAGCGGGTGGCCAAAGGCCGCTCGTTTTTTTGTCTCTTTTTGCTTTTATGTGCCTTTGAAAAACAAACGGGGGTTGCGGGGCCGTTTATGTTTGACAAATCGGGGGTTGTTGAGTCGTTGATGCCTAACAAATCGGGGGTTGTTGGGTCGTTGATGCCTGACGAATCGGGTTTTGTTTGGCTGTTTAGCCTTAGAAATGTAGGGTGATGAGGTGCTTGTGCAACATGGAAGGATAGTCTTAATCACTGTGTTGCACTGAACCCCCAAGAACTGAAAGGCAGGCTACAGAGGAAGCAAGTTGTGATTCACGTGTAGCATGAAAGCTTCAAAAATCGATGAGCAGGCAACACAGGAAGCAAGTTTTGTCGTCTGTGTAGCATGGAAGCTTTAAGAATCAGCAGGAATGCAACACAGGAAGCAAGTTGGAGCCCATGTGTAGCCTGGCGCGGAAAACAGAGAGCAATCAGCAGAAAAGACCTCGAAAAATTCGGTTTTGTTTCTGCGGTGCCCATTCGCATGCAGCTACGCCGCATTGCTCATGACGCGCTAGCGCGCTATGTGTCTGTCTGCATAAATGCGCTTGTGTGAGCAAGCTCCCACCGCGCATTATGCGACATCCACGCACCGCTTGTAGAAACGCGCAACTTCGGGTTTGTCGAGCTGATTCAGGGCTTTTACCACCCATGGGACAAGATGACTTGCGTGGGTGGTACGAAAAGCCCCAAACGAAGAATTTGGACCACCTGTGGAGAAGAAAAGCTTACATGGGTGGTACGAAAAGCCCCAAACGAAGAGTTGGAACCACCTATTGAGAAGAAATGCTTGCGTGGGTGGTACGGAAAAGTTTGTCGGGAGAATTAAATTTGCAAACTGGGGTTGCAAGAAGAAAGGCAACTTAAATAAGGTGCAGGGCGGCGCTGGGTTGCCTTTTGAGGAAGAATCAAGAGGAAAGGCAACATAAACAAGGTGTGGGGCGACGACAAGTTGCCTTTTAAGGAAGAATCAAGAGGAAAGGCAACATAAACAAGGTGTAGGGCGGCGCTGGGTTGCCTTTTGAGGAAGAATCAAGAGGAAAGGCAACATAAAC
>CAMZDG010000039.1 GCA_947305245.1 uncultured Lachnospiraceae bacterium
TTTCAGAGAAGGTATTTCTTTCTTATGGGGTATAGCAAAAACTATAATGTATTGGGGGGTTACGTCTATTATAATACCATCCACAATTGCTCTTGCATAGTCTCAAAATTCACAAAGTTTACAAAACCACATGTCCGTTTTTGTGAACTTTTCACAAATATCCTTTGGCTAAATTGTAGCCGGCTCTGCCGGAAACAGTCCTTCGAACTCCTCGCGGGTGATCTTTTCCTTCTCCAGAAGGAGCGCCGCGCAGCTGTGGAGCACGCTCATCTGTCCCAGAATGATGTCCTTCGCCTTTGCATAACAGTCATCCACGATCTTCTTCACCTCGAGATCGATCTGAGCGGTCACGCTCTCACTGAAGGACTTGGTGTGCGCAAGGTCACGGCCGATGAACACTTCATCGTCATCGTTGTCATAGCTGATCACGCCAATGCTCTCGGACATGCCGTATTTCGTCACCATTCTGCGGGCGATCTTGGTCGCCTTCTTAATGTCGCTGGAGGCGCCGGTGGTGATGTCGCCAAAGATCAGCTCCTCTGCAATGCGTCCGCCCAGGGACACCATGATCTCCTGGAGCATCCTTCCCTTGGTCAGGAACATCTCATCCTTCTCCGGCAGGGGCATCGTATAGCCTGCGGCGCCTTGGCCGGTGGGCACGATGGACACGGTATACACGGGGCCGACGTCAGGCAATACGTGGAACAGGATCGCATGGCCGGCTTCGTGATAAGCAGTGATCTTCTTTTCCTTGTCGGACACGATGCGGCTGTGCTTCTCCGTACCAATGCCGATCTTGATGAAAGCCTTGTTGACGTCGCTCTGAGAAATAAATGCCTTGTCTTCCTTTGCGGCACCGATGGCGGCCTCGTTCATGAGGTTCTCGAGATCTGCGCCGGAAAATCCTGCCGTCGTCTGCGCGAGCTGCTTTAAGTCTACGTCATCCGCAAGACTCTTGTTCTTCGAATGCACCTTGAGGATCTCTTCACGCCCGCCCACGTCGGGAACGGACACGGTGACCTTGCGGTCGAATCGGCCGGGACGAAGGATCGCGGGATCGAGAATGTCCACGCGGTTGGTCGCCGCCATGATGATAATGCCCTCATTCTCGCCGAAGCCATCCATCTCCACGAGGAGCTGGTTCAGCGTCTGCTCTCTCTCGTCATGTCCGCCGCCAAGACCGGTACCTCTTCTTCTTGCCACGGCATCGATCTCATCGATGAATACGATACAGGGAGAGTTCTTCTTTGCCTCAGCGAACATGTCACGGACTCTCGCGGCGCCCACGCCGACGAACATTTCCACGAAGTCAGAACCCGAAATGCTAAAGAAGGGAACACCCGCCTCGCCTGCAACGGCCCTTGCCAGCAGGGTCTTACCGGTTCCGGGAGGGCCCTCCAGCAGGACGCCCTTCGGGATCCTTGCTCCCAGCTTGGTGTATTTCGCGGGATTCTTTAGGAAATCAACGATCTCCTCCAGCTCTTCCTTCTCTTCCTTCAAGCCGGCCACGTTTTCGAAGGTCACCTTCTTGTTGTCCTTCATCATCCTCGCCCGGCTCTTGCCGAAGTTGAGCATCTTGTTGTTGCTTGCATTGGCCTGTTCATTCCCCTGTCCAAAGAAGATCATAAAGAGGAACAGACCGACAATGATCGCGATCAAAAGGGGAAGAACTCTGTTCACCACCCAATTCTCCCGCTTCACGTCAGAGATCTCAGGTGCGATGCCATAGCTTCGGATCAGCTCCTCCGCATCTTGAACGTTCGTCACGTACACTCTTCGAATGCTTCCGTCCGTCAGGGATACCAGGACGGTTCCCGTCGGGGTCTCGCTGTTCGGCGTGATCACGACCTGCGTGACCCTGTTCGCCTCTAAGTCACTGATGAGCTTTTCCTTGGAATATTCCTGCGCCCTGTCGGTGATCTTGTTGATCCCCAATAGGATCAGCAAGAGAATGGCCAAAAATATGATATAAGTTCCGATTCCACTACTTCTTCTCTGTGGCACTGCCTTTTCCTCCGTCAGTCAAAACTGATTACGCCAATATAAGGGAGATTACGGTATCTCTGGTCGAAGTCCAGCCCGTAACCCACCACGAATTCATCCGGGATCTGAAATCCCGTATAGTCTACGTCCACGTCGACCACCCTGCGGGAAGGCTTGTCCAGCAAGGTGCAGAGCTTTAAGCTCGCCGGCTTTCTGTCGCGGAGCATTTCCATGAGGTAGCTCAGCGTTCTTCCGCTGTCGATGATGTCCTCCACCACGAGAACGTCCTTGCCCTGGATGGATTCATCCAAGTCCTTTACAATCTTTACCACGCCGCTGGACTTCGTGTCACTTCCGTAGCTGGACACGCTCATAAAATCCAGGGACACGGGATTTGTGATCCGCTTCGCAAGCTCGCACATGAAAAAGCTGCCGCCCTTTAAGACACAGATCATGTGGATCTGCTTGTCGCCGTAATCCTTGCTGATCTGCGCGCCCATCTCCTTGATCCGGGCATCCACTTCTTCTTCCGTCTTCATAACACGAATTTTCTCAGCCATCTAAGCATCCTCCGTATCTGATTTCTTTGTGCCGCCCCTGCCTTAAGCTTCCTCCTGCCCGAAGCCGCCATTTAGGCTCACCTGCAGGATCCTCTTTGTCTCGGCGGTCACCTTATACTTCTCACTCATGCGATATCCCGGGATCCAAAGCACCTCATCGCCCTCCGCGAGCAGCGGCAGCGCGCTCCTTTGTTCCCTCGGGATCTTTTCCGTGATCATGAAATCCTTCACCGTCTTTCGGATCGGTTCCCCGTCCCCTCCCCGGATCATCAGATAATCTCCGGATTTTCTGGTCCGTATGGAAAGAGTATTTTTTATTTTATCACAATCGAACCATTTCGTATAGGTTTTTTCGGGAATATTCTCTAATTTTTCATCGCGCAGGCAGGCAAATTGGAATTCCCAAGTTCCAAATTGTAGCGAGAGGTAGTCTCCCGGCTTTAAGGACTCTACGGAAAGCTGCGCTTCCTCCCCCGTTATCGCTTGCTTTGATCTTGGCGCCTCTTTCCGAAGGAGCACCTGATCATATTCCCGATAGGCGGTAAGCCCAAAGGGAAGGCTCTTTTTCCGGCCGGTCCCGCCTGAAAACAGATCCATCACGGCCTCCACGTGAACGGCGCCAAGATCCTTTCGCCCCGGCGTTAATTGCCATAACAGCTCCATTAAAATACGCTTTTGAAGAAGGGTAGGCTCTTCCAAAAAACGCGCCGCGTCCACGGAAAATCCATTCCCTGCGGCTGTTACGCAACGCTCCATCGCGTCTCTTGTCTGCCCCGTCAGGTACTCTTCCGTCTCGGAGAGTAGCTCCGCCGCCTGATTGAGGTGCCTGACGGCTCCCTCACAGATCTCTTCCTCGGCATAGGGCAACACGTGATGGCGAATGCGATTTCTCGCATAGGCATCCCCGTCATTCGTCGCGTCGTCGCAGTGGCTGATCCCCCGTTTCGAAAGATAGGCCTCGATCTCCTCCCGCTCCAGGCAAAGAAGAGGCCGGATAATGACATTGCCTGAATTCCCCAAAGGCCTTACGGGCGGCACGCTTGCCAGCCCCTTGAGACCGCTTCCCCGGAAAAGGTGGAACAGCAGCGTCTCCGCACGGTCTCCCGCATGATGCGCCAAGGCAACCTTCACGGCTTTTTCGGAATTCAGCTCCTGCGCCTGATCGCCCGAAACATTTTCTTTGACATTTTCTTCCCGCCACGCCGCGGC
The DNA here is from genome assembly GCA_947305245.1 of uncultured Lachnospiraceae bacterium. Lineage (GTDB taxonomy): Bacteria > Bacillota > Clostridia > Lachnospirales > Lachnospiraceae > Acetatifactor. The sequence continues at coordinate 3,753 of CAMZDG010000039.1, forward strand.
ATATGCCTCGAAGGCATCATAACGGGCCATGCGCCCTGCCTCCTCCTCCGAGATCTTAAGGCGCTTTGCAAGCGCCGGAACATCCACGTTCTCCTGCAGAAAGGGAACGCCGCATCTCTCACAGAGAGACCTCACAAAGGCCGCATCCTCCCCTGCTTCCCTGCGGATGCCGTGATGTACGTGAAGTGCTCTTAGCTCAAAGGGGATCTGCTCCTTGATTTCAAGCAACAAAAAGAAGAGGCAGACAGAGTCTGCCCCACCGGACAGCCCTATCAGAACCCTGTCGCCCGGCGCCAGCATTCCGTGGGCTTCACTATAGGCCATTACCCTTTTTGTGATCGTGTCCATAGCTTTCATGATATTTAAATGTATCTCAAACAGGGAGAAATGTCAACTTTTAAGGATTCTTCCACAGCGTGGCGGCCAGGATCGTCATGTCATCCCGCACCTTTCCTTCGCTGGCAAAGATCGCCAACTGCATCAGCTTTTCCGCCATCTCCCGCGGCGTCTCGTCCTCCATGTTTGCAAGGCAGTCTCGCACCGCGTCTTCATATCCCCTGTCCCGAAAAGCTTCGAGCACGCCGTCCGTCATGAGGATAATGCTGTCGCCCTCCTGCAGCCTTAAATACTGCCTTTGCGGTTCCAGATCCTGAAAGATCCCAAGGGGGAGCTGTCCTCCCGCGATCTCCTCCATTTCGCTCCCCCGCTTTCGGAAGGAGATTGCGCCGCCGGCCTTGCAAAACTGGCAGTCCCCGCGCTCCAGATCGAGCTGGCATATGTCCAGGGTGGGATGTCCCAGCTCTTCCCCCTTTGTCACCGCCGTGGCATTCACCATCCGAAGCGCCGTCTCAGGACTGTAGCCCGTCTCAAGGAGCTTTTCCATCAGATCCAGCACCCAGCCGCTCCCGCGCGAGGCCTCCTCCCCGGAGCCCGTGCCATCGGACAAAAGCAAGGTCAGCGTTCCTCTCTCCGACTGCAAGATCGAATAGTTGTCCCCGGAGATCTGCTCACTCCCCTTCATGACCCGCGCGAATCCCGTGAAGGCCAAAAAGCACGGTTCCTCCACGAAAAGATAAGTCCTCTCCTCCCGTTCCACCTTCTCCGGCGCGCTCAGGGACAGGCAATATCGTATCCCAAGAACCCTCTCCAGTACCTCCTCCGCCTCCCGCGCCGAGACGCCCTCCGGCCAGTTTGTCCAAAGCGTCAGGCTGATCTGACTGCCCGATTGCCTTGGCAGCCGGCAGGCTCCCTCCAGGTAAAGTCCTTTCTCCTTCAGGCCACGCGCCAGCTTACGCCAGGTCCTTTCCTCCATGGGCTCCGCCGAGGTCACCTCGCCGGCCGTCTGCTCCATGATGTCAGCCACCTCCATCAGATGGCCCGCGATCACCTCGCAGTTCTCCCGTAGCCTTTCCTCCTCAAAGAAGGTCCGCCGGTCCAGGCCCGGGGCCGGGTGCTCCTTGTGAAAGCTCCTCGCCAGCTCCCGGAAGCTCTCCGCATAAACGCAAAGCTTCCCTCCGCATACGTCCGGTAGTTTCTCCCACGGCATTCTCTCTCGCGGCAACTTCTCCAACTGCATTCCAAGCTGCATGTCACTGCCCCCCTTATCAAGTCATCCTTTGGTTGCAATTATAGAAAGGACGGGCCTTACTTTTTGTCAAATTGGGTTGCGTTTGTCCAAATAGTTTGCGACAAAAAAAGCGAGAGCTTTTCACTCTCGCTTAAAAAGAATCTCTCCGTCATACACCAGCCCCAGCTGCTCCTGTGCAACTTCCTCCACATACCCCTTCGTCTGCGTGTACTTTCGAAACTCCTCTAATTTCTGTGCCCGTTCCTCTTCCCTTTGGATCTCTGCCTCGAGCTCCGCGATCTTCTCGTCATAGGCATCGATCTTCTTCTGAAGTCCCACGGCGCTCACCGCGATCACCGCGACGATCACCAGCACCGCCGCCGTCACAAGGAACATGCTGACGCGGTTCTGCTGAGGCTTGCGATATGCTGCTTTTTTTCTCCTTCGCGCCCGGGTCTGCGTCCTGCTTCGCCCTGCGCCTGAGTATCTTTCCGGCATGGCACTTCACTCCTTTGCCTATTATTTTAGCCACTCGGGTTGGCCCCGTCAACAGCTTTTTCAGAATTCGGGTTCCATAGCGCAAAAGCAGCGGACTGGCCAGCTTTTCATATGCCCAGATGCCTGCTGCCGCCGCACAGACCGCGTACCACCGCAGGATCCCGTGATTCTCCCTCTGCAGAAGAAAAAAGACCTCGCCGGCGCAGTAACACCAAAAGGCAAGGTCCTCGAGGGAAGCAAACACGATGCCCCGGGGGATCGCCCGCCGAAGCACTCGCAGCAGATCATAGACGAACGCAAGATAGATGCCCATCTGAAAGGCATGATACGTAAAAGAGTGATCTAGCACCGCGCCTTCCTCCGCCTATCGAAACAGCCGGCTAAGGAGCGAAGCCGCCTTTTGCTGCCCGGTGGGCGCCGCCTCCGAATAAGAAAAACTGTCCAGCCTTCCGTCCACGTCAACCTCGCCCTTCTCGAGCGTCAGCCGACTGACGTGCAGGTCCTCGCCCTTGATCAAAAGCATCCCCTGCTCCGTCTCCAGCAGTATCTCATGCAAGTCAAAGGACAAAACGTCCTTTACGCCGCTCAGCACGCAGGTCTTCCTCCCCGTCATGGTCATCTTGTGTGTCCGCACGGGTGCGTTCAACTCTTCCATCAGCAACCTCCTTGAAGCTCTCGGGCCTTGCAACAATATATGCAACGGAGGATGCTTTATTCTCAATTTATGCCAAGAAAGACTCTTCGCCCCTATTCCCGCAACGGCGGCGCAGCATTCTTGATCTCTTACAGATACTTGAACATCTCGGAGGCTTCTTCCTTGCGGACGGTCTCCTGAATGCTCAGAACCTCGACCTTGACTTCCTTGTTGCCAAATCCGATGGTGATGACGTCGCCCACCTTCACGTTCGTGGATGCCTTCGCCGGCTTATCATTGATCATGACGCGGCCGCCGTCACAGGCCTCATTCGCCACCGTACGCCTCTTGATCAGCCTCGACACCTTTAAATACTTATCCAGTCTCATATCCTTCTCCCTTCCATAACCCGCAGGACAAAGTCTCCTGCCTCTTCTCCCTTCCAACCGTCAGCCCCGAGTATGCAAAAGGCAGGAGACTTTTGTCCCCTGCCCTCCGGTGAACTCATTTTTAGTTCTCGCCGCCCGAACGGGGCCGCGAAGCTTACCTGCCAAGCATCTTATACGTTGAGCGCGTCCTTCAGGGCCTTGCCGGCTCTAAACTTAGGTGCCTTGGAAGCAGGAATCTTAATGGTCTTATTGGTAGCAGGGTTTCTGCCCTCTCTGGCTGCTCTCTTGGTAGCTTCAAAGGTACCAAAGCCAACCAGCGAAACCTTCTCACCCTTCTTAAGCTCTTCAGTTACAATGTCAGTGAAAGCCTTCAAAACCTTCTCTGCATCCTTCTTGGATAAATCTGCGGACTGCGCAAGTGCCGCAATTAATTCTGCCTTATTCACGGTAGCATTCCTCCTGAAATATTGATGTCGTGCCCGACTTTCATCCTTTGGAAAGGTCCTCCCTGAAAGCGAGCCTATCCAAGAATATAGCCGTTTTTCCCTGCTTTGTCAAGAGGTAGCCGCACAGAGGTCTCTTTAACTGTCTTACCGCAGTGCCTTTTTTCCCCCTCACGTGCGGAAAACGGCCTCTAGAAAGGCTTTCTTTTCCGCTTTTTGTGCCATGATTTTTTCCAGCTTTTCCAGATTTTTGCCCGGGATCCAAGCCTTTCCGGAATTGTAATAATAATTCGCGATCTTCCAAAATTTCTCGGGGTAGGAAAAGCGATAATATAGATCGATCTTGCTGATGGCAGAAAGCGGACGGATCTTTTCATACTCCCGAAGGAGTCTTTCCCCAAGCGCCACGGACCAGTTGCTCTTTTCCAAGAGCTTTCGAAAAAGCAAATGGAGATCTCGAACGGGATCGTCCTTCACGCACCGCTCAAAATTCACGGGCACCCAGGTTTTTTGATCCAAAATGACATTATGATGTTGATAATCCCCGTGGCAATAGGCCGTGACGGGCTCCCGCTCCGCTGCCGCGCGATAGGCCTCCCAGCCCTCCTTAGCCTCCCTTGCCTGTTCATAAAAATCATCAAAGCACCCAAGCAGTGCGATCTCAAACCAGGTCTTCTGTCTTCTCCCCAAAAGGAATTTTCGAATTTTTCGGAGCTCACGGTTTCGCTTTTCATACTCTGCCGCGATCGAGAATATTGGCAACTCGGCGTTATGTCTCTCCTCGGCATTCTCAGCCTGCGCTTCGGGCTCCGCTGCATTGTCGGGAACGTCTTCTCCCAGCTCCTTTGCCGTCATCAGCCCGTCCTGGGTGCTCAGATGGAGCTTCGCGAGAAGCCGCACCGCCGCAAGGCAATCCTCCGTCTCGCGCACGTTGCATTCCCGCCCCTCGCGGTAGGTCTTTAGGAGATAGGAAACCCCGTCATGATCCTTGACGGAAAAGCTCCCCTCCTTCGTGGGGAGGAGCTGCTCTGCCTCCACCAACCCCTTCGCGGCAATGGTTTTCAGGAGTCTGTCCTGCACGCGAAGATGCTGCGGGCTACCCACGTATTCCTTAAAGATCAGGGTGCCCCTGTCTGTGTCGCAAAGAATCGCGCCCCGCCCCTTACGGGTCGCAAGCACCTCAATTTCATATTGTTCCAGCAAACTGACAGCCCTGTCATTCATGTTCCGTCCTCCGATCCGGTTATTCTGACCGTTTGTCTCCCCGGTCACGACTAACCTATGAGTCGCAGGATGGAATTATGCTAACCCGCTCCGTTATTTGTGCTGACAGATCCAGGCCTTTGCCCGCTCCGTCAGATATTCCTTCGTGTTGCGCTCCGGCTCCTCCAAAACCTCCTCCAAAAGGCTCTGAAGGCAATTCCCGATCTCGCGCCCAGGCTTCATCCCAAGCCCGATCAGGTCATTTCCGTCCACGGCAAGACCCTTTAGGGACACGCACTGATGAAGCTCCATAACGGTCTCATAAAGCCGTTGCCACTTCGCTGCGCGCGCCAATTTCTCTTCCCGCTTATACTCACTCTGGGCGAGAATATCCGCCCGCCAAACCGCAAACATCGCAGGGAAGGCTTCTTCACCGATCTTATAAAGCGCACGGCGCACGGTCTTTAAGTCCGGCGCGTCCTCATTTCCATAATCATGATATTTCACGAGCCTGCAGACCATGTTCGTCGTGTCATTGTCAAACTTAAGCCTGCGCAGGATCTTCCGCGCGATCTCCTCGCTCACCTTCGGATGTCCGTAGAAATGCGTGATCCCCTTTTCATCCACGGAAAGGCACGCAGGCTTTCCGAGATCATGAAAGAGCATGGTCAGACGAAGCACTTTGTCAGCTGACACCTGTGTCATAGACACCAAAGTATGTTCTCCCACGTTATAACAGTGGTGGGGATGATTTTGCGGCGTCTCCATCATCAGGTCGAACTCCGGCAGTACCACCTTTGTGATCCCCGTCTCCCATGCGATCCGCAGGTACTCCGGATGGCCCGAGACCACGAGCTTTACCAGCTCCGTCTGGATCCGCTCCGCGCTGATGTTCCGAAGCGTCGGCGCAAGCTCTCGGATCGCCTCCCTGGTCTGCGCCTCAATTTCATAACCAAGCTGGGCGGAAAAGCGCACCGCGCGCATGATCCGCAGGGCATCCTCCCCGAATCTGGCCCTTGCGTCCCCGACGCAGCGGATCACCTTCTTCTCCATGTCCTCCAGGCCGCCAAAGAGATCTACCAGGCCGTCCCTGTCATTATATGCCATGGCGTTGATCGTGAAATCACGCCGCTTTAAATCCTCCTCTAAGCTGGGCGTAAAGATCACCTCGCTGGGATGACGGCTGTCCTCATACTTCCCGTCGATCCGATAGGTCGTGACCTCAAACCCCTCCTTGTCCATCATGACCGTCACCGTGCCGTGCTGGATCCCGGTGTCGATCGTCCTTCGAAACAGTGCCTTCACTTCTTCCGGCCTTGCCGAGGTCGTGACGTCCCAGTCCTGCGGCGTTCTTCCCAGGATCGAATCCCGAACGCAGCCACCGACCACGTATGCCTCAAATCCTGCCCCATGCAATACTTCCAGAATTTCCTTTGCCTTCTGCGGAATCTCGATGGATACGCTTCTTAGTCCGATATTATGTAATTGTCCTTCCATACGCACCATCCTTTCCTGTCGCTGTGGCTTAACCAAGCCTCTTAAGGAATAAACTTCCGGATGACTTCCACAATCCCGTCCTCGTCATTGGTCGCAGTCACATAGTCGGCCGCCTCCTTGACCTCCGGCTTCGCGTTCCCCATGGCCACGCCAAGCCCTGCATACTTGATCATCGAGACGTCATTGAAGCCGTCGCCGCAGCAGATCGCGTTCTCCCTCGTCATGCCAAGGCTTTCCAGCATGCGGTCCAAAGACGAAGCCTTGTCCACGTTCTCGGGCATGATCTCGATGAAAAATGCCTCCGAGCGATAGACGCTGGCAATTCCTTCATAGCGTTCCCGAAGCTCCTTTTCATAAGCGGGCGCTTCCTCGGGCGGCGCCGTCATCAGGCACTTGTTAATGTCAAAATCTACGAAATCCAAGAAATTCTCCACCACACGGATCGGCAGTCCATTGATCCGCGCCTCTAAGGAGACATATTCATCCGGCTCAAACGCGGAGATCACCGTGTCTCCCAGATAGGTGATCAGGCCGCATCCATGCTCCTTCGCGAAATGATATAAGCTGGGCAGCACGCTCAGGGACAGAAGCCTTTGATATACGATCTCGCCGCTTCTGCACTCCACGATCCGTCCGCCGTTAAAGGACAGAAGATATCCGCCGTACTTTTCCAGCTCGAGCTCCTGCTCATACCGCCGCATGCCGGGCGTCGGTCTTCCGGAGGCCAGGATCACCTTGTGCCCCCGAAGCAGGATCTCCTGGATCCCCGCCTTCGTGGCCGGCGTGATCTGCTTTTCTGAATTTGTCAACGTGCCGTCAATGTCCAGCACCAATACCTTTTCTTCTAGATTCATTCGTATTTTATCCTTCCGCAGTTCACTTTTTCTGCTTCTCGTCATCTCACGCATTCTGCTATATGTCTTAGAATAAGGGAAATCCCAGGTTTGCGCAAGTGTTTTCTTCCCTCATCAAAAAGCGGGGGCTGCGCTTTCACGCCTCCCCCGCATTGTTACTTATGATCCATAAGGCTTTCTATATCAAGCTCTGACACAGTTCTTCCCAAGACAGTTCTTCCTTAGGTCTTACTCTTCTGAGCCCTCCGTACTTGCTGCGTCTGCGCCTTCTGCATCCGCGCTCTCAGCTGCCGCGCTTTCTGCCGCTGCGCTCTCAGCTGCCGCCTTCGCCTCTTCCTCAGCAAGAACCAGATATCTTAAGTTCTTGTCCGGATCGGAAACCTGAATCTTCTCCGTCACCGCATCCACATATTCATTCATCGCAGTGTTCAGCAGATCAGACTCGATGGTATGATACCAATTCGGCTGATTCTCGCCAACATAGTAAACCACGAAGCTAGCCACGTCGGTAATCGTTATGATCTCGCAGTCACCATGCTTACGGCCGTCAGCAAAGATCCAGTCCACAAGCTCTTCATACAGGTCTTCATCCTTGGAAACATTCTCTAAAAGACCATCCTCTGCCACGGAATTCTCCACATACTTTCCGTTCGACAGCTCGATGAAATACTCCTCGGTCGCGCCGCCGCCGTTCCAAGTGCCATAAATGTCCTCGGCCTCCTCCTGGGTGTCAGCCACAAGGATTCTCACGTCTGCAGTGGGCGTCTCGTCGCGGTAACGCTTCTCGAACGCTACGCAATATACCACGTGGGAGCTCTCGTCCGAAAGCACCGTCGTGCTGCCGGAATTTCTCATGCCGTCAAACAGCCAGTCGCGGATGGTGTTATTCGCGCTGGAATAAGTGATGCCTTCCACCAGGGCACCCTCCGTCTTAATGGTCGGGAGAGCTGCATTTGCAAGGGCCCTTGCGTCATCCATGGCTTTTGCGATCTCCGCCTCGGAAGGGGTATAAGTGGTGTTCGTGTCCTCCTCGCCCTCGGTTTCCTCCACGGGATCTGCCAGCTCGGTAGGCTCCGTGGGAAGCTCTGCGGTAAACTGCAGGATCCGATAATCTACGCTGTCATAGCTCTTGGGATCCGATTCGTACTTTGCCTGCACTTCCTGCTGCGTGGGCTTCTTTTCGTCAGAAACCTTTTTATAATATGCATTTACGTAGAGCGCCTCCTCAAAGAAGGGCTTCAGTCTGCTTGAGGTCGCATAGGAACCAAAGTTCTGCTGAAGGTACTTATTCAGGGAAACGCCGGATTCCTGCGCATTTGCCTTCTGCTGCTCCACGATCTTGTTATACTCATCCGTTACGTCATAGGTGAATCCGGTGGCCTTTGCTTCCTCCTTCAGCGCCTTGTTGCGCTTTAAGGAATTCACCGTCATCTCCTCAAAGTAATCCTTCCAGGTACGATCCCCGCTGTAGGTCTGCGTGCTGAGATCCTTCGTAATGTCGAGACCAAACCAGCTCAGATAATCATAATAGGAATTCACGTAATTGTTGACCACGGTATAATAGTTATAATCGAACTCGACCTTGGTCACGTCATCGTTGCCCACCTTGATAAAGGACTTATGCAGGCTGATATAAGTGCGGATCGGGAAGGAAAGCACGAAGCACGCCAGCGCCAGCAGGATCACGACCGTGACCGCCGTGGTAATGTCCTTTGCTCTCTTTTCCTTTTCCTTTTCTGCTTTTCTTCTCTGCATCTTCAGGTCATACTTGGTAATGACCTTTTCCGCCCCATCCTGCGCGGCGGGTGCATTCTGCTTATTTTGCTTAGACATGATGAAATGTCTCCTTCCTTGTGATAAATCCCAGAATAAAAACATCATATCCCATTCTCTTAAAAAAATAAAGCCCTTTCACGTAAAATTCACGTGGGAAGGGCTTTTTTGCTGAATTTCTTACCTTTTTGGGGCCTTATCTCTGCTTCTTAAACTGCAGTGGCGTTACGCCATAAGCCTTCTTGAACAGTCTGTTAAAGTGCTCCACGTTCTCATAGCCCACAGCCTCAGACACGCTCTCCACGGTCTGATCAGACTCCTTTAAGAGCACGCGCGCCTTCTTCATGCGCTGCTCGCGCACCACGTCCTGGAAGGTCTTGCCCGTCTTCTCCTTGATAAACTTGGAAAGATACGGCCCGGACAGATGGCAATACTCGGAAAGGCTCTCGAGCGTTACGTCCGCATAGTGCTTTTGCACGTAGCTGATGATCTCGACGGTCCTCTCGTCGCGGCCCTGCGTAATGTGTTGCTCCGCGGTCAGCTTGTTCGTCGCGGAAACCAGTGCGGCGATGGAGGCCTTGATGATGTCCTCGTCCACGCCGACGCCCCAATAGAACTTGCCCTCGGAAAGGATGCCCACGTAGGAAGCCGCCTTGGAGGAAGATCCCTTGGAGATTGCATGCTCCTCATAAATGGAAAGCTCATAGGTAATGCCGAAGTACGTCTTGATGGCGTTGCTCACTGCATCGAGACGGCCGTTGCCTCCCGTACTGATGACGCGGCGTGTGCCGTTTTGCTCCATGGTCACTTCCGCCTGAATGCCATTCTCCTGCTTGAAGTGACACTCCGGAACGTTGAACACGTTCCTGGGCTGGATATAGGTCTCCTCGAAGATCCTGTAGATCTCCTTCGGAGGAAGCTCCTGATGCCTTCTGTCGGACACGCCCTTGATGAGGTAGCCAACCTCCTCGCGCATTGCAAGGGGCAGGGAGAAGCCGAACTGCTGCTTTAACACAAATGCCACGCCGCCCTTACCGGATACGGAGTTGATGCGGATGACGTCGGACTCGTACTCTCTTCCAAGATCCGTCGGGTCGATGGGAAGGTAAGGAACGTCCCAACGCTTGCCGCTCTTGCCGTCCTGGCGCCACTGCATGCCCTTAGAGATGGCATCCTGATGGGATCCGGAGAAGGCCGTGAACACAAGATCGCCGGCATAGGGCGTTCTCTCATGCACCTTCATATTGGTGAACTTCTCATATTTCTCACGAACTTCCATGATGTGGGAGAAATCCAGGCCGCTCTTTACGCCGTGGGTCATCATGTTCATGGCAAGAGTCACCACGTCCACGTTACCCGTGCGCTCGCCGTTGCCAAACAGGGTTCCCTCGACTCTGTCCGCGCCGGCAAGAACGCCAAATTCCGCATCGGAAATGCCCGTGCCGCGGTCGTTATGAGGATGCACGGAAAGAACGACGCCGTCCCTGTACTTTAAGTTCTTATGCATATATTCGATCTGGCAGGCGAACACGTGAGGCATTGCCACCTGAACCGTGGAGGGCAGATTGATGATCGCCTTGTTCTCCTTGGTCGGCTTCCAAATGTCGAGCACGGCGTTGCAAACCTCCAGCGCAAAGTCCACTTCCGTCTGAGAAAAGCTCTCAGGGCTGTATTCAAAGGTGAAATTTCCTTCGGTCTCATCCGCCAGCTTCTTTAAGAGCTTCGCGCCGTCCACTGCGATCTTCGTGATCTCTTCCTTGCTCTTCTTGAAGACCTGCTCGCGCTGCTCCACGGAGGTGGAATTATAAAGGTGTACCACTGCATGAGGCGCACCCTTCACTGCGTCGAAGGTCTTCTTGATGATGTGCTCTCTCGCCTGGGTCAGCACCTGGATCGTCACGTCATCCGGGATCATGTCGCGCTCGATCAGCGCGCGGATAAAGTTATATTCGGTGTCAGAGGATGCGGGGAAACCAACCTCGATCTCCTTAAAGCCAACGTCCACAAGGATCTTGAAAAATTCCAGCTTGCTCTCGAGGTCCATGGGCTCGATCAGCGCCTGGTTGCCGTCGCGCAGGTCCACGCTGCACCAGATCGGCGCCTTCGTAATGCACTCCTTCTTTACCCAGTCATAGGTCATCTTCGGGGGTAAATGATAGCTCTTCTGATATTTTTGCTTGATCTCTTTTTCGGTCATGACTCTTCCTCCCGCAGGCAATCCTTTTGCATCAGGGCTTTGGCCCCTGCACCTTGCCATTTCGTTCTTATCATCGTTTCTACATCATAACACCGAAAATATACAAAAACAAGTGGCAAATTTAATCTAATTCTTGATTTATTTTAATCTGTTTTTATGGTTATCATCTTGCGTCGCATTAAAACAACCCCGTTTCTAATGCGTTTTTGAGGATTTTGATCATTTCCTCGCGGTGGCATGTCCAAAGTGTAAACTATCGAAAAACAAGAGAGAATTTAATCTATCTGACGACTTTTTTGATGGGTACAACATAAACCATCATGTGCCTGCAAAAAGTAATGTGCCTGCAAAAAGAAAGAGAAGACCGCGCCTCGCAGTCCCCTCTTCCTTTGGTCACTCTTCTTTTTGTCCTGATCCCTTTTCCTACTTTACTATGTCACTTTCTTACAGATCCAGCGTGTCGAGTACCTGGTGGATTTCTTCCTCCGTCAGTCCATGGAACGTCACGCTTCCGATCATCTTCTCGCAATCGATCATGACCACGGTTTTTTGAAGGACGGCGCCTTGCACGAGGTCATCCACAAGCGTAAACTCCGTGCCGTTTGCAGAGACATAGCTGCGAACATTGCCGGAATGGGTCATCGGCACGGAAAATCCACAGATTCCTGCGGACTCCGGATCCTCGCCGGCCCTAGGCATTTGTTCTAGCTGGTAACTGCCCAATCCATAGTTACAACACAAATAGAGCATATCGCCACCTTGGAACGATTCCCATCCCGGAATCGAATATGCTACCGTCTGATACGTGACGGATTCCTGCGTTCCAAGGATCGTCGTGAACACATTCGGAAATCCTACGTCGCTCACTGCCGTCTGATAATCCAGGTAGGTATAATTGCAAGTGTGAGATCCGTCAACCTGAATCTCCTCCCTTTCCACCCATTGATCGCCAGCTCCTCCCGTCACCTTTTCAACGACCTCAATGTCAGGCAATTCCTCCGGGAGCGGAATACTTTGCTCCCGCGCCACCCAGGTTTCTGCATGGTCTCCTACGGCAAGCCGGGTTTCCCTGATTACAACGTTTCCCAGAATGCGTCCGGCCGCATATGTCGTCCCAGCGCCGAGGGCCAGCACGGCGAGCACGATTGCTGCCACCTTGGCAACCAGGCCCTTGCTCCATTGCCTTGCCTGCATTTTCTCCTGCCTCTGGTCAGCGAAAGAGGAATCCTCAAGCCTTTCCAGGATCGCCGCATCTAACCCCGCATCCGCCTGCTTATCTGGCGTCAGGGACTGTTTTAACAACGAATCCAATTCCTTCTTCTCCATTCTCCATTCTCTCCTTTAACATCTTCTTTGCCTTGTTCATCCTGCTTTTCACCGTTCCGACAGGAATCTTCAGTGCCAAGGCGACCTCCTCGATGGACATGTCCTCCATGTAATACAGCAGTATCACGATCCGATACTTCTCCGGCAGCTCCAACACGCACTTCCGAACAAGGCGTTCCTCCTGCCTCTTTTGCACCTCGTCCTCCACGGATCGACCCCCGTCCGCGATCTGCAAAAGGTCCTCCTCACTGAGCGTCGAAACCTCCGCGATCCGCTTCCGCCAGGCCGTTTTCCGGAGCCTGTTCCTCCACAGGTTCATGGCGATGGTGATCAGATACGACTTCGGGTTATCCTCCCGCTCTATCTCATCCTTTCCGAGCGCCACCAGAAACGTCTCCTGATACAGATCGTCCGCACTCTCCTTGTCGCGCGTGCTGTAGAGACAGAACGAGTAGAGTGCTTTTCCATATTCATTTATCAGCATTTCCGCATCTACTTTGTTCATCTTGGGTTCCTTTGTGACGTCACGTTGTTTATCGCCTTCACCTTTATATTTTCATGAATGCGAAAAAAGTTCTCCGATTTATCAAAAAAAGCATTAAATTTTGAATTCTAATAAGCTAAAATCCAAAAATTTAATGCTTTCGCGTTGGTGAGGCGACTCGAACGCCCGATCTTTCGCTTAGGAGGCGACTGCACTATCCACTGTGCTACACCAACAGTTGTCTGTTTCCTTCCGGACCTCTCGCCCGAAAACCGCCAAAACCGCCATTACTCACGGCTTAGACGTCGTCAGGGAAATTGATGAATCCCTGCAGCCAGACGTTTCCCTTGAACCTTCGTCCGACCTGCGGCTCCCCCAACAAATCTATTATATTGATACACACGTCAAATGTCAATTCATTACAGCAAATAGTTAAGATATATATTTTCTCGCCCGTCAAGTGATTCGTCACAAGCCGCATGCCCACGATCTCACCCATCACGGAGTACTGATCGCACTCCATGCCGTAGGGCATAAAATAGGTGTCCACGATCGAAAGCACGTCCTCGTGCTGGATCCTGGAATTGATGGCGGAGTAAGTATCCATATCCTCCAGGGTCAGGGTCTCCATGGCTTCCTCGCTGCCCTTCCTGGCCTCTTCGATCAGCTGATTTCTTGCAATGGTGCGGCGGCGGATCTGATCCTTTTGCTGCTCATCCACGTGGATCGGGAACAGCACCTTTCCGCTTAAGGAAAGACCCGACAAGGTCAGCGTCGTTCCGCGCACGGGAAGCCTCCCCGCCGTCTGCGCGCTGACGTAAGGGATCATGTTCTGAAGATAAAAGATCATGGAAACGCCCATGTTAATGTCTTCCACGACGCCCGCATAGGAATCCTTTGCAATATGGCGCTCCACCGAGACGTCCTCCCGCGTGGTCACGCCCGTGCCGCGCAGATAGGGATAATAATATTCATAAACGAACTTATCCTCTTCGTCAAACTCTCCACACACGGCGATGCCCATTCCGTCGGCGAAATCCTTGCAGAATTCTCCCAGCATGACATTTTCCAGATTCATGGCATACGCCCGCCTGTCCGCCTTCATGATGGCATCCGTCAGGATTTCCTTCAATTTTTTCCGATCCTTCAATTGACTAAAACCAATGGCCCGCAGATAGTTGTGCATGGATTTCACCTCCTTTCGGTTGCGTGCATGTAGTATAACTGATTATCGGCAAATTCGCAAGCACTTTTTATTTGGGTGCCCTGCCAACTTTTTCAAATTTCCTGTTGTAATTTCGAAAGAAACGTGATAGACTAATCCCCACGCGACGATTTTTCGCGGCCTAGGCAATTTCATAACGGTGCGTACCAAGAACTTGGCAAGATATGGCGTGAGGCAAACGAACAGAAGTATAACTACCAGGGGGAAGTAACAATGATTACGATGGAAAACGTAAGTAAGTCGTACAAGGTTGCAAAGCGAAACGCAGGGTTTGGTGAGGCAGTGAAATCCCTGTTTCACCGGGAGTATGAGACGATCCATGCCCTAAAAAACGTCTCCTTCACCATCGGTGATGGTGAGATGGTGGGGTACATCGGCCCGAACGGCGCCGGAAAAAGCTCCACGATCAAGATTCTAAGCGGTATATTAACACCCGACGGCGGCACGGTCCTGGTGGACGGACGTGTTCCCTATAAGGATCGCATTCGCCACGTAAAGGAGATCGGCGTGGTCTTTGGACAAAGGTCACAGCTGTGGTGGGACATACCGGTCATTGATTCCTTTGAACTTCTAAAAGACATTTATTCCATTTCTCCACAAAGCTACAAACAGAATCTGGAAGAATTGACGGACCTGTTAGACCTAAAGGAGTTACTTCGCTCTCCGACAAGGCAGCTGTCTCTTGGCCAGCGCATGCGATGCGAGCTCGCGGCGTCCCTCCTTCACGATCCCAAGATCCTGTTTCTGGATGAACCCACCATCGGCCTGGATGCCGTGTCCAAGCTGGCGGTCCGGGAATTCATCCGAAAGCGGAATAAGCTCCACGGGACCACAGTGCTGCTCACGACCCACGACATGCAGGACATCGAAGCCCTCTCCGACCGCATCATCCTGATCGGCAAGGGCGAGATCCTCATGGACGGAACGCTGGATGACATTAAGAAGGGGAACGAAACCATCGACGAAACCGTGGCGGAGCTCTATCGCTCCTTCGACGTATAGGAGGTGGCGGGATGAAAAGTGGCTTTACGATACGAAAATATCAGTCCTTCTTCCGCCTGCGGTTTGTCATGGGCCTGCAGTACAGGGCTGCTGCCCTGGCCGGGATCACGACGCAGTTCGCCTGGGGCTTCCTGGCCATCATGGCGTTTTCCGCCTTTTATGAGACCGACCCAGCCGCCTTTCCCATGAGCTTTCAGGACACCGTGACCTACATCTGGCTGCAGCAAGCCTTCCTTGCTCTGTTCAACACCTGGATGCTGGAAAACGAGATCTTCGACACCATATCAGGCGGGAACATTGCGTATGAGCTGTGCCGCCCGATCCGGATCTACAACATGTGGATCGCAAGAAGCCTTGCCAACCGGTTTTCCCGGGCCGTGCTTCGCTGTCTTCCCATTCTGATCGTGGCCTTCCTCGTGCCGGCGCCGTATCGGATGGTCCTGCCGCCAGACGTCCCGACCTTCCTGCTCTTTGTGCTCTCGGCCGTTCTCGGGACCTCCGTGGCCACCGCCTTTTGCATGATCGTATATGGCCTGACCTTCTTTACGATCTCCCCGCAGGGCGTCCGGATCCTGTTTGCCTCTTTGGTGGACTTCCTCGCCGGCGGCATCATCCCGATCCCGTTCATGCCGGACGGCGTGCGCAGGGTGATGGAGCTTTTGCCCTTCGCCTCCATGCAGAATGCGCCGCTGCGGATCTTCACGGGAAGCCTGTCCGCGCAGGAGACGGCAAGGATGCTCGGGTTACAGTTCTTCTGGCTGATCGCCCTGGTCCTCATCGGCAGCAGCCTATGCCGCGTCGCAGAGCGCAAAGCCTGCATTCAAGGGGGGTGAGAACATATGAAGAATCCATTTTCTGAAAAACCGATTCGCTCCACCAAGAAAACAAGCGCGTTAAAGCTGTGGATGCGCTATGTCGGGATCAACGTTCGCTGCGCCATGCAATATAAGATGTCCTTCTTTATGATGGTGCTCGGACAATTCTTCGTGTCCTTCAGCGTATTCCTTGGCATTTACTTTATGTTCCAGCGCTTCCACAGCGTAAAAGGCTATTCCTACAATGAAGTCCTGCTCTGCTACGCAACCATCCTGATGGAATTCTCCCTGGCGGAGATGACCGCGAGAGGCTTTGATTCCTTCTCCTCCATGGTGCGGACCGGAAGCTTTGATCAGGTGTTGGTGCGCCCCCGGAACGAAGTGCTGCAGGTTCTCGGAAGTAAGTTCGAACTGACTAGGATCGGACGGATGCTGCAGGCGCTCCTAATGTTTGTCTATGCGATCCCGCGCTGCGGCGTCGACTGGAACTTCGCGAAAGCAGTGACGCTCCTTTTCATGCTGATCGGCGGAACGGCCCTCTTTTCCGGGATCTTTATGATCTACGCCGCCTTCTGCTTCTTTACGCTGGAGGGCCTGGAGTTCATGAACGTCTTCACGGACGGCGCCAAGGAACACGGAAAATACCCCATCGACGTCTACGGAAAGAAGATGCTCCTTTTCGGAACCTTCTTCGTCCCCTACGCGTTGGTGCAATACTACCCGCTGTGCTACGTGATCGGGAAGAGCGACAATCCTCTGTATATCTTCCTGCCTCTCCTTGCGATCCTGTTCCTGATCCCAAGCTACCTCTTCTGGCGCTTCGGCGTGCGCCGCTACTGCTCCAGCGGATCCTGATCTCTCGGCCAGACCCTTGCTTTCCCTGCAGGGTCTGGCCTTTTCTAAGGTCAAAAAATGACCTGTGCAGAGCAATTTGAGTTATTGCATCCCCCAGGCAGGTATGCTACAATGCAATCGTCGTTTTCCTCAATAAACGTGATTACTATAATACAAAAGCTCTCGCATATAAAATAAGAGAAAAAGGGATACTTTCATGAGTCTGAATATTATTTTGCAACAGATGGGTGTGATCATCATACTCGTCGCCATCGGATTTTTGTTACAAAAAAAGGGTGTCGTAGACTCCCTCACTTCGAAAAAGCTCTCCGCCATCGTGGTGGACGTATGCAACCCGGCGCTGATCATGGCCTCCATTCTCACGGGGAACCTGACGGCAACCCACAAAGACCTGCTTACCGCCATCGCGCTCGGTGCCGCCTTCTATGCACTTCTCATCGTGCTCGGCTTTCTGCTCCCGCACGTTTTGAGAGTCGCACCCGACAAGCGCCGCTTCTATCATCTCATGACGGTATATACGAATACGGGCTTTCTTGGAATTCCCGTGGCGAAAGCCATCCTGCCCGCCAACGCGATCCTTTACGTCATCGTGATCAACGTGTTCTACAGCCTGCTGTTCTACACCCACGGCGTCACCGTGCTCGGCCGCGGCAAGAACTCGGCATCCGACGCTACTGCGACCAACGCACCGGCATCTGACGCCACCTCTAACGCGGAGGCACCCAACGCACCGGCATCTGATGCGGCCACCTCTAACATGCATGCGCCCGACATACCGGCATCTGAACCCGCCGGACCCGTCCACGCCCTAAAGAGGATCCT
The DNA here is from genome assembly GCA_947305245.1 of uncultured Lachnospiraceae bacterium. Lineage (GTDB taxonomy): Bacteria > Bacillota > Clostridia > Lachnospirales > Lachnospiraceae > Acetatifactor. The sequence continues at coordinate 21,337 of CAMZDG010000039.1, forward strand.
GAGTCCCGGCACCATTATGGCACTGCTCAGCCTTGTGGTCTTTTGGTATGGCGTAACGCTCCCGCCCATTTTGGCGAACACCATCGAATACGTCGGCAATGCCACCGTGTTCCTTTCCATGACGCTGCTTGGCGTCTCCATCGCAAGGTCCGATCTTATGGCATCGATCAAGGACGTCCGCATTTGGGGCTACGTCATTCTCCGCATGCTCCTTGTCCCCGTTGCCATTGTCTTTGCCATGCACGCGCTCGGCTTCGATCCCGTGGCAACCCTCGCCATGTGCCTTATGGCGGCCGTGCCCGTCGGGAATCTTCCCATGATCCAGGCCGAAAAAATAGGAGAAGATCCCTCGATCCTCTCCTCTGCCATTGCCGTGTCCACGACTGTTTCCGTAGGCACCATCACGATATTAATGTCCGTCTTTTCCGGAATGCTCCTCGCCTAAATACTCGTTTTGTCTTTATTTGCCCTCACCTACAAGATCAATGATCACGAGCTCGGGAGGATTGTAAAACCGCGGAAGGATCGTCGATTCGCGGGCAAGACCACGACTGACGATCATGGTCGTGCCGTCCTTTTCATAACGCCCGCCGGCATATTTTGGAAACAGGCCCTGATCCGGCGCAAACATGCCGTTGATCAGCCCCGGAATGCGCCACTGACCGCCATGCGCATGGCCGGCAAGGACGAGATCAAACCCTTGCTTGGCATAAGCCTCAATGGCCTCCGGCCGATGCGAAAGCAACACGGCGAAGGTATCCGCAGAGGCTTTTTCCTGCACTTCTTTCTTTACGTCTGAAAGCTCCTTGCTCCAGATCACGGACTCCACCATGGCAGCATACGGATCATCAATGCCGCCGATGGCGATTGTCGTCCCGTTAACGCTGACAATGTCACAATCTCCCGCAAGCCTTTTGATCTCATATTTTTCAATGATCTTCATGGAAGAAAGGTAGTTTTCCTTTCCAGACCAGCACTCATGATTTCCCGTTACGTAGTAGATGGGATATTTCCCCGAAATCCCGGAAAGAAAGGCCTCCGCAGGTCCCGTGGGAAGAACGTCATCGATGACGTCACCGCCTAGTAGGATCACGTCCGGCTTTTGCTCCTCGATCGCGCGAAGGAGCTTCCTTTGATCCTCGCCATATTTACAGGAGTGCAGATCCGTCACCAGCGCAATGCGTATGCTTCCCTGGATCCGTGCGTCCCTAACCTCATAATTTCGAACCGTCAGGCCGCAATAATATCCCGGAAGCGAAAGCACAAAGAGCACCAGGATCACGAGCCGAAAACGCCTCCGCCTGGTTTTTCTTTTCTCCTTATTCTGCTGTGTCTTATCGTCTGTTATCTGTTGCTTATCCATGCATTATTCCTTCGCCTTCGCGCCAAATGCCCACTCAAATTCCGGAAGCAGCTCGTCCACCTCGGGTTTTGACCGCTTCCTCTCCACCTCAGTGTCGCCTTCCGAATATTCCAGATCATAAGGCTTCTCAAGCCCTGCGTCCTGCAATGCCAGCGTGATCGTCCGGTGCACCGCGCCGTTTTCGATGAGGCTCCCGCCTCCAAGCCGCCGAAGCTGGTCGTTCAAGGATCCGTCATGCTCCGTCAAATAAAACTTGATCCCTCGCTCCTGAAAACTTTTATAGAGCTGCACAAGCCGCTCCGTCGCCGTCACGTCAATGCTCCCGATGCCGCGCGCGTCCACGACTACCTGCTTCGTATCCTCCTTAACGCCCGCCTCGATCTGATTGCAGAACAAGTCTATATTCGCGAAGAACAGATTCCCGCTAAAGCGGTAGATCACCGTATGCTTTATAGGCCTTGCGGCCGAATTTCTTTTCAGGGAATAGAAATTTCCATGCCCCGGGATCCTTCCGACAAAGGCCGTCGGCGGCACGACCGCGCGCATGGCCACCTCACCAAACGACAAAAGCACGCCGATGATCACGCCATTGAGCGTCCCAAAGATCAATACGCCAAGGAACGCGAGCATGAACACAAGCCATTCATTCTTCCCCGTCTTCCAAAGCTTTTTCGCCATCGGGATCTCCAGGATCCCGATCAGCGCCGTGATCACAATGCCCGTCAGGATCGGCACGGGCAAAAACCGAAGGATCGGCGTTCCAAAAAGCAGGATGAGAAGCATCGTGCCGCCTGCGACAAAGGATGCAAGCTGCGACCTTACGCCGAGCGAATCCGCGATGCCGCTCCTCGACACGCTCCCGTTGATGGGCGCGCTTCCAACGAACGCTCCGCCAAGGTTCATCGCGCAGTATGCCACCAATTCCCTGTTCGGCCGCAGCTTATCATGATATTTCCTCGCATAATTCCCCGATGCCAGGAGCGTCTGCGCCATGATCACCGCTGCGATCCCAAGCGTCTCTAACATCAGATTCGGCAGGTACTCTGCAAGCCCCTCGATCTCAAATAACGCAAAGTGAAGGCCCTCGGCTTTCTCCCACGTAAACCCAGGCAGCACGGGCCTTGGCAGCCCCGCAGGCACCTCGCTCATCACCTTCACGCCATACTGATCTAAATGCAGTATGGCCTGCGCCAGCGCACCCAGGGCCATCATCACGACCGTCATGGGGAGCTTTGGATTCAGCCTTTTGCACACCAGCAAAATCACGATGGTGCCAAATCCCAAAAGGAACGAAAGCAGATGAAAGCTCCCGCTCTGCTCCCAGATATTCTCAAGCAAAACAATGATCTCGCCCGTCCCGGCATTGCCGCCAAAGAGCTTCGGAACCTGCATCATGATAATGGTCGCGCCGACGCCCGAGATAAACCCGCCCATCACCGGGATCGAGATATACCTGACAATGCGCCCCGCGCGGAACAAAAACAAGATCAAAAACCAAAACGAAACCAGCAGCGCCGTCACAGGCACCAAAAGCATCGCTTCCCTTGACTGCGCCGCGATCCCGAGCTCTGCCAGGATACCGCCCACCATGGCAGCAGGCATGGCATCCACGCCCACCATAAACTGCTTGGAAGATGAAAACAGCGCAAACAGAAGGATCGGCAACAGTGAACCGTAAAGCCCGTACACTGGCGGCAATCCCGCGATCTGCGCGTAGCCCATCGAGATCGGGATGGAGACGAGCCCCACCACGATCCCGCCCAAAATATCATTCTTATACTTCATGCTACCCCCATGTCATTTGGCATCCGTCCCCAGATCAAAATGCCTGCTGTCTTAATTCTCAAGCAAATAAAGTCGCACCCTGCTCTCAATCACGTCGATCGTTTGCGAAAGACCCTTCTGCCCTTGAAAATAAGGCCTTGTCTCCTCTTCGATGATCGACCAGACCATCCTGGTATCCGGCGTTTGCGTCACAGACGTTTCCAGCATCTTCTCCCAGAGCGCCTTTTCCTCTGCGGAGAAAGGATAATAGGCATAGCTTGAACCATAGGAAGCCGCCTTCTTGCCTTTTTCGACGCTTAACGGCCCATCCTCGTCGGAAAGCTCGGATAGTATTGCGTTCATGGTATCTTTCCGCGCCGGGAAGCCGCCAATACCTCCAAGGTACCGGTCCATGTCGCCTTCTTGCAGATATCCTTGCGTAAATTCAATGAAATCCCACGCCGCCTCTTTCTTTTTACTTCTTGTGCAGATCGCAAAAGCGCAGCCGTCAATGTCCATGTCCATCCCTGTCACGGACTTTCCGTCCATACTTGGGAACCCTACAATCTGCGCATGTCCCTTGTACTTCGTGTTCTGGAATTGCTGAATGTTCACGATGCCATACAGGAGCTGCATGTTGACAAGACGCTCTTCGGCGGTATATTGGATCCATTGCTCCCCCGGAGGATAGGAGGCCGCATATTCTAAGATCTCCTGGAATTCCGGGCTGTCAAAATGCGTTTCTTTCTTTTCGAAATCAACAAAATCTGCGATATTATAATACAGGCAAAGGTACAAAGCCTTGCTGGAATTGGCGTCCTTGATCAGTTCCGTTTTCGGATGTGCCTTGTCATAGGCGATCATCTCCTTCACGGACCAGCCGTACTCGCCAAAAGCTTCCCGATCCACAAGGAGAGTCGTTAACATATAGCCCGTGGGAAGCGCCGCAAGCCGTCCCTGGTGCATGCACATCGCCAGCGCCTTTTCTTCATATTGCTCCCTGCCAAGCTTCGCACTCTTTTCAAGATAAGGCATCAGATCCTCAATATAGTCCTTTTCCAGCATGTCCTGCCAATGGGGCGTCAGACCCGACATCAGGAAGAAATCTCGCAGGTCAAACAGATCCGGCGAATCCTCCCCAAGCATGTCAACCATCATTCGGTTCACGGGGTCTTGATATTCCATCGAACTTGCTGCGTCGGTAGCATATTCCACAATCTTTAAGACATATCGATCCTGAGATTTATTATATTCCGCCGCCAAGTTGTCCAAGCGTTCATAGCGCTTGGTGGTTGCCAAAATGACGGTCTCCTTCTTCGGCGCGTCCTCAGCGCGGGGCGAAAGAACAATGGTCTCTCGGTCTCTTGTGAGAATGACGTACTTGTCGCCCGTCTTTCCGGCGCGGATCACCTGCAGTCCTTTGATGCCATATTGCGCAAATTCCACCGTGGCGATCCAGGCATCCTGCACCTTATCATATTCCATGATCTTGAATTCATCAAAGACAAGGGCATCGCATTCTCCGTCGTCATCTATGATGCTGCCAAGCCCCCTCAATTCCTTTGGCAAGTTTTCCACGTCCTCAAGGCTCCCCTTGGAGAAGTCGACCCTTTGAACGCCAAGCCCACTTGCCATGCGGTGCCAAAGCCAAACATCGCCGCTTGCCGTTCTGACGGGAGTTTTATATTCCCCATTTTGCGCAATGGGAATCTGTGCGATCTTTTTTCCTTTCGCCGAGATCAGAACCATGTCCTTCGACAAAATAACTACGTTCCCCTCGCCGTCTACGGCCATGTCCACCTGCGTCGAGGGCGATACGGAAAGGAATTCCGCGCCGTTTTCAATCTCCGTGTTCTTCTTAAAGTTGCCATTTTCGTCAAATTCGGTGAGATAAAATGTTGTCGCGTCCTCCGTTCGAACGCTCACAAGACCAACGCCCCCCGTTTTTGTCAGGTCAAAGCAGTATAGAAACGCCTGCTCCGAATCTCCCGCCCCTTCAAGCTCGTTGAAGAGATTGAAAAAGCATTCCGAACTGCCATCCTCCGCGGAGATACGGTCGATCTCAAAGAGCTGCAGGTTATCGCCCCATCCGTAGATCGCTCCGTTTGCAAATCGCGTGACCACGCCAAGACTGTTTGCCAGCATGAAAGTCTTGACATCATATTCTTTCGCCAGGATCATTTCCGTGATCTTGCTCTGGCCGTCCATCGTCATTGCCTGCTCCGTCTGATCTTCGGTCGCTCCCTGCTTTCCCTTTCCCAAACAAGAAGAAAGCAAAAGGCACAACAACAAAGCCGCGACTGCTGCGACAAGTCTTGCTGATTGTCCTTTTGCTTTCCAAAAGCGCATTT
>CAMZDG010000040.1 GCA_947305245.1 uncultured Lachnospiraceae bacterium
GCCTTTTGACAAAGCATGGATCGAAATCGGAAAAAATATCGGCAAATTTAAGTTTATGTGTCTGTGACTTTTTTGACGTCCTTGGATTCCTTTTCCGATAAGGCTTTTTTGAGGTCAGGGCCTGCGGCGGAGGAGCGGTTTTCGTCAAATGGACGAAAAATAAGGAATTGAGCAAACGTTATTGACTTTCGTTTCTTGATGGTGTAAAGTGACAATTACCCCGTTGGAATGCGTTTCCTTCGGATCTGAATTCTGGCATCTCAGCCAAAATATCCGTGTAGATAAAAGTCTTATGAAGGTGTGTTTTTTGCGCCTAAAACAGGCATTTTATGCGAATGCAAGGTTCACTGTATGCGAAGCAGGATTTTTCGCGAATGCAAGGTTCACTGTATGCGAAGCAGGATTTTTCGCGAATGCAAGGTTGGCGAATGCGAAGCAGGATTTTTCGCGAATGCAAGGTTCACTGTATGCGAAGCAGGATTTTTCGCGAATGCAACGTTCACTGTATGTGAAGCAGGATTTTTCGCGAATGCAAAGTTCACTGTATGCGAAGCAGGATTTTTCGCGAATGCAAGGTTCGCTGCATGCAAAACAGGTTTTTGGGGGAATGCAAGGAGTGACTGTAGCGTTATTACGAATGCAGGGAGAGGAGAAAGGAAGGAAAGGAATGAATGACGAGAAGGCTCCTCGAGAGGAGAAGGCAAGGCCGCAGGAACAATTGACGGAATTGGTGCAAGACTATCTGACGCAGAAGCAAACCGTACTCATGCAGGTGAAGAGGGGGAGCATGAGCCGGGAGGAGTTCATCGAGGAGGTGCGCGGGCATATAGCGCATTATTATCCCAGTTCCGTAAGGCGGCAGGAACAATTATTGGAGAGCTTTGAGCAATATGTATTTGGCTATTCCATCCTGTCTCCTCTGATTGATGATCCTGAAATTTCTGACATTCGTGTCGTATCGCATGATAATGTCAGGGTGAAACGGCTCGGAAAGCGCGTGGATGCCGGGATTGGCTTTGCTTCGGAAAAGGAATACCGGCAGTTCGTGGATTACGTTGCGACCAAGAATCAAGTCAACGTGTCCAACGTCAATGCCATTCAGAGGTTTACGGACAATGAAAGTCATCCAGATTACATCTTGCGTTTTACCGTCTCCATGCCGTTAGTCAACACCTACACGCAGCCCTATCTTTGTATCCGCAAGGTGCCAAGGGACTTCCCGATGCTGAAAACTCTGATTGAACGGAAGATGCTGGATTTAGAGACGGCGGAGCTTTTGACCCTGCGTTTTCGAACTGGTTCCACATTGATCTGCGGAGGGAATTCCAGCGGAAAGACGACGCTCCTCAACGCTTTGAAGGAAACGCTTCCGGATGACGTGGCCGTGTTGGTGACCCAGCAGGCGGACGAACTGACGACCATGCACCATCCCGACATGATGTTTTTGCATTCCCTGCCGGGCGCAGGCGAGAGTCAGGTCAATTACGACCTCAAGGATATCAGCATCGCCGGACTTACGATGGACGTGGATCATTTCATCATTGGAGAGGTGAAGGGAGAGGAGGCACTTTATCTGTTAAACGCCGCATATACGGGTCAGATCTGTGCCGCGACCATTCATGCGCCCTCCGCGGATAAGGCTTTGGATAAGCTGGTGGACTATTGTCTCTATGAGAGCAAGTACAGCAGGGACGAGCTGATGAAGATGATGGACTGCTTCTCGACCGTGATATTCATGGAGCATTATAAGGTGAAGCAGGTGTTCGCCTGCAAGGGCTGGGATCGGGAGACGAGGGATCTAAAGTATGAAAGCCTGCTGTGAGGCCGGCGGATTTGGAGGGGAAAAATGGAGAAGATGCGTTGGCTGATCGCTTTGCTGCTATGGCTTGGATTTTTCCTGGCGTTTTTTCGCATGGGGAAGCTCAAGCTCCTTCAAGAGGTACTGCGTAAGACGAAAAGCAGCATGGATGAGGCTGCCAGAAAGCGACTCCTGGCGAGTCGCAGCAAGCTTTCGCGGCTAGAGCGGGAAGATGGTTTTTGGTTCATGCTCGAGAAGCAACTGTGTTACAGCGGACTTCAGAGGAGATTCCCGTTTCTGGGGGCAGAGAATTTTGTGCTTCTGACAGTCATGTTTGCCGTGGCATGTTTTCTCGCGGGCATGCTCGTGGGGGACATCCTTGGGGGACTGGTGGGTGTAGGGGTCTTACTTCTTGCCGAATGGGCAGTCATCACGGTTGGAAAGACCATGGAAATGCATTCCGTGAACGAGAATTTGATGAAGCTCTTGGATTTCCTTGGAAATTACAGCGTGACCAGCGGGGACGCCATTGCCATCTTTGGGCAGATCAGTAAGTTCCTGGAGGAACCGCTGCAGAGTGCGCTGGAGCAGTGCTGCGTGGAAGCACAGACCACGGGTGATGTCGGGATGGCGCTCCTTTCGCTGGCAGACAAGGTGGAGCATCCGCAGTTTCGGGAGCTGGTGCGCAACATCGAGGTCAGCAGCAGATACAGCGCAGATTTCTCCGTGCTGGTGCAGTTTAGCCGAAGGAGCGTGCGCGAGTATCTGAGGAGTTGTCGGGAGAGAGGAAGTCTTCTTCGGGAAGCAGGGATCAACATGGCATTATTACTCGGCTTGTCCGTGTTTTCCCTGATCACCGTGAATGGTCTTTTGGAGGCTTCCGTCTGGGAGATCCTCTTTACAACGATCGCGGGTCGCATCGCTCTAGGAATTGTCGCGGGGATCGTGCTTCTCTTTGCGATGAAGGCATATCGGCTGGAGGGATAGCCGAGTCATAAGCGGGAAGGAGACAAGAATGAGAATGTTGGAGATTTCGGAGAGAGTGCTTTGCGGACTGACTTTTCTCTGGGTGGCGTCGCTGGGGCTGATGGGCAAAAGGCACGCAAAAGAAAAATTACAATCGGTGATCCAGAGAATGGCAGATCGTGGCAGAAACCTTGTCTGGCATGAAAGGACAAGGGTGTGGCTTGAAAGAAATGGCGCAGCGTTTCATTTTGGAGATAGGATCGATCCTTTGAGCTTCTTCCTGCTGAGATTCCTTCTTGCGCTGGCGGGCCTCAGTGTTTTTTCCATTTGGTCCCTGGCATACGGGTGCATTGCGGCAGTGTCTCTTTACTGTCTGCCTGTAGTTTTGGTCCTGTACCTCAATCGGCGGGATAATCTTCAGATGCTTCCGGACATAAAGCATGTCTACCATTCCTTGGAGATTCAGACAAGGGCAGGGGTGTTTGTGACGGATGCATTGGCCGAGCTGTACGGGAGCGTCAGGGAAAAGCGCCTGAAGCAGGCCCTCCTGGATCTTTCGGGGGACCTGGTCATGCGCTCAGACCTCGGGGTGGCACTGGAGAAGTTTCAAAAAAGGTTCGACAATCGGTATTTGGATTCCCTGTGCATTATCTTGCTCCAAGCCATGGAGTCCGGTCAATCCGTGGATCTGCTCAGCGATCTCTCAGAGCAGATCAAGGATATGGAGGCAGCAGTGTTAAGTCAGAAAAAGGAAGCGCTGGACCGGAGCGTTACCTTTTATCAGCTGGGCATTCTGGTGGCGGTCATGGGTGTGCTGTTATATGCTTGTGTCACGCAGATGTTTGCCGCGGCGAAAGGGTTCTAAATGAGTTCCAAAGAAAAACAAAAAGAGGAGGATTTCACTATGGATAAGTTACGGAATATGGCACTGGCGGCAGAGCTTTGGTTTATGAAGCTTAGAATGAGGCGGGATCCCGGCATCGACGGCATTCTGGTGACGGTCGGACTTTGCATCATCGCGCTTTTGCTCTGCGTGGTCATGAAGGACAGTCTTGCCCAGTTTATCAAGACCATTGTTGCTTCCCTGACGGATGAAGCTTCAGGAATTCTTACCGCTCCCAGAAACTAGGGGGTGAGCCGCATGAACCGAAAACGGGAGAAGAAAGCGGCGAGGGATCGGTCTGGCAGGCAGGAGGGAAGCATTGGCGACCTCCTGTCCGTCATGCTTTGCATTTTAGCCATGATGACGGTCATGACCGTCTTTATGGACTGTGTCCGTCTGGTAAATCGAAAGACGATGGCGGGTCAGCTCGCGAGGAATTATGTTCTGCGCATGGAGACGGTGGGGTATCTTACGCCGGAGGATGAGATGGCGCTTTGCAGCGAATTGGAAGCGCTGGGCATTTCCGAGATTGACTTGGAGGGGACCACGAGAGAGCCGGCGCGTTACGGAACGGAGATCACGCTTCGGATCGCGGGGAAAATAGGAGGGGAGCATTCGTTTGAAGAAAAGAGAGTGTCAACGGCGAAACATTGAGCCTCCAAGGGATGAGGGACAGATCACCTTACTCACCAGTCTGTTTTTCCTTTTGTTTTTTAGCGTGTTACTTGTAGGCTGGCTGCAAATGGAAATGGTGCAATCCTCTGCAGGGTATTTGGAGGATGCCCTGGCGGCATCAGGTCTGGCCTGCGCGCTGATCGACCTTAGGGAATATGGTGTGAGTCACTCGGTGCGGATCGCGGATGCGAAAGAGGCATATGAGCAATACTGCAGATCCTTAAAAAGCAATTTGGGGTTGGACGAGGCATGGCAGTGTGAGAATAAAAGGCTCATCTTCGGGCGCGTAACACTGGAAGAATACTATGTCTACAACGTGAATGAGGATGAAGTGGAGTATTGCCGCGTGGACGAAGGGCCTCTTAACTGGAAGCAGGGAAAGCTGGGAGAGGTGCGCGCACCGAACGGGCAGCTCGTGGAAAAAACGGGCGTATATGGGGAAGTCAGTTATTCTTTCCGCGGCATATGGGGGCTGACGGTTCCTGCAAGAAAAGGAAAGCTCGTAGACGTCGCGGGAGAGGATTGACAAAAGGAGTGAGAAAATGAAACAAGCAAAGAGAGAAACACCAGTGAAACAGGCGGCGAAGCTATGGATGGGCGCCATATTTGCAGCGTTTTTGGCGGCCGGGGCAATCTATGTTGCACTGCTTCAGGTGGAGAAGAACCTGTTGGAGACGGGGGAGAAAAAACAGGTATATTTGGCTGCGAAGGAGATTTCGACAGGGCAACTGGTGACAAAGGAAAACTGTGAGGAATATTTCGTGAGCACGCTTGTGGATGCAAGTCTTGTTCCGGAGGCAGCCATTCTGTCTGCGGAGGAAATGGCGGGCTTGGTGGCGACTTCGCAGATCGATCAGGGAGTGTTGCTGACCAAGGGAATGTTTCGTCCCTACACGGAGGTGACGGCTGCCATGCAGGAACCCGTCGTGGCCGGATTTCGTGCGGAAGATTTAAGTCAGGTAGTCAGCGGAGTCCTTCGGGCAGGTGACCGGATCCACGTTTATGCGGAGGATGAGGAGTATGGCACGGCATTGATCTGGGAAAATGTCTATGTGCAACAGGTGTTTGACGCCAGCGGTAAAGTGATCGGAAATGAGGATCAAGAGACTGCCGCGCAGAGGATTAATGTGTTTCTTGACAAAGAGGAAGTGGAGACTTTTTATACGCGATTGGATCAAGGGAGCCTACGGGTGGTAAAGATTTGGAATCCGTAGGATTGAGTGCCGATGAGAAGGGAGAACAAGGATGAAGAAGCGTTGGGGGCTGGGAGTTTTGATCTTATGCCTGGTGGTAGTGGCAGGAATTGGTTTGTGGAAGTGTAAGGATTATTTTGGGAAAAGCTCGATCCAAGAAGGGGAGGGTGCGGAGGAAAGCGTGGGAAAGGAAAGCGGATCGTCGGAAGAATCATTGATGGCGGCCGCATCGCAGGAGCCCGTACTCGATCCGGATGACGTCATGAAGTGGGGGAGAGAGGTGTATCTCCCTGAGCGAAGCGCTGAGCCGGAGCCGACGCAGGCGCCGACGGAGCTGCCGGAAGCCAAGCCTACGCAGGAAGTAACGGCGCAGCAAACGCAAGGGCCGACAGATTCGCCGATCGTGCAGAAGACGGACAAGCCTACGCAGGAACCAACGATGCAACCAACGGTGAAGCCGACGCAGACACCGATGACTCAGCCAACGGCTAAACCAACTCAGGCACCGATCGTGCAGCCAACGGCTAAGCCAACTCAGGCACCGGTCGTGCAGCCAACGGCTAAGCCGACGCAGACACCAACCATGCAACCGACACAGGCGCCAGAGATAACGCAAGCTTCAGCTGATCCATGTGCGAACGGGCATATTTATGATGAAGGATATGTATGGGCGAAATCAACCTGCGATACATTGGGAGATTACTGTTGGCATTGTATTGTATGTGGACATGAAAAGCATCTGGCTTTACCATTCGCCGAGCATCAAATGGAAAAGACATTGCTTCGAGAGGGAAACTGTATCTGGCCGGATGAGTATAAGTGTTTTTGCATAAATTGTGGCTATTTCTATTATGAAGAGGATTATACCCAGATGGAATACAGACATCAGTGGGTGACGGGAAGCTATCAGGTCTTTGATGAAAATCTTTTGGAGTGGGTCGAAGTCACCAGGACTTATTGCAGTAAGTGTAATAGGGATAAGGAATAAAACTGCACTAGCCAGTGAGATGTGGAGGAAAAGAATGAGAAAGCGAAAGAACAATCAGTTATGCCAGATACTTTTGACATTCTTAGTGATTTGCATGCTTGCGTTACTCCCTAAGTATCACGCTTGGGCGGAGGGAAGTATGTTTGACAGTCCCTATGTAGTTCCCTATTTCTATATGGATGCTGACGGAATTACACGAAAATATTTTACAATTTCCCAGCCTGCCCCGATCGATCGGAATCTTGGGGAAACGGATTATATATGCCATACATATGAGGAATATCGGCAGGCAGGGACTTCTCCTAGCTTCTGGCTCCCTGAGGGAACAATGGTGGAGACAGGGATCGAGTCTGCACTGCAAGCGATAAATGTCGGAGAACACTATTATGGCGTGCCAAGGACGGGAGAGATCCCAATTGGCAGGTGGGTGGTCCGACATCGGCCGAGTAGTTGCGTTCATACGGGAAATAAAAAGGAGGAATGGATGGGACTGGCTGTCGGAAATGATATATGCAAGGGAGCATATTACTCCGGCTGGCTTAGTTACTGCGCTGATTGTGGGGAGGTAATTCAGAATACTTATGTTTATGCGGCACAGGATCGGATCGAGACCATCCGTTACTTGAACATAGATTATGGGTATTATTATATCTGCCAGAACCCAGGCTGTCATCATCTTGAGAATGAAGGGTGTGAAAAGAAACATATATGCAAGCAGGTTTCGCCGAATCGATACATTGTTCAGTATGACGGGAATGGGGTTGCGCCAGACGGGAATGGGGGATATGCTGACGTGGCCGGACTCATGCTACAGTCCTTTCATCAGTATGGCAATGCGACCACCTATGAGGGGAGGGCCGTGGAACCCGTGACGCATCTGACAAAGTGTTCCTATTCCAGGACGTCTTATACTTTTGCGGGCTGGAACACGGAGCCTGACGGGAGCGGCATTTCTTTTGAAGACGGGCAGGAGATCTATAATCTTACGGAATACAACTATCTCGACGAGAACAAAAACATTGATGAACGGGGGATCGTTACCTTATATGCACAGTGGATCAAGACGGAATCCGTTCTTCGGATTGACCCGCGGGAGGGAAGCTATTTTGGAGAGGCGAAGCCTGTGGAGATCAAACAGGGTTATGGCTCTAGTTATCTGGCGGATCCGAAGGGCCTGGAAGCGAAACCGATCCATACCGTAAGCTTTCAGTCCAATGGCGGAAGCGCCGTAGCTCCGATGAAGGTACAAAGGCAGTTCACAAGTTGGCGACAGGAAGAGCCATTTGTCGGGAAAATGCGGGGGAATTTGTATTATTTCGTGGCGCCAAGTGGCAATGTTGATACGCTGACGGCGCTTTATGAAAACATGGAAATAGTACTTCCGACGCCTAGTAGGAATGGATTTTATTTTGGAGGATGGTATGAGGATCCGGAGTGCACCATGAGTCCCGCAGGCTTTGGAGGAGATCCGTATCTGGCGAAGGAGAGTATCACCTTGTATGCGAAGTGGTCTGAGCTTACGCTTTGGTCTGGTGAGAATTATGAAGCCAATGACAGGAAAGGCGCGGCAGACCTAAAGTGGGAGCAGCCAGATGCAAGGATCAAAACCTACAAGCTGTATCAGTCCGGTGACGGAGTCCTTTTTTCGCAGATTGAGGGAACGGATGGCGGAGAAATGACAAGTACCTTTCGTGAGTATGTGTTTGCCGGAAGGGAGCAGACTTTTACCACTCCTTCCACGGGGTTTTACGAGTTTGAGGTGAGCGGAGCAAAGGGCGGCGACCATTCGGCGACGGGGAAAACGGGAGGCAGCGGGGGAACCGTCACTGCAAAATTCTTCCTTAAGAAAGGCGATGTCCTAAAGATCAATGTTGGGGGCACCTCAGGATATGGCGGAGGAGGTAAGGCAGACGTCTATGCGAAAGGAGGAGGCGCCACTACGATCAGTTCTGCAAAGGAAGGAATTTTGATCGTCGCGGGAGGCGGAGGCGGTGCCACGGAGTTCGCAGACGGAGAAGCCGGGGGCCTGGAAATGGGGCTTCGTTTGGACCAAATGGCTGGCGGAGAAAACGGAAGCGCAGGAGGCGGAGGCGGCTATATAGGCGGCAAGGCAGGAATGGTGATCAGACATTATCATTCTGACGCATGCAAGCTAGATCACGTGCACGGACCGGAATGCTACGTCGAGACGATGGAAGAGCGAACCTGCAATATTTTGCAAAAGACGCCTGCGTACTTAGGCTGGCAACAGGATTATGGTGCGTCCGCCGTAATGCAGGATGAAACCTGTCCTGTTTGCAAGCGTGTGACCAAGAAGCAAGTCATCCACTTTCACGTAGCACATGAATCCTGCGGCGCTCCGATCTGGGGCGGACCTATGGCGAACAGCGATTACGGGGAATCCTTTCAGCATTCCACAAAGCATGTCTGCGGCGTTTGCGGCTATATCTTTGCCTACTTTGGAGCATTTGATGACAGGGCTGCGGTTTTGACGCATAAGTATCATGTCAAGGAGCAAAAGCTGATATGTCCCATCGACCTGATCCATGGCTGCAAGTACGGATATGCGGAGGGACAGGTGATCAGTTCGTCGGTTGCGTATGGCGGCAGCAGTTACGTGAAGGAGACCGCGATCACTTTCACAAAGGTTCCGGGTGCTAATGACGGGAATGGAAAGGTAACGATTCGCTCCGTTTCCATTGGCTTTTCGGAGGGGCAGGAGCTTTATGGCGTTCCGGCCGAAGATTTGGCCGCCCCGGCAGCGATTTCGGAAAAAGAGATCCGGCAGAATGCTCTTACAGACCGACTCGTAGACGTTAGCTGGGCGGAGCCCAGGGATTATGGTACGGCCTATTGGTTTCGATGTGAATCTTACCTAGCCGAAACGGGGGAGAAGATCAGCGATTCGAATGTCACAAAGAACATGCTCACGACAGGCGTCGCGGGGTATTATTACTTGTTGGATCAATCTCCGACGACAAAGATCAACCTGGAAAACGCGCAAAATGCAGGTGAACCACTGACGGAATCGCGGATCAGATGCACGCTGACCTCAAAGGAGCAGTATCTTCACCTTGCGGCCGTTGACATTGCAGGAAATATTGGTCCCACGACGAGCGTGAAGCTGTCCGGATTAGAGGAGAATACGCTTAGTTGGCCCGTGTCTACCGGATCCGTGTCGATCCGGTCGCAGGATCTTTCCGCTGAGAACGTGTACTTTGCCGCAGATGGGAACATCTTCGTAAAGGCAGACGGGATCACGCCATGTCTTTTCTCTTTTGAGTCGTATATCCAAGGCAATGCGTCCTTCGGGTATCAGATCACGGAGCAGAGCTTCTATCTGGCATGTGACGCTCCGGGACAGACCTGGCATTTTCAGACAATCGTCCCGAAAAGTCTTTCCCCGGAGGGACTTTTGGAAGAAACGGCTCTCCCCGTGGCAGACTTTATCCGATATGGCAGCGGTGAGGAGAAGCTTTTGCTGGATGCAGGGCTCACTGGTGCGACAAGAGGGGCAAGGGGCGTCTGGAACTCGTTTTGGCAGGGGTTTTTCATCCCTGCAGGGCTGAGCGGGAGGACCATCGTGGTCACGCCGGGCGCGGCAGCAGGTGAGGGCGAAAATTTGCGACATTCCGTCTGGGAAGAGGATGCAGATCATGCTCTGAGCTTTTTGGCGGACGGCGTACCTCCGGTCATCACGATGAGTCAGGATTTGACGGCACTCAAGGTGATCAATGCGGACGATCTGACCGATCGAACACTCCTCTTTACGGCATCGGATGATCTGTCCGGCTTAAAGAGCTTTACGCTTACGATCTGGAATTTGGACAATGGGATCATCCAGACCTTTTATGGGGACGATGAGGGCAAGATCATGATCGAATGTGATCCGGAGGAGATGCTTTTTCAAGGCGACGTCTGTTTTGAGTTGACGGCGGAGGATCATGTTTCCAACCAGGCTTCCATCTTATGCGGAAAGAAGGAATTCGAGCTGGAGGCGACAATCTGGAGGATTTTGGAGCCTCACTCGCCGGTTTTTAAGAGGGGAGAGTCAGGAATCTTATGTATCACGGCCAAAGGTTACGCGGAGCGGTTGGAGGTGGAATATCCGGAAGCCTTCGGATGGCCTTTGGAGGAACGACAAAAGAGCTATGTCTATCCCATTCCGGAAGCAGAGGTCACAGAACGAGAGATTTTCATGATCCCACTATATCTGGATGAAAATGGTGAGTATGAGATCGCCGTTCGGGCTTACAAAGACGGCCAGATGTTGGAAGAGAGACCTAGGCTTTGTACGCTCCGGGTGGTTGGCTCAATATTGGAGGAGCTCCGAACTAGGCTTCGATGAAAACGCGAAAGAGGGGATCTGAAGATGACATACGGGGTTGAATGGCGGAATGAAGTACTTGGTGGAAGGTATTTTATTGGGAATCTCTTTTTACTTCTTTGGGGTGGCTACTTTTGAAGACGCAAGATGGCAGGAGGTGCGCCGGATCCTTTGGTGGCATGCAGGAGGCGCCGGATTGGTGCTTTTGATCCTTCGCCGCGGCCTGGATCTGAGCGTGTTCTTGGAATTATTCTGTTTTGGATTGCTCCAATATCTGTTCTTTTCTCGCTTCTATGGTCTGGCCGACTGCCACGGGTTCCTTACTTGTGCGATCATCCTTGGCAGCTATGGCGGGAAAATGGCTTCTTTTCTGATCCATATGCTGCTGACGATCCTTCTTTTGGGAGGGGTCCAGGCTGGTAGGAAAAATATAAACCGCCTGGGAAATTTGAAAAAGCCTGTTGCGATGCTTCCCTATCTCATGCCTGCCTTCTTTCTGACATGGGCGTTCCTTCTTATTAAAAATGGTGCCCCGTAATAACGATAAACGGTGAATAATCTCGTGAAATTTCGTCAAAAGTCTTGCACCCTCGGGAAACCTGTGTTAAACTGTTTTTTACCATCGCCGATTTTTTGCTAGGAAATGCGTAAAAAATTGGCATGGAATGACAGAAACCGGGAGGTGAGCGGGATGACAAAGACGGAGAAAGCTGAGATTCTGAAAAAAGAAATCTTAAGACAGTATAAGAGCGTGCGTGCGTTCGCATTGGAGCTTGGCATTCCCTATAGCACGATGGCGACGGCGCTGGAGAGAGGCGTTGACGGCATGGCGTACGGCACGGTCATGCGGATCTGTGATGCGCTGAGGCTAAATCCCGTGGACTTTTCCAATTTGGAGCAGGATGCTTCCCTGGCTGCGATCGTTCTGGAAAATCGCGTGATGCAGAATTACTTAAAGCTAAATGAAGAAGGACGGGAAAAGATCCTGTCGCTCATGGACGACTTTACGCAGATTGAGAAATATAAAGCCGGAAAGAAAAAGGCAAAGACTGCCGAAAAGTGAGGTACGCCATGAAATATGATTATTTGATCGTGGGGACCGGGCTTTTCGGAGCCGTGTTCGCTCATGAAATGAAAAAGGCGGGCAAGAAGTGCTTTTGCATTGATCAAAGAGAGCACCTTGGAGGAAATATATATACGAAGGAAGAAATGGGCATTCGGGTACATAAGTACGGCGCCCACATTTTCCATACCTCGGACAAGGCAATCTGGGATTACGTGAATCAGTTCGCGGAGTTCAATCATTACGTGAATTCTCCGCTGGCTGTTTATGGCAAGGAACTCTATAATCTTCCTTTTAATATGAATACCTTCAGTAAGATGTGGGGAATCCGTACGCCAGAGGAGGCGAAGGCGATCATCGAGAGCCAGAAGGCAGAGTGCGCGGCGGCTGAGCCGAAGAATCTGGAGGAGCAGGCGCTGTCGCTAGTCGGGCGCGACGTGTATGAAAAGCTCGTGAAGGGTTACACGGAGAAGCAGTGGGGGAGAGACTGCAAAGAACTGCCTGCTTTCATTATAAGAAGGCTTCCCGTTCGCTTTACGTATGATAACAATTATTTTACGGACAGGTATCAGGGAATCCCCGTGGGCGGCTACACCGCGATCATTGAAAAGCTGCTTGAGGGAATCCCCGTGAAGCTTGACGTGAGCTACAAGGAATTTGTCGCATCGACTGGAGCGAAGGTACCCGGAAGGGGCGGCGTGAACTGCAGTGGAGAGCTTGAGAGCTCTGACCGCGGGGATGCGTTTGAGAAGGTTCTCTATACGGGGATGATCGATGAGTACTTTGGATATGAGCTTGGAGAGCTTCAGTATCGTTCCCTTCGCTTTGAGGAGGAGAGTCTTCCCGACTGTGATAATTTCCAGGGAAATGCCGTGGTGAATTATACGGAGCGTGCAATACCCTATACCAGGATCATTGAGCATAAGCATTTCGAATTCGGCACTGGTAAGGGAACCGTGATCACCCGGGAATACCCTGCGGAGTGGAAGCGCGGAGACGAGCCCTACTATCCAATCAACGATGAGCGTAACAATGCCCTCTTCGCGGCATATCAGGAACTCGCAAAGAAGGAGAAAGGCGTTTTGTTCGGCGGAAGGCTCGGGCAGTATCGTTATTATGACATGGACAAGGTCATCGCTTCCGCACTGGACCTTGCCAGGGAGCAACTGAAATAAAAGCTTTTCAGGAAAGAGCGAAACAAGATTCCTTGGAAAGAGCAAAAAGCTTTTTTAGGAAAGAGCAAAAAAGATTTTTGGGAAAGAGCTAAAAAATGATTGACGAATTGTCAGGGTACGTGATATAGTAGTCAAGCGAGAAGAATTTTAGCTCTTTTTTTTTGACTAAAAATGTGTTTGATGAAAGATACGTGGAGGTAGAAAAATGCGTACAAAAATCACTTTGGCATGCACCGAGTGCAAGCAGCGTAACTACAATACTACCAAGGATAAGAAGACTCATCCTGACAGAATGGAGACGAAGAAATACTGCAGATTCTGCAAGACCCACACCGTTCACAAGGAAACCAAATAAGAGTGCTTTGTTAGGAGGTTATTATGGGAGATTCTTCGGAAAAGCAGGCAAAGCCCAGTTTCTGGAAGGGCTTGAAAGCAGAATATAAGAAGATTACTTGGCCTGACAGAAAGTCCGCCATAAAGCAGTCGGTCGTTGTTACCGTCATCTCGATTGTTTTGGGGGTCATTATTGCCGTTCTTGATTACGTGATCAAGTATGGCGTTAATTTCCTGACGTCATTATCCTGACGTCGCAAAGTCACTGTATAGGAGAGGTTGATTGTATGGCAGAGGCAAAGTGGTATGTAGTTCATACCTATTCAGGTTATGAAAATAAAGTCAAGGCCAATATTGAGAAAACCATCGAGAACAATCCTCATCTGGCTGAGCAGATCCTGGAAGTTCGGGTTCCCCTGCAGGACGTAGTGGAAGTGAAGAACGGAAAGCAGAGCGTAGTACAGAAGAAGATGTTCCCCGGGTACGTGCTCCTCAATATGGACATGAATGACGATACCTGGTACGTAGTTCGCAACACCCGTGGCGTGACTGGTTTCGTAGGACCGGGAAGCAAGCCCGTTCCGCTGACGGATCTCGAGATCCGTTCCCTCGGCATCCAGACCGAAGGAGCCAAGTCCGGCGGTATTTCCATCGACTTCGCAGAGGGCGACACGATCGCGATCATTGCGGGCGTATGGAAGGATACGGTTGGCGTGGTCCACAAGCTCGACATGGGCAAGCAGACCGCAACCATCAACGTAGAGCTCTTTGGAAGAGAGACTCCCGTGGAGATTCCTTTCGCGGAAGTAAAGAAGCTTGACTGATAAGCTTTTGTAGTTATGATATTTTTCAGGGCCTGCCCTGTAAAATATAGAGTGGGAGCAGAAGCGGATCCCCGCAGCTGCGCCGATTTACCACATAATAGGAGGTGCCAACATGGCAAAAAAAGTTACAGGATACATTAAGTTACAGATTCCTGCCGGAAAGGCAACGCCAGCTCCCCCGGTTGGTCCTGCACTGGGTCAGCATGGTGTCAACATCGTTGAATTCACGAAGCAGTTCAACGCAAGAACAGCAGATAAGGGTGACGTGATCATCCCTGTTGTGATCACCGTTTACGCAGACAGAAGCTTCAGCTTTATTACGAAGACTCCCCCTGCAGCAGTCCTTCTGAAGAAGGCTTGCAACATCAAGTCCGGTTCCGGCGTTCCCAACAAGACCAAGGTCGCTACGATTTCCAAGGCTAAGGTTCGTGAGATCGCTGAGCTGAAGATGCCCGATCTGAACGCAGCAAGCATTGAGGCGGCAATGAGCATGATCGCCGGCACTGCACGCAGCATGGGTATCGTTGTAGAAGAGTAACTGTTAATGTTTTGGGAGACAACCCAGGTTGTCGTTAGAACCTATAGGAGGATGAATCATGAAGCATGGTAAGAAATATGCAGAGGTTGCAAAGTTAGTTGACCGCGCAACTCTCTACGAGCCCAATGAGGCGATTGCACTGGTAAAGAAGACCGCAGTTGCAAAATTTGATGAGACGATTGAAGTACACATCAGAACCGGTTGTGACGGACGTCACGCTGAGCAGCAGATCCGTGGAGCTGTTGTTCTTCCGAACGGAACTGGTAAGACCGTTAAGGTGCTGGTTTTCGCAAAGGGAGACAAAGTAAACGAGGCAGAGGCTGCAGGTGCTGATTACGTGGGCGGCGATGAGCTGATCCCCAAGATCCAGAATGATGGATGGCTTGATTTCGACGTTGTAGTTGCTACCCCTGACATGATGGGCGTGGTTGGTCGTCTTGGTAAGATCCTGGGACCTAAGGGTCTCATGCCCAACCCCAAGGCTGGTACCGTAACGATGGACGTTGCAAAGGCTATCGCAGACATCAAGGCTGGTAAAATTGAGTACAGACTGGACAAGACCAACATCGTACACGTACCCGTTGGTAAGGCTTCCTTCACTGAGGAAGCACTTCAGGAGAACTTCACCGCACTGATGGATGCCATCGTAAAGGCAAAGCCCAGCGCACTGAAGGGCCAGTATTTAAGAAGCATCACCCTGACCAGCACCATGGGCCCTGGCGTAAAGGTGAGCGTAGCGAAGTTCTAAATAGTTATTGACAAGGATCCCTTGTCATGATATTCTAATCAAGGTCATACAGACCATGCCGAAGACAGCAGGTGCCAATGACGCGAACGCGGACATATGGCATAAGAAGACAACGCCTGCCGAGGAGAGTGAGTTTTGATTTTATGATTTCACGCCTTCCTGTCTTTTGCAGGAAGGCTTTTTCATATACCGAACTCCTTTCGGCAACAAAATCTAAAAGGAGGTAACAAGATGGCAAAGATTGAATTAAAGCAGCCCGTTGTGGAAGAGATTTCCGCAAACGTAAAGGATGCCCAGTCTGTTGTTCTGGTAGACTACCGCGGACTTACCGTTGAGCAGGATACCGCGCTTCGTAAGCAGCTGCGTGAAGCAGGTGTTACTTACAAGGTTTACAAGAACACCATGATGGTTCGTGCATTCAAGGGAACTGACTTTGAAGCTTTGACTCCTTATCTGGAAGGCCCCAGCGCAGCAGCAATCTCCACGACCGACGCAACCGCGCCCGCGAGAATTCTTGCTGAGTTTGCTAAGAAGGCTGACAAGCTGGAGATCAAGGCTGGCGTTGTAGAAGGTAACTTGTACGACGCACAGGGAATGCAGGCGATCGCAAGCATCCCTTCCAGGGAAGTGCTTATTTCCAGATTGCTTGGAAGCATGCAGAGCCCTATCACCAATTTTGCTCGCGTCCTGAAGCAGATTGCCGAGAAAGACGGCGCTGGCGAAGCAGCGGCAGAATAATTATTTGGAACTGCCAATTGACACTGCCGGTGATGCCGGCGAAACGTTAATCAACAAATTATTAAATGGAGGAAATGAAAATGGCTAAGTTAACAGCTCAGGAAATGATCGATGCGATCAAAGAGATGACCGTTTTGGAACTGAATGATCTTGTAAAGGCTTGCGAGGAGGAGTTCGGCGTATCCGCAGCAGCAGGCGTTGTTGTAGCAGCAGCTGGCCCTGCAGCAGAGGTTGAGGAGAAGACCGAGTTCGACGTAGAGCTTACCGAGATCGGTGCTGAGAAGGTTAAGGTTATTAAGGTTGTTCGTGAGATCACCGGCCTTGGTCTGAAGGAAGCTAAGGATCTGGTTGATGGCGCTCCTAAGATGGTTAAGGAAGGCGCAACCAAGGAAGAGGCTGAAGAGATCAAGAAGAAGATCGAGGAAGTTGGCGCTAAGGTTACCCTTAAGTAATCAAACGCGAATAGCGATCAAAACGGGCCCCGCGATTTCGCGGGGCCCGATCTGTTCCATCGGATTTTATGAGTCATTATTTCTGCAAATTCTAAAAAAAGTTCTTGACCTTATTTCCCGTTTGTGCTAATATGATAGACGCACTATTGTCGTGTATTGGGCTTTTTGTGCGCAAAAATGCCCAAATGATTAGACAAGAAATCGGAAAGAACGGGGTGAAACGTCAATGGAAAAGAACAGAATACGCCCAATTCCCGGCTCCAAGGTCACGCGTATGAGTTACTCAAGACGGGAAGAAACGCTGGAGATGCCCAATCTGATCGAGGTTCAGAAGGACTCTTATCAGTGGTTTTTGAACGAGGGTCTGAGAGAAGCCTTCGATGACATCTCTCCCATCGTGGATTATGGTAATTCCATGAGTCTTGAGTTCGTAGACTTTAAGCTTTGCGAGGATGACGTCAAGTATTCTATTGAAGAGTGTAAGGAGAGGGACGCCAATTACGCCGCTCCCCTGAAGGTGAAGGTTCGTCTCTTTATCAATAAAGAAGAGCCTGAAATTGTGGAACATGAGATCTTTATGGGCGACCTGCCCCTGATGACCGCCACCGGTACCTTTATTATCAACGGTGCAGAGCGTGTTATCGTTAGCCAGTTGGTTCGTTCCCCCGGAATTTATTATGGAATCACCCGTGATAAGCTTGGTAAGAAGCTGTTTTCCTGTACGGTGATCCCGAACCGCGGTGCTTGGCTTGAGTATGAGACCGACCCCAATGACGTATTCTACGTTCGCGTGGACAGGACGAGAAAGGTGCCTATCACCGTTCTCATCCGTGCCCTTGGCGTTGGTACCAACGAGGAGATCGTTGACCTCTTCGGCAATGAGCCCAAGATCCAGGCAAGCTTTGAAAAGGACCCCGCGACCAATTACGAGGAGGGCCTTCTCGAGCTGTATAAGAAGATCCGTCCCGGAGAGCCTCTCAGCGTGGAGAGCGCGGACAGCCTGATCAAGGCAATGTTCTTTGATCCTCGCCGTTATGACCTTGCAAAGGTCGGCAGATATAAGTTCAACAAGAAGCTGGCGCTTCGCAATCGTATCCGTCATCAGATCCTTGCGGAGGACGTGGTTGACGTGATCAACGGTGACGTGATCGCCACTGCCGGCACGAAGGTGACTGCGGAGCTCGCAGACGAGATCCAGAACGCAGCCGTACCTTACGTTATGATCCAGACCGAGGAGAAGAACATTAAGGTTCTTTCCAACATGATGGTGAACATCACCAACTTCGTTGAGTGCGATCCCAGAGAGTTCGGCATTCACGAGCTGGTTTATTACCCTGTGCTCAAAAAGATCCTCGACGAGTTCGGCGATGATCCTGAGAAGCTGGGTGAGGCTCTGCAGAAGAACGTGCATGAGCTGGTTCCCAAGCATATCACCGTTGAGGACATCTTTGCGTCCATCAACTATAACATGCATCTGGAGTATGGTCTTGGCAAGGATGATGACATCGATCACCTTGGCAACAGACGTATCCGTGCCGTTGGTGAGCTGCTTCAGAATCAGTACCGCATCGGTCTTTCCAGAATGGAGAGAGTGGTGCGCGAGCGTATGACCACGCATGACACGGAGGAGATCTCCCTTCAGAATCTGATCAACATCAAGCCCGTGACGGCAGCCGTGAAGGAGTTCTTCGGAAGCTCCCAGCTGTCCCAGTTCATGGACCAGAATAACCCTCTGGGTGAGCTGACGCATAAGAGACGTCTCTCCGCCCTGGGCCCCGGCGGTCTGTCCAGAGACCGTGCCGGATTTGAGGTGCGTGACGTACATTATTCTCACTATGGAAGAATGTGCCCCATTGAGACCCCTGAAGGTCCTAACATCGGTCTGATCAACTCCCTTGCAAGCTATGCAAGGATCAATGAATATGGCTTCGTGGAGGCTCCTTATCGTAAGATCGACAAGTCCGACCCGAAGAATCCCCGCGTTACGGATGAGGTTATCTACATGACCGCTGACGAGGAGGATAATTATCACGTAGCACAGGCAAACGAGCCTTTGGATGAGAACGGACATTTCGTTCGTAACATGGTATCCGGTCGTTATCGCGAGGAGACCCAGGCTTATCCCAAGACGATGTTTGACTACATGGACGTGTCTCCTAAGATGGTATTCTCCGTGGCAACGGCTCTGATCCCGTTCCTGGAGAACGACGACGCAAACCGTGCGCTGATGGGTTCCAACATGCAGCGTCAGGCAGTGCCCCTGCTCCTTACTGAGGCACCCGTGGTTGGTACCGGTATGGAGGTAAAGACCGCCGTTGACTCCGGTGTCTGCGTGGTAGCAAAGAAGGCAGGTACCGTGGATTACGTGGCATCCGACATGATCCGGATCCGTTATGAGAAGGGTGGCAGCGAGGAGTATCATCTGACGAAGTTCGCTCGCTCCAACCAGTCCAACTGTTATAATCAGAAGCCCATTGTATTCAAGGGCGAGCACGTGGAGGCTGGTCAGGTCATCGCTGACGGTCCTTCCACTTCCCAGGGCGAGCTTGCACTGGGCAAGAACCCTCTGATCGGTTTCATGACTTGGGAGGGTTACAACTACGAGGATGCAGTTCTGCTTTCCGAGAGACTCGTGCAGGAGGACGTTTACACCTCCGTACATATCGAGGAGTATGAGGCAGAGGCCCGCGACACCAAGCTTGGACCCGAGGAGATCACCAGAGACGTTCCCGGCGTTGGCGACGATGCCCTGAAGGATCTGGACGATCGCGGTATCATCCGTATCGGCGCAGAGGTTCGCGCAGGTGACATTCTGGTTGGTAAGGTAACGCCGAAGGGCGAGACCGAGCTGACTGCCGAGGAGAGACTGCTTCGTGCCATCTTTGGTGAGAAGGCAAGAGAGGTGCGTGACACTTCCCTGAAGGTTCCTCACGGTGAGTATGGTATTGTGGTTGACGCGAAGGTATTTACCCGCGAGAACAGCGACGAGCTGTCTCCTGGCGTGAACCAGACCGTTCGTATTTACATTGCACAGAAGAGAAAGATTTCCGTAGGTGACAAGATGGCTGGTCGTCACGGTAACAAGGGTGTGGTTTCCCGCGTCCTTCCCGTGGAGGATATGCCTTATCTGCCCAACGGACGCCCCCTGGACATCGTGCTGAATCCTTTGGGCGTGCCTTCTCGTATGAATATCGGTCAGGTGCTTGAGATCCATCTCTCCCTGGCTGCAAAGGCACTTGGATTTAACGTGGCTACTCCCGTGTTCGACGGCGCAAACGAGCATGACATCATGGATACGCTGGATCTGGCCAACGATTATGCAAACCTTCCTTTCGATGCCGCTGAGGCGAAGCAGTGGAAGGCAGACGGTCTGACCACTACCGCGGACGGCAAGGAGTGGAAGGGCGAGACCTTTGAGAGCAAGCATAAGGCGGAGCTTCTTCCCGAGGTGCTCGAGTATCTCTCCAAGAACAGAGAGCACAGAAAGCTTTGGAAGGGCGTGCCCATCTCCAGAGACGGTAAGGTTCGTCTGAGAGACGGTCGTACGGGTGAGTTCTTCGACAGCCCCGTAACCATCGGTCACATGCATTATTTGAAGCTCCATCACCTGGTAGACGATAAGATCCATGCTCGTTCTACCGGCCCGTACTCCCTGGTTACCCAGCAGCCGCTCGGTGGTAAGGCACAGTTCGGCGGACAGCGTTTCGGTGAGATGGAGGTTTGGGCTCTCGAGGCATACGGCGCATCCTACACGCTGCAGGAGATCCTGACCGTGAAGTCCGACGACGTGATCGGACGTGTGAAGACCTACGAAGCGATCATCAAGGGTGACAACATTCCTCCCGCAGGAATCCCTGAGTCCTTCAAGGTGCTCCTTAAGGAGCTGCAGGCACTCGGCCTTGACGTGAGAGTGCTCGGCGAGGACGGCGAGGAAGTCCAGATCATGGAGAACATTGATTACGGCGATTCCGAGTACCGCTTCGATCTTGATGATGACCGCAAATATAATGATTATGATGCTAATTCGCTTGGCGCATTGGGATATCAGACCAAGGAATTCAGCGAAGACGGCGAATTCGTTGACGCTGAGCCCGAGGGAGATTTCACCGACGACGATTACAGCGACGACTCCTATGACGACATAGATGAGTGATCGCCCCAAACCATGCAGCCCGTAAACGGCTGCCCGGGAAGAAAATCCTCGGGCAGCCGGGGCAAGAAAGCAGATTAGCAGAAAGGGAGTGCCATAAATGCCAGAAATGAACAAGGATAATTATCAGGCCATGACGTTTGATGCGATCAAGATCGGCCTGGCATCACCGGAGAAGATCCTCGAGTGGTCTCACGGTGAGGTGACAAAGCCTGAAACCATCAACTACAGAACCCTGAAGCCCGAAAGAGACGGCCTGTTCTGTGAGAAGATTTTTGGACCCCAGAAGGACTGGGAGTGTCATTGTGGTAAGTATAAGAAGATCCGCTATAAGGGCGTGGTCTGCGATCGTTGTGGCGTGGAAGTCACCAAGGCAAGCGTCCGCAGAGAGCGCATGGGTCACATCGAGCTCGCTGCTCCCGTGTCCCACATTTGGTATTTCAAAGGCATCCCCAGCCGGATGGGACTGATCCTCGATCTGTCTCCCCGCGTGCTGGAGAAGGTGCTGTATTTCGCCTCTTACATTGTGTTGGATCCCGGCGAGAGCAATTTGGAGTATAAGCAGATCCTTTCCGAGAAGGAGTATCAGACGGCTCGTGAGACCTATGGCAACAAGTTCCGCGTTGGCATGGGTGCAGAAGCCATCAAGGAGCTCCTGCAGGCCATCGACCTGGAGAAGGAATCCGCTGAGCTCAGTGAGGGCCTTGCAGAGTCCACCGGACAGAAGCGTGCCCGCATCGTAAAGAGACTGGAGGTTGTGGAGGCATTCCGCGGCTCTCAGAATAAGCCTGAGTGGATGGTGATGGACGTAATTCCCGTCATCCCCCCTGATCTTCGTCCCATGGTACAGCTCGACGGCGGACGTTTCGCAACCTCTGACCTGAATGACCTGTACAGAAGAATCATCAACAGAAACAATCGTCTGAAGAGACTTCTTGAGCTCGGCGCGCCCGACATTATCGTGCGCAATGAGAAGAGAATGCTCCAGGAGGCAGTGGATGCCCTGATCGACAACGGTCGTCGCGGCAGACCCGTTACCGGCCCTGGAAACAGAGCGCTGAAGTCCCTGTCCGACATGCTCAAGGGTAAGTCCGGACGCTTCCGTCAGAACCTTTTGGGTAAGCGTGTTGACTACTCCGGCCGTTCCGTTATCGTGGTAGGACCCGAACTGAAGATCTATCAGTGCGGCCTTCCCAAGGAGATGGCGATCGAGCTGTTCAAGCCCTTTGTGATGAAGGAGCTGGTGGCTAAGGGCATCAGCCAGAACATTAAGAATGCAAAGAAATTAGTCGAGAGACTGGACACCCAGGTTTGGGACGTGCTCGAGGAGGTCATCAAGGAGCATCCCGTGATGCTGAACCGTGCACCTACCCTGCACAGACTTGGTATTCAGGCATTTGAGCCCATTCTGGTAGAAGGTAAGGCTATTAAGCTGCATCCCCTCGTATGTACCGCATTCAACGCGGACTTCGACGGTGACCAGATGGCAGTGCATCTGCCCCTGTCCGTTGAGGCGCAGGCAGAGTGCCGTTTCCTGCTCCTGTCTCCCAATAACCTTCTGAAGCCTTCCGACGGCGGCCCCGTGGCAGTGCCTTCCCAGGACATGGTGCTTGGCATTTACTACCTGACTCAGGAGAGACCTGGCGCCATCGGCGAAGGAAAGTTCTTCAAGAGCGTGAATGAAGCCATTCTCGCATATGAGAATCAGGTGATCACCCTGCACTCCCGCATCACGGTTCGCGTGACGAAGAAGGATGCAGACGGCAACGAGGTGAGCGGCAACGTTTCCTCCACGCTGGGACGGTTCCTGTTCAACGAGATCCTGCCTCAGGACCTTGGCTTTGTAGACAGGACCAATCCGGAAGATCTCTTAAAGCTGGAAGTGGATTTCCACGTAGGCAAGAAGGGATTGAAGCAGATTCTTGAAAAAGTAATTAACACTCACGGCGCATCCAAGACCGCCGAGGTGCTGGATGACGTGAAGGCCATTGGCTATAAGTACTCCACGAGAGCAGCCATGACCGTATCCATTTCCGATATGACCGTGCCCGCGCAGAAGCCTCAGATGCTGGCTGATGCACAGGCAACCGTTGACAAGATCTCCGCAAACTTCCGCCGCGGTCTTATCACCGAGGAGGAGAGATATCGTGCGGTGGTTGAAACCTGGAATGAGACGGATGCTGAGCTGACCAAGGTGCTGCTGGCAGGCCTTGATAAGTACAACAACATCTTCATGATGGCAGACTCCGGTGCGCGTGGTTCCAACCAGCAGATCAAGCAGCTGGCCGGCATGCGTGGACTGATGGCAGATACCACCGGTCGTACCATCGAGCTGCCCATTAAGTCGAACTTCCGTGAGGGCTTGGACGTACTGGAGTACTTCATGTCCGCACACGGCGCCCGTAAGGGTCTGTCCGATACCGCACTGCGTACCGCAGACTCCGGTTACCTGACCAGACGAATGGTTGACGTATCTCAGGAGCTGTCCATTCGCGAGACGGACTGCCGCAAGAGCAAGGATGACCCGATCCCCGGCATGATCGTGAAGGCGTTCACCGACGGTAAGGAGACCATCGAGAGCTTAAAGGATCGTATCACCGGAAGATTCACCTGCGAAGACATCTTCGACAAGGATGGCAACATGATCGTGAAGCATAATCACATGATCACGCCCAGCCGTGCACAGAAGATCCTGACCGTAGGCGTTGACAAGGATGGCAAGCCCATCGAGGAAGTAAAGATCCGTACGATCTTGACCTGTCGTTCCAAGTTCGGCATCTGCGCAAAGTGCTATGGTGCCAACATGGCAACCGGCGAGGCAGTACAGGTCGGTGAGGCAGTCGGCATCATCGCCGCACAGTCCATCGGTGAGCCTGGTACTCAGCTGACCATGAGAACCTTCCACACCGGCGGTGTGGCAGGTGACGACATCACACAGGGTCTTCCCCGTGTAGAGGAGCTGTTCGAGGCTCGTAAGCCCAAGGGACTTGCGATCATTGCTGAGTTCGGCGGAACTGCTGAGATCCGTGACACCAAGAAGAAGCGTGAAGTCGTGATCACCAACGAGGAGACCGGAGAGTCCAAGGCATATCTGATCCCTTACGGTTCCCGTATCAAGGTGATGGACGGCCAGGTGCTTGAGGCCGGCGACGAGCTGACCGAAGGTAGCGTGAACCCTCATGACCTGTTAAAGATCAAGGGAATCCGTGCCGTACAGGATTACATGCTTCGCGAGGTACAGAGAGTATACCGTCTGCAGGGCGTAGACATTGCAGATAAGCACATTGAAGTGATCGTTCGTCAGATGCTGAAGAAGACCCGCATCGAGGACAGCGGTGACACTGAGTTCCTTCCCGGCACCCTGGTTGACGTCCTTGACTTTGAGGACATGAACGAAGAGCTGAAGGCAGCAGGCAAGGCTCCCGCTGAGGGCAAGCAGGTAATGCTTGGTATCACCAAGGCAGCCCTGGCTACCAACTCCTTTATGTCGGCGGCATCCTTCCAGGAGACCACGAAGGTTCTGACGGAAGCAGCCATCAAGGGTAAGATCGATCCCCTGATCGGCCTGAAGGAGAACGTGATCATCGGTAAGCTGATCCCCGTTGGTACCGGCATGAAGAGATATCGCAACACGGTGCTGAGCACGGATGCGCTTTCGGATGACAATATGATGATCTCGCTGTCTGAGGATGGCGAGGAGACCGGTGAGCAGGAGATCAACATGATCACCGTTGCGGAGGAAGGCTCCGAGAACTAATCGTAATGAACCAAAGAGATGATCGGCCGCCCATTCGGGCGGCCGTTATTCACCTTATTTATTCTATCGCAGGAGACAGATTATGAAGGTTTTTGTGACGGGAGTCAGGGGACAACTGGGGTATGACGTCGTAAGAGAGCTGGAAAAACGCGGCATGGAGGCCGTGGGCGTGGACATTGAAGAGATGGACATTACGGACGCGGAGAGCGTGGACCGTGTGATCACGCAGGCAAATCCCGACGCGGTGATCCACTGTGCGGCGTATACGGCCGTGGATGCAGCGGAGGACAATGAGGCGATCTGCAGGAGAGTGAATGCGGACGGACCGAGGAACATTGCGAAAACCTGTAAGAAGCTCGGGATCAAGATGATCCAAATCAGCACGGATTACGTGTTTGACGGGCAGGGCGAGAAGCCCTGGGAACCGGAGGATCCCTGCGGACCGAAGACGGTGTACGGCCTTACGAAGCGTGAGGGCGAGCTCGCGGTAATGGAAACCCTGGACGAGTATTTCATCGTCCGCATTGCCTGGGTGTTCGGCGTGAACGGAAAGAATTTCGTGAAGACCATGCTTCGTCTCGCTGAGACCCATGATACCTTGACGGTGGTGAGCGATCAGTATGGCTCTCCCACCTATACCTATGATCTTGCAAGGCTTCTCGTGGACATGGTGCAGACGGACAAGTATGGCATTTATCACGCGACGAACGAGGGCTTCTGCTCCTGGTATGAATTCGCGAAGGCCATCTTTGAGAAGGCGGGAAAGAACGTGACCGTGAAGCCCGTGACCACTGCCGAGTATGGAGCGAAGGCATTTCGCCCCGCGAACAGCCGCATGAGCAAGGAAAAACTCACGGCGAACGGCTTCGAGAGATTGCCCGCCTGGGAAGACGCTTTGGAGCGTTATTTGAAGGAAATCCAGTAAAATGTGCACTTTTGCATTATAAAAATGCCAAAAATCCCATAAAATAAGGGAAATTGCTGTTGACAACAGTTTTTGAAACATTTATACTATTTGAGTGTGCCCCTAAAGGAAACGTGATTGATAGGAACGGTTTCGGCAGGGAATCAACATACAAATTATAAAAAAGAAAGAGGTGAAACAGAATGCCAACATTTAACCAGTTAGTTAGAAAGGGCCGTCAGACTACCGTTAAGAAGTCTACTGCACCTGCACTTCAGAAGGGTTACAACTCTCTTCACAAGAAGGCAACGGATATCTCCGCTCCTCAGAAGCGTGGCGTGTGCACCGCGGTTAAGACTGCTACCCCTAAGAAGCCTAACTCTGCTCTTAGAAAGATCGCCAGAGTTCGTCTTTCTAACGGAATTGAAGTGACCAGCTATATCCCCGGTGAAG
>CAMZDG010000041.1 GCA_947305245.1 uncultured Lachnospiraceae bacterium
CCAACCTCAGAGCACTCGCCCTCGAAGTTTGCGCGAAGGTCCTTCTTGATATCCTCGCTTACGTCGGAGGCAATGCCAACCACGTGCTCGGAAGCCCAAGTTCTCTCCTCACTCATCACGGTAAACTTCTCCCCGGGAACATTGCAGATGGGGCATTTCTCAGGGGGCTGATCCCCTTCATGAACATAACCACAAACCGGACATACGTACTTCATTTGAAAACCCTCCTTAATCTGTCGTCTGATGAATTTTTACTTGCAAAACTCGCTTCGTCTTGCAACCAATTCCATCATATCATAAATAACCCTCGGCACGCAACTATTTCCGCACAAAGCACTGACCTTTTCTGATGCAGGCCGCAGTGCCCCTGCCGGCGGCTTTCGTCAGCGAATGTCCTCATCCTTAGGGAGCTCATAATCCTCGATGACGAGCGGCTTCCCGCAGTACTTGCAATGTCCAAACGGCAAGTTTCTCATTCCAATGTATATCCCGCAGCTTGGGCACCTGTATTTTACTAATTCATAAACGGTTCCTCCGCCAAAGAGTGCCAGTCCTACGCAGGCACCGATGATCAGTGGCAGCACGCCGTCAAAGAATAGTCCGACGAGCAGACTGATCAGGCCCATAAACCTCATCACCCATGCGGTGACATACACTGTTCTGATTGATGTTTCTTTTTTCATGATCGATTCCCTCCTCCTTGCGATCAGCTTTGGTTGCTTCTTTTTATTTTCGTCTATTCCATGGACGCCTGAAACTCATCCAGATTTTGATATCCATATAGCCTTGCGGTATTCTCCATTGTGGCCCTCGCGATATTCTTTCCCTCCCGCGCATGACGGATCACGTAGCCCGCATAGAGCTGCAGCATCTTATCAGAATACGTGCTGATCTCCCCGCGAAGATAAGTCTCGTAGGACGTATCAAACATGTTATCCTCATAGGTATGAAGGCTCCTCGCATTGGAAACCACCTTTGGATATTCCTTCGCGAGCTCCTCCACCATGTTCATCTGCAGCGCCACGATCTGCTCGATCACGGCCTTCTTCTCTGCGGACAGCTCCGGGAAATTCTCCTTGAGCTCCTCATATTTCTCGGGCGCCGTGCTTTCCATCATGCGACCATATTTCTCCGTGATGAGATTATGACCGATCCGCATCTCCCGCTCGAAATCATATAAATATTGCATCAGCATGGTGCGGTCCCACGTGAGATATTGACTCTTTCGCATCACGGAGAAGGTCGGCCAGTCATTCTGGCACGACGCGCGTCCGCCCTCATTCTTTACCTTGTCGAAGGCTGCAAACTCCGTCTTTGCGATCCGCTTTACCAGCTCCTCGTCGCTAAGCTTCGCGTAGGACGCCTTCATCAGCAGTTCTTCCACCTGGTGATCCAGATAGGAATCCACGTCGCTGATCAGGCTCTCGTCATATAACGCCCTGGCAATTCCACCGCAGATTTCCTCCAGAAATTCATTTGCCTGGATTCTCGCCCTGTCATTCTCCATCCGAAGCGTGGCATGGATCTGCTCCAAAAGTGCAACCACCTCTCCGCCGCCTGGGAGACGCTCGGTGCTCTTTTTTAGCCACTTATCATGCGGGCAATACGCATTGTTTAAGTGATGCCAGAGTCGCATGATATGCCTTGTGCACTCCATGAGCATTGCATCCGCCGTCATCCGGTCGCCCCGCGAAAGCATCCGGAAATAATTATACTGTCCCGTCTGTGAGATCTTTGCGCAGTCCTCCGCGATCTTTAAGAAACGGATCTCCTCCGGATATCCCTTTTGCAGCTCAGCGCGGATCTTGCTAAAGGTTCCCTCGGGATCCGAAAACACCTCTCCGTCCGTCGCTGCCAGGAAGGATGCATCCTCCATCCCGCGCCAGTCAAAGGAGCCATCCTCCCGCATGCCGGCGTATTTCTGATAAAACCCTTCGATGGTCATGACCCCGAGTCTTGAAGAGCCCTGCGCCGTTTTCACGCGCCGATGCCCCAGAAATTCCTCCGGCAGGGCATCATAGCATTCCCGTAGCTTTCTTCCGATCTCGACCTCCAGCCTTGCGGGGATCCAAATGCAAAAGCCGGGGCCCCAGTCATGATCCCTGGACGTCTCATCGTCAAAGCCCATGCAATCCGATCCCTCACCGACAAGCCCCACGGCCAGATAGGGCACAAACTCTGAAAACTCCTTCTCTAACATTGGCTTTCCGTAAGTCTCATAAAAACGCTTCGAAAGCTCCAGCCCTGGTACGAACGAAGACGGTTCCACGGTCGCCTCGCTGATATTCATCTGAGCTTCCTTCTTCCCAAGCTCCTCCTGCAAGAGGCTTCCAAGCTCCTGCCATGCGGATCCGCTCGCCGCGGGCATTCTCGCAACAGTCTCCTCCCTGGGATCTGCGCCGTGAAGCTCTTTTAGCTTTTTCTCGCAGGCATCGCGATTCTCCCGTAACCTTTCATATTGTGTATTCTTTCCAAGCGTGCCCTCCACGATGGTCATGCCCTCCTGGAATAACTCACGCGCTTTTTCATATTCCCCCGCCTGGAAATGACAGGTGGCCAGCGCAGAAAGCGCCGCGCAGTAATGCGCATCGTAAAGGTTTCGTTTGCGGAAGCACTGAATGGCGCGCTTTGCATAATCCTTCGCCTTCTCATAGTCTGTCGCAAGGATCGCCGTATTTGCAAGGTTTGCATAGGTCACCGCGATCTCAAAGCCCGACTGATTCGCCTTCACGATCTCAAGGGCCTTTAAGAGGTTTTCCTCCGCCTCTGTCCAGTGCCCCTCCTCCTGCTCAAGAAGGCTCAAGTTATTATATAATCCCGCAAGCCGCATGTCGCCGCTTGGCATTTCCCTGTCATAGATCTCCTTCGCCTCTTCATAATAATGCCTCGAGGATGCAAGATCGCCAATGGACCTGTAGGCATTTGCAGCGTTCAGGGCCGTCGTGGCATACCACACCGTTCCGCGAAGGTCCAGCGCATCCACGTCCTCCATGGATTCACGGATCACGTCAAGGAGCTTCTCCTTCTCTGAGGTCTGACGATAATACCCGATGAGTTCATTCAAGACCTGCAGGCAAACGCCGAGATTCCCCTCCGCCCTTTCACGCGCAAGGATGTCAAGCAGGAAGACTTCCGCCTCCTTTGCCTTATTTTCATCAAACAAGCGGTCCACTTCCCGCAAAACAAATTCCATGTTGACCAAAGTAACTCACCCCTTTCCCGGCAGGCAAACCCGTCTCCTTCGGGCATTGCCCTAGTGCCCACTTCATTCTGTCACCATCCAACCTCAGAAAGACTCCCTTGAAAGAAACCATGCATAACTTTCCCGAAGCCCTTCCGCAAGAGTTGTAAATTCTGCGTCCAGCGTCCTCGCCTTTGCGGAGTCATAGCATTCACTCTCTGCCTTCGTTAGCGGGAACGGCAACGGAATGCCCTTTTCCAAAACGGTCTGCACGGGCACGCCAACGCGAACCAGCTTTGATCCAAGCGCATCATCGAGCGCATCCAAGAAAGCTTGATAGTCAATCGGTGCGCCGCAGACGTTAAAGGCTTCGTCATATGCCTTCTCATTGCCGAGGCAAAGCAATAAAAATCTAGCGAGGTCCTTCACGTAAACCATCTGAAAGCTTCCGTCAGCGTCCTCCGGGAAGAGCACCTGCCCGGCCTTCGCCGCCCACTGAAAGAAAATTTCCTCCCGGGGCGCATAATTGTATGGCCCGTAGATGAACGCGGGACGAATGGAAGTATAATGCATTTCCTTCTCCCGGGCGACTGCCAGAAGTTCCTTCTCCAGTGCGACCTTGCCACAGATATAGGCACCCGCCTCACCGCCGAAATCCCGTTCTTCCAGCGCCGCATCCTCTGAAAGCACAGCTCCCTTGCCGCGGCGGTACACGTCGCAGGTGGAAACAAACACATATTGCCTGATGGGAAATCCGAGCTCCGCGATCCTTCGAATGTCGCCGGGCGCATAGGCGCAAAAGTCGACCACGCAGTCATACCCATTAGGATCGAACTGCTCTCGCACGGCGGCAAGCGCCGCTTCGTTCGTCCGGTCCGCGCGGATCTCCCTGATATGTCCGTCCTCATTGCCAAGAACCTTTCGATTCCCCCGGTTCAAGACGGTGATCTCCGTTTTCCCGTCATCGCACGCTTCCAGGAATGCCTTCCCCAGAAAGTACGTGCCTCCAAGGATCAATAGTCTCATTTCTTACCTCACCAAAGGCGCTGCGACATGGAGTACGTAAACTCTTTTCCCGTAACCTCGTCGTTAAACACCCCTTGATATCCCTCATAATAAAGGGATGCATTTTCACTCGACATGATGCTGTCACCATATAAAACCAAGGTTTTTGCGTTCATGCACAGCTCCATCGCCTGACGAAACAAAGGATCGATAGAACTTTCGTCCCCATAGGGAAGAAAAGCAGAGATACCACATCCGTCAAGGCACTCATAATGGTTCATTCTGCGCGCAAATTCAAACGCATACTCTGTCGCCACGTCCCTATGTTTAGAGCGCGAAGCCACGCAAATACAGCGATACGGTCCACCGATCATCTCTCCCATTTCGGCATACTCCGAATACATGACGGGAAATTCTCCTACGGCAATCTTGCCGTCGCCATATAAGGAAAAATCTGCGCAATTCCACGTGCCGCTGACGTAAAACGCAGCTTCATCGTTTAGGAGCATATCCTTTGCCTCGTCATTATATAGTCCTTGCCCCTCGATATAGCCTAGCTCACACATCCGCTTAAAGACATGGATCGCATTCGCAATTTGCTGATTATTCCAAGTGCTCCGTCCCATGAACACGTCATAAAGATTCTCAGCGCCCGCCGACTTGATCATCATGCTTTCCGCATACTCCATGACAGCCCAGTACTCTTCACCGCCACAGGCAAACGGAACATATCCCTCTTTTTTCAGTTCGGCGCAGCATGTCGTCAGCTCGTCAAAGGTCTCAGGGATCCTGTCAAATCCGACCGCCTCCAGCACGTCCATGTTGGCGAACATAACGACCGCATGATATGCCGTGGGAATGGCAAAGACCCTGTCACGAAACGTCACGGAGTTTACGCAGGATTTCATGATCTGATCTTCATATTGCAAGTAAGCGTCATTCAAAGAAACGGCACTTCCCGCGTCCACTACAAGCTCCAGGAAATCCCCCGTCGTACAATAATAAATGTCAGGTTCCTCCCCGGCAGCGATCGCGGAACAGAGTCTGCTCCGATACTCATAGCTGTCAAATGCTTCCACCTGCACTTCCACGTCCGAATAGATGCCCTCCAGCTCTTGAATACTATATTGCAGGGCACGATAACTTGCGTCGTTCTCCGGGATCATGGTCCACATGGTGAGCTTGGTCTTCTCCTTAGTGACAACCGGCGGATCCTTTTGATCCTTTTGATCCTTTTGATCCTTTTGATCCTTTTGATCCTTTTGATCCTGGTCTTTGGGGAACTTCGTCAGATAATCAACCATCATCTTCTCTTGGATCTTTCGATATACTTCCGTAGCCTTTTCATTCTCCGGATCCTTATCCAGCACGGACTGAACGGTTTTTATGGCCTTTTCATATTTCTCCGCCTTCAGATACTGCTCGGCAAGTCCACACTTTGCCTCATACAAAACGTCATACGCCTTGTCATTTTTCTTGATATACAGGGCTTCTTTTGCAGACTTTGCGGCTTCCTCATATTCCCCGTCGTCGATCTGCTTTTTCGCCCATGCCAGGTAGGTTTCATACAGACCGTCTTCGGCCAAATTGGAAGAAACCTTGATCTTACTGGCCTTTTCATACGCTTCGATCGCCTGATCATACTCCTTGGCTTCCAGATATCCCTTTGCCTTCGACATAGTCATGCGATACTCAATGCTCGGTTTTAGGATCCAGCCTAAGATGCCCAGAGCCGCCACTACAAGGCAAATCCCTAAGATGATCCATACGCCCTTTCCCTTTTTCGTTTCTTTCTGCATGCTCATTTCCCGCTCCTTTAATCTAGCTGAACTTCTTTCGTGTTTCTGGAATCCTTATCCTCAGACAGATAGCATCTGTCAAATACATTTCGAAATGTCTCATCGCTTAGCAGTTCATTGATCGGCAATGCCTTGTCCGCCATGCGCAGGCACTCCCTCGTTTCATTCAAATGCGTTAAAAACAGAGAAACGAATGGCCCGCGCTCCTTCCTTTCAGACATTGTTTCATCCTTTACGCCCAAAGTATCATCCTTCCGGACGTTCACGGCTTTCAAATTGTCCATCACTGGCTGAAGGAATTCTTCCATGGTGCCGTGGGACGCATACCGAATGCTTCCCTGCCAGGGATTATCAATATTCGTTGCGTCAGCCTCCGTGAGTCCAAGAGACTTTGCCGTGCATTCATATGGCAAGGGCCCCGCGCCATGCCGCGTCACGTAGGTGCGCGTTACGTATACTGCCTCGTCCAGGGAAAGACCTGCTTCCTTTAAGATCCTTATGGGATGATGCAATCCTGTTCTCGATGCGGAAACATGCGGCCAAAACTGCGTATTCTCCCCGTCGAGAAGAAGCCCCTGCCCGCTCTCAAACACGATGCTTTCTCGCTCCCGCAGAAGCTTAGCAGTATCCTCGATGGGAGTCACGTATTTCTCCGCATTGCGCTGCATCTCCTCCACGATGTTTTCGATCACTGTCCTTGAGGAAAGGCAATCCATATATTCCCGCGCGTCCGCATGCGCGGCAATTCTTCGCACGATCTCCTCCTCAGCGCTATGCGGCGCACTCAGGCTTTCAACTCCCGCTTCCTCGCGAAGCGCCGTACGAATGCGCTCTCGTCCATAGCCTTCCCGGATCTCCAGCATCCTTTGCTTCAGCGCCTTTGCATCCAAAGACAGAAAATCATATACTGTCATTGCATGCCCGGCCCTACTTCGAAGGTCACATTCATTGATCCCCATGCCGCAGCTCCCGTGCCTTGCGTCTCCGCGCAGCGTCTCCAGCAGCATGTTGATCAGCACGTCATCGATCAGTGTTACTTTTGTTCTGACGTCGCATAATATCTTGGGCACGGACCCACTGACGGCGCGAAATTCTTCCGCCTCTTCGCCAAGCTTATACAGATCGGGATAATAAGAATCCGCCCAGAACGTATCTGCATGACGAAAGGAGCCAGACGACAATTGATGAAACACAAATCTTTTTCCATCCGGTTCCACCGTATGTCCCGCCTGAGCTCCTCCGTTATGCTTCAGCACCAAGGCTTCCGGGACTTTGCTGCAAAAATAGTCGACGGCAAGTCCCTTCCCCTCATCGCCAAATCCTTTCCCTATGACTGCGCGGATCACTTGCCCGCTCAAAAGACGAGTCCCTTCTTTTTATCCACAAGCTTTAAGTCACGAAGCGCTTTTTCTACCACGGGGCGCTTCAGCTCCGGCCACTGCCGCAGGCACTCGGGAATGGTCATGCCGCTCGCCACCATCTGCATGGTGCTGATGAGGATCTCCGGGATCGCATCGACCTCGCCGGGCGTGATCGCCATCGTATGACCGGGAAGGTAATCCACGATATTCTGTGCCTTCTCCCTGTTGTGATCCAGGAAGAGATGGAAGATTTCAAACTTTTCCTTCGCCCTATTCAGAATGGTCGGAATGTTCTCCGTTACAGTCTCTCCGAAAACTCTCTCATAGGTCTGCCGCAGGTCCCCTTCGCGGCATTCCGCAGCATCACCGATGGTGAAAAGGAATCCCTTCTTCTTGCGCTTTCTATAATTGTCAAGCTCCGTATGGCTTCCCGCAAAGTGCCAAAGAAGGCTCAGCGCCACGTCTCCCTGACCACAGTTCTCCAGGTAGAGATCCAAGAGCTGTTCTGCGATACGGATGTCCGACTCAAACTGCGTCACCTGCAGGGGACTGGAATCTCTGAAATCTCCATAAGCTGCAAATAAAAGTGCGGGATCCTTGACCGCGTTGGTCGAATACAGCTTCATCATCGTCTCGTTCAGGGCTTCCTTGGCCACCTTCTCCGCGAGATACCCCATGGAACCCGTCACGTCCAGTCCGATGATGATCGGCATGGATTCCGGATGATCCTCCGAATCCCTTGCCTCACGAAACTGGATGAACTTCGGGTCAAATCTGGGATCGCAGCTGTTGCGCAAAAAGATCTCTTTTTCATTTGCTGCATTCCCAAGATTTCTGCTGTTCTTTAGCTTGCTCCAATCCGATGCCTTATAACTCCCTCTTCCCATGTTGTACCTCCTTTGCGTACTATCTCATTAGATTTATTCGAAATCGACCTTCATCTTTGCAAATCTTCTTCCGCCGAAGCCTTCCTCGATCACGCGGTCCCACTGTTCAAAATCCTGATAGGCATCCGCGGCGGGCGCTCCGTCCAGGAACCTTCGAAATTGTTCAGGCGCTTCCTCCAAGTGGATCCCAAGGACTCTCTTTGCGGTTTCCCTGACACCCCGAAGATCCGGATTTCGGAACACTCCCCGAACCTCCAACCTGTCATAAGCCCTCCACCACTCGCCAAAGAGGATCGCGTGATGCACAAAAGGATTGATGAACACGGCATCCTCGTTGATGGCAGAATGCACCAGATCACTATATTCGAGTACGCAGCAGAAATTCTCCATCCTCGATACGATCCAGGCCACGTGCTCCGGCTCTAAGCTTCCGAACATGGCCAAGGGGAATACGTTGTCCGGACGCTCAAATGCGACGAGCACTCCTCCGCCCTCCAGTTCATAACGGCCCGCAAGCTTCGGGAAGCACTCATTCAAGTTCTTTACGTCCGCCGCAGGATACTGAAGGTCTGCGAGCGCGTCAAGCATGCGACCCGCCTGCTTGCTTTCGGAAGGCTTGAACAGATATATAATATTATTTCTCGTCAGGTAAGTCGTCGCAACGCTTCCCTCATTTTCATAGATATATCGAATGGTGACGTCCGCACCGTTTGTCAGCCGAACATGCTTTGTCTCGGCATTTGCCCAGAGCAGCTCTTCATTGCTCTTTCCATCCGCCTTCTGGTCATGCACGCCGCGAAGGTAATTAAGCACCTGCAGGCGAAAATTCTTATAAGCAAGCAGCTCATCATCACGAAAGGCCGACTTCGTCCCGCAATAGTTGCAATAGAGATTTCCGCTTCCGTCCACGGACATCTCTCCGCCGCAATTTTTACACTTCATGCTGATCATAGACCGTCACCTCCTACCGTTTTTTATTTTATCATAAATCCCGCGGAATCACAAGTTAAACCTCGCCGCAGCGCCTTTCTTGCAGGGTCTCACCGCAAAATTTGAGCATAAGAAGCAGGCGAAAGAATTGACATAAATAAAATTCTATACTATGATAACAGGTGCGTCGCGAAATCAGGCGCGTATCATTTCCGGAAAGAAGGGTTATTAAATTGAAAAAGAAAAGCATTTTACTTGTGACAGGACTGCTCATCCTCTCCCTCATGGGATGTACGGGTGCAGGCACCTCGTCAGAGTCAGCGACCGATACCAGTTCACAGATTGAGTCCTCACAGGAATCCACGTCTGAGAGCACCGAGGAG
Source organism: uncultured Lachnospiraceae bacterium (assembly GCA_947305245.1). Classification (GTDB taxonomy): domain Bacteria; phylum Bacillota; class Clostridia; order Lachnospirales; family Lachnospiraceae; genus Acetatifactor. Next base: position 9,547 of record CAMZDG010000041.1, read on the forward strand.
GCTTCCTCTGAAGCACAGGCCACGCCTGCTCCCACCGCTGATCCCGCCGAGGGAAAGACGCTGAAGGATCTCTTCGCAGAGCACGGCATGAAGGTCGGCACCTGCCTGACCACGAACATGATCAGCCGCGCCATGACGAATCAGATCATTCGGACGCATTTCACCAGCGTGACCATGGAGAACTCCATGAAGCCCGATGCCACTCTGAGCCAGAAAAAGAGTAAGGAATCCGGGAAGCTGACGGTTTCCTTCAACAAGGATGCCATCACGATGCTCGACTGGGCGAAGGAGAACAACCTTGCCATGAGAGGTCATACGCTCGTATGGTACAGCCAGACGCCGGAATGGATCTTCCATGAAGGCTTTGAGAGCAAGAATGAATATGTGAGCCGCGAAGAGATGCTCGCACGCATGGAGAACATGATCAAGGAAACCTTCGAGCAGCTGACGGAGCTTGGTTATATCGATATGTTCTATGCCTATGACGTAGTCAACGAAGCATGGATGGAGAACGGCAGCATGCGCCAGAACAACTGGTCCAAGGTGATCGGCGACGACTATCTCTGGTATGCCTTCTACTATGCGGACAAGTATGCTCCCGAGAGCATCGATCTGTATTACAACGACTACAATGAGCAGTTCAAGACGCAGACCCTGATCGACTTTGTCAACACCCTTGTGGACAAGGACGGCAACTATCTGATCGACGGCGTCGGCTTCCAGGCGCATCTTTACACCTCTGACAGCCTGGATCAGTATTTTAACACAGTAGATGCCGTGGCAGCTACCGGGCTGAAGGTACAGCTCACGGAGCTCGACGTATGCCTTGGCAGATATCAGGCACCCTTAAAGGCCACCGAGGAGAATCTGGTAAAGCAGGGAAATTTCTATTATGACTTGATCAACGGCTTGTTCGAGCGCGTCGACGCAGGCACCTTAAAGATGGATGCACTGACCTTCTGGGGCTTCTCTGACGGTCTGTCCTGGAGAAAGGAATACAGTCCCCTTCTCTATGATTCCAACCTGCGTCCCAAGTATGCTTTGTACGGTGCACTGCAGCTGAAGGATGCGATCGGAAATTAACCGAAAAGTTCTCACGTAAAATAGAAACAACAAAAGCGCCGGGACGTGGCTGATCACTCCCGGCGCCTTTTTTCATGACTTTTCTCTTCGCAAGACTTTCCGTCTCATGCCTCTTTCTGAAATCTCTCCGTCACCATTCTTTCTCGCTCTCTCCCGTCGCATAATCGAGCCGGATCCCTGGCTGCACGTTATAGACGAACACGTGAAAGCAGACTCCCTCGCCATAATCCTCCACGGAATACGCTTCCATCTCAACGCCCCTGGCAAGGAGCTCCTCGCCCAGAAACAGCGGCGTCACGCGGTACAGCACGTGGTTTTCGCTCTTCTCCAAATATTGCATGACAAGGAGCTCAAACCGCAGCATCGTTCCAGCGTTGAAATGGTGCGTGCCCGTGATCAGATTCCTTTCGTTACAATTTTGACCCGTCAGCGCATAGGCGATCAAATGACAACGATGATAGAGATAGGGAGGCTTGGAATCAATGATCCCCTCATACTTTTTCTGCACCCATCCCGTGGGCTTTACCGCCCCGATCTCTCCCCGTTTCTCGCTTGGCATCATGGAACGATGCAGCATGGCCACGGCGCTCCCGCATCTCCCCAGCGCATCCAATTCACTATAGCTCTCACCCTTCACGTTCCGTAGGTCATACAGGGAAAACCCAGGAATGGAATCCATTAACGTAACATAGTCTTCCCCGTCATATGCGGGTATGGCCTCTGGATTTGTCAAACACAGGGCCTTTGTGAATTCCCGCCCCTCCGGCATATCCACGCGCCCACTCCCCGTCCCTTCCTCAGCAGGCTTACCGCTTCCAAAAGCGCCGTTTGCAGCCGAATCCGCATAATGGCGATAACAGACTGCCCCTACCAGGGCCATCACGCCGATCATTATAAGTCCTAGTATGGAAAGCGTATTCCTATAGCGGTCCCAAAACAACTTTCTTTTGATCCTGCGCCTATAGTTTTCTTTTGTATTGTTTTCCATCATTAGTTTTTGCAAAAGCGTCCCGCGGTGATCTGCTTTGCCTTTCCTTGTAACGTAAGTTCCATCAGACGGATGCTACAGGTCTGTACGGAAATCTTTGTGGACAGACTCCTTTGGATTTCCTCCACGCTCTTTGGCGTATGATCCAGGGCCTTCCAGATTTCCTTCTGTTCCGGCGTGAGCGATGGTTCCTCTTCCCGGATCGCTGCGAGCGGTGCGTCTGGTCGGATCCTGTGCAGGAAATACGCTTCCTCCAATTCCTCGACAAAGCGCCCGGGATTTAAGTAGACAGCCGCACCGTCCTTGATCAGCTGATTACAGCCCTCACTCAGGCGATCCGTCACGCGTCCCGGAACGACATAGACCTCCCGGCCCTGCTCCAGCGCCATGGAGACCGTGATGCTCGTCCCGCTCCTCACGGCAGCCTCCACCACCACGACCGCCATCGCAAGGCCGCTGACGATCCGATTTCTCGGCGGGAAATTACATGCCAGGGGCGGCGTTCCCGGCGGATAGGCGGAAAGGATCCCTCCCTTCTCCTGCAGAAGCTGATATAAGCCCTGATTCGACTGCGGGTAGCAAACGTCAACGCCGCAGCCAAGCACGCCAAAGGATGCGCCGCCCGCATCCAGCGCCGCCTGCTGACTGATCCCGTCGATCCCCCGCGCCATGCCGCTGATCACCGGTATGCTTCGCTCTCCAAGGTACCTCCCAAGCTCGCTTGCCACCTTTCGTCCATATTCCGAGCATTCCCTCGAACCAATGATGGCAACGCAGGCCTCTTCGCTGCGAGGCAGTCTGCCTGTATAGTAGAGCCCGATCGGCGGATCCGGGATTTCCCGAAGCATGTCCGGATAGTCCGGAGAATCCTGCGTCACAAAGCAAATCCCCTTCTCCTTCAGTTTTTCCATTCGCTCCAACATCCCCCGAACACTCCCCACCTCACGGCACTTTTGCCAGAAGATCCCCGCAAACTGCTCTGGAAGTACCGCCTCGAATCCATCCTTCGAGATTCCAAAGAGCTCCCCTGGATCCGGAAAGGCTTGTAAGATTTGCCTCTGCACCTTCCCGGGAAGTTCATAACAGCTGATCAGCCATTGCAAGTAACTTGTTTTTTCCTTCATAGTCCCCTCCTTATTGTTTCCAAATTTCCTGGGAGGGCCGATACATGGCGGCCTCCAATAGATGCTCTGCCCTGATCCGCTCCTCACCGGCAAGGTCGGCAATGGTCCTTGCAACCTTTAAGATCCTGTGATAGGATCTTGCACTCAGCCCCATCTCCGAATAGACCTTCTCCATGCACCGCTTTTCCACGGGCCCGAGGGCACAAAACCTTTCCATGTCAGCCGCCTGCACGTCGCCGTTGAAACGATATTTCGTGTGGCGGAACCGCTCCTCCTGCAGGCGCCTTACGCGCTCCACCTGCTTTTGCAGGTCTGCGCTGGATTCCCCGTTTGGATCCTGCTGGAGACTCGTCACCTCCACGGCCTGCAGCTCCACGCAAAGGTCGATGCGATCCAGGATCGGTCCGGACACGCGGCTCGCGTAGCGCTTGATCTGCGGCTCCGTGCACCTGCAGCGGTTGCGGTCAGGAAAGTATCCGCAAGGGCAAGGATTCATGGCGCAAACCAGCATGAAATCCGCTGGATAGATCAGGTTGCCGCCCACTCTCGTGATCTGCACCTGCTTATCCTCAATGGGTTGTCGCATGCTGTCTAAGGTGTTTCTTTGAAATTCGGGTAATTCGTCCAGAAACAGGACGCCTCGATGAGATAATGAAATGATGCCGGGTCTGGGGATCACGCCGCCTCCGGTGAGAGCCGGAACGGAAATGGCGTGATGAGGACTTTGAAAAGGTCTCCTTGTGATCAGGGCACGATCGCCGAGTTGTCCGGCCACGCTGTAGACGGCCGTGACTTCCAGGCTCTCTTCCAAAGTAAGGGGCGGCATAATGTCGGGGATCCGCTTTGCGATCATGGATTTCCCGGCGCCGGGAGGCCCAAGCATCAAAAGGTTATGAAAGCCGGCCGCCGCGATCAGTGCCGCCCGTTTCGCCGTTTCCTGCCCCTTGACCTCTGAGAAATCATAACCTTGTCGCGAGAGCGGTTCCTCCATCAGCTTTTCCGGCGAGATCGTCCTACTTGGAAGGATTTCTTCCTTCTCCTTACCCTTCGCCATGAGAAATACCATGACCTGCTCTAAGTCTTTTGCCCCGCGGATGCGCACGTTCGGGATCACGGCGCCCTCACAGGCATTGACCTCCGGCACGATACACTCCTTGATCCCCCTTCGCGCCGCCTCCCGAACAATGGGGAGCACGCCGCGCACGGACCGGATCTCGCCGTTTAAGCCAAGTTCCCCGAGGAATAAAATTCCCTTGGCACTTTCCTTCGGGAAAAAGCCAAGCGCCTCCAAAAGACCCACGGCAATGGGCAAGTCATAAGCCGTCCCCTCCTTTCGAAGGTCAGCCGGGGAGAGATTCACCGTAACATGCTTTGGCGGCATGTCGATCCCGGCATTCTTTAGTGCGGCAAGCACGCGCTCCCGGGATTCCCGCACTTCCCCTCCCAGCGAACCCACCATGCTCATGGCGGGCAGTCCTGAAGCCGCGTCAACCTCCACCTGCACCATGCAGGCGCGGATCCCTAGCAGGGCTCCGGATAAAATGGTACTGTACATAAAAACCTCCTTTGCGTATTGTTTTTCGTTTCAAATCGAGATCACGTTCACGAAATAAGCACGCAAAAAAGACCTTACCCAATCCAAATCGTTCGGGGGATAACCTAAGACGACATTCGCTGCGCGTGATGTCCTATTGAAACAGAAAATCAGAAGTGTGATAAACGGCGGGCACGGCCTTAGAAAACCTGCCCCGCCTATGTCAGTCATTATACCTTGCAAAGGAGAAAAACACAAGTCCTTTTTTACTTCTCAGGATCCTCTTCCTGAAACCCTTTTCGAAGCTTTCCCAAAGCGCGCTTTTCGATGCGGGAGACATAGCTTCTCGAAATGCCCATCCGCTTTCCGATCTGGCTCTGCGTCCATTCCTCCCCGCCCGTCAGTCCATAGCGAAGTGCCAGGATCTCTTGCTCCCTTTTTGTGAGGAGCCGCCAAAAAAGGCGCCGCAGTTTTCTCGAATTTTCTCCGAGCTCCAGCTGATCCACGACGTCGCACTGTCCCTGTTCGATCACGTCCATCAGCCGGATCTCGTTCCCCTCCTTATCCTGCCCAATGGACTCGAAAAGGGATACCTCCCTGGATGATTTCTTTTTACTGCGAAGGAGCATCAAAATCTCATTATCAATACACCTGCAGGCATAGGTCGCAAGCCGCCCCTTGCCCTCGTCAAAGCTGTTAATGGCTTTGATCAGTCCAATGGTCCCAATGGATAAAAGGTCGTCCGGTTCTTCCTCTGCGATCTGATATTTCTTGATGACGTGGGCCACCAATCTCAGGTTTCGTTCAATGAGCGTCTTACGCGCGGCCTCTGCCTCCTTTGGGCTTCCCTCCCTCAACTGGCGCAGCTGCCATGCTTCTTCCTCCGGCGTTAATGGATGCTGAAAGGTTTGCAACTACCATGCCTCCCGCAGGTCCGCCGAATCGGCCTTCGTTAGCATAGTATACGCGGGGACAAATTTGAGGTTGCAAGTCCTAATCGTCCAATAAGAATTGTGCGGAAACGTAATTCCCCAGATCCATGCCCTTTGCAGTGAGCCGGATCGTCTCTCCGTCATCCAATAGAAGCCCGTCCGCGACGTTTCTTTGGATTACCTCATGCCAATACCCGTCCATTTCCTCATGGAAGCATTCCTGAAAGGTCCTTCGCGACACTCCTTTCGTCGTGCGAAGTCCAAGGAATACGAATTCCTCCATCTGTTCCTTACGTCCGAGAGCCTCCTCCTGACGGCCGGCCAGCGGATCCGCAAGATAGTTATCCAACCTGGTTTCGTTCGAGTATCGCACCTCTGAAAGAAGCGACGCTGCACCGAGCCCGAGCCCTAAGTATTCCTTTCTCGTCCAATATCCGAGATTATGCCTGCATGCATGCCCCGGCTTTGCATAATTAGAAATCTCATACTGCTGATATCCGGCCTGTGCAAGGCGCCTTCCCGTATAGGCATACATCTCCCGGTCCGCATCCTCGGACGGAATGGCAAGCTTTCCCGTAAACTTTCCCTGCCTCTCCCACTCGGAAAACGCCGTGCCCTCCTCCAGGATCAGGCTATAGACGGACAGATGCTCTGGCTGCGGCGAAAGCGACAGCACTTCCTCCAGGGTCTCCTTCCAGGATTCCGGCGTCTGCCCCGGAAGCGCATTCATCAAGTCCACGTTGACATTCGAAAATCCGGCTTTTCTCGCCATTTCATAAGTCCGAAGAAAGGCCTCCCTGTCATGGATCCTTCCGAGAAGCTCTAGCTCCTTCTCCTGCATGGACTGCAGGCCTATGCTCAGTCGATTTATTCCGGCAGCGCGATATCCGACAAGCCTCTCCAGCTCTGCTTCCGCCGTAGCACTTACTTTGTCCTCCGCCTTTGAATCTACCGCATCGCCGTGGATCGTCCCCGGATTGCACTCCATCGTGATCTCCGCATCCTCCGACAGGACAAAGATCTCGCGGATCGCCTCCATGATCACGGAAATCTGCGCAGGCGAAAGCAGGGAGGGCGTTCCCCCGCCAAAGAAAACGCTGGAAACAGTCCTCCCCTTCATTTCCCCGCCCCGCACGCGAAGCTCCTCGCAAAGGGCCTTCACGTAAGCCCCACGCGTCTCTTCCCCGCAGACAAAGGACAGGAAATCACAATAATGACATTTTTTCACGCAAAATGGTACGTGCAGATAGAGCATCAAGGAATCTTTCATCTCATCAGTCCTTGTCATCCAGCTTTAAAACGCTCATGAACGCCTTCTGCGGGATTTCCACGTTGCCGATCTGGCGCATGCGCTTCTTGCCTTCCTTTTGCTTCTCTAACAGTTTTTTCTTTCTGGTGATGTCACCGCCGTAGCACTTTGCCAGCACGTCCTTCCGCATGGCCTTCACCGTCTCACGCGCGATGATCTTGCCGCCCACTGCCGCCTGAATGGGGATCTCGAACAAGTGCCTCGGGATCTCATCCTTCAGCTTCTCACACATCTTTCTGCCACGCTCATACGCGGAATCTGCATGCACGATAAAGCTCAGCGCATCCACCTCTTCGCGGTTGATCAAAATGTCCAGCTTCACCAGCTTGGACTGCTCATATCCCTTAATGTCATAATCAAAGGATGCATAGCCCCTGGACCTGGACTTCAGCGCATCGAAGAAATCATAAATGATCTCATTGAGGGGCAGTTCATATTTTAGCAGCGCCCTTGTGCCCTCAATGTATTCCATGCCAAGATACCGTCCGCGCCGCTCCTGGCAAAGCTCCATGATGGAACCGATGAACTCGCTCGTCACCATGATCTCCGCACTGACGATGGGCTCCTCCATATACTCGATCTCCGAAGGATCCGGCAGATTCGAAGGATTTGTCAGTTCAATGCACTCTCCATTGGTCTTATGTACCTTATAGACTACGCCCGGCGCCGTCGTCACGAGATCCAGATTATACTCCCGCTCCAGACGCTCCTGAATGATCTCCAGATGCAGAAGGCCAAGGAATCCGCAGCGGAATCCAAAGCCGAGCGCGATACTGGTCTCTGGCTCATAAAAGAGCGATGCGTCGTTGAGCTGCAGCTTTTCCAGCGCATCCCGAAGGTCAGGATACTTTGCGCCGTCCGCGGGATAAATGCCGCAGTACACCATCGAAAGCACCTTTTTATAACCGGGCAGCGGCTCCGCGCAAGGGTTCTTTGCGTCCGTCACCGTGTCGCCCACGGCCGTGTCCTTAACGTTCTTGATGGAGGCCGTGATATACCCAACCATGCCTGCCGAGAGCTCGTCGCATGGAATAAACTGACCGGCTCCAAAATAGCCAACCTCCACGACCTCTTCCCTGGCCCCCGTCGCCATCATGAGGATCTCTGTTCCCTTTCTCACCGTGCCCTCCATGATGCGGCAGAACACGATCACGCCTTTATAAGAATCATAGACACAGTCAAAGATCAAAGCCTTCAGGGGTGCATCAGGACTTCCCTTGGGCGCCGGGATCTTATGAACGATCTGCTCTAGCACTTCTTCGATGTTGATGCCGTTTTTCGCGGAGATCAGCGGTGCGTCCTGCGCCTCAATGCCGATCACGTCCTCAATCTCCTCGATGACCCTTTGCGGCTCAGCGCTTGGCAGGTCAATCTTATTGATGACGGGAAATACGTCCAGATCATGATCCAGCGCAAGATAGACGTTGGCCAGCGTCTGCGCCTCGATGCCCTGCGCAGCGTCCACCACAAGGATGGCGCCGTCACAAGCCGCAAGAGACCTGCTGACCTCATAGTTAAAGTCCACGTGCCCCGGCGTGTCGATCAGATTGAAAATATACTCTTCTCCGTCCTTTGCCTTATAGACCGTGCGCACGGCCTGCGCCTTTATGGTAATGCCCCTCTCGCGCTCCAGCTCCATGTTATCGAGCACCTGCGCCTGCATCTCACGGCTGGTAAGCAGCCCCGTCTGCTCGATGATGCGGTCCGCGAGCGTGGACTTGCCGTGGTCAATATGGGCTACGATACAAAAATTACGAATTTTCGACTGATCGATCTGAGACATTTCTAAAACCTCTTTCTCTTTCCGTTAAACCTAATAGTTTATTCTAACAGAAAAGAAAAAGATTGTCTAGAGTTTATGGCTCACCCGAAAGCACGAGATCCAGCAGCGCCGCCAGAGGCTCACAGGCATTCATGGCCTCCTCCAGCGTATTGTTCTGTGCCCCAAGCTCCACAAGCAGCATTTTGGGGGCAAGGTGCATATTATAGCGATACCCCTTTAAGTAAATCTTTCTGGTCAGCCCCGGATAGTATTCCTGCGCTGCCTTTTCCATCTGAAAGGAAAAGGCCAGGTTCTCCTCCAGATTGTCATTTCGAAGATAGTCTAAAGGCCCTGTCTCCTTCAACCTGCTAATGCCGTTAAAGAACATAAATTTCGCCGTTTTCTTCCCGTTCACCTCCGTCACGAGCCGCGTCTTTTCCGGCATCTCATCCCTGTGCAGGTCGATCACGACCTGAATGCCGGGATTCTCTGAAAGTAGTGCCTTGATCTTTGGCAGCGCCCTCGAATATGCGCCATTTCGCGAGGGCTTGTCATAGACCTCCTCATGATGCAGTACTTGATACCCATAGGTCTCCTCAAGGATCCTGGTTAGCTCCTCACCGACACCGACCACCGTCGTCTTCGGATCTCCCGAAACCGAGTCCGCATATGCTTCCTGCGAGTGCGTATGAAAGATCAGGATCTGCGGGCCATCGACTTCCAGATCAATTCTCAGGTCCTTCGACAAAAAACGCTCTGCATCCAAGAGACCTGCGTCCGCCATGGTCGTGGGATCGATCTGATAAAAGTTCTTTACAAGTTCCCCATAGTCGCTTAGAAGTTCCGCAGGGATCTCCTTTCCCTTTGAAATGCGAGGAAGCTTCGGCGTCTCCATGCCCTCCTCTAAGGCAATTCCCACCTCTGTCAATCCTTGGATTTCCTCTACAGGTCCTGCCTCCTCTTCTTTGATCTCCGATGTGGCTTCCGACTTCTCTCCTTGGTTCTCCCCCAAGGGTTCCACGCCTATTTCACCTTGGTTCCACCTTGTGGGATCTGCTTCCCCTTGCTTTGAACCATCTGGCGACTTCGCCTCAACGTCGGAAAGCTCCGCACCCACATGGCCTGCGAACACAAGCGCCGGAAGGATCATCGAAGCAGCTGCTTCCTGCACCACGTATTTTACGTCCCAATTCCTTGGCACGTCCAACGCAGGAACCATCGCCCTTTCCGCCGTATTTCCAAACAGAGCATAGAAAAAAGAAGGATCCCTGCGTTCCGGGTCCTGCGTGGTCCGTAAATGCGAAATGCGCCAGATCGCTGCCAGACAGAGCATCCAGGTAATGCCCCAAAGCCATTTTCGGACCCCTCGTTTCATGATTTCAGCGATCCTCCCAATGCAATGCTCCCTTCATCCTATGTCGCTTAAGACTCGTCTATGCTTTCAGACCCTTCCCGCTTTCCACGGCGTCCTCTTCACTTTCCTTGGTATCCTCTCGTTTCAGCGCGATGTTGATCCCCTCTGAGATGGTGAAGCTCAGCCTCGCGATCACCTCATCCACGTCCTTCCCCGTCATATACATATTGCTAAGCTCCGCGAAGGAGCTCCTGCGAAAGATCCGCTCCGTCCCAAGCAGCCTTTCCATGGCATCCCCTACGATCGTTGCCGCATCCACGACCGTCGGCACGCCGATCGCGATCACGGGCACGCCAAGGCTCTCCTTCGTCAGCGCGTTCCTGTGATTTCCGACGCCGGAGCCAGGCTGGATCCCCGTGTTTGTGATCTGTATCGTGCGATTTAACCGCTTTGTGCTCCGGGCAGCCAGCGCATCCACGACGATCACAAGATCCGGCCGCGTCTCTCCCACCACGCCTGCTATGATCTCCGCCGTCTCCATCCCCGTTCTCGCCATGACTCCCGGCTCCAGGCAGCTGATCAGATTCACCGTCCCTTCCCCGGCGGCTTTCTTTCCATACAGCTTCACAAAGTGTCTGGTGACAAAGAGATGATCGAGGACCTGCGGCCCGAGTGCATCCGCCGTCACATTCCTGTTTCCCAGCCCGACGACCAGGATCGCGCTCTCCGCGATCTCCCTCTTTTCCGAGAGCATGTCCTTCAGCTCCAGGGCCAGACATTTTGAGATCTCGCGATGATATCCCTCGTCCGGCTCTCCCAGCGCGTCGGCCTCCATTGTGATATAAATCCCCATGGGTTTTCCGAGCTGATTAGCCGCATTTTTTGTCTCCACCCATACCTTGGTCACGCGCACTCCTTCCTCCGAATAGTCATATTCCTCCGAACGGACTCCGTGCATTTTCACCCCAGCATGCTCCATGCTTTCCCTTGCCTCCAGCGCCAGATCCGTCCTAATCTCAAAAGAATACATTCCCTTCCCCTTCCGTCCGTTCATTTCACTAGAATTATCCCTATTTTTTGCATTTTTTTCTAATTTATGTATTGACAAAAACGAAATAATTACCTAAACTACAAGAGTATGTTTGCATTAGTCCTCCGTGTCTGGCTATGCAAACCATTTAACAAACGTTTTCATATCAAATGGAGGTATACTACATTGGCTAATATTAAGTCCGCAAAGAAGAGAATTTCCGTAGCGCGCGTGAATGCTGAGAGAAATAAGGCGATCAGATCTGGCGTTAAGACTGCGATCAAGAAGGTTTTCGCTACTATCGAGTCTGGCGACAAGGAAGCTGCAAAGGCTGAGCTCGCTAACGCTACCAAGGTGATCGAGATGGCTGGCAGCAAGGGCGTTTACCATAAGAACAACGTTGCAAGAAAGGTTGCCCGCATCAGCAAGGCCGTAAACGAGATGGCTTAATCCCATCCCGCAGCATTCGTTTTATTACTGAACATATAAAAAGCACCCATGCCGTCACGTGGGTGCTTTTTTCGTGTTTATTTTTTTTACGTCGATTGATGATCGTTTCTCGCGTTGTTTCGAATGAAATCCTATAGTTATCTTCTGTGTCCGCCGCCGCCATGGCTAAAGCCGCCGCTGCTGGTATGATGACCGTAGCTTCCGCCGCCACCGCTTCTGCTGGAGCTGCTGGTTTCGATCTTCACCTTCGTCACGTTCTTGCGGAGGAACTGATCCTGCTGATTCTTCATGATCGGCTGTCCGCCAGGTACGTAGGTCGTGGAGCTCGTCGTATCCACGCCAGGTGCCTGCTTCATGTTCTTGGCAGCGTAGATCAGTGCCACGATCACGGGCACTGCGAGCACGAGCAGCCAGGGAAGCTGATGAGAGGATTCCGCGGATTCTTCATATCCGTAGGAAGCAACCTTCTTGAGGGCGTTCGCATATCCCTGGAAAGCACTGATCTCAAACCCATCATCCAAGGCTTCAAACACCTTTTCCTCTTCATAAGAACCGATCGCATATTCGATCTTTCCGGACGTGGAAAGCCATGCGCCGGCCTCACTGTCATCCTGCCCCGCATGGTACCAGTTATCCAAAAGGAGCGCGCCGTCTCCGTGAGGCTGATCATAACCGAATGCATACTGATCATAAAAATCATCGGAGATGTTTACCATGCTCTCCGTCCACTCGCTGTCAGTATATCCAACCGACTGGTTGATGGTGACAAGCACGAGGTCACAGGTTCCATATTCCTCATATTGTGCGATCAGCTCTTCGAGCTTTTTCTCTTCGGCATCCGTCAATACGTCCGCATAATCATATACTCTCTGGCTCGGTGCCACGCTATTATTTCTCGTCGGCACGGTCTTCTCTTCGGTCTTATGCGTCAGGCGCATGATACAAAAGGCTACCAGCGCGATGCCCGCAAGGATCATCCAAACCCTGAAATATTTCAGGAAGCGCTTGCGCTCTTCCAGCTTTACGTCATATCTTTCTTCCATGTCCCCAACCTCCTACAGTAATCCCAGGATTCCATTGATGGATGCAAGCAGCACCGTCAAAAGGAACCACAGCGTCAGGGAATAGGCCCATACCTTGCCCTTTGAAAGAGGCACGGTTCCGATGATCTTCCCCGTCTCACCGTTGACATAGAAGGGATAATCCTGATTCTTATACTGATAGACATAGCGCCATACCGGCATCAGGCCATAATCCGTCTTGCGATCCAAAACATTGATGTTCTGATTCGACTTGGTGAGCGTAACATATCCGGAAATGGTGCTCCGAACGATTGCGGAAGCATCTTCTTCCATCTTCTTTTTCGCCCGATTCTCAATCTCCTCGGCAGGCATGTTATAATACTCTGCATTGAACCCGGACAGATATTCCGGCTTGAACTCCGTCAGCTTCGAATAGTCATAGGGCTCCATCAGATCCATGACGGAATCCGGCATCTTGATCGAAGCATCCGCGGGAAGCTTCTCAAAGGGAATGTTCATGTCACGCACGACCGAATAATAAGAAGTCTCGGTATAACGATAGCTTCCGCTGGTCCAGGAGCGCACCTTCGTGCCCTCACCCGAATAATAGGCATTGGTCATATAATCATAAAACCAAAACGGCACGTAAATTCCCTGCATGCTGTCCAAGCGTACCTCCGAAAGGAAATCCGCCGGTGCAAAGGTATACTTCTTGAACTTATCGCGGATCAGACCCTTCGTCTTCTCCTTTCCAAGCTCAAACGGGATCACAAACTTCGGAAGATACTGCCCCTCCACTCTCTCATTAAAGATCACGGAGTTGTCACAGTACGGGCACTTCATCGCGCTGTCATACTGTTCCACGGGAATGGTTCCTCCGCATTCCGGGCAAACCTCGAGGCCATACGAGGTCTCCTTGTCCTTCCGGGAATAACTGTTCTCGCTGTCGCAGAACGGACAGACGATCATTTTCTTTTCCGGACTGTATACTGCATTTCCTCCACAGTTCTTACACTTGAAGATCATGCCTTCTTCCTCCAAATGATATTTGTATGCAGGGACGAACGCTTTCCTGCCGTCCCACGCTATGAATGATTATAGCAAAAATTTCCGCTTTCTCATAGGGCTTTTTAAAAAATAAATAAAAAAAGGAGTTTTCGCTTTTTCGGGCGAAAACCCCTTGTCTTTCCTGTCATTCGTCCCGAGCAGTTTCCCGAGACAATGACAAATTACTTATTATAGTTCACGATCTTGCCGAAGTCAGGCTTTAAGGATGCGCCGCCTACAAGGCCGCCATCGATGTCTGCCTGAGCAAAGAGCTCAGGTGCGCTGGATGCGGATACGGAACCGCCGTACTGAATGCGGATCGCTGCAGCCGTTGCATCATCATAGATCTCAGCGATGCAATCACGGATTGCCTTACATACTTCCTGTGCCTGCTCGGTGGTAGCCACCTTGCCGGTGCCGATGGCCCAGATGGGCTCATAAGCGATGACTGCGGTTGCAGCCTGCGCTGCGGTTACGTTCAGGAACGCGATCTTGATCTGCTGACGGATCCAGTCAATGGTAATGCCCTGCTCTCTCTGCTTTAAGGACTCGCCGCAGCAGATGATGGGGGTGATGCCATGCTCAAATGCCTTCAGGATCTTCTTATTTACGGTCTCGTCAGACTCTGCAAAGTACTCTCTTCTCTCGGAATGTCCGATGATCACGTACTTCACGCCTGCATCAACCAGCATTGCGGGAGAAATCTCGCCGGTGAAGGCACCCTTCTCCTCAAAGTACATATTCTCAGCACCAATGTTGATGTTGGTGCCCTTTGCTGCTTCCATGGCAGGAATGATGTCGATTGCGGGTACGCAGAACACTACATCCACGTCATCATTCACTACCAGGGGCTTCAAAGTATTTACCAGGGCAACTGCCTCGCTGGGAGTCATGTTCATCTTCCAGTTGCCTGCAATGATCTTCTTTCTTGCCATATTGTCCTCCTACTTTATTTCGGGCCGCCGCGAGATCGCGACAGCCCGAAGGGTTTTTCTTTTTGATTACTTGTCGTCAGCTGCAGCTACGCCGGGAAGTACCTTGCCCTCAAGGAACTCAAGGGAAGCACCGCCGCCGGTGGAGATGTGGCTCATCTTGTCGCCAAAGCCAAGGTTATTTACTGCAGATGCGGAATCGCCGCCGCCGATGATCGTGGTTGCATCGGTCTCAGCCAGAGCCTTAGCTACTGCGATGGTACCGGCTGCCAGGGTAGGATTCTCGAATACGCCCATGGGTCCGTTCCAAACAACGGTCTTAGCGCTCTTAACTGCATCAGCATACAGAGCAGCGGTCTTAGGTCCGATGTCGCAGCCCTCTCTGTCAGCGGGCATGTTTGCTACATCGTAAACCTCAACCTCAACGGGAGCATCGATGGGATTCGGGAACTCAGCGATGGTAACGGAGTCAACGGGAAGAAGCAGCTTCTTACCAAGCTTCTGTGCCTTCTCCATCATCTCCTTGCAGTACTCGATCTTCTCATTGTCAACCAGGGACTTACCGATCTCGTACCCTTTCGCCTTCAAGAAGGTGTAAGCCATGCCGCCGCCGATGATCAGGGTGTCGCACTTCTCAAGCAGGTTAGAGATAACGTTCAGCTTATCAGCAACCTTAGCGCCGCCAAGGATTGCTACGAAAGGACGAACGGGATTCTCAACGGCATTGCCGAGGAAGTCGATCTCCTTCTGCATCAGATAACCAACAACATTCTCGCCGCCCTTTGCGGTGATGAACTTGGTAACGCCTTCCACGGAAGCATGTGCTCTGTGGGAAGAACCGAATGCGTCGCAAAC
>CAMZDG010000042.1 GCA_947305245.1 uncultured Lachnospiraceae bacterium
ACCTTTCCAACCTGTCCAAGTATGACCAGGCTTGTAACGAAGAGTTCCAGAAGGCAATGGGCAACTACTTCAAGGGCAACTGCTCTTATGACGAGGCTCTGGAGAGCTTCTATAAGGCAGTTCAGGCTAAGCATCCTTCCCTTTCCTACTAATTCGCCCGAATTTGCTTAGCGCATAACCACATAGAGCCTGCCCGCTATCATGGCCGGCAGGCTCTTTTTTCAGCAATGACCCATCATCCTTGTGATCTCTCTTACAGCTGATCTCATGGAAGGAGAAAAGAAATCGTATGGATAAAAAGAAAAAAAATAAAGTCGTAAGCTATAATAAATGGGGCTATGTTTTCCTTCTCCCCTTCATTATCGTTTACCTGGTTTTCCAGATGATCCCGCTGTTTAGCACGATCATCTACAGCTTCTTCGAATATTACGATGACGGTCTGGACATGGTTGGTCCCACATTCAAGGGCCTAGGCAACTATATCAAGCTGTTTGCCAACGGCGATCTGTTCATCTATGCAGGTAACACCTTGATCATGTGGATCCTCGGCTTCATTCCCCAGATCATCGTTTCCCTGTTATTGGCGGCGTGGTTTTCCAATCCCCGCATGAGACTGAAATGTGCCGGTTTCTTTAAGACCGTGATC
This sequence comes from uncultured Lachnospiraceae bacterium, assembly GCA_947305245.1. Classification (GTDB taxonomy): domain Bacteria; phylum Bacillota; class Clostridia; order Lachnospirales; family Lachnospiraceae; genus Acetatifactor. The sequence goes on from CAMZDG010000042.1 coordinate 647, forward strand.
TATCTTCCGAACCTGATCATGGCATCTGCATTCGCCATGTTGTTCTTCACCCTGTTCTCGAAGGGCGGCCCCGTGAACTCCATCCTGCTGGATCTCGGATGGATCGACGAGGCATACGCATTCCTGGATCACGAGTGGAGTGCAAGAGGCCTTGTGGCTTTCATGAACTTCCTGATGTGGTTTGGTAACACGACCATCCTTCTGATGGCCGGCATGATGGGCATCGACACGGCTCTGTTCGAAGCAGCCGAAGTGGACGGCGCAACCTCCACCCAGGTGTTTTTCCGCATTTCCCTGCCGCTGCTCCGCCCTATTCTGGTGTACGTTCTGATCACCTCCCTGATCGGTGGTCTGCAGATGTTCGACGTGCCTCAGATTTTGACAAAGGGTACCGGTAATCCTCTGATGGGAAGCCGACTCACGACAATGACGCTGATCATGAACCTGAACAGGCACTTAAGCGTCAGCAAGAACTACGGCATGGCCGGTACGCTTTCCGTACTGCTCTTTATCATCACGGCCATCCTGAGCTTCCTGGTATTTAAGATTTCTACAAGGAAAGATTGAGGTGAGACGCATGCAAGCATATGATAATAGAACAAGTAAAGGTCTTGGCATTGGCGTCAGAAGAATCATCGCTTATATCGTCCTCATCTTCCTGACGTTCCTTTGTCTCTTCTGGTTTTACGTACTCTTTATTAACGCAACAAGAAGCAATGCCAACCTGTCCAAGGGCTTCACGCCCCTGCCCGGAGGCAATTTCCTCGAGAACTGGAAGAACATGCGCGAGGGTAAGCTCCCCGTATTCAACGGCATGCTCAACAGCTTTTTTGTGGCATCCTGCTCCGCCATCCTCAGCACCTATTTCTCGACCATGACGGCGTTTGCGATCCATGCCTATAACTTCAAGTTTAAGAACGCGATCTTCACCTTCATCCTGATGATCATGACCATCCCGACGCAGGTGACCGCACTCGGTTTCATCCGCCTGGTGGACAACATGGGCCTGATGAACACCTTTATCCCGCTGATCGTTCCTTCGATCGCGGCTCCCGTATGTTTCTTCTACATGAAGCAGTACATGGAAAGCACCTTGCCGCTGGCCTTCATAGAGGCTGCAAGAATCGACGGCTCCAGTGAGTTCCACACCTTCAACTTCATCGTCCTTCCGATGATGAAGCCCGCCATCGCAGTTCAGGCAATCTTCACCTTCGTGGGAAGCTGGAATAACTACTTCACTCCCGCACTGGTTCTGACCTCCGATGACAAGAAGAAGACCCTGCCCATCCTGATCGCACAGCTCCGCGCTGCGGACTGGCTGAAGTTCGACATGGGCCAGGTATACATGCTGATCGCATTCTCGATCTTCCCCGTGATCGTTGTGTACCTGCTTCTTTCCAGATTCATCGTTCAGGGCGTGGCCCTCGGCGGTGTAAAAGGTTAAGACAATCACCTCCTTATTCCTATAAAACCCACTAAAAGAAAAGGGCAGCCTCACGGTTGCCCTTTTCTCATTTTCATTATCTGGCCTTTGTTTTATTGCGCTTCTTTCTTCCTTCTGCGCTTCCTTCTCCATCCTAAGCGGATTCTACAGCTTCTCCTGCTCCTGATGGTAGCCTGCGGGATTGACGTGGATCATCACGTGCTTTACGTCAGGAAATGCCTCCTCGATCCCGTCATGAACCTGCTCCGCAATGTCATGTGCCTCCTGCAGGCGCATGTTCCCGTCCGCGCTGATCTCCAGCTCCACGTAGATCTTCTCGCCGAATTTCCTGGTCCGAAGAAGATCGATCCCGATCTCCCATCCATGCTCCCCGGAGAACGAAAGAACGAACTCCCGAAGCTTTGTTTCAAACTGCTCGTCGCAGGCGGTGTCCAGCATCTTTTCCACGGCATCCCGAAAGATCCCAATGGCCACGCCAAGGATCATCAGACAGATCACAATGCCCGCGATCTGATCCAGAATGGGGAAGCCATGTCTTGCGCCAATGATGCCGGCCAAAGCGCCAATGGACGAAAGCGCGTCCGAGCGATGATGCCATGCATCCGCCTTGAAGGCGCTGGACCTAAGCTTCTTTGCATAGTACATGGTGTACCAGAACATGCCCTCCTTCACGAGGATGGACACGGCCGCCGCAATGATCGCCAGCACACCCGGAAGGACCATCTCCTTGTAGCTCCCGTCCGCGATCGCAAGGATGCAATTCCAGCCAATCCCCAGACCCGTGATAAACAGGATGATGGAGAGCAAAATCGAGGCCACGCATTCCAGCCGCTCATGTCCGTAAGGATGCCTTCCGTCCGCTTCCTTCTTCGATATGGACACGCCGATGAATGCGATCAGCGTCGCAAAGACGTCGGAAAGCGTATGAATACTGTCCGACAGCATGGCGGCGGAATGGCCAAGGATCCCGGCGAGAAGCTTAAATACCGCCAGGAAAACATTCCCCCAGATCCCGACCATCGCCATCTTCACGGTAGCCCGTTTCGTTTCTTTTTCCAGTAGTTTCGTATCTTTTTCCAGTGTTTCATTTTCAGGCAGATTTGATCCGTCTTTTTCCATAACTTTCACCTTCTTCGGTTACTTCGTTATTATGATATGCCGCGCCACGTGAAATACTCTCTCGATTTCGCACGAAAGACTCCGTTGCGCAGTCTTAAAGCCTCTTTTCAATCTCGTCGATCACGATCTGGAGCGCCTTGATCCTGGCGTACTTCTTGTCATTGGACTCAAGCACGAACCAAGGTGCGTTCGTCGTGTTGGTCTTCTGGAGCATCTCGTTGATCGCACCCTCATAGAGATCCCACTTCTCGCGGTTTCTCCAGTCCTCATCCGTGATCTTCCACTGCTTCTCCGGCGTGTTCTGACGATCCGTAAAGCGCTCCAGCTGCGTGTCCTTGTCGATCTGCACCCAGAACTTGATCACGACTGCTCCCCAGTCCGTCAGCTCCTTCTCGAACTCATTGATCTCATTATAAGCCCGCTGCCAGTCATTCTCGGAGCAGAACCCCTCGAGCCTCTCCACCATCACCCGTCCGTACCAGGTGCGGTCAAAGATGGCCACGTGCCCCGAACGGGGAAGCCTCGTCCAAAATCTCCAGAGATAATGCCTTGCCTTCTCATGAGGCTCCGGACTCGCGATGGGATGCACTTCAAAGCCGCGGGGATCCAGCGCTCCCGTGATGCGCTTGATGTTGCCGCCCTTGCCTGCAGCGTCCCAACCCTCGTACGCGATGATTACGGGGATACGCTTGCGATACAGCTCATTATGCAGCTTGGAAAGCTTCTTTTGCAGCTTATCCAGCTCCTTCTTATAATCTTCCTCAGCAACCTTCTTATCCAGCGGGATCTCGGAGAGCTTCGGCGTCTTGCGGAGCGGGAAGACGTTCTGCAGGATCGGTACGGCCTGCGCGCCCCTCGAGAGCGCCATGTCAATGCCGTTTACCATGATCTCCAGGACCTGAAGCTCCGCCCACTTCTTATTCTTCGCATCGATCACGTACCAGGGCGCCTGCGACTGATTCGTCTCGCGCAGGTACTCTTCATAAGCGTCCAGGCACTTATCATAATGCTTGTTCTGCCAAAGATCCCAGTCGCTGACCCGCCACTTGGTATTCTTATCCTCGAGCAGGCCGTCAATGCGCTTTTTCTGCTCCTTCTCATCGATGTGGAAGAAAAACTTCAGCACGAGATATCCATTGTCCGTCAGCTGACGCTCGAACTGCCGGATGCTGATCATACGATCGCGATAGGTCTCCTTTGAGATCTCTCCGGTCAGATAATCGCGAGTCACCTCATCCATCCAGCTGCCGTCCAGGAACTGGAATTTGCCCGCCTCAGGGATTTTTATGAAGTGCCTGTACAGAAATGGCTTTCTCTTCTCATCCTCGCTCTTTGCGCTCATTGTGGCCGTTTTGAAGAAACGAGGATCAATGTTGCGGATCACCTTGCCGAGAACGCTGCCCTTTCCCGCCGCGCCCCAGCCTTCGAGCACGACAAGCACCGGAAGCTTATGATCCCGAATCTCCATCTGCTTTGCAAAGAGCTTTGCGCGAAGCTCATCCAAACGCTGTTCCATCTCCTCCTCCGAGGGCCTCTCCGACTTCTTGTAATCCTTCAGCATATGGTAACCTCCTTTTCCCAATCTCCCCAGAAACCACGCGCGCAGAATCTCTCCGTTCCAAGAGGATGCTGCGCGCCATTTTCATTGTTTTCTTCCTATGCTCAATGCCTGATCATTACTTCTCTTCGTAATGAACGTGAGGCGCATATTTCATGATCAGCTTGCAAAGATTCTCTGCCTCTGCCTGCTTCATTGCAGGAAGGCTGCCTCCGTAAAGCTTCTGTGCTGCCTTCGTGCCTCCGATCACCTCAGCAGGCTTTAAGCGCTTATTCTCCGCGTCCGTCATGTAGAGCACGCTCAGACGCTGCGTTGCATCCCAGCGAACGCTGATAAAGCGAATGTCGTTTAAGCGATATACCGCAAATACGGCGTTATACTTCTGCACAAGGAACTCGTCGTTCGTGAAATAATAATGCATGGACTTCAGGAAGGTTCCCTCTTCCACGATCTTATCACCATAGGTCTGCTTGATCTTCTTGGCACCGCCGTTGCTGCCGTTCTTCACTGCAGCCATGGACAGCAGAATGATCACTCCAAAAAATACAACCAAGGCAATAACGCCAACCACCGGATTCCCCGATCCCGAAGACAATGCAACTGCGTAAAAACCGTTCATTTTGAAGCCCTCCTCATCCATTGTTTTTATAGCATTTCGCTAATTTAAAGTGTAACCCTTTTACATTCAAAAGTCAACAACAAGCGCCACGCTGGTCATTCCCCGGCGTGGCGCTCATTTATGTTACTTTCTTATCACTTTAGCTTCTTTTTTTCTTGGAATACCATACGGCTGCGCCGCCACCGGCTCCAAGAACAATAATAGCAATGATCACTGCAAGAAGGATCCAAGGGAAGGCCCCCGTCGTCTCATCGTCCTGCGGTGCAGGCGTCGTGACCACAACCACCGTCATTTCCTCGGAAGGTTTCGTCTCATCGCCCTGCTTAACCTCATCGGAGCCGCCTCCATCTTTGCCATCCTTGTCATTTTCGGAAGACTTCCCGTCACCGTCTCCCTTGCCGTCTCCGGAGGGATTCGTATTGTCATCGGGCTTTCCATCTCCCGAAGAAGCCTGCCCGGAGCCGTCGCCCTGACCGTTGCCGTCCTGGCCGTTACCGCCCGGATTGTTACCGCCCTGACCGGAGGAATCTCCGCCGGAAGAACCGCCCTGGCCGGAATTGCCTCCCTGACTGCCGGAGCCGCCCTGATCAGAGGTACCACTTTGACCGAAAGAACCACTTTGTCCGGAATCGCCTCCCTGACCGGAAGAACCACTCTGGCCGGAATTGCCTCCCTGGCTGCCAGAGCCGCCCTGCTGGCCTTCACTCCCTTGAGGGACGTTATCCCAGGCTGCTGCCGCCGGGATCGGTGTCTCCTTTCCGATCACGGGGATCACGATGATTGCAGAGACATTACTGCCCTCTACGGAAACCTTCACGATAGCCTTTCCGCCGCCGTCCGTCTCCTTCGCCGTGATCACGCCCGCATTATTTACCGTTGCAAGACTCGGCGTCATGCTCGTCCAAACTAAGGTCCCTTCCGTTCCCTTGGTTGATAGTCCTGCTGCCAGGTCTCTCGTCTCATTTGCCTTCAGCCCTGCCACGGAACCAACATATTCAATGTCCGTGATGGGATCCGTCTTCTTTAGCACGGTAGCCTTCATAAAGTCAATCTTTGCCACGATGCCGTTATAACTCCGAACACCCACAACCTGCTGCAATGTGATGCCCTGTCCGATGGTCAGACCGCTTGCGACATATCGGAACTTGCTTGCCGCCTTCGCATCGCTTCCCACGGCATTGATCAGCGCCTGCACGTCCTCCGAGCCGCTCGCCTGCTTATTTCCAGTGCCAAGAGGCGCAGCGTCCACGGCTGTGAAGGTACCGCTTAAGGTACTGCCGTCGTCATCCGAAACGATTTCAACCAAAGTCTCTACGTCATCCACCAAAACAGGCTTGTCAAACGTGATCTCCACATACTCCTCGTTGGCCGTAACGCTTACCACCTCAGCGCCGCTTAAGGATACCATGGAAATGTTCACGTCCGTATGCGCCGGAGGCACATTCATGACTGCACTCTCCGCAGTGACGTAACCATCCTTATCAAAGACAACCTTCCATGCTCCGATCAGCACATTCCAGCCATACATACCTTCCGCGTTCGTTATGTTCGGGTTCGGACCTTCGCCGTAGCTTTCTGAATTCCATGCAACCCACTTGCTTTCGTCAGGCACGCCGTTCGTCAGGATGCCATTCTCATCAAAGGTCCAACCAGCCGTGTTTCCCTTATACTGGTAAACGGTCGCCGTCACGCCCTCCAGAAGCTGATTCTCCATACCTTCATACACATAACCGGAGGGGTCGATGTAATAGGCAGGTCGAATTCCAAGAATGTAAGCTCCAAACTCTTCCCCATAGGTTGCCTTTACATAATCCTCCCAATCATCCGGATGCATCCGATGCAGATCATTCAGATATTCTAGTAATCTGGCTTCGCGTTCCATGTTTTTCATGTTCATCGCAGCAATTCTGCGATAGCTTGCTTCTATGTTATCCCGCATGCCTCCAAAAACAAGATTATTTAATCCAAACAGGCTCACTCTACTGACAATCCCGAATCCGGGAACACAGCCAACTACATCCATGACAACATTTTGTGCCGCGGTATCATAAGTGAATTTATAATAATCCGCCCTGACATCCTCTGGCAACATATTCATCAAATCTGCCTGCTCCATCGCCGTTGAAAATGGACTGCCATATTTATCATTAAAATCATATCCTTCCATCGCCGTGTCAAGCGCATCCGTTACATGATAACGGTCTGACAAGTACTCCACCTTAGTTCCATATTTTACCGCTTTCCCAGGTATGGTTTTAATGACCTTAATCACCTGGGTAGGCATGGGGATCGGTAATTTGCGAGGAGTGACAACCGCTTTGCTTTGGATGACTGACACATTTTCCTCAGGAAGCATCGGCGCCGGCGACAAGATACCGTCGCTCTTCAAAATTGGCAACAGATAACCTGCGTCCGTACAGGTAACCATTCTCGTAATGGAAGCATTCTCGAGATCATACTCTGGATTGATTCTAAGCGTTGCCTTATATTCCCCTTGATCCATGATTGCCAGAGCATAGCCTTCTTCCGCCTCTGCCATCTCATCTGAGAAATCGAGGAAATTATCATAAATGGCGTATAACTCGCCCGTTTCATCATATAACTTGATGGCCGGCCAATACAGACGATGGTTGGCATCTTCGTATGGCGTGGAATCATTCAGGGTTCCGTCCGCCACGTCCGCATAATACAAATCCCATGCGGCATTCGTCTCTTCAAGTGTCCATCCATTTGCTGGTGCAACTACCTCATAGGACCAGCCCTCCGGTACTTCTATGTCAGAATCTTCCTTAAACAGGCTGGACGCCTCGATCGTCGGCATGTTCTTGTACTCATTCGCAACCTTGAGGGAATAGACAACGGAAAAGTCTTCAGGCAAATTATAAGCATCTCCCAATAACCCAACGCCTATGTAGTTATAACCATCCTGATCTTCCTCCATCCGTTCCATTCGAATGGCAAAATTCTCACAATCCTCTGGAACATCTCCAACGGCAAAAACATCTTCTACCATGTCAGGATCGTCAAAGCGCGCCCGAAATGTATACACTATGGTTCCAAACCAATTAGTCGAATACAACGTGCATACATCATCTTTCGAATTCTCGTATTTTATTCTGTCTGCCCGACTCCGAATGCAATGGTAATATGCGGGTGACTGCACAATTTCCTCATCACCCATATCCGCTGAGAAACTCCATTTCTCCAAGACGGGCGCGTCTTTATAGACCGTGATGTAATCCTGTTCCTGAATGGTCTGCGTTTCCCCTGCATCATCGACATATCGAAAGGCAAGATCAATTTCATAATCATGGGGATAGCTTTGGGGTTCACTCATGGGGATAAACAGGAATCCTAGCCCTTCTTCTTGGTTGTAGAATCCATAAGCTTCCAACCAGTCTTTATTAACCCAGACGCGTGCGACGCCATCGGAGGAAGCCGCTTCTTCCCATTTCTGCGAGATATGATACTGTTTTTCCTCCTGCTTGAAGAAATGATATCCCCCTCCAGCGGACAACTGAATACCTCCAGAACCTGAGCCTCCGGCTCCACCACTTATTGAGCCACCTATCCCGCCGCCCATGCCAAGGCTGGCCTGCGACAAAAGCGGCGTGATGCTAGTTGAGTATTCTACGGGAATACCATCAACGTTTAAGGCAATCTCAAAGTCTTCCTGATAGGCATGAAAGCTAAGCCAGGTACCCTCTCTACGATAACCCATGTGTGCTCTGTATTCGTCCATGTTCGCATAATGCGTGTCATAGATTTTACCATTGTCCATGATGGGATCCGGATCCCAATACCTGCCACTTACCACCTCCAAGCCGTAGATAGACGTAACATGCGCCGCTTCGCCCTTCTTTAATGCGCTTGCATCAGGCTCATCAAATACGATCTCTTCGGAACTCATCTCATTTCTTAGCGAATAACTGAATGCTGAATAAGGGATCTGGTAGTGCCGCAGTTCATAATACTTGGATTGCTCATATACATAAGAGATCACAGCATGGTCTTTTTCCAGATCTGTCCTTTGAATCTTAAAACTCAACTCACGCCTTGAACGGCCTGATTCCAAAATGATCATGTCACCCTGCATGGCAGGCGTGGCTTGATTCAACATGATATCATATGCTCCTTCTGGGAGTTTTACCCCACTTTGCCCATAGAGCCAGGGCATCTGAGCCAGACGAACCAGCAGGACGCCATTCCCAAGAGTCGAAATTGATTTTAGTTCCGTGGCTACTCCGTCATTTCTGTGAATCCTTATAACTATGTCTTTTAATATGATGTCCAATACTCCGGAAGCTTGAAAAACATCCAATTCCGTATGCCATGCACTACTCTCCGAAGTCCAATATGTATAGCTATCCGCTATCGTTTTATCTAGCACTTCGCCATCCAATGAAATTGCAACTGTGTAAAGAGTAAATTTCGCTCCCTTCACAAGTATCGGGTTTTCTAATACCGCCCTTGTATAGTTGTCGTCATTGGTCAAATAAACAGGAGACAATGTTTCATCAAATCCACGCATCCTGATAGCATTTAAGCCCTGATCGATCAAAGACTCTCCTGCTTCGTCCTGCACGCAAATGCGATACAGCATCTGATAAGGCAAATATACGGTTTGATCCTGTTCCTCAAAGGCAAACTCCTTGCTAAAAGCAGGATCACTGCGGTATTTCTCTGCGAGTTCTTTATTAATTGCTCCTTCCTTTGGCATTAGATATCTTTTCACATTGGAACCCAGATTTACATAACCATTGGAGCCATAATCAGATACCGTTTGCCATCCGAGATAAGATTGCCCGTCGAAAAGTGCCACAACAAAGTATTCACTCACGTTATCCCCATCCAGATCTCGCACTGTGAGACTCGTCTGAGAGCCAACATTGAGTATTGCATTACTGAAATCAACGGTTTCCATCCCGGCCGGGTTAAAGCTCTTCACCAACCTTTGACTAAGTGATGCCAAGGCATCCGAATCAGATGACAAAAGAGCAATGCCGTAGGATTCAGGTTCTAGCGCGATCTTTAATTGAGGCATTCCCTCATAGGTGCCGCCTGTCCCCTTTAATGAGTAAGGAACAGTTAATGTATCAGTGGTCGCATAGTAACTGTTTAAGAACTTTTCTTTCCCATCAGAGGTATCATATACCCTTACGATAAATGTCCATCCATTTCCGGGAAGCTTTACGTCTAATGTCTTATAGGTTTTTAGACTGATCGTCTCCTTCCCTTGTCTTAACGTTCCCGATGCTTCATCCAAAATAAAGCCATCGATCTCTTGCTGATCTATGGACCAGTTCGCATGATATCCCGAGAATTGAATGCTTTGATCCGCCATTCCGTCTCCGTCGGCGTCCGTCAGTTCCTCATCCCAGCTTTTTCCGTCACAGGTCACGTGAACAATAAGTCCATCTAGGCTTGAAACTGTCTGCATATTAAAGGACACTTCATACTCATATGGAGCAATGGTTTCAAATGTCAATTTCCCGCTCACCTGATTTCCCACGGCATAGTAAGTACCGGTTGCCACCCTATGGAAATCAGAAAGCTTCTGAGCATAAATCTTTACAACATAGTTTGCATCGTCCATATACCTAATTTTCGCACTGGCTTTTCCTTCCGCATCCAGATATCCATAGATAGTGCCATTGCCTGCATGATTTGCATCACTTAGTACAAACCTGACATTCTTAAGGCTTATGTCGCTTGGCAGATCCGGAATGTTTGCAGAAAAATCTAGTGAAATCGTGGCCATTCCGTCATCCAGCAGATCCTTTGTCACCGTATCACCGTTTTTCACGGCATACTTCTGCGTCATATGATCAGGAATGGTTACCCCATCCCGAGTCGTCGTGGGAATGATCAATGCCACTTCATAATTAGCACTTCCAGATAAGATCAGATCGGCTTTTCCCTCTGCATCCAGGGTCAGGGTATTCGTTCCATAGTATTTTCCGTCCTGATAAATGGATGCCGACAATTTCAGATTGTATAAATCTGAAACTCCTGCTGCCGTAAATGCAAAATGAACCACTGTGATATCGATCACTTCACCTACGGGCAATACGTAAGTAAGATCTGCTCCAGCCCGGGACAAGTCCGCGCTAACCCGATTCAGCAGCGCATAGGTCTTATTCTCCCCGCTCACATAGACATACTTTGTTGTGCTCACGAAGGTTTTCGGTGCATTCCACCAGAAGGCGGTATCGCCGTTCGCATCCTTCATAAAGCCTTCGTCATCCACGGACCATCCGCTGCCGGACTGCAAGTTATAACTCATAACGGTCCCCGGCTGTTTGATGCGGACCATGCCGCGGAAGCCGTCGGTAAGCGTGCTAAGGTCAACGGTCAGAGCATTGGTCTCACCGTTTACCACCGTGATCGCATTCTCCAGGGAATAAACGGTCTTACCGCCGATCACGATCACGAATTCATAGGTATCTTCCAGCACATTCTCGAACTGATATATGCCAAGGTCGCCGTCCTGCGCGATGGGCTGGGAATAGGATCTCTCGCCGCGCAGTTGTACGGAACCGTTCTTTGCGAGGAATGCCGTGGCAAATCCTGCGTTGGGCAGGGTTAGGGTCAGAGTAACTACGTCCGAAGGAGGCAGCACGGACGGTGCCTGTACGGATACTTCCGCCGTCTTTTCGGACTCACCGCCAGCGTTCACGGCCGTCACGGCGTAGCGAAGGCTCTGGCTGGGACGCTCCGCGGTATCGGTATAGCTCGTCGTCGTAATGGGCTCCTCCGTGATGCACACGCCGTTTCTGTAAATATGATAGCCTGTCGTCTGACGAAGGGGATCGGGCTTGTCCCAACTAAGCTTTACTTCCAGCGTTCCGCGAAGTCCAGGCTTCGCCGTCAGATTTTCCGGCGCCGGAGGCGCGTCAAGAACTGCAGTCACGGAGACTGCCGCACATTTCTCAGAGGTACCGGCGCGATTCGTCGCGGTAACCTGATAGGAATAGGTCTTACCAACATCCAGGCCCTCATCACTGTAGGAAGGTTGGGTCGAATAATCAAGGAGCGTACCATCGCGGTAGATGGTATAGCTTTCAGCATTTTCATCCTCGTCCCAGGTCAGTTTTACTCCCAGATCCTTATCTGCCTCTGCCTTGAGGTTTGCAGGCGCATCGGGAGCCACGATCACGGGCGCCGCCGATGAAGTCTGCTTTTTATATAAATATACTGCGGGCTTACCATCTGCGTCGCCGATGCCATAGGGCATAACGAAGGAATACCCCATGTCCGAGCCTTCCTCATGGGCGGAATAAAAAGGCGTGGGGATAAAAGGAGAATCTTCATCCTCTGAAAAAAGGACGGCAGGAAAAACACCCGTCTCATCCACGCTGATCGGTAGTCCTTCCCAAGGCTTCACGGTCGCATTTAAGTCATACTCTTTCCAGCCAAATCCTTCACTTGCAACTAGCTTAAAAGGGGTGGTAACATTACTTGCGTTCGTGCGGTTGCAGACAAAGACTACATAGTAGTAGCCATCGCTCTCCTGTCTGATACTGTGCACGGTCAGCTCCGCGACTTTGCCGTCCACGGGTCCCAAGGTCGATATCTCGCCTTCCATGAACATGGCAGGCGCAACACCGGGAGCATTATAATCCGGCTTGTCGATCAAAACGTAATTATACATTCCGTCAGAGGACATGAGCGTGCATACGTCTCCAACCTGAAGCTGGCTGACGCTCGTGACAATGCCGTAGAATGCTTCCTCTTCCTCCGTAACAAGCTTATATAAATAGCCGACAGGATTGCACCAATCCTCATCTACCGGATCGCCAAAGCCATACTCCACGCTTCCCTCATAGTCCGTGCTACGGTACAGGACATAGGGAATTCTTTTCAGAACCAGCTGATCATTCCAATCCGTGTCCTCATAAATGGAGCCAAGGTATACGCCCGTGCTGTCCGCCCCAAATTCCAATGGATAATTCCCTCGAAACGAAAGTGTCATCTCAGAATTCGATAATGCGAAATCACCACTTTTAAACTTGGCGCTTCCATATGTTCCAAGTTCCCCTTCTATGATCGTAAGCTCGCTCACGGTCATGTAACCCAGGTAGCCCTCAAAATCGCTCCTGGTCTGGATCTTTCCATCCGCGTAGGTTACCTGAGTCGCTCCGTTATGCGTCATGGCATAATAATCGCCATCGTCCGTCTTCGCCATGAGGACGCAGACGTCGCCATTTTTCAGGTCGCCAAGGCCCTCTACCAGCTGCCAGACATCTTCATTTTCCTCGGCATGCACCGTCCGCGCGCCAAGCCCTTCCGCCGGGATCAGCCCGAACACCATGACAAATGCCATGACCCATGCCAGTACTCTTCTCAATGCTCTTTGTCTTTTTGTAGCTTTCACTTTTTTCACCCCTTGTGTATGATTGCTTTCAAAAATGCCAAAAAATCCCGCATCTTAGAATATTGTAACTTTTTTCCCAAAAAAATACCCCCGCCAAATGGCGGGGATGGGAAACTTTTCTTATGGAGATCACTGTTTGATGACGATGCCGAGGCTCCTTGCTTCGGAGGCCAATTCCGTTCTGGTGTGGAAACCCGTCTTCGTCATAAGGTTTTCCACGTGATACTTTACGGTGCTTGGCGATACGTGAAGTCGTTCACCGATCTCACTGTTGCTGTCGCCCGTCGTGAGTTCGCGTAAGATGTCCAATTCGCGCTCCGTGAATTCATGATTTGTGCTGTATCCAATGTGGATCAGGGGCGTGCTGTCGGGATAGACGCTCTCCCCCGCCATGGTGCGATCCATGACGTCCAGAATGGCTTCCTTCTTTCCGTCCTTATACCAGAAGGAATCCACGCCGATCTGCCTTGCCCTCTCCAGCCAGGAATATTCCGGCATGGAAGTCACGATAATGATCTTGATGCCGGGAAAGGCCTGCTTGATCTCCTTGGCCGCATCCAGTCCACTGTGTCCAAGCTCCGTCATCACGTCCATCAGGATCAGATCGATCTGCTGATTTTTGCACGCCGCAAGCGCAAGTCCCGCATTCGCAACGGAGCCCGCGTGCACATAATTCTCACTGGAATGAATGAAGATTTCAAAGAGCTGCCTCGGCATCTCCTGATCTTCCACCACTAACACTCGCCATGCCATGTTCTGTCCTCTTTTCTTACCGTATTTCCCCAAGCGGGATCCGAAGGATCATGCAAAAGACGTCGCTCGTCTCGAACTGAAGCGTTCCGCCACATGCCTCTGCTCTCTGTCTAATGTTGGACGTACCGCCGCCCTCGCGGATCTCTCCCTCCGGGAGCCGTCCGTCATTCGAGATCCGAACCTCTGCCGCGCCTTCCTCGCAGTGCCATTCCACGGTCACGGTCTTTGCGGCGCCGTGCTTAACGGCATTTGCCATGGCCTCGCGGATCGCCATCATAAAGGTCTCTCTCGCTTCTTCCGAAAGGTCTTCCGGAAGGTCCGACTCGCCGAAAAGCTTCACTCCAAGGAGCCTTGCAAGTTGCCTTAAATCCTGCCTTCCTGCCTCCGCCCGCTTTGTTGCCGCATCACTGCTAAGGAGCGTTGCGTTGTTCCTCCAGAGCGTCAGGACGCGTATGTATTCCTCCTGCGATTCTTCCCCTTCCGTCAATGCAGTGGTCACAAGCATCAGACGGTTCATCTCATCGTGCACGTAGGCCTTCGCATCCAAGATCTCCTGCCTGCGCACCATCTCTTCGATGCCTTGATTATATCGGCGAAGGTTCTCATTCATCTTGCGAAGTGCGGCCGTTTCGCTGATCAACATTTCATTTTTCTTTTGCAGCTCCGTGACGTCCGTAGCCACAAGTTCATGAATCTGCCTTCCGCCGAATGGCACTCTTTGATGCGTGAATCTCTGAACGGTCCCATCCGGCATCTGCAGGCTTTCCTGCCCTGAAATGGCGTCGTAGAAGCGTTCTCCGCTTAGAAGCGCTTCCCCCGTGACCGTCTCGCAGATTTCATCCATTCGCCGGTTGGAGAGCACAAGCTTTCCGCCGTCCTCCCAGTAGCAAAGTCCCGCTTTCAGCTTGTCCATGCCATCCCGGACGGACATGGGCGTCAGGTGTTCCCTGTTCCATTTCATCAGGGAGACCGTCATGAGGATCCCCACGCTAAGAAGGCCAATGGTCATAAGGATCCATACGGCCGCATGAATCCGCCCGAAGATAAGACTAATTTCAGATCCTTCATTTCCCTCGTTCCAATAAAGGATGTCACCGATCACCTGCAGCACGGGATAACTGATCACCATCAGGAACCCTGAGATCATCATCGTGAACCTTCTGCGCTGTCGAATGGACAAAAGAAGGTTCCAGCATCCCATCGTGAAAATGAGGAAAAAGCAGGTGCAGACGCCGCCTCGGAGGCTGTCCGGAAGATCATAAAAGGTCATCATCCATCCACCTCCTCACCCAGACGAAAGCGCAGGTAACTCACGTCGTCTTCCAATTCATACGCGGGCAGGATCCCCGCCTCCTCGAGCTCTGTCTTCCACGGGGCACAGGCGTCTTTTTCGACGCCCTCCAGCGTCATCTTCACCAAGATCTCGCCATCCTTTGCCTGTGTGGTGACATAGACGGCCCGAAGCACCTCCAGAGAGTCCTCTATCATCTTTTCAAAGACTTCATAGAGTAGGATCACTTTTCTCGCCAAGACCCTTTGCTCCGCATTGCCGAGATAATCGCCCGGAATGCCAGCGCTCCCCAGATACCGCAGGGATTCCGCCATTGCCATTCCTAGCTCCGCAAGGCTTAAGGTTTCCGTGTTCTCCGCGAGAAGGATCAGGTTCGCATAGCGCTTTACGTAGGCTCCGTAAAAGCAGATGAGCTCCGTCTTTTTCTTCCTTAAGTCCGGATCCGCGGTCTCCAGCGCCTCCTGCGCAAGCTTCGTGATTCTCTCCGACTGCGGAAGCGTTTTCTTTGCGATCAGTTCATATAATCTGGTCCGCTGCGTGATGGCGATCTGCTTTTCCTTCAGCTCATTCTCAAGCCGGATCAGCTCACCCTCCTCCGCAAGCCTTGAATGGACCTCCTCCAGTTCACGGTTGGTCTCATTGAGCTCGGAGATGTCATTTTGCCAATACACATAGCCGCCGGGGATGGCTTCCCGATAGAGCTCCGTGTCTTCATTCAAGTAACAGGTGCCCTCGCACTCCTTCTGCTCTTTTGTCAGCTCTGCCGCCGTCTCGGAGCGCCATGCCGGCGTCCCCTGCCTGTCCGTGATCTGAAGGGCTAAGGAACAGACCTTCATCAGTTCCCCGTGGCCCTTATTCGTGGGGATCAGTCCGATGCGCAGACAGCTTTCCCAAAAGAGCGCGATCATATAACAGGTCACCTCAGGGAATTGCAGGATCATCTTTCCGTTGATCCTTGGCATCTTCCCAAGGGAGATCAGAAGCTGTAAGACGATGCCGATCACGAAGGGAATGCTCGGGATCCACCACTTCTTTCTCGCGGCGGACAGGCGGCACTTTTGCACCATGGTGATCAGTGCAAGCACATAGAGGAGATAGCTCCAGACAATGATGGCATAATAGAGCGGGCGATGCGTATATTCCGCATCCCAGTTGAGGAACCCCGGCTGAAACCGAAAGACCATCTGATGGAAGTCATTGGACAGTACCAGAAGGAACAGGGCCGCCGTGATCCCGCCGAGAATGCGACGGATCCACTTCCAGGTCGTCCCCGCCTTGTCATTGATCCCTATCGTCGCATACAGCGTGCAAAGCGGCGTAAATAGCATGGGAAGATAATAGAGGTACCACATGTATCGCGCACGGACGGAGGACGGTATCACCGCCTCATATTTGATGGCACGAAACAAGATAAACAGGACCAGCATGAACGCGCAGGCGATCAGCCAGCGCCTTAGATTCCCCCTGGCCGCGATCCGTTCGGCGAAATAATAGACGAGCGCGATCATAAGCGCGAGGAAATAAAAACTCGTGATCATTCTGGTCGGGAATCTGTCCGGAATGATCTCCACGTCCGCAACGATGCAAAGGAGCAGCAAAAAAGAAAACAAAAGGAAGCTGCGCAGCACCTCATTCTGATTCAGTTGGCCTTTCTTCTTTTGCTCCATGGCATAAAAGGACGCCGGCAACATCTGTCAGCGTCCTTCCTCCTTCATCCGATCGTACGATTTTAGTGTATGCTTTTTATGGTCGAAAGTCAACCAAATTAAAACGCCACTATTTTTATTCGATCCCAGCGATACGATAGATAAACTTTACCTGGCCGTCCATGTCCTCGGAAATGCCGGAGAAGTTGCGATACTGCCTGGAGACGTCTGACATCGCACGCAATCTGTCCACAAGACCTTCCAGATTGCCGTCCACGGCATTTACAAGCTTTTCGATGCCTTCTTCGTTAAAGGTTGCCAGACCATCCTTCAGGGCAGAGGATCCGTCATAAAGCTTCCTCACGCCTTCAAGAAGCGTGGGCATGGAACTCTTCAGCTCATCCATGCCGCCGGATAGCTGCGTTGCACCTTCATAGAGTTTCTGCGTACCATCCTTCAGGGAACCTATGCCTTGAGAGAGCTGACCTGCTCCGACAGAGAGCCGTCCGGCACCGGAAGAGAGCTGGCCTGCGCCAGCGGAAAGCTGACCTGCTCCCTCAGTAAGCTGGCTCGCACCGGTTGCTGCCTGAGCAACACCGGCGGTATAGGCCTGAAGGCCGCAGTAGAAGGTATTGAAGTTATCCAAAGATGCCTTCAGGGAAATGACTGCCTTTGCTCCTTCGGAGGCTGCCGCAAGTTTTTCCTGTACGGCAGGGCTTGCCATGTTTTCCGAGATGGCTTTCTGCTTCTGTGCCTCCACGTTCTGTACAATGGTACTTTGAATGGCATCCTCTGCCATCTTGGCATTAACGTTCGCGGTAATGACGGCCTTCACTTCATCCGTATCCATCTGCGCGTCGGTATTCGAAGCAATCATGGCCTGCACGGTTTCGCTTGCCATCTGGCCATCAATTGCGTTTGCAATGGCTGTTTGATTCTCTTCAGGAATCATTCCTGCCGCCAATGCGTCAGCGTAGCTTTGAGCCTCCATGCCGGTAGCTGCTTGAATCACCTGAGCCGATACGGAGTCGCGAACAGCTGCCTGAACCTTTGCGTTAACCTGCGCACGAACAGCTTCGGTCACGCCGCTTTCCACCTGTGCGCGAACGGCTGCGATCACCTTTTCCGTGATCAGGTCACTCTGTGCGTTCACGGCATCCGTTACGGTCTGCAGGGCCTTTTCATAGACTGCATTGTTATCAAGGGAAGCGATCACGCCGGTTAACACGTCACCATAGTTTTCCACGGTCATGGCAGGAACAGAAAGACCGTTTGCAGTCAGCTGAGACTGAGCAGTGGCTAAGAGCGTTTCAAATACCTGACGGGCGCCGCCGTTTAAGCTGTCATTATTGGAGGCCAGCGTATCCAAGCCAGCGTAAAGCTGCGTTACACCGTCCTGAAGCTGCGTTGCACCGTCCTGAAGCTTTGCGGCGCCGTCCTGAAGCTGCGAAGCACCGCCCTGGAGCTGCGAAGCACCGCCCTGAAGCTGCGCAGTTCCGTCATTTACCTGTTTTGCGCCGTTTGCCAGTTCATGGGTACCATCTGCAAGTTTATTTACGCCGTCAGAGAGTTCTCCGGATTTTTCCAAAAGCTCCTTCAGGCCGTCGTTAAGTTTTGAGGAACCGTCCATCAATTGATTCATGCCGTCTTGAAGTTGGTTCATGGCATCCTGCAGCTCATCCATGGAACCTGCGCCGTCCAGATTAACATGATTAAAAACTTCATTAGTAGCGATGGTCACGGACGTGCCAAGCTCGAAATTTGTCACGTCGGCCTGGATCTCCAGAGTATCCGGAATTTCAAATTTTTCAGCGTCCAGACCTAAGTTTTCCTGAAGTCCCGGGAAGGCCACGCCAGCCACGATGGTGCGATCTCCGTCATTGATAAGGCGTCCGCCGGTGACTTCCACGTTGGTGAATATGTCATTGTCAAGGAGAAGTCCCGTTACCATGGCGAACGGAACGTAGATTTTTTCTTCCTTTCCGTCAATTTCCATGAGCTGATATTGATCATTCTGATAAGCATAGCGGATAGTGACGTGTCCGCTCTTTCCCTTGAGTTCATTGGGAGTCACGGCCTTTCCGTCCAGCAGGTAGGTCACGGTCACTTTTACGGGAAGGGCCTTATCGGTATTGCCCTGGTAATAGACATCCTTTCCTTGAGCATTCCAGAAGGTTTTCCCCTGATCGGTGACATAGGTTTCGTCACCCTTTACGTTTTCAACGTTTTCAAGGCCTGTCACATCCTGAATGGCGGTCTCGCCCAGGACGTTCTTCAGCCAGTCACTGACGATGACCTTCTGAACGGAGCCGTCAGCGTTTGTCAGAACATATACGGTCTCATCCTTGCTTGCTTTCTTGCCGTCTGAATCACCGGTGAGCGTGGAAGCGCTGCCAAGTGCGTTTTCCAGAAGCGATACCTCTGACGGCGCATCCGTTTCTACGGCGCCATTGCCGTCGGCACGCGCGAACATGGTAAGGCTGGTCACGGTCAGCACGCCGCACAGACTTAGGGATAATAATTTAATCACATTTTTCTTTTTCATGATGGAATGCCTCCAATCTTTCAATCTGTTTCTTTTCATTTGCTTATGATATCGATTTTAGTTTTTGAGTTTTGTTTGTCACGTTATCTCGCCAGATGAATGAGTCTGCGTCTTGGCTGATGATGGAGATGTCCCATGCCCACCGTGGTGTCGCAGATGATCCTGTCAAATGCCAGGAGCAGTGCAGGCAGGATAAAGATGACCATCAGGACGCTGATCACGGCACCCCTTGCCATCAGCATGCACATGGAGCTGATGATGTCGATGTCGGAGTATACGGCTACGCCAAAGGTCGCTGCAAACAGTCCCATGCCCGATACGATGATGGAGGGGATGGAGGCGTGGAGTGCCGTATGAACGGCATCCCATTTTTCGTTACCCGCGATGCGCTCCATCTTATATCTCGTGGTCATCAGGATAGCATAGTCCACGGTCGCGCCAAGCTGGATCGTGCTGATGCAGATCGGCGCGATGAAGGGAAGACTCTGACCCAGATAATGCGGCAGGCCAAGGTTGATGAAGATGGCAACCTCAATCACGGAAATCAGGATGAAGGGAAGCGTCGCACTTTGCTCCACCAAAGCAATGATGACAAAGATCGCTACGATGGAAACCATGTTCACCACCTGAAAGTCATGGTCGGTGGTTTCGATCATGTCCTTCATGCAGGGGGCCTCGCCAATGAGCATGCCTCCCTGATCATATTTCTTTAAGATACAGTTTAGTTCTTCAATCTGGCCGTTCACCGCATCGCTGGCCACCTTATAGCTGGAGTTCACAAGGAGAAGCTCCCATTTGTCACTCTTTAGCTTGGAGGTGACGGATTCGGGAAGGATTTCCTCCGGGATTCTGGAACCGACCAGAGATTCCATGCCGACGACATATTTCACGCCGTCTACCTTTTCCATCTCGCGGATCATGGATCTTACCTGCTTTGCAGGGAGCTTGGAATCCAAAAGGATCATGTGCGTGCTCGCCACGTCGAAATCCGCATGGAGCTTTGCATTGGCAATCACGTAGCTCATGTTCTTCGGGAGGCACTCGCCCATGTCATAATACACTTCCTTGCCAGTCTGACGGTAACCTAGGTAAGCAGGCGAAACAATCAAAGCAAAGAGAAGCAGGAACGCGGGAAAAAGCTTTACGATGCCCTTCGCCAGACCATCACAATTCGAGATCAGGGATCTATGTCTGGTTGCCTGCAGCGGCTGATCAAAGATCAGGATCAGGGAAGGCAATACCGTGACACATCCGATGACGCCCAACACCACACCCTTTGCCATAACGATTCCAAGATCGCGTCCCATCGTGAAGGACATGAAGCACAGTGCAATAAAGCCGGCAACCGTCGTGACGGAGCTTCCCACCACGCTGGTCAGGGTATTGTGAATGGCGACTGCCATGGCCTCTTTTTTATCCTCATGGCTTTGCAGCTGTTCATTGTAGCTGTTCCAAAGGAAAATGGAATAGTCCATGGTCACGGCCAGCTGGAGCACTGCCGAGAGGGCTTTCGTAATGTAGGATATCTCTCCGAGGAAGTAATTGCTTCCCAGGTTTAAGAGGATCATCATGCCAATGGAGGCAAGGAAGACAAAGGGAACCAGCCAGCTGTCCAGGAATGCCAGCATGGCGACCAGCGCCAATGCCACGGCCAACCCGACATAAATGGGCTCCTCCTTTTCGCACAGATCCTTTAGGTCGGTGACCAGTGCGGACATGCCGGAGACGAAGCACTGTGTTCCTGCGATGGAACGGATCTCGCGGATCGCGTCCATCGTGACGTCTGCTGAAGTGGCGCTGTCAAAGAAGACCGCCATCATCGTGGCGTTGCCTGAATTGAAGGCGTTGTAAACCTTTTCCGGCAGCAGCTCCATGGGAACGGAGAGATCCGCGACGGAATCATACCAGAGCACGGTTTCGACGTGATCCACCTGCTCGATTTTTTCTTTCATGGCGGCGACATCCTTCGGCTTCACTTCCTCGAAGATCAGGAAGGAGAAAGCGCCCTTGCCAAACTCATTCATCAGCTCATTTTGACCGGTGACCGTGTCCATGTCGGCGGGCAGGTAATCCAGCATGTCATAGTTAACTCTCGTGCCAACATAGCCCAAGACTGCAGGGAGCATCAAAAGCAGCGTGATGACCAAAATGGGGATGCGGTGTTTCACGACCGCATTTGCGAATTTCATGTAGATCAACCTCCTTAGAATCGCTTTTTACGTTATTGTTTCAATTCTTGAAAACAAGATACCTCGGCAGGCGAGCTTTTGAAATGGGCAAATAAAATCCCGTGCCCAAAATTTAGGCACGGGATGGTAAATTGTCTAAAAACAATGGCGTCAATGGGGACGGTCCATTTTGACGCACTATAGGGTGGCGCTGCGTTCGATCATTTCTTCCACCATGCCGCGGTGAAGCGCACAGAACCGCTCAATGTCCTTATCTACGTCCCTGGACATATTTTCATTGAGCCACAGGGTGATCAAGCCAAAACACTCACATTTGTAAAAGCGCCCGATGAGATCCCTGTCCTCGGCAGAAATGCTCCGCCCAGTCATAACGGTGTCCCCGTATTTATCCACGACGTGTTCACAGACGCGCCATAGATACTTCTCGAAAATGTCCCGATTGATGGAATGATATACGTGAAGAATGGCCCTGCGCCGCTTCGACGTAAAATCTGCAGTAGCCTTTAAGGCAGCTTCAATGGAGTCGATGGTGGGGTAACTCTCGATGATGGCGTCAGCCTGCTCCTGAAAGATTTCCTCAATCAGGGCGGGGAGATCCTGGTAGTGATAATAAAAGGAATTGCGATTGATTCCGCATTCCTCTACGATCATCTTTACGGAGATCTGGCTTAAGGGCTTTTGTTCCAACAGCTCGAGAAAGGTTGTCTTGATCGCTTTTTTCATAAAATCAGACATGACGGTACCTCTCGTTCGTCGATAAGGATTTTTATTAGTATAACATTTTCTCAGGGGAAAAACAAGGATGCGCCACCCGTGACGCAGACTGAAAAAGTGATGAAAACTGAAAAAGTGACGCCGGCAACAAGGCCGACGCCACTCAAAAAGATTATGAAATAAAGAGTAAGAGTTGTTATGTCGTAATTAAGGAAGCATGTCAGAGCTGCCAAAGAACTCTTCCCACTTCTCGGTACGCTCGTCGATGATCGCCTGACCGCCTGCGTTCAGATAATTCTTCAGCTCAGCGTCCCAAACCTTGTCGAAATCAGCAACGGAAGCAACCACTGCCTTATCATAAGCAATGTCTCTCTTGGAGCTCAAGGTATCGCCGATACCCTCTTCTGCCTCGATCGCGCCAACGTTAACGTTCTTGCCTACGCGAAGGTCGGTGTTAGCGATGTTATGAGAGTTCACAACGTCTGCTGCAGGGATTCCAGGATAGTTCAGTGCTCTGGACTTGTTGGTCAGTTCCTCGGACATGAGCTTTAAGCCGTTTACGGTGATGGTGTAGTCGATGTTCATACCGGAGTTCATGATCGCATTGCCAGAAGCAGCGATAACCTTGATCGCGCCGTCGGACTGGGTCTCATGAGTCACGCCCTCGTCACCGATCTGCAGATACTGGATGTGCTCAGGATCGCTGATCCAGTCAAGATACAGAAGGGATGCAAGAGGCTCGTTGTTGGTTGCAGGGAAGAATACCTTACGGTCGATGGGGCCAGACACGAACTTGGTATGGGTTCCGTTCTTATCCTCGAAGGGATCGATCGCAACAAACTTAGCGTTAGGGCCAACATTTCTCTGAAGGTTTGCGTTGATGCTGTCGTCACCGTTTCTGTAAGGGTAATCCCAGTTATGAGTGAACGCGCCTACGAAGCCGGCCTTCATCATGTCGTCCTCAGTGGTGTCGCCGCTGCCGTACTGAGCGAAGTCATTCCACATAAGGCCCATGTTGTACCACTTGTTCAGAAGACGAACGCCTTCCTTGGTGCCGTTCTCGGTGAGCTTTCTGTCATCAAAGCCATTGATGTAGTATTCCTTATCGGACATCTTGGGATCCAGGAAGGACTCGATCAGGGTAGCTGCTCTCCAACCTACGTCATAGCTTACGGAGTAAGGAACCATCTTGGAAGCGTCAGCGCCAAG
>CAMZDG010000043.1 GCA_947305245.1 uncultured Lachnospiraceae bacterium
GGGACAAAACAGAGCAAGAAGGGAAGAATTGTCCCTGCCCCGCCGCCAGAAAGCAAGCACAGGGGACAAAACAGAGCAAGAAGGGAAGAATTGTCCCCGTTCCGCCGCCAGAAAGCAAGCGCGAGGGACAAAACAGAGCAAGAATGGAAGAATTGTCCCTGCTCCGCCGCCAGAAAGCAACAACAAGCAATAACAAATAGCAAAAAGGAGGAAAAATGAGAAGACAAGAAATCACAATGAAACAATCCGTGTTGTACGATGAGGCACAGAGAAGAATGCAAGAGCTAAAGGGAATAAAACAGGCAAAAGAAGCTGCAATTCTAAATGCTCCGCCAGGAAAATTACATATGACAAATTACCAAAATCATACCAAATTTTACCTGAGAAAAGAAAAAACAGATATCACGGGAGAGTATATTTCGAAATCGGACGATTCAAAGCTAAAGCCGTACTTGCAGAAGTATTATGACGAAAAAATTCTAAAGATCATTAATCAAGAAATATCTATTTTGAATGCATTTCTAAACAAATCAAGCGATTTCATCACGCGAATTCAGCAGACCTACTCCAGCCTTCCAAATGAAACAAAGAAATTCATACATCCGCTCGATATGTCAAATGAAGATTATAAAAACTACTGGCTAAGCATTCCTTATGAGCGGAAACCGATTCCGGATTATGTCCCTTTCTATGAGACCAAACTAAAAGAAAGAGTACGGTCGAAATCAGAGATCAACATCGCGAATGCGCTTGCTGAGAACGGAATTCCATATAAATATGAGTGCCCTTTGATTTTGAAAAATGGGACTAAGATCCACCCAGATTTTACGATTCTAAATGTTCGGGAAAGAAGAGTAACATACTGGGAACACAGGGGCATGATGGATGATAAAGACTATGCCAAGAGTTCTGTCCTAAGACTGAAAACTCTCATGCAAAATGGAATTTACCTTGGCCCCGACCTAATCATCACTGAGGAGACAAACGCAAATCCGTTAGGCACAGATGAGATCAATGCCATTATTATGAAATACTTTTTAGACATAAAATAAAAATTTATAATTGCATCATTTGTACTTCAACTGCCGCATTTACTCGATAATGACGTGGTTGAAGTTGACAATCCTTTCATCGCGGCGGTGAGCTTTCCCGGAAGCAGTCTGATCTTAATCAAGATGAACGCACGCTATTTGCGATCGCCATGGCGGTCATGATCCCGTTTTTCCTGCCAGGCACCATAGTCATGACCCGAAACCCGCCCAAATATAAGAAAAGAGCCATGGGAAAGCTGGCCGAGTATACCAACTGGGTGGAGCCCGTGCTTGCAAGCCAGGTGACGGTCTTAGTTTAAGTTAATGCCAATGTCATGAAACGAGGTGGCATAGCCGGCCATTCCTTGATCGAGGGCATTTAGGACTTTCTCATGTTCTGCCCAGAAGAGATCCGTAAATTCATCTTTGGTATAGTATTTCAGGCCCTTTGACGCAAATATCTCCTTGATGTTTTCCTCTGCCATCTCCTCCCAGGCACTGCTGGTAATGTCGCCATCCTCGTCATAAAAAAGCAGATTGGCTTCGCTGGCAGCCACAAGAGATTCCTTGGATGCAAAGATATCCCCAATCTCACCGGCATCCGCCGCCACGTAATACATAAAGCGGTAATAGGGTTGTGGATCCTCATCCGTCTGGGGGTAGTAATCACCTTCGATCTGATAATACATTGCGATCCAGTTCAGATCTTCGCTCTGTGTCACGTTAAAGTCTAACCGGGTTGTTACCTCGCCTGGTTTCACGTACGCAAACCTGGCACACCGGTCGTCAGGTGACGCATACGAAACATACCACCAATCAGATGGGGTGGCGCCAGTGTTCTGCCCAAAGTCATTAAACCATCCGCTTGGAATTTCGTCTTCCGCATATTCAATCCCGTTGACGGAGGCAAGAACCCTGTGAAAATGCTTGGTCCAGAGCATGCCACAGTCTTTACAGGTGCCATGTTCAAAAACATGCTCATTTTTGGAATACAATTCCCTGCTGGTCGGTTGCGATGGATCATATGCCCGAAACTTGCTGCCCAGATCGATCCCATAATCCTCCAAGGTCACGTTCAGCTCGGGAAAACCCATCTCCGAATATGCGATCAGTCTTGTATATATAACCTGGATGTCTTTTTTAAGGTCCTCTGCATGGGTTGTCAGTGCAGAAGTTTCCCAAGCGTCATATTTTGCGCCATTTCCCTCGATCAAATTGGTGACGTAGGTTTCAATTTCATCCAGACCGACGGGGGCACCTTCGCCGCAGAATCTGGCGTCATCATATTGGAAGTCAAACGAAAGGAACACGGTTTCATTTTTGGGATTAATGTTCAGCCGCATGAGCTGAGTCCCTCTTAAGGTGCTGCATTCAAAAGAAAAACAATCGTTAAAATCTGGGTGGAATGCAGCTCTTCCCCTGAGCCCGTCAATATTTATGATGGCGAACCTGTTTTGCTCCGGCACCTTTGATACGTACAAATCCCTCATCTTTTCCAACCATGTTTCATCAAGGTGCAAAGCATTATCCGGTTCGGGTTCTTCGCTTTCTGAAGATGCGTTTTCTGAAGTTGCGCTTTCAGAAGCATTGTTCTCGCTGCTTTGCGAGACTTCCGACGTTACCGTTTCCTCCGGCGTCTTACTGGAACATCCTGCAAAGAGGAATGACGATACAATGATTCCACAAATGATTCGTGCTGCCTTTATGCGCATTTTTCTTTCTCCTCAAATAATGATCAAGTGAACTAACAACAGGTTACCATTTATCATGAAACGAAATCATTATATCATTTCCTTGACGGGGCTGTCAAAACCAATCTTCGTCTTCGCCTGGCTCCATGCGTTCCTACTTCGTAAGGCAGACAAAAAATGAGAGGTGGCAAACAATTCCTTGTAAGCAATCATAGGGCATTGATGATATGATAAACATAGTAAACTTTTCCTTACGGGAATAACTAAATCTGTTTGAAGGAGGAACTGTCATATGAACGAAGTGATCAAAGTATTGGAAAGCAGAAGGAGCTGTAGGAATTTTAAGCCGGACATGATAAAGGATGAGGAATTAACGGCGATCGTCCAGGCTGGGACGTATGCCGCGACTGGCATGGGAAAGCAGAGCCCCGTCATCATCGCCGTGACCAACAAAGATTTGCGGGATAAGATCATGGAGGCAAATCGAAAGGTTGGCGGTTGGGGAGAAGGTTTTGACCCGTTTTACGGCGCTCCCGTGATTTTGATCGTGATCGCGAAAAAGGACGTTTCAACACACGTTTATGACGGGTCGCTAGTGATGGGGAATCTGATGAATGCAGCGGAAAGCCTTGGCGTAGCCAGCATTTGGATACATAGGGCAAAGGAAGAATTCGAGTCTGAATTTGGCAAGAATCTCTTGAAGGAATTGGGGATCGAAGGAGAATATGAGGGAATTGGACACTGCGCGCTTGGATATGCCGCAGAGGCGCCGAAGGCTCCCGCGCCCAGAAAAGAAGACTATGTTTATTTTGTTTCCTAAGCGTGATACGGAGGAGGAATCATGGGAGATCATTTGAAGGTTTTGATGCTGAACGGAAGCCCCAGACCCAATGGTAACATTGCCTTGGCCTTTCGCGAGATGGAACAGGTTTTTGCAGAAAATGGCGTGGAGTATGAAAACGTTTTGCTCGGAAGAACGGACATAAGGGGCTGCATCGCTTGCGAAACCTGCCGCAAGAATGGAAAATGTGTTTTTGATGACGTGGTAAATGAGTTGGCTGTTAAGTTTGAGGCGGCGGACGGACTTGTGATCGGCTCCCCGGTCTATTACGGATCCGCTAACGGTACCTTGATGTCAGCGCTGCAGAGGCTATTTTACAGCACGCACTTTGATAAGAGCCTTAAGGTCGGCGCAAGCGTGGTCAGCGCAAGGCGGTCCGGCTGTACGGCCACGTTTGATGAGCTGAATAAGTTTTTTACGCTGTCGAACATGCCAGTCGCAACCAGTCAATATTGGAATAATATTTACGGCTGGGAGCCCGGTGAGGGAGACGTCGATGCGGAGGGAAAGCAAGTCATGCGCGTTCTTGCCAGGAATATGGTATTTCTCATGAAGAGCATAGAACTTGGGAAGAAGCAGATTGGCCTTCCGGAAACGGAAAACAGAGTCTGGACGAACTTTCATCACAACTAAATAATATGTGTGGATTTCTCTTGATAGAGTAAGATCGAGAAGATGGAGTGGAAAACTTAAATGAAATTAGGCTTTCCCCTCCTCTTTTTTTACCGCAAATTCGCGCGTTAGCATGTTGTGAAAAGGATAGGACAGGCGTATACTTATCTCGAAGGAATCATGATCAGGCCAGACATAAGATCAGGCAGTGGAGGAAAACAATGAAGGATGCATTAAAAAGTATCGTTGACGCTTTTCATAAATATAACTCAGAACATATGGCGGCGCAGGCATTTGGCCTTAGTGAAGACATTGTTTATGATGCGCTTGTGATCGCACCAAGTTTTTCCCCATATAAACTGCACATGGAAGAGAGCTGTACGGTTACGGTTCTGAAGGAGGGCGCATATATTGCGGGATATCTTGTGGAAAAGGACGGTCTGAACATTGCCTGGATCAAGGTCGGATCATCCGCGGGCAATCTGATAGATCACTTGGCGCTATGCGCAGAATTATCCTTCAAACGAATGATCTTCATTGGTGCCGCCGGGGGGCTAAAAGAAGAGATTCATCTGGGAGATATCTGCACTCCGTCATATTCCATATCGGGAAGCTATGCGGATGCTTATCTCATGAAGGAATCCATCCGTGATAACATGCTTTTTACCAAGGTCTTTCCGAAGGAACAGTATGTTGAACATGTCATTCAAGTCGGGAAAAAGAAGGGCTATGACATCAGGAAGACCAGCGTTTTTTGTACCCCTTCCATCGCGCTGGAGTATACGCATTTGGAGGAGATCAGGGCCTTTGATGCGGATCTGATCGAAATGGAGACCAGCTCCTTTTACTTGATGACGGAACTATTCGAATTGCCGGGGATCGCACTATTGGTCGTATCTGATAATTCGGCATCGGGAGCGGCTTTGGTAGGCCGCACTCCGGAGCAGCAGCGGCAATATGATTTCGGAAGAAACGTGATATTGCCTGACATGATATTATCGTTGGCGGGGGAGTGAGGAATGGGAATGAATAAAGTTTGGTCGGAATACGTACAAGGGATCATGACGTTATATTTAAGCAGGAAGCTTAGATTTGATGATGCTTTCTTTGGGCAGTATGGCAACGTGTTTCAGCTGGATCCCGAAGCAAAGCTCAAGATTCTTGAGATAGGCTGTGGCCCCGGGGCGCTTGCGGAAGCGCTCCACGGATGGTATCCCAATGCGGAGATCACTGCCATTGACAGGGACAGCGGCTTTATTTCCTTCGCGCAGAAAAACATACCGGGAGTCACCTTTATTGAGGGCGATGCCACAAGCCTTCCTTTTGCGGAGCATTCATTTGACGTAACCATTTCCAATACGGTTCAGGAGCATGTGGAACCGACTGCATTTTGGGGCGAGCAAAAACGGGTGCTAAAACCCGGCGGCGTCTGCTTATGCCTTTCTGCCAGAAGAGGACTGCATTGCCAGGCGCCGTGTACGGAAATGACGAAAGAGGAAAAAGAGTTTTGGGAAGGCATTCCGCAGACAGAATCTGAGCTTGAGAAATATGGAGTGTGTCGATACCCCATGACGGAGGCGGAATTGCCGGCCTCCATGGAAGAAAACGGTTTTATGGACGTCACGACCGGATATGCAGTGATCGATCTGACGCCGGATGCCCGGAAGTATCCCCCGCAAATGGCAGAGCTTATGATCGAAGCAAAGAGGCAGAATGATTTAGAAGCAATAAAATCCTCCCATCATGAATATGACGCGAAGGTGCTCGATGCCATCAATGCAAAGTACGACGAGAGACTTCGTTTATATCATGAAGGAATAAAACAATGGGACACTTCCGTTTCCTTAACCATGATCGTCCGGGGGCGAAAAGGATAGTTTATTTCCAATTGAACCCGATGTCTTCAAACGAAGTATCGTACCAGATCATTCCCTTATCGATGGCGTTCAACAAGTTTTCGCGCTGCGCCCAAAATTCATCCACGATTTCCTCCTTGGAATAGTATTTGCAGCCGCCCTTTTCAAAGGCTTCTTGTATCTCTGCTTCATTCATTCTTTCCCAGGCATAGGTGATTGCTCCATCCCCCCGCTCTAATTCCAGGAGAACGCCGCAAGTCTCCGAAAACGCTTCCTTGGAGGAGAAGAGCCTGCCAAAGTTTTCAAGGCTGTCATTCACGTGGATCGAATACTCATATTCAGAGTATGGGAAGTCATTCTCGTCGGAAGAAAACTGCTCATTATATCGGTAACTCATGGAGAAATAATGATTATCCGCATTCATATTTACGTAAATACTACAGGACGTAAATTCCGTAAGGTTGGGATAAACATAACTCAGCTCAGCATTATAAATATCGCTGGAGGAATACTGAACATACCACCAATCGTCCGGCCCGTAGCTGGAATTTTGTCCATACTGTGAGAACCACTCTGTCCGATCTGGATCTCCCTCAATTTCTACACCTTTGATCGTGGCCAGGGTTCTGTTCAGATACTTGGTCCATGTCATGCCGCAATCAGAGCATACGCCATTGACAAATTGATGCCCGTTATGGATCGTAATCTCTGAACTGAGCGTCTGTGAGAGGTCGAAGTCCCTGTATTTCGTTCCAAGGTCAATCCCATAGTCTTCTAAGGTTGTATTTAGCGAAGGGAAGGCATTATCAGAAAAGACAATGAACCTTGCATACAGGATCGGAAGGTCATGCCTTAGCAATTCCGCATCGGTTTCGTACGCAGATTTATCATATGCCGCTTCAAATTGCGCCGTCCCGTCGATCAGGGCATCAACATAAGCTTCTATTTTGTCCAGACCAACGGGCAAACCTATCGTATATAATCTGCTGTTATCATAGTGGATATCCAGATCAATGCTTGCTTTTTCCGTTTCTGGATCTATGTTTAGAGTGACGGTCTGAGCCCCGTTCGCTGCAATATATTCAAAAGAAAACTTGTCATTTATCTCCGGCATATATCCGCCTTCGCCTCGAAAGCCATCCACATAGACGTCAGAATACCTATCGTTATCTGGATGCGTTTTGTGGTAGAGCGCCGTCACTGCAGTTAGCCATGTCTTGTCAAGATGCAGGTCGCCGGTGGAATTGTTCGTGACGCTTTCTATGCTTTCTGAGGTTTCGATCCGGGAGGAGGATGCAGCTTCACTGCTTTCCTGAACCGCGCTGCTCTCAGCGTTCTCACTCGCTGATCTTTCCGTGCTTTCGGAAGCCTTCGTTTGCGACGGGCTATTTGTATACATGTTTGTGCATCCCGAAAGAATCAGAGACGTCATGATAAGTCCGCTAAGTATCCAAGACATTCTTTTTTTCATAGTGATCCCTCCTAGTATTCTCAATGGTTATATGAAATGAAACAGCGTCACGTCGAAATGTTCTGGTGGCGCCCCAGATATTCAGCGATTTTTTTATCACTCAGCTGAAAGGTTTCCTTTAGGCCGCCCGCGATTACGTCATAATAGGGTCCGAAGAGGGGCGCACGCTCCATCTCGCTCATGTCGGGGATGCAGGTAAAAGAGTAGGAAGGATATCCATCTGCGTCTCCCAGATAGAGAAGCCGCCCGTAATAGGTGCCGGGAAGAACGATCTGGGAGCCTTCCGATCTCAGCTTGGCAAAGTCGATGGGAATGTCGCAGTCTGCGGGAAGCGAGTTTTCCTGGCGCACCACGTCCAAAAACTGCTCCAGCGTGATCAGATATCTTCTCCCTAAGGTAACGCCGCGGGCGAAGAGCCTTGAATAACCACGGGAATCCAAGTCGTTAACGGCCTTGCCTTTTCCTGCTTGCTTGATTTTCTGGGAATTTATGTATGCAACGCCGGATCCAAACCACTTTTTGCTCGGCGTGCTGAAAAATAACTCATGGTCGATCGTACATTTTTCTGACCTCACCGGAAGGGTGGGATCCTGGGCACCTCGTTCAGACAGGGTGTTTCCGGGAATCACGCCGCCCCTGACATAGCAGAGGAAACGCTCCTCCAACAGATTTGAACCATAACAAACATACCATACCATTTCAGCCATTTTGAAGTCTTATCATCCAATGCAGCGTCAGTGCCTGGACGTCCTTTCTACCTATAATCCGTAACTTTTACAGGGTTCGCATAAAAATCAGCGCGATTGTGACGATCAGCGAGATCATGATCTCAATGCCGACCGCGAGATGATTGTCCGTACCGAATGCGGTAAAGGTTGCAAGAATTGTCAGAAGGAAAACGATGCCAAAATCGACGAGCTCATCCTTGATCCTGTCTATCCAGCTTCTTCTGATCTTGATCGAATCCAACACGTTCAGATTCAGCAGGTCTCTGTAATATTTATCCAACCGGATGGTTTCCAGATCCGGCATCATGCGGAAAATGGCGTCTGAGTCAGGATATCGCGCATCTAAGGACAGGCAATTATTATCCGTGTGCCCTGCTCCCCTGTGATCATTCTGATATTGCCTGATCTGACGTTCCGATTCCTCGTGATAGGCATGAGCCGTGATCTTCTCTTCGACAAGATGATAAGAGCAATCGTACATCCACTCCAGATAAGCCACGATGCTTCTCAGATTCCGGATATAGTCCTTTCGCTGAAATCCCGCGTCCTCCGGCAGGTTATTGATGCATTTTAACAGCGCGATCAGATACTCCGCATCCTTTTTCCCCTTGAGCGCGTCGCAGTCCAGATACAGTTCCTCTACCTCTTCGAGGCTGAACCTTGAGCTGTTATCCCTGCGGTCTATGAAGTACTTTTCCAGGGTGGCATTCAGCTCGGCGTAGCAATGGTTTTGGGTGTTATCCAGCCAATCTGAATTTTTTTCATAGACGACTTCATCTACCAGCCGGTAAATGTCATGCCGGAAATCGGAGCCGCAGCTTTGGAGCCATAGCCCATTTCTGTCATTCGCGTTCATAAGCTTCAGGGAATCTGCAGAGACACGGCAGATTTTCTTTTCCATGTCATTGAGGGAGGGATAATTGACCCTCATGTAAAGCGTCTGACTGGGTTTAAAGCCGGCGAGAAGGCGCTGTGAGAACGTGCGGTGCAAAGGACTGACCTTCACCCTGCCATCCGTGGAATTGAATTCCATGCCAAGCGCGTCCCGGATGGTCTGATCCATGGCAACGCTGTCGTCATCCAGATCCTCATCCACGACGACCTTTCCAAAGGTGATCATGGTCCTGTACTCGCCCGGCATCTCAGGATTCTTGAACAGCATTTCGACGACGGCATATTTCTCCAGCCCGATCTCTTTTTTCTTTTTGGAATTGACCACAACAATATAGTCAGAACCCGCCTGATCACGCTGCTTATTATTTGTTCCGCGAACCTTCAAGGTGTTTCTGCGGCTTTTCCCGTACAGAGCGACGGGCTTTTTTGGATCTGCCTTGGTCTTGACCATATCATATCTCCCTAAGCGAAGAACGGAGGCCCATCCTCCTTCCTTCACTTTTTTCACATTTATTTATACCATATTTTTGCGTAAAAAACAAGGAAGAGCCATTGCCTGCGCTGAAGTGTAATAATAGTTATTGACAAAATATATTTGATGCAATATAATGTTATAAAATATAAAATCTTACCAAGACATAATTGGCTCAAGTTAGCTCACGAAGGTGACGCTTTAGGAGAATGGAGGTCTATATGAAAGAATTAACAAAGGTACAAAAATGGATCAGCTGCGTGCTAAAGGCGGTCGTTATTTTGTCTGCGGCGGCAGGTACTGTGATGAGCGCCTGTGCGGGAAGGGATTCCTTCATGGGAGGGGGCACGGTGTTTATGTATTTTACCATTCAGTCGAACATCGTCATCGCGCTCATCAGCGCCATAGGCCTATGTCTGCTGGCCCAAAATAAGACCGCAGGTAACGTCTGGTACGTCATAAAGTTTGTCGGAACGGTAAGCATCACACTCACGGGCGTGGTCTTTGGGTTCGTTCTGGCACCGACCCTTGGCGCATATGCCTGGAATCTACAAAATACGCTGACGCACGTTGTTGTTCCGGTGGCAGCCGTGATCGACTTTTTCGTGGTCGCTGCAAGCGTGGAGATCAAGCGCAGGAACGTGATCTACGTGATCATTCCGCCGATCATCTATGCGATCTATGCGGGAATCGGCTACGTGAAAGGCTGGGAATTTGCGGGAGGCGTCCATTACCCATACTTTTTCCTGAACTGGGGCAGTCCTGCGGGAGCATTTGGCTTTAGCAGGGAATTGCCGTTTATGGGATCCGCATGGTGGATCTTGGTCCTTTTAGCATTCCTGCTCGGCGTAGGGCACTTATATCTTATCGTGGCAGATCGGATCAGGAAAAGCCGTGCGGCGAAGAAACAGAAATAATGTTGAAAAATGGGAAATTTCCTGTTGGCAAATTATATTTGACACAATATATTGCGATAAAAGGTATAAAATGAAAAATTCAAACAAGAAGGAAAAAAGTATGATCTACGATTATGAAGTTACTACGGGAACAGGTGAGAAGCTCAGTCTGGCAGATTATAAGGGCAAGGTGATCCTGATCGTGAACACTGCCACCGGATGCGGATTTACGCCTCAGTATGAGCCCATCGAGAAGTTATACAAGGATTATGGAACTTTACCAAGTTTGTCGTAGACCGCGCCGACAACGTCGTGGCAAGATTTGAGCCCACGGCTGACATGGCGAAGGTAGAAGAGTGCGTCAAGGCATTGCTCTAAGGAGGGATCTAAGATGAAGTATGCAGTGAGATATTATACCAAGACAGGTAATACGAAAAGGCTTGCAGAGGCCGTTGCAAAGGAACTCGGAGTGGAGGCACTGCCGGTCAGTGAGCCCGTTACGGAGCCGGTAGACTTATTGTTCCTCGGAAATTCCTATTATGCCTTCAACATCGATCCGGAGGTTAAGACGTTTGTGGCTTCCCTTGAGAGGGGGAAGGTGAAAAGGATCGTCAATTTCGGCTCGGCTGCCATGCTGAATTCCACCTATAAAAAGGTAAAGGCCGCAGGCGTTAAAGCCGGGGAAATGATGCCATGCGTAAGCCCGCTGGGATATCCGGCACAAAAGAAGTCCCTTAAGGAAAGCATGATGAGAAAGGGCGTAGGTGCGGATAATCGGATCTCTGTCAATAAACTGTTCTTTATGGACGAATGGGGGAAGGCACTGATCACGAATGACGAGATGAGTGACGTTCTGGAGATGGTCCGCTGGGCACCGTCTGCCGTCAACAAGCAGCCCTGGAGGATTCTTTTTAAGGACAACGTCTGGCATTTTTATGAAAAGAAGGACAGAGGGTATGAGAGCGACGTGACGGGGGATCTGCAAAGGATCGACCTCGGAATCGCACTGTGCCACTTCACGATGGGCGTTGAGGAGAAGGGAAAAAGCGCTGAGGTGACGGTCAGCGATCCCGGCATCGAGGTTCCAAGTGACGTGTTTTACGTGGCAAGCGTGAAGATATCGGATTGACATAGGTTTGGTTGAGGAGCCAAAGCGGCGTAAACCTCCCGCGAACCCTTGTAACGAAAGGGCTCGCGGGATTTTTTTATTGCGCCTTTTTGGAAAACGGGCCGGCTGACGCATGGGAACGCGCCCTCGAAATGAAGAATTTAATCAGATTTTTCAAGAAAATGAATAAAATTGTCGGAAAAAGAAAGAAAACGTGTTATAATATACAAGGATATAGTCGAAAATGTATGTAAGTAAACGCAGCAAAGTGAACGAATGAAAGAGTGAGACAAATGAAAAAAGGCATGATGATCATCGGAAACATCGTGATTTTTATTGCGATTTTGGCTTTTGTTTTGCTGGACGTCGAGAGCGAGCGGCAGAGGATGCTTGCATCTAAAACGGAAGCCTTTGATAACATGACCGTGGCCATGGAGAGCGTGACTACGAATTATTTGCTGGGAGAGCAGCAGGTTTGTAACAGCTGGGCAAACTATATCAATGCGAACCAGATGACCGAAGAGGAAGCGGTCGCATTTGTGCGAGGTTCCGTCAGCACTCCGGGTGTCATGGCGCATGTCTTGTTTCTGGAGAACGGTACGTTCTCCGGTCTATCTACCATGGCCAACGCCGCCAGGCCGGATGATTATGCGGTTTCTTACAAGAACGTCGAAATTTTCGATCATAGTTTTGATGCCCTTTTCAGTGAAAATGGCACGGTGAACGTGACGCGTGCCTATACCAATCCCGTGAATGCCATTCAATCGATCGCATTCTGTTGTCTGATCCACGTCAGGGACAGTCAGAGCGGTCAGATGAGAGACGCTGCCCTGCTGCGCATCATTCCCGTGTCGGCCTTCGAGAAAAGATGGGCTTTTCCGACGAAGGATTATGAAAATGCAGAGATCTCGCTGATCGACGTTTCCGGTGACTATGTCATCAAAGGCCATTCGTTCAAAAATTCCAACTTCTATGAATTTTATCAATCCTATAATGATTACAACCAGACCATCCGGGACGAGCTGGAGGCACAGCTCCTTGGCGCGCCCGGAACCTTTGAGATCCGCAATTCTTCGGGGGAGCGCTGCCTGATCGGTCATACCCGCGTAAATTCCACGGACGATTGGATCCTTGTGACAATGATCCCGATGAAGGAGCTCAAACAGTCGGCAACAAACTGGACGCTTGTCGGTATCATCTCGGCAGGCCTTCTGCTGCTGCTTCTTTTCAATCTGGCAAACCTTGTCTACCTGAACCGTCAGCTTATGGCAACGGCGAAGGAGGCGGACCGCGCAAACCAGGCAAAGACGGATTTCCTTTCTACCATGTCCC
The DNA here is from genome assembly GCA_947305245.1 of uncultured Lachnospiraceae bacterium. GTDB lineage: Bacteria > Bacillota > Clostridia > Lachnospirales > Lachnospiraceae > Acetatifactor. Next base: position 12,933 of record CAMZDG010000043.1, read on the forward strand.
ATGACATCCGTACGCCCATGAATGCCATCGTTGGCCTTACGACCATAGCAAGTAAGACCATTGATGACAAGACGACGGTCCGCGACTGTCTGCATAAGATCAATCTCGCCAGCAATCATCTGCTGACGCTCATCAATGACATCCTTGACATCTCTAAGGTGGAAAGCGGTAAGCTTGCGCTGTCTCCCGTGACGTTTTCCATCGTGGAGTGTGCCGAGAATCTGTTTAACATTTCCCAACCGATGGTGAAAGAAAAGAATATCGACTTTAATTTCCGCGTGAAGCATTTCGATCATGAATATCTCTATTCAGACCAGCTCCGCGTGAACCAGATTTTCATCAATCTCCTGTCGAATGCGATCAAATATACCGAGCCGGGCGGCAAGGTGAGCGTTGACATCTGGGAGGAGCCCGGTGAAAATGAAAAGACCGTACGGCTGAACTACGTCGTGGCAGACACCGGGATCGGCATGACGAAGGAGTACATGGAGCATATGTATCAGCCGTTCTCCCGGCAGACGGACAGCCGCGTGAATCTGGTCCAGGGCACTGGCCTGGGGCTGACCATCACAAAGAAAATGATCGATCTCATGCACGGAACCATTGATTGTCAAAGCGAGGTCGGAAAGGGAACAACCTTCAGCGTGGCCTTAGACATCGCATTGGCGGACGTCGCTGAGGAGGAAAGAAAGCTGCCAAACGTCAAGGCGCTTCTCGTGGATGATGATGAAATCCTGTTGGAGACTGCCAAGGATACCCTGGCTTCCATCGGCGTCCAGGTGGACCTTGCCTCCAGCGGGGCGCAGGCGCTTGAAAAGGTGGCAGAAGGCTCGGAGTATCAGGTCATACTCTTGGATCTGCAGATGCCTTACCTGAATGGGATCGAGGCGGCGAAAAAGCTCCGCGCCAGGATCGGTGAAGAGGTGCCGATCCTTATGATCTCAGCGTATGACTGGTCTGATTTTGAAGGGGAGGCGAAGGAGGCCGGGATCAATGGCTTTATCAGTAAGCCCTTGTTCCGCTCCACGCTCTATAAGAAGATCAGCGAGGTGCTTGGAAAGGAGGTTGGCGGGACCGACCAGGAGGATACGTATGCGGACGTTGCCGGAATGCGCATCCTGGTGGCAGAGGACAATGACGTCAACTGGGAGATCATCTCCATGTTGCTGCAAATGTATGGCGTGGAAAGCGAGAGGGCTGAGAACGGCCAGCTCGCGGTGGAGCGCATGAAGCAGGCAAAGAAGGATGACTATCAGCTCATATTCATGGACATACAGATGCCCGTCATGAACGGCATCGAGGCCACGAAGGCCATCAGGGCGCTGGAGGATCCATGGGCCCGCGGCATTTCCATCATTGCCATGACGGCGGATGCTTTTTCGGAGAACGTCGCAGAATGCTTTGCGGCAGGAATGAACGGACACATTGCAAAACCGATCGACGTGAAATTGGTTTTGAAGGAGATCAGAAGGGTGAAAGGAGGAATGAGGGCATGAGAAAGACGAAAAAAACCTGGAGAGCATGGTTGCTTGGCGTGTTGCTTGTTGCTGCTCTGGCAGGCTGTAGCGGAAAGGACGGAAAGGCGACCAAGGGAGCGGAAGAGCCATTTGTGCCAAAGCTCGATACCCAGACGGAGTGCAAGATCACGGTGGTTGGCCATTATAACAACTTTGAAGCCCTTGAGGCGGAATTCAACCGGTTCACGGAGTATTATCCCAACGTGAAGATGAATTACACCTATCTGGATAACTATAATGGCATCATTGTCACGGCACTTACGAGTGATGAGGCACCGGATATCTTTTTCACCTATCCCTGGATGGCGAACCAACAGGAATATCAGACCGTTTTTGACGTGGCGGAGGACCTCTCCGACCCGGCGCTCGGGATCCATCTGTCCTGCATCCGCGAAAATCTGTTATACAGGGATGAGGCAGGCCACGTTCCGACCGTGCCCGTCTATACGACAACCTATGGCATGATGGTGAATGAGAGCATTTTTGAGAAGGAGGGCCTTGCGATCCCCAAGACCTATGACGAGCTCATTTCCGTCTGCGAAGCACTGAAAAAAGCCGGGTATTCCAGTCCCGTCATGGCATATAACCGGGGAAGCTTCATGCTGTTCCCGCTGTATTACCCCTATTTCTGCGCGCAGATCCAGGGAAATGAAAAGGCCATTCAGGAGATGAATGACATGAAGCCCGGCGCGGGTGAGTACGTGCGTGATACCTTGGAGAAGGCGGTTGATTTTATGGGACGCGGATTTGTGGACCTGGAGAGCTGTAACGAGCTTGAAAATGATTATCAGGCCGTGATCCTGCGCTTCTTTGAAGGGGACGTTCCGATGATGTTTGCCTCCGGAAATACCGTTTCCGGAACGGAAAAGCGTGAGAGCCAGTCGGAGGCGTTTTCTGCAAATCCTTTCAAGTACAGCTTCCATCCCGTTCCCTCTACCAAGGAGGGCGGATACTTCCTCAATGCCATTTCGATCGGCTTTGCGGTGAACAAAAACAGCGCGAACCTGGAAATGACTAATGAATTCATGCGTTTCCTTGTTACCACGCAGGAATTGAACCAAATGGCACAGGCAAAGCGCATGGTCACGCCCTGCTCAGACATGTCGCTTGACGGAGTGTATGCCGCGTTTGGTGAGTTGGACACAAAGCGTATCGTGAATCTCTCGGAGCTTGGGCTGGCGGATGCGCCGGATTCCCAGGTGCGCAGGGCAGGTTGGCAGGTTAGTAACTTTAACATGACGGTCGATGAAGCGGTGAAGGCCTTTGGCACGTTGGAATAAACAGCGTGCGTCGCGTAATTCGGCACAGGGGGCGAAGGCAGTATGAAGAGAGTAATTTCGGGGATTCTCGCGATCGCTTTGGCGGTGATGATCCCGTTTGCCTCGGTTTCTAAAGCGCTGGACCAGAAAACTGTGAAGGTCGGGTATTTCGAAAATGAGATCTTCCAGGAGGGAGCGGGAGAAGGCGAGGTCAAAACAGGTTATGCATATGAATATTATCGCAAGCTCTCTGAGTACACGGGCTGGCGCTACGAATACGTCTACGGCGGTTTCTCAGAGCTTTATCAGATGCTCCTTGATGGCGAGGTAGACCTTTTGGCAGGCCTTGCCCGCACGGAGGAACGCGAACCCATCATCGGTTATCCCAAAAAACCTATGGGGAGCGAGACCTACAACATGGTAAAGCACGCCTCTGACGACAGCATTACCATATCCTACGATACCTTGTCCGGGAAGCGGATCGGCGTACTGGACAGCGCAATGGTCGGCGTTCTGGAGCGCTTCCTTGACGAGCATGGCATTCATGCGGCCGTGCAGAAGTATCCGGACCATCAGAGCCTGCTGGATGCCTTCGATCAAAACGCGATCGACGCGCTTGTGGCGGAAAGTGACGGCACGCAGGACCGAAACAACGCGGAGCTGCTTTATGCATTTGGATCTTCCGACTATTATCTCTGCGTGACGAAAGCAAGGACGGACCTTTTGACGGAGCTTGATCAGGCGCAGGAGCAGCTGATGATCGAGGAGCCCAATTACATCAATTCCCTGAGCATCAAGTATTACTCCGCGAGCATTTCCAGCAGGAGCATGTCCTCGGAGGAAAAGGAATGGCTTCGGAACAATAACGGACTGAAGGTCGGATACCTAAATCATTACCTGCCTTATTCCGATACAGATAAAAATGGCGAGGTTACGGGCCTGATCGGAGAGCTTATGCCAAAGATGCTTACGGAGCTTGGCATCGAAGGGCTCAGCGTTACCTATCAGGGCTTTGACAATTATGACGACATGATCGCCGCGATGAATGCAGAGCAGATCGATCTGGCGTTTCCCGTGGGCGGCGGCCTGTATTATTCTGAGCAAAGTGGCATCTATCAGTCGGGCACGGTGGAATCCTCGGCGACGGAGATCGTCTATAAGGGCGACTATGATCAAAGAACGGAAACACACTTCGCGGTGAATGAAAATAACCGCATGCAATATTATTACGTGAGCACCTATTTTCCGCAGGCGAAGATCACCTATTACCCTTCGATCGAGGCCTGCCTTGAGGCCGTAAATGCGGGAAAGGTAACGGCAACGACGCTGAACGGACTTCGTGCGAATGACATTATCAAGAGCAGCCGATACAGTGATCTGTCCATGCGACAGCTCGGTCACGTGGATGACAGATGCTTTGGCGTAAAGATCGGCAACGAAGGTCTGCTTAAGCTGATCAATCGGGGCATCAGCATCGTTGGCGAAGAATACCTGCAAAACCTTCCCTATCGTTACATAGACGCATTGTTCACGTATACGATGATCGATTTTGTGAGAGACAATACGATCCCCATCGCGGCGATACTCCTCATCGGAGCCGGGCTGACGTTTTTCCTTGTTGTGACAAATAACCGCAGAAAGAAAAAGGAGATGGAAGAGAGGCTTGCCCTCTCTGAACAGCTGATCGAGCAGCAAAAGCGTCGTGAGGATCAGGACAGAATGATCACGGCCATGGCATCAGATTACCGATGTGTGTACCACGTGGATCTTGACAAGGATGATGCCGTTTGCTACAGGGAAGATCCCGAGGATCCCAACCAAACAGGGCAAGGCGTTCACTTTGCATATCATAAACGCTTTCAGTGGTATGGGGAAAGCTTTGTGGATGAAAGCTATCGCAAGGGCTTTTTGGAGTTTATCGAGCCGGATAACGTTCGCAAGGCCTTGGCTGAAAACTCCATCATTAGCTATCGCTATTTAGTTAACCGGGACGGAAACGAATATTATGAAATGATCCGAATGGCGGGCGTGCGGCACCCGGAGGATCGTGATGATCACATCGTACATGCGATCGGATTAGGCCTTACCGTGATCGATAAGGAATTCCGTGAGAGCATGGCAAAAAACCAGATCCTCAGCGAGGCACTGGAGGCCGCGGAGGAAGCCAATAAGGCAAAGACGGCATTCCTGTCGAGCATGAGCCATGAGATCCGAACGCCAATGAATGCGATCATTGGACTCGATGCCTTAGCACTTCGCGAGGAAAATCTGACGAAGGAAACAAGGGAGTATCTCGAAAAGATAGGTGACAGTGCAAAGCACCTTCTCAGCCTCATCAATGACATCCTCGACATGAGCAGGATCGAAGCCGGCCGCATAGTATTACATCGTGAGGAATTCTCCTTCCGTGAGATGATCGAACAGATCAATACGATGGTTACGTCACAGTGTAAGGAGAAGGGACTAGAGTACAAGTGTGAATTGATCGGGGAAATCAGTGACCATTATTTTGGCGACGACATGAAGCTTAAACAGGTTCTGATCAATATCCTTAGCAATGCGATCAAGTTTACGGACGCGCCGGGAAACGTCTCGCTCATCATCGAAAGAGTCGCGCTGTACGGTGATCAAACAACGATCCGCTTTGTCATCCGTGACACGGGCATCGGCATGTCAGAGGCGTTTCTTCCGAAGATCTTTGATACCTTCTCGCAGGAAAACAATGACAGAAACAATAAATATGGCAGCACTGGATTAGGCATGGCGATCACTAAGAGCATTGTTGACATCATGAATGGCACGATCGACGTTGCCTCGAAACAGGGCGAGGGCACGGAATTCACCGTGACGGTCACTCTGAAGAATTGCGAGGACGTCGCAAGCGGACAAGCAAGTCCCGCGCAAGAGGAAATGAAAAGAGCAGAGCTTTCCGGAAAGATCGTCTTGATGGCAGAGGACGTTGAGATCAATGCGGAGATCATGAAAGAGCTATTGTCCAGCAAGAATGCCAAGGTGGATCACGCACAAAATGGAAGGGTGGCCGTCGAAAAGTTTGAGCAGAGTGAGGAAGGCTACTATGACGTGATCCTAATGGACGTGCGAATGCCTGAGATGGATGGACTTGAGGCAACGAGGCTGATCCGAAGCCTCGGCAGATCGGACGGCAAACGGATTCCGATCATTGCCATGACGGCAAACGCTTTTGATGAGGACGTACAGAGGTCGTTACAGGCTGGCATGAATGCACACCTCTCTAAGCCCGTGGAACCGGAAAAGCTATTCCAGACAATGGAAGAGCTCATCGGAGAGTATCGTACTTAGAAACTTTTTATGCGAAGGAGAAGAGATATGGGTGATTTTAATTATCCCGGAAAACTTAAGAGAAGTGTTTTGATCGTGGACGACGAAGAGATCAATCGGATGATCCTCGGCAATATTTTAGAGGAGAATTATGAGATCTTTTATGCGGAGAACGGAGCACGGGCACTAGAGATCCTGACAGAGCGCAAGGTACGGTTTTCCCTCATTCTCATGGATCTTTTGATGCCTGTGATGGACGGGTTTACGCTCCTTGGCAGGATTAAGCAGGACGATGCCATGATGAACATTCCCGTGATCGTGATGACCTCGGAAAAACCTGCGGAGGTACAGAGCATCAAGCTTGGCGCGGATGATTTTATCGCCAAGCCCTACGACATGCCGGAGGTGATTCTCGCAAGATGCGAGCGCATTATCGGACTCTACGAGACCAGAAGCGTCATGAGATCTGCGGAGAGGGATGCGCTGACAAATCTCTACACGCGTGAGTTTTTTAAGGAGTACGTCCGTCAGATCGACGGAAATGAATCCATCGCGGAAATGGATGCCATCGTTCTCAACATTGAGCATTTCCACACGGTCAACGAGCTCTTTGGAAGACACGTGGGCGATGAGGTGCTCCGGAAGATCGCTGACATGCTGGCATCGATCTTTGACGGCAGCATTTGGATCGGGTGCCGTCCCAACGCGGATTATTTCTACCTCTACGCGGAGCACCGTGAGAGCTATGAAGACGTTTTTCTGGGATTGCAGCAGGAGCTGGCACAGTTCTCACAGATCCCCAGAATCCGTATCCGTGCGGGAATCTTCCAAAACGTGGATAAGCTTAGCACGGTGGAGGAGCGTTTTGATCACGCAAAACTGGCATGTGACAGGATCCGTGGGGATTATACGAAAAACATATCCTTCTACAGTAAGGAATTAAATGACATAGATCTATATCACGAGCGTCTGATCAATGACATGGACGCTGCGATGAAGAATAAGGATTTGATTGTTTATTATCAGCCGAAGTATGACGTTACGACCGAGACGCCGAGGTTACGCAGCGCTGAGGCACTGATCCGTTGGAAGCATTCGGAGCTTGGCATGATCAGCCCTGGCGATTTTATCCCGCTGTTTGAGAGCAACGGATTGATCCAAAAGCTGGATCATTACGTATGGAAGGAGGCCGCTTCCCAGATTAAAAAGTGGAGAGAAGCGTATGGAAAAACCGTGCCTGTCTCCGTAAACGTATCGAGGGTGGATATCTATGACACGGGCCTTGAGAAAAGGCTTTTGGATCTGGTTGAGGAAAACCAATTGTCGCCGAATGAGCTGATGCTTGAGATTACGGAGTCAGCGTATGCGGACGACGCAAAGGGACTCACGGAAGCGGTGGAAAAGCTTCGCGAAAGGGGCTTTAAGATTGAGATGGATGACTTTGGGTCCGGATACTCCTCCCTCAACATGTTAACGACCATTCCCATCGACGTCCTTAAGATGGACATGAAATTCATCCGTAACATGAATCGCGATGAGAAGAGCCGGAAACTGGTTGAACTGGTGGTTGAGATCGCTGAATTCCTGGGCGTTCCGCTTGTGGCGGAAGGCGTTGAAGAGGCTCAGCAGGTTGAAACGCTTCGTAAGATGGGATGTAGCATCATTCAGGGGTATTTCTTCTCTAAGCCGGTACCGCCTGAGGAGTTCGAAAAGTTCATCAAAGCAGAATTGGATAAGTGATTTCACATAAGGAGAATAGATCATGTTAACGATTGAAAAGCTAAAGGATTATGGAGCCGACGTTGAGGAAGGGCTGAAGAGATGCGTGAACAATCAGGCCTTTTACCTAAAAATGGTTGAGAAGGCAGCAGGAGATCCCACGTTTGAAAAGTTGCTCGCTGCAATGAATGCAGGTCAGCTTGAGGAGGCCTTTGAGGCGGCGCACGCGCTGAAGGGAGTTTATGGGAATCTTGCGATCAAGCCTTTGTATGAGCCGGTTTCAGAACTCACGGAGTTCCTCCGGGCAAGAACCCAGATGGATTATTCTGAATTCATCACTGTTTTGAAGAGTCAAAAAGAGAAGCTCGATCAGTTGCGGTAAAGCTTAAATCCCGGATGAGCGAATTAAGGTAATAAGGTTGGTTGGAGAAATTTATGTTTTATCATGCATCCCAGGTTAAGGATATAAAAGAATTAGAGCCAAGGATTTCGAATCATGGTGTTCCGCTGATCTATTTTTCAAAGAAGAGGGAAAACGTACTTGTTTACCTAAGCAATGCAGTTGAAAAATATTGCAAAGAAACTGGTTTCGAATACAGCGGCACATGGAGCAAATGGGGACCATATGGCTTTGAAAAAGATGGCCGGCAACGTTTAGAAGAATATTATCCGGATGCACTTGAGAAAACTTACAAAGGTGTATCAGGGTATATTTATCAAGCGAATCACATTGAGATTTCTGATTTTGAAGTGCAGATTCCGGATGCTGCAACGAGCCGATTGGCGGTACGTGTTGATGGCTGCGAATTTGTTCCGGATGCTTACGAGGCGATTTTGGAGGCTGAAAAGAAAGGCCTCATTACAATTCTTCGTTATCATGAAATGTCGGACAGAATGCGTGAATGGAATGCCAGAACAATCAAGCAAGAGTATGAAGCTATGCAAGATCACCCGGAGTACAGGCATTTTCTTAAAGGGAATTTTCCTTCACTATTCCCGGAGAAAAGTCATTGCACCGCGAGTTTTATGGCAAAAGATACTGACAAATAGATCGGAATAAGGAAAGCTAGCGGAGGATGAAATCTGGTTTCGAAGTTTTATGAATATTATTGGTAAATCCGGGAAATAGGTATTGACCTTACAGTTCACTGTAATGATATAACTGTCTCGAAAGGAGATAGAGATATGACGATCAAGGAATTCGCTAAGCTTTGTGAATGTAACCCTCAGACGCTTCGATATTATGACTCCATTGATCTGCTAAAACCGGTTGACGTGGATCCATGGACGGGATATCGATATTATGATGAGTCTCAGGGTGAAACTTACGTGAAGATCAAAAACCTGCAGAAGGCAGGCTTCACCATCGATGAGATCAGAGCGCTCCTTGAAAAGGATGATCGCGTAATCTACGATGCCTTTGAAAAAAAGATCGAAGAGGCAGAGGCGAGACTTCGCGAAATCAAACTCATCCGCCAGTCATATCAGAGTGAAATGAGTACAATTCAGAGTAGAATTCAAGAAGTAAAAAACAGACTGTTAAGTGACGTAAAGAGGTATGATCCGGCCGTGGAATTCGGACTGAGTGCGGAAGAATATGCAAAGATTCTGAGCACGATCGAGCATTGCATCGACACGGCGCCCCTTCCCGAGGACGAGCTTTCCGGGCTTCAGGGCGTGCTGGATATGACGCCGCCGGAGATCCTCGACAAGATTTCCGAGATGGAGAATATGAAGCCGGAGCTCCCTGCCTTCCGCAAGGATCCCAAGTGGCAGATGATCTACGAGAAGCATGGTTGGGAGAACGTCAAGGATTTCCTGGCAGACTTCGAGAAGCTCGAGCCTGGCACCTACGGACTGGATTTTCAGGTTGTGGACGAAAAGTATGATAATACCGTTGCCTTCTCGGGCACGCTCCTCAATTTGCTTCTCATGAGGAATCCGGATGTTTCAAAATCGCTTGTCTGCAACGTGGATCGGTCCAAGGACGGGCAGAATCATTTCTGGCTATATCGGAAAAATGCATGATGAATCAAAATCCCGCGACCACGTAACAATGTGATCGCGGGATTTTGCCGTATACTATTGGAAAATGGCAAGGGGAAAAAAGAGAAGCGCGAAACAAATCCCTGTAGGCAGTTAAGATTTGCAGATGATAAGATGAATACTGTAAAGCAAAAAAGTTGCGGGTCCGAGAAGGCAGCCGTGATCGATATCTGACTGAAACTTTTTGAAATTTAAATCGTCTATATGAATGGAACCGTTGGAAATGAAGCACGGGAAAAACATATGAGACGAGGGAAAAACATGAGGAAAGCGTTCAAAAATCCTAAAAATCAGAAAACAAAAATACGAATCGTTGAAATGGCGCTGGCGATTTTGCTCGCCGGTTGCCTGCTTTGCGGTTGTTCTGACCAAACGACGGCAGGCTCTAAGGAACCCCCGCAATCCACGGATGAGACGGACCGGAGGACGGGTTCAATGAAGGATGGCCAGGAGGGGAAAGAGAACGCCTGGGAGAAGGATGAGGAAGCCGAGATACTGCTGGTATTTCGACGTTCGAACTTCGCATGGGGTTTTTATGACAATGGTTACGTGATCGACACGAAGGGGCGGTATCATGCATATGACAATGACTGCCCTCGTCCGCTAGACGGCGATGAACAGGGAGACATATTTTCCCTTACGGAATATCTAAAAGTCATCCTTGAAATGGATGAGGGAGTTCAGGTGCTGGACGAAGAAGCCGTAGAAGAGATCTCAAAGCTTGGCGCGGACCTTACTTCGGAGGATGAATTTACGCGAGATCATAAAATGTATGACTACGGGCAGGAAACGATCTATTATTTTAATCCATCAACAAGGAAACTCATGCAATGTCAAAGCACTGGTGACGTGGATGAGATGCCGAAGAACAAAAGCGCGGCGAAGATTGTAAAGCTTTTGGAAAAGGCGCTTAAAAAGTATTCAAAACCCGCGAAGGATACGGACGTACTACCCAACGTATCAAAAGTATATTCCATGGGCGAGTGCTTAGAGACGGAATTCGAAGTGGATAACCTGAGTGAGTACGCAGGAAAATGGATCGTAAAGGACTCCAATGACCTGTATACCTTTGCTGGTCTTATTGGGATCGATGCAAACGACATCCTGGAGAAAGTGAAGGATGCACACATGGATAACGCCGTATTCTTTATCACCATAGAAGACGTCAGCAAAGAAAAGAAGGCGCTAAGCCCTAAGGCCTTTTGGGTGAGCGGTAATTGCTGCGATTTCATATATGACAAAGAAAAAGAGAAAACAGCCGATCACTTCCGATGCTTGGTTGCTGCAGTAAGAGGAGACGTTCTTCCTGCAGAT
>CAMZDG010000044.1 GCA_947305245.1 uncultured Lachnospiraceae bacterium
AGGTGATGCAGGTCAGGTGCGCCATCATGGGAACGCCCTGCTCCTCCTGGAGCTGTCTTGCGACCTCCACGGTATATTCACTGGTCCCGCCGCCGGCGCCGTAGGTCACGCTCATGAAAGAGGGCTTCAGCTCGGCGATCTTTCTCGCCGCAGACACGACGGATTCCATTTTATCCATGCTCTTTGGAGGGAACACCTCAAAGGACACGGAATACTTCTTTTCTGCCAAAATTTCACTGATCTTCACTGCAAGTCATCCTTTCCCGTCCGCTCCCTCATCCTCGGGAGCACCAATAAATCGATAGAGCACTATTTCATCCGCAAGCGAGTCCGCACCCGGAAGCAGGAAGGAAAGCCCATCCTTCCCCTTATTTTCCAGGGACAGGAATAAAAGCTGCACCCCGTCCTTCTGCACGGCCCTGACGCGATATTCTCCCACCTTCTTTAGCAAGGAGGGGTAATACTTGGTAAAGTATTCCAGCGTCTCCTCGTCCGTGGTCTTGATCTTGATCACGTCGGGAGGATCCGACCTGGAATCGGTATATAATCTGTCATAGCCAAAGATTTCCATCTTGTAGCTGTCCACAATGGTTTCCAACGTGATCTGCCCCTTGCCGGAGAACGTCACCGTCGCGGTATAATCCCCCATCTGTCCGTCATAAAACAGCCAGGTGCCCTCGAGGAATTTTAAGAGCTCTGTCTCACTCGAATACTGCGGCCCAAGGTGCTCACCCGCATAATTGCGCCCGCTCACGTAGGTCGAAAGCGGTGTACCTTCCTTCGTGAAGCGCTTTAGGCGATTCTCCGAGCCAAAGGCATAAACGCCGAAATACCCCTTGGAAGTCACTTTGATGCGAAGCTTCGGCACGTCGTCAAGGCTCACCTTTACGGCAACCCTTTCGCCCGCCTGGAGCGTCACCGTCTGAATGCTTTCTCCCGGAACGTAGGAACGCGCTTCCAGCATCCTCTGACTGATGACGTCACCGTTATAAACCCGCTCCACGGCAACCTGCGTATCATCCTGCTGCGCCGTGATCACTGCCCAGTAATAGACAGGATCCTTCACCACTTTTTTCTTGGAGTCGGTGATCTCTTCGTCGTCATACTCTGCTACGGGAAGCTCCGGAACGTCGATCAGTTCCACGGGCTCCTGAAGCCTTGCCAGTTCCCTGGAGGAATAAAAATCGATCTGCGCCAGCGTCGTGGGCTCTGCCTGATTTACGGGCAGATTGGAAATGAAATGCCACTTTCCCTTCTCGATCTCAACGCGCATCACGTACTCAGCCTTTTTCTCCCTGGCCCAGCCCGCCTTGCGGTAATAGATCTCATAAAGATTTCCGCAGACCGTACCACTCAGGAATTCCACGCGCATTGTCGTGATCTCCCCAGGGATGCAATAGATCAGATTTCGGTCCAGGGCTTGCCATTCCAGAGGTTTTCTCATCTCTGAATAGTCCAGGCCCGTCCTTGATTTCACGTAGTTTTGCACGGATCTTTGGGTCAGCGCCGTGATCTGACCTGCGTTCAGCGCGAGTTCCTCCTCCGTGAAAGGCTCCTTAGGCAGTTCCTCTCCGTCCTCCAGATTGGCATAAAGATCTTCTCCCCGAAGCTCGGCCTTTCGAAGCTTTTCTTCCACGCGTTCCGTACGGAGCCGCTCCCGGATCACTGCAACCTGCTCGTCGCTTAGCGTAACGCCCATGCCGGCGCCGCCCTGCAAAACGATCTGCCAGTCGATTTCCTCCGGGCGATAATACTGTGCAACGAAAAAGCCGTTGTCCGTTCCGCGAACGGACCACTGCAACTTTCGAAGCTCCTGCTCCGTCAGCTCACGCTCTTCCTCAGCGTCCGCCTGCAGCTCTTCAGAAGAGGCATCTTCCTGATCCTCTTCGCCCGCAGCGGCAGCCTGCGCATACTCATTGCCGCTTAAAAGCTCAATGCCTGACTCCATGCCCTGCAAGGAAGCACCTGCGGCATTCAGCCCATAGGTGATCTCCTTGGTTTCCCGGATGGCCTGTTGAAATACCTTGACAGGCGTTACGTCATATTCTATTTTTTTCTCTGTCTGGGAATCCGTTCCCCGTTCATCCGCCTTAGCCGTTTCCAGTCTTTGCTTCTCCGTCTGATCCCTACCACTGCTTTGACAGCCGGCGGCCAGTAGCGCCGCCAGGAGTAAGACGCCCAGTATCCACTGGTTTCTTTTCATGATGACTAACGTCCCCGCGTTCATTTGTGCATAAAAAGACACTTTATTATTTTAACCGATAATGCCCCTTCTTGTCAAATTTCGCAAAAAGAAAATGCAGGGAGGCGGGTTTGCCGTCTCCCTGCACCTGTTTCGGTCACATTATCTTTGTACTCTTCCGGAAGCGTCTCCGCCTGCCAGGGTCTCCACTTCCTTGCGGGAAACCATGTTAAAGTCGCCGGGAATGGTGTGCTTTAAGGCGGAAGCAGCCACGCCAAACTCCAGCGCGGACTTAAAATCCTTGCCGTCAAGCATGCCGCAGATCACGCCGCCTGCGAAGGAATCGCCGCCGCCCACGCGGTCCACAATGGGATGAATGCTGTATTCCTTGGAGTGGTAGAACTCCTTAGTGTCTCTCGAATAGATGCATGCGGACCAGCCGTTGTCGGAAGCGGAATGGCTTACGCGCAGGGAAGAAATGCAATATTCGAAGTTATAATCTGCCACCATCTGCTCGAAAATGGACTTGTAGCCTGCAAGCTCCAAGTCGCCGCTGGTCACGTCGGTGTTGCCAGGCTTATAGCCAAGTACCAGCTCCGCATCCTCCTCGTTGCCGATGCAGACGTCAACATACTTCATGAGATTCTTCATGACTCTCTGAGCCTTCTCGGAGGTCCAGAGCTTCTTGCGGAAGTTCAGGTCCACGGACACCTTCACGCCAGCCTTTTTCGCTGCGATCAGAGCCTTCTCAGTCAGCTCTGCTGCCGCGTCAGAGATCGCGGGAGTGATCCCGGTAAAGTGGAACCAGTCCGCATCCTTGAAAATGTCCTCGAAGTCAAAGTCCGCCTCAGTTGCAGTGGAAATGGAAGAATGTGCCCTGTCATAGACCACCTTGGAAGGTCTCATGGAGCAGCCGCTCTCCAGATAGTAGATGCCAAGTCTCTCTCCGCATCTTGCCACGTGCTTCGTGCTAACGCCATACTTTCTGAGCGCTGCCACGGCGCATTCGCCGATCTCATTGTTCGGAACTGCCGTCACGAACTCTGCGTCGTGTCCGTAATTTGCGAGCGAAACCGCTACGTTCGCCTCGCCGCCGCCGTAATTTACGTCGAACTCATCTGCCTGAATAAACTTTTCAAAATTCGGGGTAGAAAGTCTGAGCATGATCTCCCCCATTGTGATTACCTTTGCCATTTTTATCTCCTTCCAAGCATTCTTTGCTTATTTCTGCACCAGATGTACTGCAAATCCGCCAATCTGCTCCTTCAAGTAGATCGCCTTGTACTTGCCCTTCTCGTCCCGCTTCGGCTCCTCAAACTCCACGCCGAGCACGGTGGTCATGTAATTCACCGCGCGCTCGATATAGTTGGTGCGAATCGCAATATGACCGTTCGCGCCCTTGAACGGCGTCTTCATGACCTCCACTGCCGTGCCTGCAAATACGGAGCTGTTGCCGATCTTCGCGGGCATGCCAAAGAGGAATGCGAAGCGGTTCGAAATCCTGATCGCCTCTTCCTCGTTCGCGCCGTTGATGCCAACGTGCGCCAGTTCAAAGCCAAGCATGGTCTGCACTGCCTCGCGGGTCAGCTGCTCGATCTTCTCCCACTCTCCCGCATTGATGAGGTCCCCGGGAACCATCCAGGATCCGCCGCAGGCGATGATCTTCGGGAAATCCAGATAAGAGGTAAGATTCTTTGCGTTAATGCCGCCGGTGGGCATAAATTTCATATTCACGTACGGAGCCGCCATGGCCTTGATCTTCGCGAGACCGCCGGACTGCTCTGCAGGGAAGAACTTGACTACCTCGAGGCCAAGCTCAATGGCCTGCTCAATATCGCTGGGGCTGGAGGTGCCGGGCGTGATGGGAACGCCCTTCTCCTGGCAATATTTCACGGTTCTTGGATTCAGTCCAGGGCTGACGATGAACTTCGCACCTGCCGCCACTGCCGCATCCACCTGCGCGGCGTTCAGCACCGTTCCCGCGCCCACGCACATGTTCGGGAAATGCTCCGTCATGATCTTGATGGCCTCCGCTGCCGCATCCGTGCGGAACGTTACCTCCGCGCAGGGAAGTCCGCCCGCGCAAAGTGCCTTCGCCAAAGGCAATGCATCCTCTGCCCGATCGATCTTCACGACGGGCACAATGCCAATCTTATAAATTTGTTCCAAAACCGCTTCCATGTTCTCTTTCCTTTCTTGAAGCCAAGGGCTTCATCTTCCGTTTCTGCCATCGTAGTACAAAAGCTTCCCTTTGTCCATGCGCTGACGCAAACTGAATGATTTTTGCATAAATGTAAGGGCTTACATTTTGATTATAGCACACTCTCCAAGAAATTCAAGACCCAATCATCACGCATCCAAAGTATTGGCCTTTTCCTCTGTCTTTTCTTCCGCCTTCTCAGCGTCGGCCTTTCTCTTCTTGACCGCCTTCTTTCCGAGAGGGATCCCCAGGAAGACAATTGCCGTGACAAGAAGACTAAGTAAAGTGATCAGAATGCCAAGCTCTCTCCCGGCCGGATCATAGCTGAGGGCAATGTCATATTCTCCCGGCTCCAGATCCAGAGCAATGAACGTTTCTCCAAAGATCTCCGGCTCTGTCTCCACGCCATTGACCAGCACCGTCCAGCCCTTTTCATATGGCACGCTGAGGATCAGCCTGCCCGCCTTCGCAAGGCTCAGCTTTCCGGACACGTGACAGTCATCCACTGAGACGTCCGTCATGTGCTGTTCCTTCAGGATCTCCAGCGCTTTACGGCACATTTCCGTATTGAATTTATAAACGTTGACCGAGATCTTGGGCGTGTCATCCGAGGAATCACCGTTGGTAAAGGTGATGCTCTGTCCCTCGTCAAGATGTCCCAGATAGAAGATCACGTCCTTCTTTAGGTCTTTAAAATTCATCTCTTCGGGAGTGCCGCCGGTCACCTTGATCTTGGAGGTCCCATAAGCGGTCACGCAGGCATAATAGATGCCTTCCTCTCTCGCCGTAAATTCAACGTCGTCCCCATTTTGCTGCGACTTGATCTTCCTGAGCATGATCCCGTCGATGCCAAGCTGATTGACCAATTCGTTCTGCAGCGTGACGCCCTTATCCTTCATCTCCTCCGGGATGTCAAATCCCTTGGGCGCAACATAACCGAAGGGCAACGTGTCAACTGCCTCATAAAGATAGATCCCGTTTTCTTCATCCTTCAGGCGGTACAGCTCATTCTCCCACTCATCGGACTCGCCAAACATATATCCCACGTTCAAAAGTGCGGCAGAGAAGGCCGTCGCACCGTCATAGCCATAATATACCTTGCTGTGTTGCAGACCGATCCTGGTATAAAAGTCCATGACATAAGAGTTCATGGTGGAGGAAAAAACGGAAGCCGAAGGGAAGCCCGCAAGCGTCGCGTCATTCTTCGTCTTACGCGTGAACTTCTCAAATCTGGAAAAGCCGTCTTCACTGACTTTATTCCGCTCATACAGCGTCTTATAGTCCGTCACGTGGCTTAAATACGCAGTGCGGCTCGTGGTGCCAACGCTGGTATAGGCCATGTTGATCGCACTCTCTGAGAGGACGGCGACAAGGATCAGAACGGTCACGATCCATCTCGCGACAAATTTCTTGTGGACCATGCCGATATAGAGGCATGCGGCATAGATTGTGACAAAGCCGAGGTTGAGGAGCCAGGTCCAGGTCTGAAAATCCGTCACCTCGACGAATTTTTCAATGCAAAGGAAACCTACCGCCGCGCCGAGATATGCCTTGATGACGGAGGAGGCCTTGATCCCGTCGAGATGCGTCAGACATTCGTAACACATGATCAGGATCAGCAGGATATACAGGAAGGACTGTCTTGCCGGAAGGGAATCCGGATAATTCATCCCATGCCATATGAAATCAAGTCCGTTGGTGGCAAAGCTCACCAGGAAGATCCCAGCGAGGAAAAAGAACCCAAAGCGCTTTCGCGCAGGGATCTTATCGTTAATGGCATACAAGGGCACCAAAAGAAACGCGAAGCACCCGCTGTAGATGTTCGGCCAATGCTCCAGTGCGCGTTCTGTATAGATGGCCATGCAATGTCTTGCGATCACGTCGAGGATCGGGAAGTAAGACTTCCATTCCTTCGGGAAGTCCATGTCGCCAAAGTCCGTGGCCATAAGCGCGCTGACCTCCGGCACGAGGAAGATGGCCGCAAGCGCTCCCGCAAGGAGCGACCCAAGCGCGAATTTCCAGATCATGGAAAAGCTGCGCTTCTCCGCAAGGAACAGATAGATGAAGTACAGGACGAGAAACAGGCAGATCATGATGGAAATATAGAAATTGGAAAAAATGCAAAGAGCGAGTGCAAAGACGTAAAGTCCCGTCTTCCCCTCGTGCACCAACCTCTCCAGGCCAAGTAATATCAAGGGGAACAGCACGACGCAGTCCATCCACATGACGTTCCAGTTATACGCCGCAACGAACCCGCTCATGGCATAGAAAATGGCGCACAGAAGGGCCATGAATTCCGCATTCGGCCTTCCCTTGCCGCGGTATTTCAGGTAGAACCATGCGGTAAAGCCCGCGAGGCCGATCTTGAACACGACGGCATAGCTCATGAACTCAATCAGATATTTCGACGGAAGCAGAAATGCCAGCCAATTGAAAGGACTGGCCAGATAATAAATATATAGCGCCAGGAAATTTGATCCCATTCCGACGTTCCAGGAATAGCGGATCTGCTCTCCTGCCTTGATCTTATTCATGAGTTCCTGAAAAAACGGCATGTACTGATGATACATGTCAGAGAACAGAAAGGATCTCTCTCCAAAGGGAAAAATGTTGTTTCCGATGAAAATGGCCAGCATTAATAGGACCGGCGCCAAAAAGGCCAGGCACCCGGTCACGTAAGTGATCCGTTTCTTCTTCTTTGCTTCGTTCATGGCTAACTCCTTATCCCTTCAGCCTTTTCCCGGTCTCTTTAAGCTTCCGGTCGAGCTCGGAAAGCGCATCCCGCCCCGCGATCTCGAACAGGCTCTTTAGGATTTCTGCGATGGCACGCCTTGTGGTCTCGTCGATCTCCTTCATGGCACCGACCATGCCCAGCATGCTCTTTTTCTTATCCTCCTCGAGCTGCACCAGATCCTCTGCCTCAGATGCCTCGAGGATGGTGAACAGCGTGTCGATAAAGGTTTTGATCTGATCCTCCCGCAAGGTCAGGATCCAAGAATTGATGGCCTTGTCCATAAATTTACGGCCCTGGTACAGGTCCGGCGCCATGATAAAATGGTCCTCGGATACTACCCAGGAATAGGGATTGTGTTGAAACAGCCCAAGGCTTTTGCTCTCCACGACCCTGCAGCGCGGTTCCTGTTCAAACAGCATGCCTATGAAAGAAGAACGGGGAAGGAACTTCTCGATCCTGTCCGAAACCTTGTCATAGGCACTCTTTTCCCGCACTTCCGGCCGAAAGCCCGGGCCATCCATATTGTAGATTGTTAAGATCCGCTCTTGCAGCTCGGGGGCAGCATTCATGGCCGCATAGATAGCCAGGTTCCCTCCCTTGGAATGACCTCCCAGGAAAAAGCTCCCGGAAACCTTTTCCGCCACGCGCTTTAAGTATTTCAGCGCACACTGCTGGGCCGGGATCGGGCCGTGCAGCGCCATGTTACAGTCCTCGCGCCATCCCACAAGGCTTTCATCCGTACCGCGGAATGCAACGTAGGTCCCGCCATCTTCCAAAAAGATCGTGACGGCGGAAAATTGCGTCTCCCAATCCTTCTCGATCAGGTTCACGTAGTATCCCAGCCTCAGGCCGCCGAAACGCCGACTCTCCGTCATTCCTAAGAAGAGCTCGCGATTGACCTTCTCGTAACGCTCATCCGAAAACAGTCTCTCCCTGTCCGGGTGCGTCGAAAGCGCCTTGACAGGGACAGGCTCCGCCGTCTCGTCCACGTCCGGGACGAGCCCGTCAAATTTCAAATATGCAAACTGACAAAGGATCAGGGAATCCACTTCGTTCAAGGGCTTTTCCGAAAAGGGGATCTCCCCCTGCTCCTTTAAGTAAGTCAGGATGGTTCCCGTCATACTTTATTCCTCTCCGCAGGGTGCCACGGCGCCTCCGCGCTCTTCCATGGGCACGTATTCCCGCTCCTTCATGACGCTGAGGTATGCCGGGCGAATGATCTTATCCATGTTGATAAGCTCCTCGATCCTGTGTGCGCTCCACCCGACAATGCGCGCGATCGCAAAGATGGGTGTGTACATCTCCAGGGGGATCTCCAGCATCGAATAAACGAAGCCACTGTAAAAGTCCACGTTGGCGCTGACACCTTTATAAATCCGCGCCTTTTGACTGATCACTTCAGGCGCTAGCCGCTCGATCATGGAATATAGCGCGAAATCCTTTTCCCTGCCCTTTTCCTGCGCGAGCTTTTCCACAAAGGCCTTGAACACCCTGGCTCTTGGATCGGACAGTGAATAGACTGCATGGCCCATGCCGTAGATCAGTCCCTTCTTGTCGAAGGCTTCCTTGTTCAGGATCTTTTTCAGATAGTTTCGTACCTCTTCCTCGTCCGTCCAGTCGGAGACGTGCTTCTCAATGTCCCGCATCATCTCCACGACCTTGATGTTCGCGCCGCCGTGCTTGGGTCCCTTGAGGGAAGAAAGCGCAGCCGCCACCACGGAGTAAGTGTCCGAACCCGAGGAGGTCACCACGCGCGTCGTAAAGGTCGAATTGTTACCGCCGCCGTGCTCCATGTGAAGCACCAGGGCAATGTCCAATACCGTAGCCTCCAGCTTGGTATATTTCTTATCAGGGCGCAGCATCATCAGGAGATTCTCCGCCGTAGAAAGCTTCTTCTGCGGGCGGTGGATGTACATGCTGTCGTCGTTCGAATAATGATTATACGCATGATAGCCATATACGGCAAGCATGGGAAAGATGCTGATGAGCTCAAGGCTCTGACGGAGCACGTTCTCCACGCTGTTGTCACTGCAGTTTTTATCATAGGATGCCAGGGTCAGAACGCTCCTGGTCAGGGAATTCATGATGTCCCCGGAGGGTGCCTTCATGATGACGTCCCTGGTGAAATTTCTGGGCAGATTGCGCCCGCTGGCAAGCACGTCGCGGAATTCCGCAAGCTCCGCCTCGTTCGGCAGCCTTCCAAGTAACAGGAGATACGCGACCTCCTCAAAGCCATAGCGCTTTCCCCGAAAGCCGTTCACAAGCTCAATACAGTCATATCCGCGATACCAAAGCTTTCCGTCACAGGGCGTTTTCACCCCGTCGATCATCTGGAACGCTTCGATCCTGGAAATATTGGTCAAACCGGACAGAACGCCGTTTCCGTTCTTGTCTCTTAAGCCTCTTTTGACGCCATACTCATCAAAGAGCTCTACGTCGATGTCATCTTCCTGGTAACAAATCTTTGAGTACTCTGCCAAGTATTCTTCGTTTTTCTTCATGGGTGCGTCCCCCCTTCCGTCAGCACATGCTGTTTCACTCTTACTTTTCTAGAGTAACTTGCCAAAGCCTCCTACGTCAATGAAATTTCTATTAATTTTTGAAAAGACCTCCGAAAAAAGACCCCCGGGATTCCGTCCCGGGAGTCTCGTAAGTTTCCTTTTACTTTTCCTCTTTCGCGTTCGTGATGATCTTTTTGATAAAGCCTTCAATGTAGTTGCAATATTCTTTATCCTTCGCCACGTTCAGGAAATCGTTTCCCTGTATCACGTAATGATCTCCCGTCGGACGGATCCAGAATTCCGCATTGCTGGAGAGCTTCTGCAGAATGTAAGTATTCTCGATGGAGATCTCCTCGTCATACTGCGCGGATATGATCAAAATGGGCTTCTTTCCTGCTTTCTGGATCGACTGCACGGGCGTTACCTCGTCGGCCGTCTCCTTGCCATATAACCATCGGAAGGCCTGATGCGTAAAGGGCCTCTGCGCCGCGCGCAGGAATTCCGGGATATAATGCTGCTTCAGGATCAGATCCAGCTGATCGTCCGGGGATGCGAAGGGAGACATGGCAATGCATCCGTCCACCTCCGGGATCTGAGCGACACAGTTGATCGCTACGGTTCCGCCCAAGGACACACCGTGTACGACAATGGGCAGATCCTTATATTGATTCTGGCTCTTGATATATTTTACCAGGGCCCTGACGTCCTCAACCTCCGTATAGCCAAGTCCCAGCTTTCTTCCGGTGCTCTCGCCGTGCGCACGCACCTCCAGGAGGAACGACGCATAGTCCAGATCCTTCATCATTGCCGCATGGCCATAAAAGTAAGTCACGGACGGCTCCTTCATGGCGCCGAGATAGATGATGACGCACTTGGGATTTAACACGGGAACCTCGGAGCACCAAAGCGTCTCACCGTCCTCCGTGTCGATCGAATGGATCTGACTGCCGATCTTCACCTTGTCGGAACTGTAGACGGCCTGGAAGGGATGAAGATCATCCTCGACCTTTAGGTATTTCACGTGCCGAAAAACAAAGAGCATCGTCACGATGGCGGGGATCATGAGGATAAACAGAATCGTCAGGATCCACAAGATGATTCTTTTGATTCGCCAGCTATAACCCCTGATGACACCTTTCTTCATGCGTTAAACCTCCCATTTTTCAGACAGATCGTCTAGGCTTCCTCGCTCATCAGTTTCTCTTTCCGATCGATCATCTCGTCGATCTTTTCCAGGTAAAGGGAAACGTCCTTCACGGAATCGCTTCGCTCGATCCGTCCATCCGGCCAGACCCTCTTGCTGATGCACCCCGCACCGAGCGCGATAATGGTCTGAACCTCCTCCATGATCAAGATGTTATATAACCCATACTTTCCGGGAAGGGCATAGCCCACGTTCTCGAAATTCCCGGACATATTCTTTTGCCTGTATAAATAATAGGGCTTCATGCCAAGTCGCCTTGCGCCCTCGGCAGCGATCTTCATGGTCTCGTCCGTGTTGCTTAAGGTCTTCGTCCCATGCTCTTCGATCCACTGTCCCAGCTTGGACGCGCGCTTCACGGCCAGAGAATGCACCGTAAGACTGTCCGGCGCCAGCTCCACCACCGCGTCGATGGTGCGCTGCACGTCCTGGGCGGTCTCGCCCGGAAGCCCCAGGATCAGGTCCATGTTAATGTTGTCAAACCCTTCCTCCCGCGCCATCTGATATGCTTCGAGCACCTGCGCCACGGAAGCCTTCCTTCCGATGACGTCCAGCGTCTCCTGCTTCATGGTCTGCGGATTGACGGAAATGCGGCTCACGCCGTATTTTTTCAATACCTTCAGCTTGTCTCTCGTGATGCTGTCCGCGCGGCCGGCCTCCACCGTGAATTCCTTCACCTTGGAGAAATCAAATTTCTCCTTCAGATGGGATATCAGGCGTTCGAGCTGCTGCGGCTCCAGGGTGGTCGGGGTTCCCCCTCCCACGTAGACCGTGTCCAGGATCTTATCCCGATACTTTTCAGAGACAAAGTCCATCTCCCTGATAAGGCAGTCCAGATAGGCATCCACCTTCTTACGCCAGGCCGCAATGGGAAAGGAAGTAAAGGAACAATAGAGACAGGTGGTAGGGCAAAAGGGAATGCCCACGTAGAGGCTGTATCCGCCCTGATAATGCACCGTCCTTAGGAGCTCGCGTTCCCGACTTGCAATGTCAATGCTTAGTCTGGCCTTCTCGTCACTCACGAAGTACTTCTGCTGATAATATTTTCTGATCTCCTCCGGATCCATTCCCTCCTCGAGAAGTCCGTACGCGATCTTCGTCGGACGGATC
Organism: uncultured Lachnospiraceae bacterium; assembly: GCA_947305245.1. GTDB lineage: Bacteria > Bacillota > Clostridia > Lachnospirales > Lachnospiraceae > Acetatifactor. The sequence goes on from CAMZDG010000044.1 coordinate 11,929, forward strand.
CCGGTCAGATTACCCCAGGGAAGACTCCTGCCCGTGTGACTGACCAAGGTCTGATAGAGAAAGGTCTTAAATCCAGCCTTATAGCCGCTTCCCTCGTCCGAAAGCATTCCGGTCTGACACTGCCATTCATATTCCGCTCCAAGGCACTCCGGCGTTTTTCCCGGGACCTCCATGATCATGACGGCGCCGTGCTCCGACAGCTCGATCTGGATCTCTTCGATGGAGATCGCTTCTTCTTCAGATCCCGAAGGCTGCTCGTCCTTCGCGCCCTTGATCTCCCGGTATTCCTGCCAAAGACTGACGCTATCCGGCGTCAGCACCTTCACCTGTCTGTCCGGGTAGAACGCCTTGACGATGGAGTTCACGTCATATTCAAAGCTTGCCTGATTTAAGATCGTAAACAAGTATTTCTTACACACAGAATGGATTATTCTCCTTTTCATATCCGATGGTGGTCGCACCGCCATGCCCCGGATAAACCTTTACCTCATCGGGCAAAACAAAGAGCTTTTCCTTGATGGAACGGACCAGACTGCTCATGCTTCCCGTGGGGAAATCCGTACGGCCGACGCTCTCCTGAAACAGCGTGTCCCCGCTGAGAAGGAAGCCGGCCTCCTTTAGATAATAACAGCAGCTCCCGCCGGTATGTCCGGGCGTTGCGATGACCTGCAGGGTCATTCCCGCCACCTCGATCTCCTGTCCGTCCTTTAAGTACTCGTCCGCTGAGACGGTGCAGGCCCGTCCTGCCATCTCGGAGACGTTCATCTTAGCATCTTCAAGGAGCTTTCTTTCCTCCGCAAGCGCATAAACCTTCACGGGTTCCAGCCCCTTCTCCGTCCGCTCCCTGTTCACTGCGCCCTTCAGCGCCGAAAGGCCCCAGATATGATCGAAATGCCCGTGGGTTAAAAGGATGCCTTCGACCTTCAGGTCATTTTTGAAAAGACTTGCATAGATCGAGGTGCCCTGGTCCGCAGGATCCACCACGATGGCTTTGTTCTCGCCTTCCCGATAGATGAAATAGGTGTTGGTCGCACAGCTCCCGATCACCATTTTTCCGATCTTGATCTCTCCCATATGATACCTCTACCCAATACTACGTTCAATGTCGATCACGCTGTCGATGCCATGGAGTCTTTCCATAATGTTGTTCAAAGCGTCTCTTCCGCTGACCTCGAAGCCGATCTGCATGGTCACCATGCCCTGCTTGTTCGTTCTGGTGTTCAGCGAGAGAATGCTGATGTTCTTCTCCGTAAATACCTTGGAGATATCGGACAGCAGGCCGTTCCTGTCACGCGCGAAGAGATTGATCTCGCAGACGTAATTGCCTTCCACTTCCTTGCTGTCATCAGACTGTACCCAATCCGCTTCCATGAGACGGATGCGCTCATCCTCCGGCAAGTTCAAAATGTTGACACAGTCCGTGCGGTGAATGCTGATACCCCTGCCCCTGGTCACGAAGCCGACGATCTCATCGCCCGGCACGGGAGAACAGCACTTAGAGAAACGAACGGAAAGATCCGCCGTACCCTTCACGAGAATGCCGCCCTTGGAGCGCATGCGCACCGGATTGCCGGAGCCCTGACCGCTCTCCGCGATGGCAGCGAGCACTTCCTCGTTGGTCAGCTCCTTCTTATGGTCACGGTCATAATATTCCTGCAGTCTGCCGATGATCTGGCCTTCCTTGAGGGCGCCGTGGCCGACTGCCGCAAGCACGCTGTCCCAGTCGCGGAAGCCATACTTACGCATGATCGCATCCATGTATTCCGTGGAGAGAAGGCTTGCGATATTAATGCCCTTGGTCTTGCAGTAGGTGTTTAATAATTCTTTTCCCTTGGCAACGTTTTCTTCCTTGCCCTGGCTCTTGAACCATTGATTGATCTTGTTCTTCGCCTGGGTACTCTTCACGACCGAAAGCCAGTCACGGCTGGGTCCCTTGGAGTTGCCTGACGTGATGATCTCAACGCGGTCGCCGTTCTTGATCTGATAATCAATGGTCACAAGCTTCCCGTTGACCCTCGCGCCAACCATCTTATTGCCGACGGCGGAGTGAATGCTGTAGGCAAAGTCAATGGGCGTGGAACCTGCAGGAAGGTTCTTCACCTCACCCGTGGGCGTAAAGCAATATACCTGATCTGAGAACAGATCGAGGTCGTTTTTCAAAAGATTGAGGAATTCCCGGTTGTCGGACATGTCCTGCTGCCACTCCAGGATCTGGCGCAGCCAGACAAGCTTCTCCTCCTCCTGGGTCTCCACCTTCTTGCCGTCGGAAGCCTCTTTATATTTCCAGTGCGCAGCGATACCATATTCCGCCGCCTTATGCATCTCAAAGGTACGGATCTGGATCTCAAAGGGCTGCCCGCTGGTTCCGATCAGCGTCGTGTGAAGGGACTGGTACATGTTCGCCTTCGGGATGGCGATGTAATCCTTGAATCGCCCGGGAACGGGCTTATAATGCGCATGGATCTCACCAAGGGCGGCGTAGCAGTCCTTGACGGAATCCACGATGATCCTGACGGCAAACAAGTCATAGATCTGATCCAGGGTCTTATTCTGGTTCTTCATCTTCTTGTAGATGCTAAAGAAGTGCTTCACGCGCCCTTCCACCTTAGCCTTGATGCCTGCGGCGTCAATGATGGCACGCACTTCGTCCACGATCCCCTGGATATACTGCTCGCGGGCGCTCCGCTTCATGGCGATCTGATTCACCAGGTCGCGATATGCCTCGGGCTCCAGATACTTTAAGGACAGGTCGTCCAATTCGATCTTGATCTTACTGATGCCCAGTCTCTGGGCGATGGGGCTGTAAATCTCCAGCGTCTCCCGCGCGATGCGCTGCTGGCTCTCCGGCTTTTGATGCTGGAGGGTTCTCATGTTGTGGAGGCGGTCTGCAAGCTTGATCAGAATCACGCGGATATCCTTCGCCATGGCGAGGAACATCTTGCGCAGATTCTCCGCCTGCATCTCCAGCTTGGCCTCAGACTGATCCACCTCAGAGCTAAGGGGGATCTTTTCCAGCTTGGTCACGCCGTCCACAAGGAGCGCCACGTCAGCGCCGAATTCCCGCTCGAGGTCTTCCTGCGTGAGCTTCGTATCCTCCACCACGTCATGAAGGAGCCCCGCGATGATGGTCTCCTTGTCCATCTCCAGTTCTGCCAGGATGATGGCAACGTTTAAGGGATGGATGATGTAAGGCTCTCCGGACTTTCTGGTCTGCCCCTCATGGGCCTTCCTTGCGGTCTCATATGCCTTAGAAATTGCCGTTACGTCGTCGCTGGGATGGTAGGTTTTGACACGCGAAATAAGCTCCTGATACAGCTGCTCGGGAGTTTCAAATTCCTGTGGCTTCGCCAGCGGACCATCATTATATTTGGCGTCATAATCAACTTCCGTCATATCGTATCCGCCCCTAACTACGTTACAAAAGTTCCAATGCGGCAATGCCGCACCTATTCCAAAATTACTTGCCGGGATATACGATCGCCGCATCCAGGCGATAGCCCGCGATCTTCTCCCTGCCCTTTAAGCCGGCAAGCTCCATCAGCACCACAACGCCAACCACTTCTCCGCCGAGGCTCTCGATCAGCTTGATCATGGCTTCAGTCGTTCCGCCGGTGGCGATGAGGTCATCCACGATCAGAACCTTCTGACCAGGCTTGATGCTGTCCTTATGCATTTCGATCGTGGCCTTGCCATACTCGAGATCATAGTCAATGCTCACGGTCTCGCAGGGAAGCTTTCCCTTCTTGCGGATCAGGACAAAGGGCTTATGCAGGTTATAAGCAATGGGAGTTCCAAAAATGAATCCTCTGGATTCCGGTCCAACGACCACGTCAAAATCCAGATCGCTCACCAGCTCCTGCATGGTGCTGATCGCCAGGTGCAAGCCTTCCGCGTCTTGTAAAACGCTGGTCACGTCGCGAAAGATAATGCCTTCCTCGGGGAAATCCGGGATTGACCTAACATATTCTTCCAGTTTCTTCATGGTTTGATCCTCTCCTTTACTTTTGTTGCTTTTAACTTTAACAAGAACGAGCCTCCCCCCTAAGGGAAAAGCTCCATTCTGCTTGCCATATGCTCTGCGCGGCGAAAGAATTACTTCTTGCCACAGCACTTTTTATACTTTTTCCCGGATCCGCAAGGGCAGGGATCGTTCGGGTAAACCTTTGCGCCCTTGATGACGGTCGTGGAGATCTTCTGCTCCTTGTAGAGACGCTTTCTAGTCTCCTCGTCATAAATGTCCTTCCACTCTTCCAGGTTGTAAAGCCAGTCAGCGTCAGCCGCAACCATGTTCTTATAAAGGAGCGCCTTGTCAAAACCAAGGTTTACCTCGGTGTCCTCTTCCATCTCCTCGATGGGGTTCTTCTCGATCAGGCTGTCATTGATGCCATCCAGAAAACCGGTCATGGTCATCACGTCCACCTTAAAGCGCTCTGCCAGCTCCTTTACGGTACCCTTTACGACTTCATCAGGGTTCTTGAGCAGTTCCGCATAGATTGCCTGCTCGCGCTTGAAATAAACGCCCCAGAGTCTTTGGAGCTCATCCTTGCCAAGCTTCTCGTTATATGCAACGCTGCGCCATTTCTCTAAAAGTGCCATATTCTTCTACCATCCTTACTTCTTTACAGGCCTTTTCGCCTGCCTTCTCTCGTTAACTTCTAATAGTATATAACAAAAATGCCCCTAAATCAATAAAAACTTGCAGATTCCCTTGCAGTTCCCTCCATTTTGGGTATACAATATTCTATATTTGAGTCATGGTGGATGCCAATGAAGAATAAACTATACCTAAGATTATTGCCTCTGCTCGCGTGTCTTATGCTCGCAGGCTGCCACGTTGCAGCTCCCGTGGACGCCGAGCCCCTGGAGGTTCTTCCCGTGTCAACAGAGAGCACCATCTTGGAAAGCAAACCGTCCGAGTCACCTAAAGTCACCGAAGATCTTATCCGCAGTATGCCCGAAGGAGATCCGGCCGAAGAAACTGCCAAAGTCCCCAGCCTGCAAGAGTTCTTACGCATTTCCCTCTTACCCGTCGGCGAAACTGCCTATGTCTGGGGCGGCGGCTGGAACGAAGAAGACACTGGCGCAGGTCCGGAGGCCTGCACCATTGGCGTGAGCCCAAGATGGAAGGAATTCTCTCAGGATCTGACCTCCGATTATGAAGAAGAAAACTACCGCTATCAGATCCACGACGGCCTGGACTGCTCTGGCTTTGTGGGTTGGGCGGTCTATAACGTCTTCGAGACGGAAAGCGGCCGCGAGGGCTATGTCTATGCTTCCGATGACACGGCCAAGACCTACGCTTCCTTCGGCTGGGGAGACTTTACTCCCAAGAACTCCGTCAAGGATTGGAAGCCCGGCGACATAGCCAGCATGAGCGGACACGTCTGGATCTGCCTTGGAACCTGTGAGGACGAAAGTGTCCTCCTCGTGCATGCAAGCCCGCCCGGCGTCCGCCTCTGCGGCACAAAGGGAAAGAAAGGGACCTCAAAGGCCGTGGCCCTTGCCGAAAAGACCATGCAGGAATTCTGGCCGGACTGGTATGAGCGCTTTCCCAAATGCGAAGTGCCCGCTTCGTACCTAAAGGCCGCTCAGATGCGCTGGAACATGGAGACCTTCCCGGACGCAGAAGAGATCCAGTCTCTTACTCCCGAGGAATTGCTCGCGCTCCTTCTTCCGGAGGCGGCTGACAAGTAAGTACCTCTCCTGAGAGAACAGGCCCCCGAACATGAAAACACCGTAAAGTAAAAGAAAGGACGATACACAAATGGAACAGAAGTCAGATCAGAAAAGCACAAAAAAATGGACGGCAAAAAGGATTGCCGCCATGATAGGGATCATTTTGTTACTCGCTTTATACCTTGTCACCCTTCTTGTTGCCATCTTTGACCGTAGCTCTTCCGGTCAGTGGTTCATGGTATGCCTCATCGCCACGGTGACAGTGCCGCTCCTCATCTGGATCTATATCTGGATGTACGGTGTCCTTACGCAGAAGCATACCATCGCCTCCTTTGAGCTGAAACAGCCCAAAAAAGAAGCGGAGGATCCCACTGACGAAGAGTAGGTCCCCCGCACTTTGGCCACGATTTCAGGCCACGCAATTATCTCATGTTGTTAAGTTCTTCTTGCACCTGTTCCTTGCTTTGGAATACGATCCCGTGGATGCCGAGTTTCCTCGCCGCCTCCACGTTGGCCTCTAGATCGTCGATAAAGACGCTCTCATCGGCGATCAAGTGATAGCGCTCCAAAAGAAGCTGGTAGAATGTCGGATCCGGCTTGATCAGCTTGTCCTTCCAGGACAGGATCCCGCCGTCCGTTTCTTTTCGAAATACCAAGGCTTTTTCGCATTCTCTCTCGATCTTTTCCGAAAAGTTCGAGAGGTAATAGACGCGAAAGCCTTGTTTTTTTAGCTCCTTGATCCAGTCTACGGAATAATCCCGAATGGTGACAATGTCCGTCATGTCATCAAAGGCCTGGTGGAGCTTCTCTTCGATCGCAGGATCATTCTTTACAAATCCCGCCATCACTTCCTCAAAGCTCCAGGCGCCGCGGTCCAGTTCCGCCCAGACAGGCGTCAGAACGGAAGCCTTCGCGATGCGTTCCACTTCTTCTTTGGTAAATCCCTTGTCCGCAAGAAACTCTGCCCAACGAAAATCCGTCAGCACGTTTCCGATATCGAAAATAACATTCTTGATCATGAAAGAGGGCTCTCCCTGTAAATGATGTCCTGTCTTCTGGGACCGTTCGAGATCATGGTAATGGGATATCCGATCTGCTTCTCGATGAACTCAATGTAATTGCGGCAGTTCTCGGGAAGGTCCTCATATTTCGTGATCCCGCGGATGTCACACTTCCATCCGGGAAGCGTTCTGAGCACGGGCTTTGCCTTTTCGAGAAGATGCGTCACGGGGAAGTCCGTCGTCACTTTTCCGTCAATGTCATAGCCAACGCAAACCGGGATCTCGTCGAGATATCCGAGCACGTCCAGCACGGTGAATGCCACGTCGGTAGTACCCTGCAGGCGACAGCCATACTTGGATGCCACGCAGTCGAACCATCCCATTCTTCTGGGTCTTCCGGTGGTCGCGCCATACTCGCCGCCGTCTCCGCCCCTGCGGCGAAGCTCATCTGCCTCATCTCCGAAGATCTCGGATACGAAGGCGCCTGCGCCGACTGCGGAGGAATATGCCTTACATACCGTTACCACCTGCTTGATCTCATAGGGAGGAATGCCTGCACCGATGGCGCCGTAAGCTGCCAGGGTGGAAGAACTCGTCACCATGGGATAGATGCCATGATCCGGATCCTTCAGGGTTCCGAGCTGACCCTCCAAAAGAACAGTCTTGCCTTCCTTCAGAGCCTTGTTCAAGAACGCCGATACGTCACACACGTAAGGCGCAACCATCTCTTTATATTCGTGCAGCGTCTTTAAGAGCTCTTCGGGATCGATCTCGGGCTTGTTATAAAGGTGCTTCAGAAGCACGTTCTTCACTGCGCACACGCTCTTTACCTTCTCCGCAAGGCCTTCCTCATCGAAGAGCTCATTCACCTGGAAGCCGATCTTCGCGTACTTGTCAGAATAGAAAGGCGCGATGCCGGATTTCGTGGAGCCAAAGGACTTTCCGCCCAGACGCTCCTCCTCATATTGATCAAAGAGAATGTGATAAGGCATCACGATCTGCGCCCTGTCAGACACCAGGATCCTGGGCATGGGCACGTTTCTCTCCACGATGGACTGGATCTCCTTAAAGAGCAGCGGAATGTTCAATGCTACGCCATTCCCGATCACGCTGGTCGTATGACCGTAGAACACGCCGGAGGGAAGGGTGTGCAGGGCGAACTTTCCATAGCAGTTCACGATCGTGTGTCCTGCGTTCGCACCGCCCTGAAAGCGTACGATGATATCCGCCTTCTCCGCCATCATGTCAGTGATCTTTCCTTTTCCTTCGTCGCCCCAGTTAGCGCCAACGACTGCTTTTACCATATGTTCCTCCTTATTCCCTGCCATCCCAGCAGTAGGTGCACAGTTTGTTCGCATCGATGCCCACGGAATTCACCATGTCGTCCAGTCTGTGATAATGGAGCGTGGTGAAATTAAGCTGCTTTCCGATGCGAGTCACCATGTCATTATATTCATTTGTATTCGGGTCCACGTACTTTTTCAGATCGATCTTTAAGCCTTCCTGCTCCATGTCCTTCAGGACTCTCCTCGCGATCAGGTCCATCTCGGAGGTAGATCTGGAGAAGTTCAGATATTTGCATCCGAACAAGAGGGGCGGACAGGCGGGACGAATGTGAACCTCCTTCGCGCCGCTCTGATACAGGAATTCCGTAGTCTCACGAAGCTGCGTTCCGCGAACGATGGAATCATCGATGAGGAGCAGGCTCTTGTCCTGGATCAGGTCATGAACGGGGATCAGCTTCATCTTCGCGATGAGGTTTCTCTGCGTCTGCATCGTCGGCATGAAGGATCTCGGCCAGGT
>CAMZDG010000045.1 GCA_947305245.1 uncultured Lachnospiraceae bacterium
CGTCCACGTAATCCTGCACGGACTTGCCGCACACGTTCACGATGATCTTTGTCTTATCATACTGCTTTAGGAACGGAATGTCCCTTTCCATAAAAACGTCGATGCCGGGATTTTGCAGTCCGATGGCATTCAGCATTCCGCCATAAACCTCTGCCACTCTGGGCGTCGGATTCCCCGGCCAGGGAATATTTGCCACGCCCTTGGTCACCACCGCGCCAAGGCGATTTAAGTCGACGAATTCCCCGTATTCCATGCCGGATCCGAAGGTTCCGGAGGCCGTCATCACGGGATTTTGAAATTCCACGCCGGCGATGCAAGTCCGAAGATCCGGCTTCCAAATCTTTTCCTCGCTCATCAGATCTCCACCTCCCCTGCTTCAAACACCGGTCCGTCCGTGCAGATCCGGGCATTGTGGACGTGCGAATGATGATCCACTTCCTTGGTCTTTACGACGCATCCAAGGCATGCGCCCACGCCGCAGGCCATGTGCTCCTCCAGCGAGATATATGCGGGAATTCCCTTTTCCTCGGCATACTTCTTAATGGCGCGAAGCATGGGCATGGGCCCGCAGGCAAAGATCACGTCCGCCTCCAGGGCATTCTCCCGAATGGCATCCATCACGTTCCCCTTGGTGCCAACGCTGCCGTCCTCCGTGGCAACATAGACCTTGCCATATTGCTCCAGTTCCACTTTCAGAAAGGTCTGTGCATCGCGATATCCCATGATGCTCTGCACCGTCACCTGCTGATCAGCGGCCGCAAGCTCCTTCGCGAGCTGTAGCATCGGCGGAATGCCGATCCCGCCGCCCATCAGGAACACTTTCTTTCCAAAGCCCTGTTCCATGGGAAAGCCGTTTCCGAGAACGCCCAGAACCTGGACTTCCTCTCCGGCCTGATATCCCGAAAATTCCTTCGTCCCCTGCCCTGCAATGCGATAGACGATGCGGAGCGCCGTCCTATCGGCGTTCACCTCGCAGATACTGATGGGGCGCGGCAGGAGCGTGCTCTTATCCTTCGGGAACACTCCGACGAACTGTCCCGGCTTTACGTCCTTCGCAAGTCCCGTCTCGATCCACAGATCAAAAATGGCCGGTGCGATCTCTCTTTGGGAGATCACCTTGCCCATGGTCTTTTGTTTCATCTCTCCGCCTCCCCTGTTAATACTCATTCATAAAAGACGATGCTTCTTTTCCCTTTGTCCTTCGCCTGATAAAGCGCTTCGTCCGCCTGCTTAAAGAGCGCTTCCTTATCCTGATCCTGATGTCCAAAGGCAACGCCGGCGCTCAGGGACACCGCCGGGATCCCTTCGGTTTGACTTAGGATCTCGTTCAAGCTCTTCACCTTCTTTTGGATCAACTCCGTCAGCGCAACGTACGAATGCAGCATGATCACGGCGAACTCGTCGCCTCCGATCCTGCAGACGAAATCCTGCGAGCGAAAGCTATTCAAAATGGCAGCGGCCGCCTTTTTCAAAACGGCATCGCCCACGTCGTGTCCATAATTGTCATTAATGCTCTTAAAATCATCCAGATCCAGCAAGATCAATGCTGAGGTCTCCCAGTCCACGTTCTGCACCAGGAACTCATAGCCCCGCCTGTTATATAACCCCGTCAGGCTGTCATGCGTCGCTTCATAGGCAAGCTTCTCCTGGTTCTTTACGCCGGACTGGAACATAAGATTATAGGTCTTCGCGAGGAATCGCACCTCATAGGCGCCCTTCAGCGGAATCTCCTTTTCCTCACGGATCATGTTCACTGCCTCGCGGAGCGGCCGGAATACCGTCCAGGCCGTGAGCACCATGGTTCCAAGCAGGATCACGATCAGGACCACCGTCAGAACATGCTCCGTGCGAACCTGCTCTTCGAGCTTTTGCGCCACTCTCTCCTGCTCCCTGCCGACGTCCGCCATCAGGTCGTTCAAGCATTCCTGCATATGCTCGGAGATGTTCTCTTTTTGCGTCCGATACTCCTCGCCGAACAAAAGCGCCTGCGCCCTCTCACGTTTTTCTACGTTGCTTAGCTTAAGATCCTCCTGCGTAAGGTCGACGTCCTGGATTTCCTTCGGCGCATCCGAGAGCTTCAGGTCAAAGGCTTCCACGGTCAGTCGTCCGGCGTAATACTCCAGCTTCATGAGCTCCATGGAATCCTCCATGGCCGCCGCGAGATCCGTAATGGTCTTCGTCTTTCCCAGGTGCTCCTCCAGCTCTGAAAGCGCATGCTCCCTTCGTTTGGAATCCTTCGCCTCAGAAAAATAATTCTCGAGATACCGCAATTCTCCCGTCACCGCAAAGCAACGGATCTGCTCCGTGAGATAATCCGAAGCGATCTGCATGTTATAGGCATCTCTTCTCCAGGCAAAGTAGTTCTGCGTGATCTCATGCGTCTGATGATGCAATTTTGTCGTCCGGTCCATGGCGATAAAAAGTGCGATCGACGCAAAGATCGCTATGATCGCCATGATCAGATTCAGTCTTCTCAGAAAGACTCCTCTATTTTTAATCCGCTTAAAAATCTGAAACATTTTCGCGGTCCTCTTTTTCCTAATTTCTTCCCTGATCAGAAATAGCTGACCGTACCAATGCTATCACAATCCACCAAAATAGTCAAACCGAACTTATCCCTCTGATTTCTCCTGGCGGAGCACTTCCTTGACGTTACGCTCCATCAGTTTCCGCGCGATCATGATCTGATGACCACAGCCCGCGCACTTCAGGCGAAAGTCGGCGCCCTCCCGAAGCACCTCCCACTCAAAGCTTCCGCAGGGATGCTGCTTCTTCATTTTGATCCGGTCTCCCACGTGTATTTCCATGTCATTCTCTCCCAATTTTGTTCCGTTTCCGTTTTTCTAGTCCCAGAAGAATTTACTCCTGCTCATTCCCGTCCCCCGGCTGCCAGTCCACGAAATGCCCCATAAAGAAATCCTTCGTCACGCCAAAGAATTCGCGGAACAGATTATGAACCTGCATGGGCGCATAGGAATCCGCCGCGAGCATCTGCACCTTCCTGTATCCCGCTCCCTTTGCGAGCTGCTCCGCGCGATAGACGTGAAAATTGTTGGTGACGATCACCACCTGATCTTCCGTCTTATTCAGGAGGGCCGCGCAAAACTGCAGATTCTCCTGCGTGTTAGTCGACTTGTCCTCCTTGAGGATCCTGGATGCGTCGATGCCGTGTGCGACAAGATAATCATACATGCCGTCCGCCTCGGAAATGGGTTCATTGGAGCCCTTTCCGCCAGAGACGATCACCTTGGTCTCCCGATTGACCTTCAGATAATGGATCGCCTCATCCAAGCGATACCGAAGCACCTTGCTCGGTCCTTCCGGCTTCCACTGGGCGCCGAGCACGATCAGGTAATCCGCGCCGTCCTCCGCCTTTGCGTTACATCTCGAAAGCACCAGCCCTTCCACCAAAAGAAGGATCGCCAGGCCTAAGGCAAAGCAGACCCAAAAGGTTCGAAGGAGCCAAAGCGGGAATCGTCTTCGGATCGCCGGCTTGGCACAAAACAGTGCGATCAGGCCAAAGCCCGCGCCGAGCACGCCCCAGATCAGGAAAAAGTAGCTCCCGTAGCCCAAAAACGCCCAGATGGAGACGCAGTAAAGGACGCAAAGAAGCCCCAAGATGCCAAAGGTCCAGGCACTCCGCTTCAGCACGCGCTCCCTCCCGCGATCCTCGAGCTTTATCACGTTTTTTCTCTTCTCTATCGGAATTATATCTCTTTTTTTCTTCCTAGCCATTTCCTGTCATTCCTTTAATACAAAGCCTTTTTTCCTTCTCATCTTTTTCATGATAGCATAAAAGTGCCCTTCCCTCAACCATCCCGCGGATTAAGATTTTCTAAAGATTTCCCAAAGCATGCCTTTTCATTTTTGTGATTTTTTGATAAAATAGAAGTATCAAATCACGGGGAGGTACGCCATGAAAACTTTATCCGAAAACGACCTGAAAAACATTGAAGAGTTTCAAAAGATCATCGATTCCCATGACAATATCGTCTTCTTTGGAGGCGCCGGCGTTTCCACGGAAAGCGGCATCCCCGACTTTCGGAGCGTGGACGGTCTATACCATCAGCAGTATGATTATCCTCCGGAGACCATTTTAAGTCACACCTTCTACGTGCGAAAGCCTGACGAGTTCTTCCGCTTCTATCGCAACAAAATGATCTTCTCGGACGCAAAGCCCAACGCGGCACACAAAAAGCTTGCCGAGCTCGAGCAGGCGGGAAAGCTGAAGGCCATCGTGACGCAGAACATTGACGGACTGCATCAGGCCGCAGGAAGCAAGAAGGTTTTGGAGCTGCACGGAAGCGTGCTTCGAAATTACTGTGAAAAATGCGGAAGATTTTATGACTTGAATTACATTATGGATTCCACGGGCATCCCCGTCTGCGAGGATTGCGGCGGCCGGGTGAAGCCGGACGTCGTGCTCTATGAGGAGGGCCTGAATCAGAACATCATCAGCGAGTCCGTGCGCGCCATCAGCGAGGCCGAGGTTCTCATCATCGGAGGAACCTCTCTCGCGGTTTATCCGGCGGCAGGCCTGATCGATTACTTCTCCGGCGACAAGCTGGTGGTGATCAACATGGCGCCCACGCCCCGTGACAAGTTCGCGGATCTTCTCATCTCCGCACCCATCGGACAGGTCTTCGATGCCATCCAGGTAAGCAAATAAGCGCTAAAAGCGGGGGGATTCGTCCCCCCGTTCATCCATGTTTACTGAACTATTGCCAATTATATATGGATACAGCCCAAGTAAAATAGGTACTCTTCTTTGGAATTATCTGATTGCGTATAGAACCTAACTTCTTGATCTTGAACAGCTGCTTTTCCCATTAAACATGGGATACAGATCATGAAAATTGCAATACTCATACACAGAATCCCACTTATATATTTTTTCATTCATCCACCTCCGTTTTCAGTTTGCACTACTAACATCTCGGCACTTAATCCATCTCTCCTTGCTATTACCATACCGAATCTCTTTTACGTAAACTATCGCATCATCATCGGCGGCATATAATTCGCATTCATATGACTTAGCATTATAAACCGTCTTGCACCAATTTGAATTATTTGTTTCACAATCCTTTTGGGGGACAAGATCAATGCCAATATATTCAAGCTTCCCCGCAAAAGTGACTCCTTTCACGATTTCATCATATTCCTCAAAGGTGTTTTGATAAATGCGACCATTGTAATAAATACATTGATCATCAGCGATAGCATCACTTACAAAACGATAGCAGAAAGGCGTTTCATCCTCGAACCAAGAAAAAGAAAGATACGCATAGACTACGTCTGGATAGTCTGGGTTTATATAAACATCTCCCGTCAGATCAGCACCAGCACGCATCTCAAGTTCCTTACTTGGCTCTTCCTTCACAACTGACACAATAGAGCCATATTTTTCATACCCTTTGGGCATAACGCCATAATGGGTAGTTGAGATTCCGTAATTCCCTTTCATCCCCATTTCGACTAAAACATCAGCCTTGCCGCTAGTCGTAAACAGTTTACCTTTTACCATAATCTGAAATGCAATTCCCTCAGGCAAAGGTTCCCTGTTTAGACAAGCCAATGCTGTGTTCTGTAAAAGATTTTTTGACAGAATGTTTGATTCAGTTATACTATCACTTTCTGATTTATTCCTGGCGCTTGTCCCGTTGTAGATTTCGTGCGTCTCTTCTTGATTTCCGATCAGATTCTTTTTTGAATTTGTAAGAGGCCGAATAACAAGTATTAGTAATAGGATTACACAGGTGACACATAAAAGAATACCGATCATTTTCACATTGTTCTTCATTCGATCCCCACATTCCTTTCTACTAAATCTAAATCTGCCTGACTGTCTTCTGATCTAATAAGTCTTCTTTCTTTCCTGCCACTGGCCACAATGCTTATAACATCCAATATTGTATTTTACTCACCACAGGGCTAGATAAAGCTGTAAAACCATAGGAATTTCTTAATTGCTCCAATCAGATAGCCTAATTGTTTTTTTATCTCCTCACTCTTATCATTTCGATTTATGTCAAAAGACAAATACTTCTTTGTTAAATCAAATTCCAAACCAGAATATAATTCTGTTTTTTCTTCTTTGATTTGCATCGCCAGCATTCTTTCTTCCTGCTCAAAAGAATCTTCATAGTAATTGATGAACTGACATCCAAAAATCTCTGCATTTACTGATTTATTATGCTTCCAAATAATCTGTTGGTCACTGTTTAATAATTCAACACTTATGCCAGTATTTCGATATGCCTCAAGCAAACATTTTATACCATCTTTACGTTCTAACAACTCCTTGAAAATTGTTGAGCCCGAGATGAAATCAAAAAACCAACTTCTATTCTCATATTCATAACTTGGCAAAACCCATAAATACGGGTAATTCATCATTAATTCTGCGAGTTTTTGCGACGGCAAACTGTTTAATAACTCTTGGGGTGGATTTAATATGTCAAACATATCCTCTATGCCAAAATCATACCATCCCTCATCACTTACATCAATCGGATAGTCATTTGTTTCATACCATAATTGTTTTAACTCTTCTTTACTTGCTGCTTTTGCACCAACACCATTCATTACCCACATAACAAATATCACAATACATATTACGCTTATTTTATGTACTTTTCGCATTAAAATCCTCTTTGTTTCCCTTATAACTTGTCTTAACCTATTCTATTTTGTTTTTTACTCGCTTAGATATAGGCGCACTCTGTTCTGCAAATGATCCAGCAATTGCTCCCTGGTAATGCCGTTCTGGAAATATGCGTCGAATTCCTCATTCAAAATATCTTTCAGTTCCTGTGGCATGGTTCTTTTGGCCACGGCCGTGTTTACAAGCTCCCTCCAAATCTCAACGTCTTCCTGCAACGACTCCTTTGTCAGATTCAGTCCGCGCTGCTTGGCAAGGTACAAATAGTTGTCAACGTCCCTTTCGATTTGATATTCGAACAGGTCTTTTCTGACGCTGATCCCAAAATTGTAATTATGCTCGATCTGTGTCATCTGTCCTTCGTAGGAAAGTGCCTCCAGAAGGAACGCGCGAGCCACCTCTTTTTCCTGATTCGAAGCGGTCACGCGTATGGAAAGCGGAATGACGGCCGAAAAAAGATTCTTGCCCCCCTCCTTGGTCGGCAGGCCGACAAAGGAAATGTCTTTTCCGTACTTGTTTCGCAGGTTAGTGACACTTTCGAAGGTCCGCAGGGCAGGCCTGTCAAAGAGTATCTCTCCCTGCTGAAATGCCTTCGCCCAGTCACACTGTACATCAAGGTTGTTACACAGTCTTTCCTCAATGTCCAGAACCTTTTCAAGCAGGTTCTTGTCGATGCAGTTCTGGGCGTCGTCCGCATTGATCAGGTAATTGTCGTCAAGCCCGTGCATCATCAGGTACGTCGACAAAAATCCCCTGGCATCAATGTCATAAGAGGGACGAAGTGCCTTCAGGTTTGGATCCTCCGCATACTTAAGGAACCCTTCATAGTCCCAGTTCTCCGGCGTGATCCCTTCGTGAGTGATCATAGTTTCCAGCTGACAGTCCAAGGCAACGCCGTACGTTACGCCGTCAATTTTACATCCCTCCATGATCCCTTCCAGGAGCACGTCATTCAGGTTTGCTGACTCCAGCAGCTCGTCGAGCGGTTCCCAAAGCTTCTTTTGATTCTCAAAGCCGAGGCGAAGGGTATCCACCAGCACCGGGCCCTTTCCCGTGCCCAGTTCGGCCAGCAGGCGCGTTTCATCTTCGTCGTAAATTGTTATGATCCGCACCCTGCAGGCCGGATTTTTCCTGTTGAATTCGTTCACGACCGCCTCATAATTTAGTTTTCGCCCCTCACCCACGGCCAGGGTGATTTCCACCAGTTCCACCTGCTCAGTCGTGGGCTGCAAAACTGCGTAACATTCCCCATCGTCCCCAATGTAGAAAATCCCTATGTTGCCGTTGTCATACGGTCTTATGTCCATAACTGTGCGGACAGATATTCCGTGATTGTCCCAAAGGTACAAGGGATTTTCGCGTTCAAAACGCGAGTCACAATAATAAACGCCTGTCTCATCCGCGAAGACAAACGCCCTGTCTCCGCCCTGGACAATATTTTCATCAAGTACGGCATATTTAACATAATCATGTTTGGAAGGATCCGGGCGCCTTTCCAGCAACACCTGACCCAATCCATCCCCGGATGCCCCTAAATACAGCCTTTCCAGCTGTTTCATGCCATTAAGGTATGTTTTTTGATTAATTAGCAGGTTGCCTTCCGGCGAAAACGTCCACTCATAGGAATTAACCATGTCGTTTCCGGATTCTTCCAGCGGAAAACGGTCCAAGACGGTTCCGTTCCGATCCACGACATAATGCGTCAGTAATCCGCCGTCTTCCTCCTGCCGAAAGGCAAGGTGGAGGTTGCCAGCCTTGTCGCACATTGCGCATTCAGGGAAATAGCCAGCTCCCTCCTCCAGGAAACTGACGACAAAATCCCACTGCGGTTTCAGGTCCTCATCCAGCTCAAACACGCGCCAGGAAGTACCCTGTTCCCCGTTTTCGGCATTCACGCAGATAAGGTGATCCTTCCCCCAAACGCGTCCCATCCTGACAATCTGATTGTTGTTCTCGGGGGTATATGGCAGTCTTAGCCTTTCTCGCGTAACCTCTCCCCTGTCATTAACGGTGATCATCTCGTCCCAGTCCTTGGTATAATCCTCAAGGCACAGGTGTTTTTGCAACACGTAAGCCCTTGTGTCCGACAGCACTATGTTCCACCCGCCGTATGAAAATCCTTCTTCCGGTTCCGACGGTGTAGCCGTTGCATTAAACGCCGCGCTGAAGGCATCCAGCGAATTATCCCGCCAGCCGTTCACCCGCACCGCGACATTTGAAGGATGAGAAGAATCCGATTCTTCCACTCCCTGCTTTTTCCATGCGCAGCCGGAGAATGCCATTATAAACACCAGCAATATGGCCAGGTATCTTACGTGATTTCTGCTCATAAGTCAATCCTCCAGTTGGCAGTTCAAATTACAAATCATTGGGAGGCGTAAAGAACCTATTACCGCTTTCGAAAATAATTATACCATAATCCTGTCTCTTTTGCCGTTCAATGTAATAAATCATAAATATTATTGTCATATTCTATTATTTTCTTTCTTTTCAATACAATGTATTATATTTACAGTATAAAGAATTATGCAGGATCGCAAATTCTATATACTAGAATTGGATGATTTTTGAGGAAGCGACGCCATCATGGCAGGCCTCTTACATGAAGGAGTTGAATTATGCCCATAATGGATATATCATCAAATAAAAAGGCCATGAGGTGCAACATGTACGAAATTGGGATCTGCGATGACGGCAAAAACACCTGCTCGTTACTGGAAGATTACCTTTTGAAATATGCAAAAGAAAACTCTATTCAACTTGAAATTAAAATTTGGTATACGGGAGAAAGTTTAAAAGATTATCTGTCTAATTCAGGTCATTTGGACATTCTGTTTCTAGACATCGAATTATATAAGCTTTCAGGAATAGCGCTTGGTCATTTCATTCGTTACGAACTTGACAACATGGGCATGCAGCTAATCTACATATCCGGAAAAACATCATATGCAATACAGCTCTTTAAAATGCAGCCACTGGAATTCCTGGTCAAGCCTATAACATACAAACAAATGGCGGAAACCATGGACCTTTCCATCAGAATCATAAAGAAAAAGCAAGAGCGGTTTGAATTTCAGCAAGGAAAAGATCATTATTATGTTTCACAGGGCGAAATCATTTACTTTGAAAGTCAGGGCAGGAAATTACGGCTTGTCACCACAAATGGTGATTATGAGTTTTATGGCAGAATCAAGGACATAACAAAACTCCTCTCAGATGACTTTATGCTCATACATCAGTCATACATAGTAAACAAAGCCCAGGTTCGTCACTATACTTATGAAACTGCTGAAATGGAAAACGGAGATGTCCTGACCATTAGCCAAAACTTGCGTAAAACAGTAAGGGATAAAATACTAAGGAGCAAATAATATGTTTGAATTCATTCTTTGCGCGATAACGAATTTGTTTCGCATCTATCTTACATATTGCTTTGCAGAGATTTTTCTAGGCAAAACAAACAAATCAAAAATCACTGTTTTATGCATTTGTTGTTCGTACTACCTTGCTAATATTACCCTATATTGGACATTTCATACGGCATGGATTAACATTGCGTGTAATCTGATTGGGGTTAGCGCCATTGCTTTCTTGTTTACCCGCTCTATAAAGGTCAACCTGTTCGTCACAGTTTCCATTAATGTCATAAACATTGGATGTGACATATTGGCCACATTACCTTACATTTACTACGAAGATGGACAGTCCTTCAGCCAAGTATATGAAATATTAACAGATTTTTACGTATTCGTTTGTTGGTTTGTTATAAGAAAAATCATAACGACCACAAAGCATGCCGAGCGCCTTTTTAACATTTCTTTAATCAGCGTTCCTATTCTTAGCATTGCACTTATTGATTTTATGATTTATTATAAGGCATGCGATGGATTTTGTACGGCGATTGTTGGAATCGGGCTTCTGATTATTAACTTTTTTATGTTTTATCTTTATAACCAATTACTTCACAGCATGTCGAAACACTTTGAAGCCGAGCTGCTTGAGCAAAGAATTCAAATATACTCAAATCAGCTGAATGTCATCATGCAAAACGAAGAAAGAACAAAGGCATTGCATCATGACATAAAGCATCACATGAATGAACTGATGATTCTTGCCCAGAATAATAAAACAGCAGAGTTGATGCAATATCTGTCAAAAATGAATGAAGCGCTCCAAAATCCGGATGAGATCGTAGCTTCCGGAAACATGGAAGTCGACAGCGTTTTAAATTACCATCTTCACCGGGCGAAAGAAGAATTGGTGACAGTAACCGCTAATGCAGTATTACCGGAAGACATGAAACATTCTTTCGATGTCATCGTTGTATTGGGGAATCTACTTGATAACGCCATCGAGGCCGCAGGACAATCAGAAAAAAAATATTTAGGTGTCGACATTTATTTTCAAAAGGGAATTCTATTTATTCAGATTGATAACAGCTATGTCCCAAAGAACTCATTATCAAAAGCTCCTCGTCAGACAACTCCCGCTACCAACGGAAGGTCCTTCAAGCATCAAGGACTTGGGCTTAAAAATGTACAACGGATCGTAGACGCGCACAACGGCAAAATAGAAATTAACGAAGGACCTGATCTTTATAGCGTAAAGGTTATGTTATACATGTCTCAATCTGAATAGTACTTCAAAAAAACCGCTTTGGAATTTCCAAGGCGGTTTCCGTTGGCATAGGGTCTTAGGAGAGGCCCGCTGCATTGCAGATCAGGGATACGACAAACACCGTGACGCTGGCCGCCACGGCTACGGTCACAAGGCCCTTGCCCTTCAGGGCAAGGAAGATGGCAACGGCGACGCCAAGCACGGCGGCGATGATGCATTCCGCGGCGAACAGCACCGCAGGAAAGGTCATGGCCATCAGGCAGGCATATGGTATGTAATATAAAAAGGACTGCAGGAACTTGTTTTCAATCTTTTCCTTGATCAAAGTGAGCGGAAGCATGCGGATCAGATAGGTGACCACCGCCATCACGAGAATATACAGGTATATGTTCATTCGCCCGCACCTCCCTCTTTGGCAGCCTTGTCCGTCTCATCGACTTTCTTCATCCCCTCTTCGGAGGGGATATTTTTTTCGTCCGTCACGGGGAAGAGAATGGCTCCGAGCGCCGCTGCAAGGACAGTGCAGATAATGATGGAAATTCCCTCGGAAATGACTCGAAGGAATGGCACAAAGCGAAAACAGCTGCTCAGGAACACGGCCACGCTGGCCACGATCAGCACTGGTTTCGATTTCTTCGCCACGGGAAGCACAATGGCGATAAACATGCCGTACAGCATCACGTTCATGGCAACGCTGACATTCTTTGGCATGAGGTCGCACGCCACGGCGCCAAGGAAGGTCCCGGCCGTCCAGCCAAGGATCGGCAGGCACTGCAGCCCCACCATATAGCGCAGGGTCAGGCTTCTTTGATGGTTCATGGCCATTGCAAAGATCTCATCCGTATTGCCGAAGGCGATGATCAGCTTTTTCCAAAGCGGCATCTTCGGCTCGAGCTTTTGCGACAGGGAAAGACTCATCAGCGAATAACGCAGATTGATGATAAACTGTGTCAGGATCATCTCAAGGAGCGTCCCTCCGGCCGCAATGACCTTCACGCCTGCGAACTGTCCCGCGCTGGTCAGGTTCGTGACGCTCATCACCGCACCCTGAAACGCAGTAATGCCTGCGGACACCATGGTGATCCCCAGGCTAAAACTCACGGCAAAGTACCCAAGCGCTATGGGGATGCCGTCTTTTACTCCAACTTGAAACTCCTTATCCAAAATCGTATCCTCGGTCTACTGTTTCAATTCTTCTTTTTCAAAGAAAAAAGTAATTGCGCCATAATAATCTGAAAACTCGCCGCTATAACTCGCCGTGATGCCATTGCCGATCTCAAAATAGTAATCTCCATATATATCGATCTGGGGCTTTCCGAAGGATGCAGTCAGTTTTTCCATATAGTCGTGGAAAAATACAGCCATGTCTTCGGACTTTGTACCGTCCTGCTTTATGCAAGTAAATCCATAAACCAGGCCGGTGTCCGGATCGCACCAAAACGAGATGACGTTGCAGTCGATCCCTGCCAGGGAATAGGTAGCATAGTAGATATATTCGTCCGGCGCGCCTTCATAGTCCGACGCATAAAAATGAACCTCGCCAAATGTTGCGTTACTGGCTTTCAAAAACAGCTCCTTTGCCTCTTCGAGGGTCTTTCCGATACAGTCATTCACCAGATCAAACCCTCTTTGGATCTCAGGATCAAGTGGCTCCAAAGAAAGCCAGGTTACATATTTCCCGGGATAAAACTCCTTGTCGTTCGTAAATGACAATTCAAATTGATCATTCCCATTGATGGAAAAACAATTCTTTCCCCATGCGGCAACGATCGTCAGCCCGCCGTCGACGGACCACGTTAGGCCCTCGCTTTTCTCAGCCTTGATCCAGTCAAGGTTGCAAAGCTCTCCCGCAGACCCGGCAACGCCTCGGATCCTTCCTAGCAACATATGAAAGGCTTCTTCGGCCGGAAGTCCCAAATCCTTTTCGATCTCTTCCGATTGCTTTGGCCCCATGGAAAGAGACTGTGCCTCCGTGAGGCAATAATCGATCTCGTTCACGCACATCCTTTCATCCAGGAAGAAATGGATCCTCTTGAAGGGAACGTCGCCGACGGTAACGTTATTATCAAAAAAGGTAATCTCGCCTTCGAAATAGTCAGCTTTGGAATGTGACCCCCACACGCCATAAGCGTCATGCAGAAAATTCGAGGCATCCTCGACTTTCATTCCCAGACAAGCCTTGGCGATCTCGATGGTTCCGGACAAATAGGAAGCATCACAAAAGTCACTGGCCGTATCTCCCAGCTTCATGCGGATCACCGGTCGAACGCTTCTGGGGATCGCGCGGTCGATCTCTTCTTTCAGGCAAAACTCTCCGTCATTATCCACGCAGTCCGTTTTATACGTATAATCCTCGCTGATGGCAGACGAACGAAGCCACCACTCCACGCCGGCAGACATGTTCTCTTGGATCATCCGATTTGCATAGCGCACGGAGACGCCTGCCTCACGCTCCTCGGGCGTAGGAAAATAAGTTAGGACCTCTTCCTTACTCAGGATCGTCACCTTGTCGCAGACCTTATACCGTCCGCCTTCTTCTCCTTGAACTCCATCCACCCATACTGCCATGGGACAAAGCTTTTTCATTTCCGCATCACTAAACGCCTCCGAAATGAAATCCCCGTTCAGCCATTGGCGAAGCCTGCTCTTCTCCCAGGTTAACCCGTTATATGGCTTGGCATCCAGGAGATAATGCGACAAAAGAAGCACGGTATCATTGTCACGCTCGAGGACGTCCCATACGATCGGCTCCCCTAAATATTCACCGAAGGTGACCCTTTCGCCCTTTTCCGGTCCTTTCAGCACGATCACGTCCTCCGTGATCACCTCATAATCTGGTTCCACGCTGTAGGTTTCTGACAAGGCCTCCCCCGACGTCTGACCAGGGCGGCCTTCCCCGGTTTGGGCGGAATGAACTTCATCCATTTCCCGGTCATTTGGTCCGCAGGCAGACATGCCTATTCCAAGAATCAGACAAGATAAAAATAATAGTGCACTTCTTTTCCCTTTGTTCATCCTTTTTACTCCTTTCCGAATGCCAAAAGTCCCTCCTTAAGTCTGGACAGTCCGTCGCTAAGCCTTGCCCTGGGACAGGCAAGGTTCAGTCGAATGAAATTTCTTCCGGTCTCCCCGTATTCTGCACCCTCCGAAACATAAAGTCCCGTCTGCCCGCGAAGAAACTCCGTGAGCGTCACGCTGTCGTCGGAATAGGCACTGCAATCGATCCATAACAGATAAGTCGCCTCTGAAGGCACCAGGTGCAGCTTTGGCAAGTGCTCCTTCAGATAGGTCCTCGCCAGCATTTTGTTTTCATGAATATATTCCCGCAGGGCATCCAGCCAGGGAGCGCCCCCTTGAAATGCCGCGATCGTCACGGGTACGGCAAAGGTATTCGGCTCCGCCACTTCATCCGTGTTCAGTCCGCGCCAGACCTTATGACGGATCGCGGGATCCGCCGCAAAGACTGCTGCCGTCTGCATGCCGGCAAGATTGAACGCCTTTGTGGGCGCAATGCAGGTGATGCTGATCTCCCGGCAGGTCTCGGATGCGGACGCAAACGGCACGTACTCCTTCCCGGGATCCGTTAAGTCGCAGTGGATCTCGTCCGATACCACAAGCACGTGGTGTTTTTTGCAAAGCTCTCCAACCCTGGCAAGCTCCTCCCTCGTCCAGATCCTTCCCACGGGATTATGCGGATTGCAAAAGATCAAAAGGCTCGTCTGCGGATCCGAGAGCGCAGTCTCTAATGCGCCAAGATCAATGTCATATTCCTGCCCCCGTGCATCCTCTGACGCAGGAACGTCGCCGGAAAGGCTCCCGCCTTCGCCCAGCCTTGGCCGATAAAGGAGCGGACATTGTAAGACGTTCCTTCCGTTATTGACAATGGAATTGAAGAAAATGTTATAAACGGGCGTCAGGATCACGATGTTCTCGCCCACCGTGGTCATTTTGCGCACGATGGAAGAAAGCGCCGGCACGACGCCGGTGCAAAAAATGAGCCAGTCCTTTTCGATCCTGAAGTGGTGCCGCGTCTCCCACCAGCTCTGATAGGCGTCATACCATTCGTCCGTCACCACGTTATATCCAAAGATCCCGTGCGCGGCGCGCTGCTCTATGGCCTTCTGCACGCAGGGCGCGGTCTGAAAGTCCATGTCAGCCACCCACATGGGAAGCTCGCCGTCAGGCACGTCCCACTTATATGAGCCCGTTCCGCGGCGATCGATCATACGATCAAACTCAAACGTTCCCGCCATGATATGCCTCCAATCCATCCCCTCGTGATACTTTGCGACTATGTATTATAAGCCTCGACAAGTGATTTTGGTCTTGTCGGGATCGACTTTGTCCTTTTCTATGATCAGTTCTGCGATCTCGTCGGCGGTAATGGTGCCGGAAGTAGGGTTCAAGATACTGTCAACTTTTCCGATGATGTCGGCTTCGACGGTGGAGTATTCGAAAGCGAGGGTGGTGTTGAGGAGCTTGCAGTTCTTCATGACAAGGTTGTCGATGTAGCACATGCCCTGGAGGCTTTCGATGGTGCAGTTGATGAAGGTCAGGTTCTTGGAATTCCAGCCCAGGTATTCTCCGGAGATGAAGGAATTCCGAACGATCACGTTCTCACAGTTCCAGAAGGAATCCTTGGAGAGGAGGCGGCTGCCCGTCACCTCTATGTTTCTGGCCCCGTCAAAGGAGTAGTTGCCATAGAGGGTGAAGTCATTGACCTTGATATTGCTGGAGTTCATGCAAAAGTAATTGCCCCGCGCCGTCACATGGTCCAGCGTCACGTCCTCGCAGCTCCAGAGCGTCTCCTCCGCATTGGAAAAGGAGACGTTACGAAGGGTCACGCCCTTGCATCTGCGGAAATTCTTCGGTGCGTCGATGGGGGTATTCTCGAGCGTGACGTTGTCCGTATACCAGACACCGGCCCTGGCCATGTCAAACCATACGCAGTTCTTTGCCACGATGTTCTTGCAGTACCAAAGGGGGTATTTCCACTTGAACATGCTGCCCTCGAGTTCAATGTCGCTGCTCTCCTTCAAAGGCGATTCCCCATCCGCAAAGGTGCAATCCACCACGCGCAGGTCCCTGCTCATAAAAAGAGCCCGCTCGCCCGTCAAAAATTGCTGTTTGATCGTCTTCTTTTCTCCCATGTTTTTCCTCTTATCTTTCTGATCGGCCTTTCGGCCTGCCCTTGTCAGACTTCCTGACAATCTGTCTTATCTCTTTTCGTCACTGCTCTTTCGCAACGATGTTCTGCAGCCATACGCCCTTCTTCACCAGCACAAATCCGATCGCACACTTGATAAGGTCGATGAGCTGCACGCTAAGGTATAGCATCAAGATCGGAAGCGCCGTATATCTGCTGAGCACAAACGCCGCCGGCGTGCTGACTGCCCAAAGAAATACGCTGTCAAAGCAGAAGGTGATCAGCGTTTTCCCGCCGGAGCGAAGCGTAAAGTAGGATGCATGCATGAACGCATAGATCGGCATGCACGCCGCACCCACGCGGATAAAGCCCGTCGCCAGCGACCGCACCTGGTCCGAAGTGTTATAAAAGAGCGGGAACAGCGGTGCCAACAGCATCAGCACGGCTCCAATCCCTATGCAGGACAATACGGAAAAAGTGATCAGCTTGGCATCCGTATCCTTTGCCTCCTCCATCTTGCCTGCGCCGAGAAGCTGCCCCACCATGATCGAGATGGCGCTTCCCATGGCGATAAACACGATGTTGAACAGATTCGTGATGGTGGATGCGATATTGAGTCCCGCGATGGCATCGAGCCCTCGCAGGGAATAGCACTGGTTCAAAACGGCCATGCCCGCCGCCCACAGGATCTCATTCACCATCAGAGGCAGTCCCTTGATGGCAATCTTTCCGACAAGCGCTCCCGGAATGGAAAACTCGCGGTACAGTCCCTTTGCAAACGGCACGCGGTCCGTATGCCGGTGCGTCCATAACAGTACGATCAAAAGCTGTATGTAACGGGAGATCACCGTCGCGATCGCGGCGCCCGTAACGCCAAGCTTTGGGAATCCAAAATGACCAAAGATCAAAAGATAATTAAATCCTAAGTTTACAAAGACCGCCACGATGCCCGCGATCATCGGAAGTCTCGTCTCGCCGCACTCCCTCAGCGTGCTCGCGTACGCCTCTTCAATGCCAAAGGGCAGCAGCCCGATCAGCATCACGGCCAGGTATTCTCTCCCGTACTGAAGCGCTGCGTCCAAGGACTGCGTCGTCCCGCCCTCGTCATGGAGATATAGCAGGATCAGGCGATCTCCGAACTTAAGGAACGCACATATGCCAAGCACGACAAGGAATACGGAAATATAGAGCTTAAAGCGCAGGGCATGCCGCACGCCTTCATGATCTCCCTTGCCATAAAACTGCGCGCCAAAGATCCCTGCCGCGGACAAGGCCCCGAAAATACCAAGATAAAAGACGAACATGAGCTGATTGACTATGGCAATGCCGCTCATCTGCTCCGTCCCGACCTGCCCGATCATAATATTGTCAAGGAGACTTACAAAATTCGAAATACCGTTCTGGATCATGATGGGCACGGCCACCTTCAGAACGCTTGCGTAAAATTTTTTATCACCGATCAAATGCTTCATAGTACAATGCTTCCCGCAGGAAGCTTTCCATCCACCTTTCTCACCTTCACAAACTTATTCTACACCACGGACTTCCACTCTTGCAATGTACTTTTTTGCCTTCTCAGCCATACATTCTAGCTCTGTCAGCTCATAACTGCCCATGCAAAGGGAAGGATCCAGCACGTTCTCGCTCTCGCGGTAGCCCTGCAGGAACAGTACGCGCGCGCCGGCAAGCCACTTCCCGATCTCCTCGAAGTCCGCAAGGTCATGCAGCCCCTTCACCACCGTCGTTCGAAACTCATAGGGGATCTTGTCCTGCCCCAGGAGCAGGGAAATGCTCCGATCCAACCTGGCAAGATCGACGGAAGAAACGCCGACAGTCCTTGCATACTTCTCCTTCGAAGCCTTCACGTCCATGGCCACGTAATCCAGAAGTCCTTCCTCC
The DNA here is from genome assembly GCA_947305245.1 of uncultured Lachnospiraceae bacterium. Classification (GTDB taxonomy): domain Bacteria; phylum Bacillota; class Clostridia; order Lachnospirales; family Lachnospiraceae; genus Acetatifactor. Next base: position 18,327 of record CAMZDG010000045.1, read on the forward strand.
ATAAGGCTTTGGAGCACCTCCGGCCGATACCCGTTCGTGTCAAGCTTGACCAGATAGCCCAGCTCCCTGACCTTGCGGAGGAACTCCGGCAGGTCCGGCTGCAGGGTGGGCTCGCCTCCCGTGATGCAGACTCCTTCCAAAATTCCCTTCCTTCGTTTCAGAAAGGTCATGACCTCATCCTCCGAAAGCTTCGGGAATGCGGCAGGATCTAATACCAGCTCACTGTTCTGGCAATAAGGGCAGCGGAAGTTACAGCCTCCCGTAAAAACCGTACAGGCCACGTGCCCCGGAAAATCTAACAAAGTCGTCTTTTGCAAACCGCAAAATAACATGGTCCATCCTTCTTTCCTGGCCGGCTGCTCCGCTTTTCTCCTTCGGGCGCACCCGGCGATCACAATATTATATCCTAGAATACCACAAAAAGAAACGTCTTGCCACCCCGCAAGACGTTTTCCAAAATTTTTGACCAGGTTTCGCCAATTTTCGGGCAATCCCCATGATTTTCATGCTTCCCGAAGTCATCCCCTTGTGATATGATAAGAATGGTCTATAGCTCCGCCCACTTTCTTCGAAGCCCAAACCAAGCGGAGGATACGGCCTCCGCAAGCGATATGACAATGAGCAGGACGAACCCCAGGACTCTGACCCAAGTGCGATTTCTCTCTTTTTCCATTTTGACAGCCTCCTTTTTATATCAGGTCTTCCTTCTCATTGTTACCCCGAAAGGAGTTTTTTATGACAGGCATCCCGTCACTTCAGGAAAAATATATGAAAGAAGCCCTAAAGCAGGCAAAAAAAGCCGCAGCCCTGGGCGAGGTTCCCATTGGCTGCGTCATTGTCTACGAGGGCAGGATCATCGGCCGCGGTTACAATCGCCGCAACACGGATAAGAATACGCTCTGCCACGCCGAGATCACGGCCATCAAAAAGGCCAGCAGGGTCATCGGCGACTGGCGTCTCGAGGGCTGTACCCTCTACGTGACGCTCGAGCCATGCCAGATGTGCGCCGGCGCCATCGTGCAGGCGCGCATCCCTGAGGTTGTCATGGGCTGCATGAATCCCAAGGCAGGCTGCGCGGGCTCCATCCTAAACCTTTTAGAGATGCCCGAGTTCAACCATCAATGCACCGTCTACCGCGGCATTCTTGAAGAGGACTGCAGTCAGGTCCTCAAGGATTTCTTTGTCGACCTTCGCAGGCGCAACAAGGCGGAAAAGGAGCTTGCGAAAGAGCTCTCCGGGCTGGAACCATAAGCTCAGATGGTCCCCCTGCCGGATAGGTAGTCTTCCATCGCCTTCACGATCCCTTGCAGGCCCTGCTCATCCTCTGCCGTAAAGCGTGCCAGGATCGGACTGTCAATGTCAAGCACGCCGATGATCTCACCATTTACATGGATGGGAAGGACAATTTCCGAAGCCGATGCACTGTCACAGGCAATGTGCCCCGGGAATGCATGCACATCCTCCACCCGCTGGATCCTGTCTTCCTTCACGGCCGTGCCACAAACGCCCTTTCCCACGGGGATGCGCATGCACGCCGTCTTCCCTTGAAATGGTCCAAGCACCAGCTCTCCGTTCCGCAGCAGATAGAAGCCTGCCCAGTTCAGCCCGCCCAGCGTTTCATAAAGCAGCGCCGAGATATTTGCATAAGCCGTAATGTCCCACGGTGCATCCTCCGCAAGCGCCTTGGCCTGCTCACGTAATAATTGATAATCCGTCATTCTTGTTTCCTCTCTTCACGATCAAGTCTCCATTCCCATTATAGAGGCAAACTCCGAAATAGGCAATAGCCGGAAGCCTCCCGGGGCATATTCCCAACAGATCAAATCTCCTCTGATCCAACAGACCAAATCTCCTCTGACCCTTGACAACTCCATGAAAAACAGATACACTATAAAAGCCGTGCATTGTCGGGTTTGCCTGCAATGGTGAAATTCGGTCTTGCGCAATGGAAATCTGCGAACCGTGTC
>CAMZDG010000046.1 GCA_947305245.1 uncultured Lachnospiraceae bacterium
CACATCACCTCCGACCTGGAAAAGGTGGCGGATTACGTCACCTTCATCGACCGCGGAAGGATCTTGATCACCGGCATGAAGGACGAGATTTTAGATCACCACGGCGTCATCAAATGCTCTAAGGCAGACTTCGCGCAGATCGACCCCAAGGATTATATCGCCGCGCGCCTCACGGACTTTGGAGCGGAGATCATGGTTTCCGACCGCCGCCTTGCCTCTAAGAATTACGGCGGCCTCGTCCTCGATAAGACGACCCTCGAAGAGATCATGCTCTTCTATGTCTTCGCCGGCCGTACTCCAGCCAATTCGAAAGTTTTCAACGCAATCTCATAAGCGCACATACTTATAAAGCTTGCAACCACCTCGGCCCGATTCACTTAAGGAGTCTAAACTATGCTAAGCCTCATCTACCGCGAACTACGCCTAACGCGAAAAACCCTGGGCACCTGCCTCCTCGTATACTTCCTCTACGCCATTTTGACTAACCTCGTCGCCCTCAGCACGCAGATTGGCAACCTTGCGAAATATTGCGACGCAGAGCAACTGACCCTCATGACCAACCTTAGCCTTATGGCGGTGACGTTTGGCTACTTGATCCTTCTTGTCGCAGTGCCGGAGGCCCTTTTTCAGGTGATGGACGGCGACTTCAAAACCCCTTGGCTAAAATATGCCTTCGCCTCCCCGAAATCATGCAGGGAGCTGATCGGCGCGAAGTATCTCACATACCTGCTTTTGACCCTATGCGCCATCGTGCTCGGCTTCATTCACCTTTTCGTGAGCTTTGGCATTGCGCACAGACCCGTATCCGGCGACACCATACTCATCTACCTAGGCGGCGCCCTGTTTGCCATGATGATCAGTGCGATTTTTATTCCTCTCGCTTGTTACTTCCAGAACATGGCCTACGTAAACGGTGTCATAACCGTCGTCATGTTCGTGGGTCTCTTAGGGCTTACAGTCAGTGCGATGCGCTTCTTTTTCCGGAATGAGGACGCCCAGCCGCTTGATTATTGCGAAGCTGTCGTTTCGAAGCTTCAGCATTTGCTGTCATACCCTGCCTGGGCCGTTTTGAAAAACATTGCGCCGTTTCTTGCGGTGCTTGTGATCCTTGGAAGTTACTTTCTGTCCAGCCAAATTCTGGACAGACGGCGCCTTGTGAAGGGCGGCGACGTCAAAACTGCCCATATCTCTCACGCGAAAGGAGGTAAGCTATGATTGGTCTGATACGCAAGGATCTCTATTTGAATCGAAAGACCATCCTCCCGTTCTTATGCATGTGCATTTTGTACGCCGTCATCATGATCATCGCTTGCGTTTATATGCGCGGTACCATGAACCAAGAGCAGTTTTCCAAAGCCGTTCAATCGTTTTCCATCATAAATGCCATGCTATTTTACTTGAGCGTGTTCTCCGTCCAAAGCATTTACGTTCAAACGGACCTTGGCAAGAAGACACGGTATTATTTCTGCGCCAGCCCCGTCGGCATCAAGGGCTTCGTCGCGAGTAAATATTACGGGGGCTTCCTGCTCGCGTTCGCCACATTCCTTTATTGCGAACTCTATGACCTGATCCTTTCTGCGATAGGCGGGGACCTATTGAACAACAGCCTGATCCATTTGGTGTTACTGTTTTGGTGCATGGCAATGCAATGTCTCGCCCTTCCTTTCCTCATTGGCTTTGGAAAGCATGGGACATATATCAGAACGGCGATCGTCCTCCTCATCATTGGCTGCGCGATCGTATATGCATTGTTTGGCGACATCTCCGCCTTTATGAAAGAGGGTGGGATCATCTCCGTGATGCAAAACATCCTGGCGAATTCCGATAACGAATCCCTCATGGCGTGGATCCTTGGCAAGGGCTATTCGGCGCTGGTTCTCCTCCTGCTTTTGCCTCACCTGTTTGTTTTGCTGGTTTATGTTTCCTACCTTGCATCCTGTGCATTGTTTAGAAGGGGGGCGACGACCTATGAAGGCTAAAGATCAAACTGCTTTGTCGCTGGCGGCAAGCGACCGCAAAAGCCATGCGGCAAAAAAGAACGCCCTTCGCGCCATCCTGATCTTCCTTGCGACCTGCCTCGCCTTCGTGCTTTTGCAATGCTATTCCTACGCATGTTGGCAGGACAACGAAGTCCTCTCTTACGTGACATACGTGGCCTTTCTGTTTAGTCCACTGATGGGCTGCGTACTGGCAAGACTCATCACGCGTGAAGGCTTCCGCGACGGCATCCTTTGGCCGAGATTTCTTGGGAATGGAAAGGCATATCTTCTTGCGCTTCTGATCCCGACTTTCACGGGTTTCCTAGGCGCCATCTTAAGTGCCCTGTTTCTCGGAGAAGGCCTAATCATCAAACTGGAGGGTGGCTCTCGCATGGCCGTCCTAACGATCCTTCTTTGCTTCGCGCAGCTTTATTACGTGGCCTTTATCACGGCTGGCGAAGAGCTCGGATGGCGTGCCCTGCTCTATGACAAGCTAGAGATCCTTATTGGGATGAACGGCGCAGTGATCCTCGGCGGATTCCTTTGGGGCGTATGGCATTTCCCGGTCCTCTATTATCTTGGGGTTAATTTCGGCAAGGACTATCCGGGCTTTCCGTTCCTTGGCATTCTCCTCATGTGCGTCGCCACCGTTTTCCTCGGCGCGCCGCTTTGGCTCGTTCGGAAAATGAGCGGCTCCGTGATCCCCGCCTGCTTATTTCATGGCGTTGTAGACAGCGTTTTCGGCGGATTCCTGACCCTGTTTCTCACACAGGACGTGGCATCCAAAAACGCGCTTTGGGTCGGAGTATACGGTTTCGTCCTTCCCAGCGTGATCGCAGGGATTCCGTCTTGGATTTCCCTGCTTCGTCTAAGCAAGGCTGCGAAAACAAAGGGATACACAAAATAACTTAAGTGTGATAAACTAAGCAAAGAAGATTTTGCGCGTTTATCCTGCAGGAGGAATTATGGACATCATCCTGTCAAATTCATCAAATGATCCGATCTACTTACAGATCGTCAATCAGATCAAAGCCATGATCCTAAGCGGAGAGCTTGCCGAAGGGGAGGCTCTCCCTTCGATGCGCAATTTAGCCATGCAGATGCGCATCAGCGTGATCACGACAAAACGCGCCTATGAAGAATTAGAGAGCGAGGGCTTCATAGAATCCTATACGGGTAAAGGAAGCTTCGTGAAAGGGCAGAATGCGGAGCTGCTTAGGGAGACGCACTTAAAGCAGATCGAAGAGCATCTCACGCAGGCCGTAAGCACGGCAAAGCTCAGCGGCGTAGGCCTTTCGGAACTGCAATCCATCTTAGAGCTCCTCTATCAGGAGACCTCATAGCCAACTCTCAAAGCTTAGTTAGGAGGCATTACGTCTATGCTCCCAAAGCTGACGAAAGAAAAGAAAAAAGAACTTCTTAACGCAGCCGCGGCCGTGTTCGCGGTTGCTTTGTTATACCTTATTTTCCATCTCACGGGCATCGGCTGTCCGATTCATTTTCTGACGGGGATCTCCTGCCCGGGCTGCGGTATGACAAGGGCTCTGTTCGCGCTCATCTGCCTACGATTCTCAGATGCCTTTTATTATCATCCCTTGATCTATGCCATGCCGTTTGCCCTGCTGGCCTACCTGCTTCGAAGACGCATTCCGAAGCGCGTTCAGCGTATTTTATTATTTACATTTATTGCATTATTTGTTACTATATACTTAGTTCGAATGTGCGATCCTACAAATGATGTCGTGGTGTTTCAACCGGAACAGGGTTTTATCCTTCGAACGATAAAATTCTTTTTCACCTGAGCAAAGGAGGATAAAAAATGTTCTGTAGCAATTGTGGTTCTGAAGTGCCGGAAGGCAGTAATAATTGCCCGAATTGCGGTGCGCCCCTGACGACCAGCGCAAAGATGGGAAATGCAATGAACAATGCAGCCGACATGGCAAGAAGTGCTTTCAGTCAGGCTGAAAAATCTTTTGGCAGTGCGATCAATGACATTAAGAATGACTTTAATGGCAATGGCACCGTGCCTACCGGCGGCCCCCTGAAGACGGACCGTACGCTTTTGGCTTACATCCTGCTGACCATCATTACCTGCGGTCTGTATGGATACTATTTCCTGTATTCCATGGCGAAGGAAGTCAACATTGCCTGCGAAGGTGACGGCGAGCAGACTGCCGGCCTGATCGCTTTCCTGCTTCTCTCCTTCTTCACCTGCGGCTTCTATGCATACTACTGGTATTACAAGCTGGGCAACAGACTTTGTGCCAACGCGCCCCGCTACGGAATGAATTTCCAGGAGAATGGAACCACGATCCTTCTGTGGTGCGTCATTGGTCTCATAGCCTGCGGCATTGGTCCCTTCGTTGCAATGCACATCCTGATCAAGAATACCAACGCGATCTGCGCAGCATATAACCGCGTGAACGGCCTTGCATAAACTTTAGAAACGAAAGCCACAAGACTCAATGAGAATTTAAGATGATATGAGAATAACCGCCCCGTAACAGGAGGCGGTTATTTTATGCCCACTTTATATTCTTTCGCCCGGCAGGATCGTCACCCTTCCTGCGGCGCCGTCCACCGTCACGCGGTCTCCGGTCTTCAGCACGGTCGTTGCATTGCCGCAGCCCACGACTGCCGGGATGCCGAATTCCCGCGCCACGATCGCCGCATGGGACAGAGGTGCGCCAATGTCCGTCACGACGGCCGCCACCTTCGGGAATGCAAGCGTCCAGCCGATATTCGTCGCGCTCGTCACGAGAATGTCACCCTTCTGGATCTCAGAGATGCGACTTACGTCCTCCACCACGCGAACAATGCCCGTGACCTTTCCCACGGCGCCCGGGAAGCCTTTCACCACCTCAGCCGCAGCATTCCCGCCTGTAAGTCCCCCAGTCTCACCGATCTCATCGAAGCTTCCTTCCTTCGAAGCAGACATCTCATCCGAAACATAATCCCGCCTTGCCCGCGGATCCTTGATCCATTCCTCCGGCTGAAAACGCCCCAGGATCAGATTCGGGAAGGTCGGATAGGAAGCATATCTCTCATAGGTCTCCCGCCGCTTTTCCAAGAACGCAAGCGCCTTCTCGTCTCCCCGAAGCAGTGCGAACACCTCCTCGAAGGTCAACAGGAAGACATCATCCCCAAGTCCGCAAAGGCTTCCGGCCTTCAGAAGGAATTCCCGGAAAACGCAGAAAATATAGACGCCCTTACTTCGAATGTCCTCGCGGAATTCATTCGCATGAATGAACGCCGCCATGCGCTTGTCGATCCATTTTCTCTTAGACGGATAAGCCCTCTTAAACTCCTCCAGCTTGGCCTCATAGGCCTTCTTCTCCCGCTCCTGCATGGCATGAAGGTCCGTGCCGTTCTTTTCATAATCCGCAAGCAATGCCTCGAGATAAGCAGGATCCTCATAGGGTCTTGGCGCCATGAGCTCCATCTCGGAAGCGCTCCTATGCCCGCAGGCTTTCAGATACTCCTCCCTGCTCATTCTCCCCTGTGCCACGTCTTCAAGATAAAGGAGCGGCTTCATGGAATCCAGCACGCCCACGCATCCGCCGCAAAGGCTGCCCGCCATCTCTTCTCCGGCGATCTTCGCGATCTTTTCCCTTGTGGTAAAAAGTGCGATCATGGAAGTTCCGCTTTCCGCCAGGATGGATGCCAGCCCGTCATTAAGCCTCGGGAGCATCATCACATTCCAATATTCCAGAAGCTCTTCCTTGCTTTCGATCTCCTTGATCTGCCCCATCAATCCCCGCGCGATCTCAGGCAGCTCCGCCACCATGCAGTGCTTTTCCTTTCGGGAAAGCTTCGACTTATTCTTCGGAAATAGCAAATGGAAAATTTGACGTAGGAATGCCTTTTTATCAAAGAATGTCAGCGGGATCTCCATCCCCTCCGGCACGTTCCCGACTAGGTCGCTTACGGCCTCGAAGGCCTTCTCCCTTGATTTTCCAAAGCTCACCATGGCAGAGCACATCACGGATATATTCATGTATGGCTGCCCGCAGACATTGTCAAGCCAGTCCGGAAGCCCTAATAAAGCATTGATCTTCTCGAGCACGCTAAAGGTCATGGGCGATACACAGTGTTGGAAGATTTCCCCAACGTTCGTCCTCGTTAAGAGCTTCCGCCCGGAAAGACTCCCGTTCACCTCATAGGTGTCCATGTTCAGCCGCCGCAGCGTGGTAATTGGACGCGCCTGCAGGATAAAGACCTTCCCATTGGACACGGCCCATTCAATGTCCATGGGCATGCCATAGTGACTGCGGATCTTCCGACAATACTTCCCAAGCGCCTTGCCATATCGCGCCATGGAAGATGCATTTCCCAATGCTGCCTGATCATTTGCTTGCCCGATGTCATGCTCCCTAGCCAGTCCTTCTGCGTAGGCAAGCGTATCCACCCGAATGGTAAATTCCGAGGCATTCTCCTGCCCCGAGACAAGCTTTTCTCCCTCTCCTGCCACGAAATTTCCGATCATGACGTCGTCCCTTCCGCTGATGGGATCGCTCGTAAACACGACGCCTGCGAACTTAGGCTTCACAAACCTTTGGATCACCGCGGCCATGCCGAGCTTTTCCAGTGAAAAGCTCTCCCCGTAGCCCTGCACGCGCCCGCTCCCCGCCGAAGCGAGCACCTGCATCAGCGCGCTCATAATATCCTCTTTTCTTACGTCCGTGATCGTCTCATATTGTCCTGCAAAGGAGGCGTGCTGCCCATCCTCCCCGATCGCGGAGGAACGTACCGCATAGGTAACTTCTGCGGAAAGCCCCCTTATGACATCATCGATCTCGGCCTTCGCTTCCGAAAGGATCTCCCCACGACAAAAAGCTTCCTCCGAAATGGCATAACCTTCCGGGATGGGAAGCTTTAAGTGCTTGATCATGCGGTCTAATGACAGTGCCTTGCCGCCGACCGTCCCCGTCTTTTCTTCAGGGACCTTTCCAAGTGCAAATATATATTTCATGACCTTGTCCGTCTCCTTAGATCAATCGGAAACTACATCGTCAGCACGACGTGGAATTCCATCTCACCCAGTTCAGCGTTCGTCCTTACGTAAATGTCTCCGTCGAGCCGCCTGGCGATCTCATAGGCCTCAAAAAGCCCAATTCCGCTGCCCTCGATCCCCTCGGCGTTGGAGCCTCTCCAGAAGCTGTGAAACACATAGGGGAGCTCCTGATCATTCAAGACTTTTCCCTTGTTCTTTACGGAAAAATGATAGCTATCCGCCTCCTTGCTGACATGTACGGAAATCCCCTCACCGTTTCCATATTTGATCGCGTTTTCCATAAGCTGCGACAGGATCCTGCAGATGCCATTCTTATCACTTTTCAGGATCGCATTATGGCTGACTTCGAACTCATAGGGAATCTTAAGAAGCTCCAATCTCCTGCCGTATTCCTCCTCAAGGAACTTCTTTAGGTCGTTTAGATAAAAGCTTTTGATCTCCGGTTCGAAATCCACCACTCCGCTGGAGGCTTTATCGATCAGCTTCTTCACGAGATCTGTTACGTCATCCGCGTTCTTACTGATCTTCCTCGCCACCTCGGCATCGCTCTCGTTCACGATTCCGTCCGGCTGATAAAGTCCCGATTCGATGGCATCGGCGTAAAGCTTGATGTTAGAAACCGGCGTTTTGATGCCATGGGCGATGGTCGTCACCATGGTGAGATGCTCGCGGCTTAGCTCACTTATCCTCTTTCGGTCATTCGCCATCTTGTCATTGAGCATGTTGATGCCCCAAATAAACTTGCCAAACAAGCGATTCTTGGTATCAGGCAATTTATCGGAAAACTGATTTTTCGAGAGACGCTCCGGATATTCTGCAAATTTTCCAAACGGGCTCAGCACCTTGCGATCGATATAAGCGACAACGCCAAGCGCAATGAAAAAAGCAAGGACCAAACTTAGGTTCAAGAGAAGCCGATACCTTGCGGCGCCTTGCGTATTATATTCAAACGAAAGAAATCCAATGATCACGCCGTCCTTGCAAAGTGTCCAAAGCCTCGTGGCAGTCCCCTCTTTATTGATCAGCGCAACGCCCTCATTTTGAGCCTTGGCGGATAAGAAGGAAATCTTTTTGGGCATATGCGAACTCCCAAATTCCTTCGCGAGCTCCCGTTCGTTTTCCTCAAGATACTTTTGAAGGATCGCATTCACCTTCGCCGCGTACGGCGCCAGCGCCTCTCCGTCCTCCCCGCTGCCTGCGGCAAAATCCGCTGCCTCATCAATCTGCCTTTGCACGTCTTCATAAACGCGATTCATGAGCAGATTGGAAACATTTTCGTTCCTCGCTTGCTGTGCTTCCAAGATCAGATTCGCGGATGCGATCAGGATCACAAAAAGAAGCACTATGGTAAGATAAAGAGTTTTCAATCTGCTCAACTTTCCGTGCCTCCAAATTTGTAACCAACTCTCCATACGGTCTGGATCAGCCTTGGATTCTTTGGATCGTCCTCCAGCTTTTCCCGAAGCCACCGGATATGTACGTTCAGACTTCCCACTTCACTAAAGCAATCCGCGCCCCAAACCTCATCAAAGAGCTTCTCCTTCCGAATGATCTGCTGCGGATTGCGCATCATGTACTCCAAAAGATCAAATTCCTTGCCGGTGACGTCGATTTTTTTGTCATCCTTATAAACCGTTCTCGTGGCGACGTCCATGGTAATGTTTCCATAAGCGAGAAGCTGGCGATCCTCCGCAAGGTCATACGCCCGCCGCAGTAAGGCCTTGATCTTGAGCCCCAGCACCTGGATCGAAAATGGTTTCTCGATATAATCATCCGCACCGATCTGGAGACCCAAGATCTTACTCTGGTCATCTGTGCGCGCGCTCATCATCAGCACGGGGAGCTTTTGCGTCTTTCGAATGTCCTGCAGGGCCGCATAGCCATCCATTCCGGGAAGCATCACGTCGAGAAGCAGCAGCTTGTATGCTCCGGTCTTTAGGCTGGAAAGCCCATCTTCCGCGCTCATTTTCCAGTCGACGGTAAATCCCTCCCGCCTGAGGAAATCAGAGATCAGCTTTCCCAGTTCCTCATTATCCTCGATCACAAGAATATCATTCATGTCTTGTCCCTAATCCCAATCCTTTTTATCCAACAAACGAAAAACCTGTCACAAGTCGTCATAATTAATATACCACACAATAGAGCGCACGTGTAAATATTCTTTTGACCGTACTTATGACAGGTTCCCATGGCGAGGTTCATTTCGCCGAAAAAATCAATGGTAGCTTCCGACGTCAATATATCTTGGAACGTCCTCAGCGCAGCTCCCCTTGGTGAACGAAACGTGGATCTTTCCCGTGCGGTAATCTACGATGACCGTGTGAACCGTCCCGTGATTATGCACGTTGATGACCTCATACTGATCCACGATCTCATGCGCCATAATGCCTTTTACGTCCGCAACCGAAAACTGTTCTTTTTCCTTCACGTAAGTTGTGTATTTCATCCACCGGTTACTATTGGCCGGCTCACCGGAAAAGCCATCCTGATTTCCCTTTGTGGCGAAGGAGTTCACGACGCAAAAGCTATCCGGGCAGTCCCAGGAAAGCCCCTCCAAAAGCTCCGAGTCAGCGCCACGAAGAACGGACTTGGCCTGCCCGGCAGCCGCCACTTCAGCCGTCGCATTTTCGCAGCAGAAGGCATCCTTAGCATCCGTGACGAAAAGATTGTTGCACCAGGTGAAATCTCCGCTTTCTCCCACAAGGAATTCGCCTGCTTCCCTTGCCGTGCGGAAATGCTCCAGCGCATATCTGGCCTCAAAGGTATAGCACTTTTTCCCCTCATACGTGAAAGGAAGGGAATGCTTTGAACCGACGTCGAGGATCCCCAGCATCACGCCGTCATCATTGATCGCCGTGATGACGTCAAGCAGCCCCAGCATACTGATCATCGTCATGGATCCGTCGCCCTTTTTCATATGCGTGACGGCGTGGACCTCTGTCATCGCATTCGTGCTGCCAATATTCCATTCGAGATTTCGAAGAGAGATCCGATCGCCCGTAACCGTTTTCGACCCCCATAAGGAGAGTGCGCTACAGGCCGTGGGGCGCAGCGCATCCGGGATGAGCTGCATGGTCAGGACCTCGACGAAGCTGAGCTTCCCATTCTCCGCATAGCCCTCTTCCCCCTTTGACAGCGCCTTCGCGAAGCTCTCCACCTCTTCCCTGTACTCCTCCGGAATGGCTGACGTAAGTGTTAAGATCCGCTTTTCCAGGCTTTCATAGGGAATGTTTCTGCCGCCAAAGGCACTTTGGATATTCTCATATAAATAGGGTTCCAGGATTTCTTCATAATCAGGCCTGGCCTTGAGGATCGCTTCGGCATATGCGGCCCCGACCTGCGCCGGCGTGCCCTTTTCATAATCCAGCACCACGTCATAATAGGTACTGTGCGTTTCGATCACGCAAAGTCCGTCTTTGGAAGATGCTCTTGCGAGCACCTCTTCTCGCTCGCTTTCATCCGTATAGGCGACCTCCCGCTCTACGCTGCGCGAAGCAACCTTCTTCATGCCATCCGGGTTCGTCACCGGACTCTTGCCATCATTGCATCCGCCAAGCGTGAGCATCGCTGCCGTCATCATCGTCAGCGCAAGTACGATCATATACTTTTTCATCTTTTTCGCTCTCTTTCCTGCTTCCATTCCGAATTACTCTTCCCTGATCTTCCAGATCTTGATCCCGTCAATGGGCTGAAATGAGATCAGCATGACGCAGCTCACCAATGCGATCAGTCCAAGCGGCAATAGAAGGATCTCCTTTACGGACGGCGAAACCAGAAGAAAGGATCCGACCAGAAGCGCCCACTTCCCCAGCTCATTAAATAAAACCTTGGTGAACGTAAAGGATAGCAAAACAGCCAAAACAGTCGCGACAATTACAAGGATCATGATCCTGAAATACTGCCATTTTTTGATCTCCTTTTTGTCAATGCCGAGGCTCTTTAGCATGGCAATGTCAGCCGTCTCCTCCTCGATAAAGATCTGCTGGTAGAGGAAGGTCATGGCGAAGATCGTAAGCGCCACGATGATCCCCGTGAACAATGCAAGCAGATCCAGGATGGTACCGAACCGATCTCCCATGTCATAATCCATCAGCTGATCATAATCCCAGATCATAATGTCCTGATTCAGCGCGCGCATCTTCTCGATATATGCGTCGTACTCGTCGTCCGCGCAATCGATCCCTTCGTTGAAAAGATCGAATTCCCCCGTCATCACCATGTTGTCATCGATATGATTTGCGAACACCTGAACATAGTTGCCAAGCGTCTCCACAAAGGCCGTCACGATAAAGTCCTTTTGCCTGGTCTCTTCGGTAAAGCCATCCTCCTGATACGCGCGATATTCCAAGGTGACCACGTCGCCGAGCTGAATGCCATATCTGTCTTTCACGGAATGCGTGATCACGATCTCATTGGGAAGCTTGGGTGCTCTTCCGCCCTTGACCAAGGTCATTTGATCCATCTCATAATCACCGTAACAGATGTTGACAACGATCCTTTGATCTGGCGCGATCAAATAACCATCCTGTACGTCCATGATCTGGATGTTCAGCGGAATCCCGTTTTCGTTATAATATTTTTCATAATAGAGAAAGGTATTCCTATAGCTTCCGGTCTTTTCCACGAGCTTTAGACGAAGATCATCTTCGGGCCGGATAAAGACTTCACGGTCAGCAACCGCCCAATAGGTTCTGCGATAGGTATCGCTGACCAGCGTGTCCTTCAGCTGAAAGATCGTGAATAGGACATAGAGTCCCAAGGTATAACTGACCACGACGTAAACATATCGTTTCGTCTTTCGAATGACGTCCTCTAATGCCAGGAACAAAGGGATCTTCATCTTCCTCCGCCGATACAGCCTAAGACCCGGCACCTTGCTAAAGCGCTCCCCTCGGTTTTCTCCGTGAATGGCGTCCATCACGGAGATCCGGTTGATCCGCCTGAGGGCGATGAAGGAAAACAGCACCATCACGAGGATGAAAACAACCCCCGCGAAAATACCAAGGAGCGCGTATAAAAAGTCATCCAGCCGAATGGTATGAAAGACAAAGCGACCGATCATCATCTTGCCAAGAGGGATGCCCGCAAAGAGTCCTGCCACGGATCCCACGCTCGCAAAAGCGACATATTTTACGATGAACAAGGACTTGTAGGAAAGCGAATCCACGCCGATCGCCTTCATGGTTCCGATCTCCTTTTCCTCGCGCTTGATGGTCGCGCGGAGACTGAAACGGATGGACATGAAAATGATCAGGATCATGGAAATACCCATGATCAGCATGAAAATACTGATGATCATGGTGATCGCCGCTTCGTCAGTTGCCGTGCTGGATTTCCCTAAAGTCACGTGGCTGATGCTGCTTTCAATGATGCCTTCCGCACTCAAGGCAGACAGTTCATCCTCCAAAAGCTTGTTCAGATTGGCCATTTGAACGCGATCCGAACCCCCGTTTTCAAAGCTGAACTCATAAAGGTCATAAATGCAACCGGATTCCTGAAGGATCGCCTCAAAGTCATGATCCGAAAATAGAACCTTTCTCATTTCCACCGAACTGGGATCCTTATAGATTTCGGCGATCAAAAACTCGTACTTGTTTCCCATGTCCGTCGTAAGATAAAACTTGCTTCCGACCTTCGCCTTCGCATGCTCTGCCATCACCTGCGGGATCGCAACGCACCCGTCCGAGAGCGTAAACGTTTTGTCCTCTTGACTGTATGGAATATTTCGATCCTCATTCACCTGATAAACCAGAAAGTTCCCTTCATAAAGACCCGTGACGCCTCTCCGGTCGACCCCTTCGAACTCAAGTCTCGCATTTCTGAGCATGACGCAGTCGGATACGTAGATTTGATCAGTCACGCCATGCTTTGCCAAGATCTCCTCAATGACCCTGCGCTGCCCGTCCTCATCCGTATAGCTTTTCCCCACGACAAAAAGTCCATCCGTCGTCTTGCAAATGTCATAGGTCCTTTGAATGCCGGCGAGAAACGTATAGATGAATCCGGTGCTCATGATGACCACCGTCGCGGCGATCACCATAAAGATACAAAGAACGATATTGAGTCCGATCTTGTCCCGAAGGTCTTTCCTTAACATCCGCAGATACATCTTACCAACCCAACCCTTCTAACCATTGTCTCAGTTTACGTTCGCGAAGCATGATGCGCTCACGCTTTTCCAGCGTCCTGCCCTGCGCGTCCTGACCTATTTCCGCGCTTTCGTCCGCGCCGATCTTTCCGAGCACCAGCTCTCCCTTAATGTCACCATCGATCAAATAAATGATCCTGTCGGAAAGCGCCGCCACCTTCTCACTGTGCGTTACCATAAGGATGGTCGTTCCGGCTTCATTGGCCTTGATCATTTCGTCCAAAACCTCCATGGATGCCTTAGAATTCAAGGCTCCGGTAGGTTCATCCGCGAAGAGTACCTTGGGCTGATTGATCAGTGCCCTGGCAAGGCAGGCCCGTTGGAGCTGTCCTCCTGACACCTCCGTGATCTCCCTGTTCGCCACTTCGATGATCCCCAACCTTCTAAGAAGCGCTTCCGCTTTCTGATTCACTTCCTCACGGGTACATAGCTTTGCCTGATAGCCCGGAAGCACGACGTTATCCATGATGCACAGCTTTTTCATCATATACATTTGCTGGAAGATAAATCCCATTTTAAGTAACCTTAATCTTGTGAGCTGCTTCTCACTCATTTTGGAAAGGTCTTCCCCGTCAAAGACCACGTTTCCCGCAGTCATTGCATCCATCCCGCTGATCACGTAAAGCAGGGTCGATTTCCCCGACCCGCTCGGCCCCATGATGCTGACGAATTCTCCCTCCTCGACCTTCAGGTTCACATTTTGAAGTACGTTATTTCCATATCCGTCAACGACGTAAGTCTTGCACAGATCCTGCGTCTCCAAACAAACTGCTGCCATTTGCTCTCTTCTCCTTTTTCACACTTATATTGATTCCAATTTGATCTCTTTTCCTCCGCCTTACAAACAGAGGATACCATGGCAATTCTTAAAAAATCTTTAATAAACAAGAATTTTAAAAAAATAAAAAGGCGCTAAGCTTTCGCCTAACGCCTGTCACATTTTATACTATTTGCTTCATTCTATTACCTTCCAGACATCGCCCACCTTCTTAAGCACGGCGGACTCCTCAAGCGGCACGGAATTCCCGAAGAGATCCAAGGTAAGCACGATCTCCTTCTCCCCGTCGCCGTCCACGTCTACAAACTGGTAATCCTTCAAGCCTATTTCGTCTGCCTCGCGGTCATAAACGATTCCCTGTCTCATCAGATACAGGGACAGGCGATGACAAATGCCATCACGATAGAATAAGATCAGATAATCGTCCCATCCGTCTTCATTGATGTCTTCCATTTTGCTCCACGTCGGCCCCATGGGTAGAAATTTAGGGGTTACGTAATGATACCGATCCATCACGGCATTCATTTCTTTTTCCGTTATTTTCTTGGTCCCGTTTACGTCAGAATACGCGATCACCTTCGTTCCATCGTTTTGGATTTCCCACTCGATCCTTTCCTGGCAAAGCAGCTGCGCCCCGTCATATTGATAATATTCGCGGCGCCCGTCATATGCTGAGCTTTCCGCCTCACGCGCGATCAGGCCCTCCTCCGTCAAATAATATCTGTTTCTGACCCATCCTGAGAACAGATGTACCAGCTGATGGTCAAGGTAGGTATACATGTCATAAATGACGCCATGAAAGGAGCCATACGGATCAGGATCATTCACGCCAAAGAAAAGCTCCTCCACGCCGTCTCCGTCAATGTCCTGCATCCAATAGCCAACGCTTTGCCATGCGATTTCACCGCTCCCGTCAAAGAGCCACCTGATCTCCGTGCTGAACAGGTCCTTACCGTCCGCATCCAGATATGCTTTTGCATTCTCACCATTCGCCTGCGGGTCGTAGATCGCCACTTCCGCCTGATGGATCAGTGAATTATATGCGCTCAGCACCTCCTGCCTGTCCGGGATGGAAGCCGTCTGTTCCCGGATCAACTGCGCCTGTATATTACTGAACGTCAAGGTTTGCAGGTCAAAATCACAGGTCACCTCTCTGAAAACTCCAAGGTCATACCTCTGCTCCATAAACTTAAGCTTGGTAAGGTCATCAGAAAATGTCGGCTTTCCAAGCCGCGCGCTCATCCAATCCGAGGTATAGACCCTTTGATCATCAATATAAAAGGAATGGCAGAAGGCGTCATTGAAGAAATGAGGCACGTTCTCCTCATACATGACGTAGCTCGTCCCGGGGATCACGGCAAAGGAAGCACCAACGTAATGCTTCACTTCCTTCCCCGTCTCCAGGTCATAAATAAAGAATTCCCCCGTGGAGGGATTGACGTGCGTCTCCGCTCCCACCAGCGTATCCGAGAGCCAATAAACTTTTACGATTTCATTACTACTCTCCGTATTCAACTGAAATTCCTTCGGGCGCTGATATTCATGCGCATCGATCACGCCGACCGTCAAGATCGTTTTCCCATCCTGGTTTTCACTCTTGCCATAGAGATACTTTGAAAGGTCCGGCGACAACGCCTTTACGCCCCACTCCTGCATCACGCTCGGATAGATGCTTCGGCAATAGAGGGCGAGATCCTCGCCGTATCCGATCAGGTCATCATTCTTCCAGTGACTTAAGTCCGTATAGGCCTCTTCCGCAGTGTTCGGAATGGCACCGATCCCATAGGCAGTCCACGCCCCGGCCTTCTCGATTTCCGTACCGCGCCAATACAGGATCCCACGCGGCAGTTCTTCCACAGGTTTCCCAGGGAGACAAAGAAGATATTCTCCTCCCTCCGTCATGCCAGGCGGCAAAATTTCCTCATAGGTAAAGCCATCCTCTTTCCACTTAGAGCCAATCTCTTTTTCGCATCGAAGGCCGGAAACCTTTACGCGCCAAGTGTATTCATCCACGCATTCCGTAAACTCTAAGTTCCCTGTGAACCTCGATTCCAGATAGTAATAGGAATCCTCCCTGCGTGTATATGCACCCGAAAAGCTTCCATCCTCCCGTATGACCATGGATCCGCCATTGCTTGCACCATCATGGAAAAGGAACTCCCTCTCACTGATCTCCTTTAGAACCTGCTGCCACAATATGGCGGGATTGATCCAGGTGACTCTCTTTTGGAAATCGCCCTCCATGGCCAAGACATTCTCTTCATTGAGCTCATGCCAGACCGCCTTTTTCTTGCCCTGCTCCGAGATGACAGCCTTCTTATATGCGTTTTCAGAAGTGGATACATGGTTCACCACAAAGGTATCCGCGTCCACGGAAGCCCCCGTCTCATAAGTATACGGATCTTCGATATAATCGGTCTCCGTGAAGCACGTAATGCGCGCAAAACCGTCATTGACGTTTCCCGTATTATATTCATAGGTGCCGTCCGTTTTTAAGTTCCACATGCTTCGTGAATCCACAACATATGCATAGACCATGTTGCCCCAACGACGCAGGATCACCCTGCCTTCATCTGCAGCCGAAATGACAAAGAGAATGACCTCCTCTTCCCCGTCGCGATCCAGATCGGCGACGGCAAAGGAATGCACCGACAAGTTTGGATCCGAACTATGAAAAAGCATGCTAACGTCAGTAATGTTGATACTGGACAGACAATCATTGTTTTCG
This sequence comes from uncultured Lachnospiraceae bacterium, assembly GCA_947305245.1. Taxonomy (GTDB): domain Bacteria; phylum Bacillota; class Clostridia; order Lachnospirales; family Lachnospiraceae; genus Acetatifactor. The sequence goes on from CAMZDG010000046.1 coordinate 16,648, forward strand.
ACAACGTCAAAATTCCTCTCGCCAAGAAGCACTGCCTGGAACAGCGTCACGTTATCTTTTACCTCTATGGGTTCGCCCTTCACGTCAGTTCCCACCGGTTCGTTCGTCTCCGCCGATGCGTCCGTTTTCGCTGACACATCCGCCGTCTGGGACGGATCCCCTTCACTCTTCCCGGAAGAATTGTGATTTGTCATAAAGAAGATTCCCACCGCAAGGCATGCCAGCACTCCCGCCAAAATGATCCAAAACGATGGTTTCTTATAATTCAGCACAGCCTTCACCCTGGATTTGGTTCCGTTTTCACCGAACGCCACCGTTCCGATCAGAGAATTCTTTTTCCCCTGGCTCAAGTTTAAGAGCGTCTGACAGTAGCGCTTGCGCTCTTCCATGTCGAAATCCTTCGTTGCTTTTTCGTCACATGCCATCTCCACGTCCCTGCAAAACAAAAGGTACGAGATCCAGCAAAGCGGATGGAACCAATAGATGCAAAGGATCAGAAAACCAATCGGCTTCCAAAGGTAGTCCCCTCGCCTTACGTGCGCCCGCTCATGACTAAGTACGCACTCCAGGTCTGACTCACCAATGGTGGAAGGAACATAGATGCTCGGGCTGACAATTCCAAGGACAAAGGGCTCCGTGATCGCGTCACTCATCCATACAGTCACGCCCCTGTCTGATTCAAGGCGCGCTGCCGTCCTCACCTTTCGATACAATCTCACGTAACTGAAGATTACATATGCCAGCATGGCAAGGATGCCTACCATCCATACGCTGCTTCCGACCGTCAGCAGCACGCCCTCGAACATCTTCCTAAGCATGCTCTCGGGTGTTGCAGCGTTGTTATCGCCTGTTGCAGTGTTATCCTCGCCCGCTGCAGTGATGCCCTCAGCCGCCCCTGAATGAGCAGACCTCCACTCCCCCTGTCCGTCTGCCTGCTGACCTGTCTTCGTCGTTGTGATCCCATCCCCTGAAAGGCCTTCCGAATAATTTCCTTCTGTTTTGGAGGTTGCATTACCGTATTGATCATTCTGCTGAGGCATTACGTCATTACCAACAAATTCTTCCGTGCCAGACGAGTTGATCCCATCGTTATCATAACTTGACGTCTTCCCGGCGTTTTCCTCCGAAGGATTCTTCCAACTCTTCTCAGTGCTTATATCCTGGGTTCGCTCCGCATGATTATCTTTTGCCGAATTTTTCGCTACCGTCTCACCCTGCCAATCTTCTGTTTCGGAACCACTCGGCAGATTCACGTTATATGCAGTCTTTTCCTCATTCTCCTGCAACACGGATACCTTCCATGCGGGAACCAAACTCCATCTACTCTCAAACGAGAATGGAATCACAAGGCGCAAAGCCACCATACCCCACAAAACGCATGTCAGCCACCTCGGAACCCTCTTTAGAAAAGGACGCAGAAGGATCACGGCCAGCATCAAAAAGCTCGCCGCAATGCCTAAGTTTATGACGTTAATAAACGTTGACTGTAATGGCGTCATTTCTTCTCCCTCACGCAGGAATCGATCATTTTCTGGATTTCATCAGCCTCTTTTTGGGTCAGCTTCTTGCCGGAATAGAATGCCGCAATGAATGCAGGAAGCGACCCGTGAAAGGACTCTTCCACAAACTGCTGACTCTTCTTCGCAAAGAATTTTTCCCTGCTGATCAGCGTCGTCACAACGCCGTCCTCATTTTTCAGGATTCCTTTTTCGCAAAGCTTTTTGATCACCGTGTATGTCGTGGACTTTTTCCAGCCCAGCTCCTCGGCGCTAACCTTAACCAGTTCCCCCGAGCCCACCGGCTCCCTGTCCCAAACCAGCCCCATAAACTTTGTCTGAACGTCACCCAGCTCCAGATTCATCTTCTTTCCCCTTTTCCATCAATGTCAAGTCTATTTAAAATGCTATCGGTCTATCGCGATAGATCTCTTTGTTTTGAGTCTATCACGCTAGACCGATTTTGTCAATGGGGTTACAGACATTATTCCGCATTTCATGATGAATTTGTGTTACTCATTTCGAATTAACAATGTGGACATAAGCGCCTCGCTATCTTTATTTCATCTCGCTTCCACCCCATTCAACTACCGTAAATCCAATTCTTTCCCCCGCAACCAGCTCCTGTTTCTGGATTTCCACGGGCTTATTACTGCCATACCACGCCATAAATACGCGGATGACAGTATCGGGCTTTGGATCGATGATTAGCTGCGCATGCTTCGTATAGGCATCCGCTTGAAAACCGATAACATTATAGGGATTTTCTTCCATCAGTGGTAACCAATATACAATAAACTCGTTCGCTTCTCGCCTAGTAAGTCCAAGTTCGTCAAGTGCCCATTCAAGAAACTCAGCCGTTTCATCTCCCTTTACGCAAAAGCCTTTGCTCATGTCATATTTCGTGGCTGATTCTCCCTCCCAATAAAGATAATTGTAGGTCTTTCCATTTGCATCCGTAAGCGTTCCATTCGGTTGCGCGGTCACCTGCCAACCATCCTGATACTTTGGATAAGTCGTAGTCAACTTCCCGTCAAGTAATAGCCGTACCGTAACATCCGTACTTTTCTCAGGATACAGATAAAGGACAGGTTTTCTTTGTAGCACACCATATTCTTTATAAAGCTGATGATAGAAAATAAGCAGTCCAATCAAAACAATTCCTATGATCACTCCAATTCGCACGAATATCCTCGCCTTACTCTTTTTCTTCCTAGCCTTCTTCTCTTCTTTCTCTATTTCGCGCCGTATTCTCTCTTCCTCTGTTACATAATATTCTCCGTCCATAATATCCCCCTCAACAAACAAAAGTTTTAAACCATAAGTGACACCAACCGTATTCCATTCTCTACCAAATGAGAAAGCGTTTCTTCTGCCACATGGTCATTGTGCGTAAGAGTTTGAGACTTTCGATAGTAATGGTTACAGGTATAGCAAGATTTATCATACTCATTTATATTATAAGATAATCTAAACACACCATCAATTATAATCGTTTCCACTAAGGTTGTAAACACCATTTCATTTCATGTCAAACCATGCCAAACTATACTATCGCTTTTGGGCAAAAAAATACCCCG
>CAMZDG010000047.1 GCA_947305245.1 uncultured Lachnospiraceae bacterium
GTCTGAGGATTGCGGCCGGTACGAGCCTTTCTCTCGCTGGTCTGGAAAGTACCAAAGCCGATCAGCTGAACCTTAGCCTTCTTCTGAAGCTCATCGCCGATAACTTCGAATACTGCGTCTACTGCTGCGGCTGCATCCTTCTTGGTGATTTCAGCCTTTGCTGCTACTGCTGCTACAAGTTCTGTCTTGTTCATAATGGATCTCCTTCCTTCTTTTGCCTATTTCGAGCACTTTGTGCCCAGCATTCTCTGAAAAAGGCTTATGCCTTTTCTACTAAACAGCATACCAAATTTACGCGATTTTATCAATATGAATATTCAAAAAAATGCAGTTTTTTTGCGATATTTTAAGATTTTTTTGCCAAAAAGGCTTATTTTTATGGTCTAACGGAGCTTAATCTTGCTCAAACACAGATTCCACTTGCGTTCATCGCCATAAAATTGCACCAATCCAGTCTCAACCGCGCTCCTCATGGTATACTTTTTCTCACACAGATCCAGCACGACGGAACTCGGAATGATCAGAAGGCAATCCCTGTCATAATAGTCATACGGTTCCACGCAGATCTGCCTTTCTGCCACCTCCACGTAGAAGATTCCTTCGCCCTCGCCGATCACGTTGACCTGGATCGCGACGTGCTCCAGCACTCTTCTTGCGTCTGCGTTCTCAAATACCTTCCTGACTCTGTAAACAATGTCTTCATACGTCATGCTCTCCACCTCCTCATTCCGTATCCTGATAACTTCCGATGAATTCTAAGGCATCCGACACGGAAGATATGCCGACTACCTTGATCTTTCCTGCCGCCTCCTTACTGCAATCGCTTAAATTGCTCTTCGGAACCAGGCAGAGTTCGAATCCCAGCTTCTTTGCCTCCGCAACCCGCTGCGACGCAAGGCTCACGGCGCGGACCTCTCCGGAAAGTCCCACCTCACCGAACGCCACCAGCTTTGCCGGCAATGCCTTGTTCCGAAAACTCGAGACAACGGCAAGCACGATCGCCAGGTCTATGGCGGGTTCCACAACCTTCAGCCCGCCCGTAATGTTGACGTACGCGTCACATCCTGACAGCTGTACGCCGGAACGCTTTTCCAAAACCGCCATCAGGAGATTGACCCTGTTAAAGTCCGTTCCCGTGGTCTGTCTTCTGGGAATGCCGAAATTACTGTGACAAACCAGCCCCTGGATCTCAATGAGAAGAGGCCTTGTCCCTTCCATGGAGCAGGTCACTACGGAACCGCTCGCATTCTCCGGACGCCCGGAAAGCATGTACTCAGAAGGATTTTGCACCTCCACCAGTCCATTCTCACGCATCTCGAAGACACCGATCTCATTTGTGGAACCAAAGCGGTTCTTCACGCCGCGAAGAATGCGGTAGGACGCATGCCTGTCGCCTTCAAAGTAAAGCACCGTATCCACCATGTGCTCGAGCACTCTGGGGCCTGCCACCGTTCCCTCCTTGGTCACGTGCCCGACGATGAACACGGAGACAAGCAGTCCCTTTGCCAACTGAAGCAAGGCTGCCGTCGCCTCGCGGACCTGTGAAACGCTCCCCGGCGCGGAGGAAACATTCTCGCTGTACATGGTCTGGATGGAATCAATGACAACGATCTCCGGCTTTTGCCTGCGGATCGTCTCGGAAATGGCATCCAGGGAAGTCTCGCAGAGAAGAAGCACCTGATCAGAGAACCGTCCCAGCCGGTCCGCACGCATCTTGATCTGGACCTGGGACTCCTCTCCCGATACGTAAAGCACCTTATGTCCTGCCTCCGCGACCTTCTGACAGGTCTGCAGAAGAAGGGTTGATTTTCCGATGCCCGGATCGCCGCCCACCAAAGTGAGGGACCCCTGCACGATGCCGCCGCCAAGCACTCTGTCCAGCTCGGCAATGCCCGTGAGGACCTTGTCCTGTTCCCGAATGGTGACTTCGGACAATATGCAGACCTCCGAAGAGGACTCCTGTCGACGGCTTCCTCCTCCGCCTTGCAGCCTTGACCGATCCACCGTCTCTTCCACCATGGTGTTCCACGCCTTGCAGGCAGGGCATTGTCCCATCCATTTCGACGACTCATAGCCGCAGCTCTGGCAGAAAAAGACGCTGGTCATTTTTCCTTTTGCCATGGTAACCCTCGCTAATAACTACTGTCTTACGATCTTTACCGCAACCTGATCTGCGGCGGCAAGCTCAACGGAAAGGGAAAGCTTTCCGCCCAGTCCCGTGTTCATGATGCCAATGCTCTCGCCGTCCACGAACACCTCATAATCTGCATCCTCGGTCAGACCGATGGTGATCTGTGCGTCCTTGTCGCCCTCCACGGTGAATTCCACCTGATCCTCGCTCTCCACGAAGGAGGTCACGCTGGTCCCAGGCACGGATTCATAAAGGAACCCGCCGTTCTTTTCCAGCTTCGTGATCTCATAATAGGTCTTCACCTTCAGAAGATCTCCGCCGTGCTTAAAGTCCTCCAATTTTGCCTTTGCATTCAGCTTGTGATTTCCAAAGCTGATGCCACCGTTTGCCTCACTGCGGATCAATTCCTTTACTACTGCCATTTTTTCATCCTCCTGGTATTTATCTAGTCTAACTGTTATTTGATTTCGTTCTCTTTTGCGTCACCGAACGTCCTTCCACGAAGGTACGTCCGAAGGTTAAAACCTATTTCTTTACCTGAAAAGTCACCTTGTCTCCCTTGAAGCCTGCGCTCACATAGTCGCCCGGCTGCACCCGCTTTGCGAGGATCTCCTCCGCGAGGGAATCCTCCACCACGGACTGGATGGCTCTCTTTAAGGGTCTCGCACCCATCTTGACGTCGGAATACTTTTCCACCAAATGGTTCTTGAGCGCTGCCGTAAAGGTCAGGTGGATCTCCATCTGCGCCTCACACCGCTTTGACAGATTCTTTGCGAGAAGGTTCACGATCTCCTTCATATTCTCGTTGTTCAACTGATGGAACACGATGATCTCGTCAATTCGGTTGATGAATTCCGGCTTAAAGCTCTTCTTGACTTCCTCCATCACCGCCGACTTCATCCGCTCATAATCCTTCTGCTCATTCTTCTCCGCCACAAATCCAAGATTCTTGGGCTCCACGATCCTCTGCGCGCCCGCATTGGACGTCATGATGAGAATGGTATTCTTAAAGCTTACCTTGCGGCCCTTGGAATCCGTGAGATGCCCGTCATCCAAGATCTGGAGCAGAATGTTGAACACGTCCGGATGCGCCTTCTCGATCTCATCGAACAGCACCACGGAATACGGATTTCTCCTCACCTTCTCGGAGAGCTGCCCGCCCTCGTCAAAGCCGACGTACCCGGGAGGCGAACCGATCATCTTCGATACGGAGTGCCCCTCCATATATTCCGACATGTCCACGCGGATCATGGCATCCTCTGAGCCAAACATGGCTTCTGCCAAGGCCTTGGAGAGCTCCGTCTTTCCGACGCCCGTCGGTCCAAGGAAGAAGAAGGAACCAATGGGACGATGGGGATCCTTTAATCCGACCCTGCCCCTTCGCATGGCCTTCGCCACCGCAGTCACGGCTTCTTCCTGCCCGATCACGCGCTTATGAAGGATGCTCTCGAGCTTTAAGAGCTTTTCGCTCTCCTTCTCCGCAAGCTTTGTCACGGGGATCTTGGTCCAGACGGCCACGACTCTGGCGATGTCCTCCTCACCTACCGCATAGCGCTTTTCCTTTTCCTGTGCCTCACGGCTTGCAACCATCTTATCATATTTCTTTAAGAGCTGCGCCTGCTGTGCCTTTAGTTCCGCAGCCTGCGAGAAGATCTCCATCCGGATGGAACGCTCGATCTGAAGGTCCTTCTTCTTGATCTCCGCCATCAGATCCTTTTCCTTCTGCGGGATCTCCATCACCTGGAGTCTTGCGCTCGCCGCCGCCTCATCGATCAGGTCAATGGCCTTGTCGGGAAGGTTCCTGTCGTTGATATAGCGCTCTGACAGCTTCACCGCCGCCTCCACGGCCTCCTTGGTTATGATCACGCGGTGGTGCTCCTCATATTTTCCCTTGATGCCCTCCAGGATCTGGATGGCCTCCTCCTGCGTGGGCTCCTCTACGTTCACGGGCTGGAACCTGCGCTCCAGGGCCGCATCCTTTTCCACATATTTCCGATACTCGGAGATGGTGGTGGCGCCGATCATCTGAAGCTCGCCCCTTGCCAGGGAAGGCTTTAGGATATTGGATGCGTCGATGGCGCCCTCCGCCCCGCCCGCACCGATCAGCGTGTGGATCTCGTCGAGGAATAATACGACGTTCCCGTCGTCAATGACTTCCTTGATGACCTTCTTGATCCTCTCCTCGAATTCTCCGCGGTACTTACTGCCCGCCACCATGCCGGAGAGATCCAGGGTCAAAACGCGCTTGTTCTGCACCGTAAACGGCACGTCGCCCGAGACGATGCGAAGCGCAAGTCCCTCCACGACGGAGGTCTTTCCGACACCGGGCTCGCCGATCAGGCAGGGGTTATTCTTCGTGCGACGACTCAGGATCTGGATCACCCTGCGGATCTCATCCTCCCTGCCGATCACGGGATCCAGCTTTCCCTCCCGTGCAAGCGCCGTCAGGTCACGGCTATATTGCTCCAGGGTCGAGGTCTTGCTCTTTCCCTGATTCTTCCGTCCCAAGTCCTCCTTATAGAGGTTTCCGTCCTGTCCGATGGCCTGCAGCGTTTCCACGTAGACCTTCTGGAGATTCACGTTCATGGCGTTCATCAGGCGGACCGCCACGTTCTCTCCCTCTTTGATGATCGCGAGCAAAATGTGCTCCGTGCCCGCTTCCTTCTGTCCGAATCGCTTTGCCTGTACCTGCGCCTCCTCGAGGATGCGCTGCGCTCTCGGGGAATACCCCTCGCGCTCCCTCACCGGCGTTCCGTTCTCGAAGGCGATCAGCTCCCGGATCATGTCCAGCAGCTTATCTAAGTCAACGCCGTTCTCCGTGAGCACCTTGGCTGCCACGCCGGTCCCTTCCTTCAGAAGGCCGGCCAGGACATGCTCCGTTCCTATATAGCCCTGATTCAGGCTCCCTGCGCATTTTGCCGCCAGGGAAAGGGCTGTTTTTGCTTTTTCCGTAAATGACTGTGACTGCATTCCTTACCTCTCCATACTGTCATATATCTCATCCACCAGCTGATGGATGTCATCCCGCGGGACGTTCTTACAATAACTCCTGGCCAGAATGACCTGAAGCTCCCTGCGGATCTCCTCCATGATCAACGCCTGATTGGCATCCACGGCGATCACGGCGCCCTTGCGCCTGTCCACCTTGACGTAGCCCTCCTGTTTCAGAAGCGTGTACGCCTTATTCACAGTATGCATGTTTATGCCAATAATATCCGCGAGGCTCCTCACGCTGGGAAGGGATTCGCCTTCATGGAACTGATCCGTAGCGATGCCAAGAATGATCTGGTTTCGCAGCTGCAGATACAGCGCTTCATCACTGTTAAAATCGATCTCGATAAACATAGGCCACTCCTTCCTCCCGTTTTCAGGCATAACACGGATTGCTTCGCAATCCTCAAAAACATTCGGAATCCGCTTCGCTTCTTCCTTGTGTTATAATCATATTATAACAGCAAAGGGGCAGTGTCAACCTGCCCCTTTGAAAGTTTAGAACTATTTTAGATTCTTGTCAGTTTCCGATCATTCGTCGCTGTCCCAATTCAGGAACTCAAATTCCATGTCATCGCTGTCCTGTACGAAATTCTTAGGACGCGCTGCGGTCTGCTGAGGCTGCGCGGGACGCTGCTGGTTCTCCGCAGGTCTCTGACCCTGTGCGGGCTGCGCAGGTTTTGAGGGCTGTCCCTCGGGTCTCTGCGTGGGCTGCTGCATGGGTCTTTGCTGGTTCTCTGCAGGTCTCTGGCCCTGTGCGGGCTGAGCGGGTCTTGAGGGCTGTCCCTCAGGTCTTGGCTGGGGTTGCTGTGCGGGTCTCTGTCCCTGTCCCGGCTGCTGTCCGCCTGCAGGTCTCTGGCCCTGCTGCTGTGCGGGTCTCTGGCCCTGCTGCTGGCCATTTGCAGGTCTTTGGCCCTGTGCGGGCTGAGCGGGTCTTGAGGGCTGTCCCTCAGGTCTCTGTCCCTGCTGCTGTACGGGTCTTTGGCCCTGCTGAGGACGGTTTCCGCTGGATCTTTGACCGTTTGCAGGACGCTCGTCGCGGCTTCTGGGCTCCAGGCCATCCTTGATGGCGGGTCTGCCGCCTCCCTGCTGTCCCCTTGCCTCGCGAGGTCTGTCGGAAGTACGTCTCGGGGTGTTATTTTCAATGGATGCGATAAATGCCGCTTCCTTGGTTTCCTTTAATCTGAAAAGCAGATATCCTGCCGCGCCGCAGGCTGCCAGTGCAAGGATCAGGAAGAAGATCATCCAGCCCTTTCTGGACTTCGCCTTCTTATTGGCCTCTTCATAACGGTTCTTATACTCGTTTGCCGCGCTGAAGAGCTGCTCGATCTTGTACTGCTCGTTCTTGTCGTGATCCTGGATCCACCACTCGTCGTTGATCAGCTTGGTCTCATAACGCTTCTGTACGGCGGGCGTCACCTCTACCGGCTTAGTCTCCGTATTATCCACGGGATCCGTGTTCTCTACGGGATCCGGCGTCGTAGTCGTCGTCTCCACGGGCTTCACTTCACCGGAGATCACAAGATAATCGCTGCGGATATATCCAACCACGTCCTTGCCTTCCACCGTCAGCTTTACCTGATACCAGGTCTTCTTGTCAGAGCCAACGATCTTTCCGATCACGGTCACTTCCGTGCCCTTTGCCACGGTGGCAAGAATATTGTTGCTGCTGGTCGTGGAAGCGCTGGTGCGAACTCTCACGGTATTGCTTCCTGCAACGGACGCGCCTACCGGCGTAACCGACTCAACCTCTCCGCTCACGGTGCCTTCGTTCGTGGAGGTAGAAGTGCTACTGCCCTTGGAAATGAGGTCAGAGCGAATGTATCCGGATTTTCCGTTTGCGGTCACGGCGTACCATTTCTTTCCGTCTCCGTCCTTACCGTCTACCAGATCTCCAAGCTCAACGCTCGTTCCCTTCTCCAGCTTCTGTACAAGATCGCCGTTCTTGCTGGGCGTCTTACGCATGTTTACGGCATTGTTCGTCGTTCCGGTCTCAGCACGGCTCACCGTCTTGAAGCCGTCTGCAAAGATCACAAGTGCGAATGCCAGCGCAATCAAAGTGATCATCTTCCGCCAAATTTTCATCCCTTGTGCTTTCCCCGCCATTTTTATCAGCCTTCCTTCCTCTTTTTTTCTTTTTATGCCTCGTCGATCGCCTTGCCGATGTCCGTCCGCATGTATTTATTCTCGAAATCCACCCATTTCGTCGCTTCATAAGCCTTTGCACGGGCTTCCTTCAGCGTGGCGCCCTTGGCCGTCACGCCAAGCACTCTGCCGCCGTTGGTCACGACTCTTCCCTGATCGTCGAACTTGCTTCCGGCATGGAAACAATAGTAATCTTCCTTGCCCTCAAAGTTCTCCAGACCCTTGATCTCATATCCCTTCTTGTAGGAGACGGGATATCCGTCGGAGGCGAGCACCACGCAGACTGCCGCGTTGTCCTCGAACTCCAGCTTGATCTGGTCGAGCGTTCCGTCGATGCACGCTTCCACCACCTCGATCAGGTCATTCTTCATCCTGCAGAGCACCACCTGCGTCTCAGGATCGCCGAATCTCGCGTTGAACTCGAGCACCCTCGGTCCCTTGGGCGTGAGCATCAGTCCAAAGAAGATGACACCCTTGAAGGGTCTTCCCTCCGCCGCCATGGCATCCACGGTCGGCTGATAGATATACTTCTTGCAGAACTCGTCCACTTCCTTGGTATAAAAAGGCGTCGGGGAGAAATTTCCCATGCCTCCGGTATTGAGGCCCTGATCTCCGTCCTTTGCACGCTTATGATCCTGCGCCGAGCTCATGATCTGGATCGTCTTGCCGTCCACGAAGGAAAGCACCGATACCTCGCGTCCCGTCATGAATTCCTCGATGACCATGCGATTTCCGGCACTGCCGAAATGCTTGTCCATCATGATCTCCTTCACGCCGGCCTTCGCCTCTTCGAGATTGTTGCAGATCAGAACGCCCTTGCCGAGCGCCAGGCCGTCCGCCTTGAGCACGATGGGCATGTCCGCCGTCTCAAGATACGCGAGCGCCTTCTCGGGATCATCAAAGGTCTCATACGCTGCCGTGGGAATGTGATACTTCTTCATGAGGTCCTTGGAGAAGGCCTTGCTGCCCTCCAGGATCGCCGCCGCCTTGTTCGGTCCGAACGCCCGAAGTCCGTTCGCCTCCAGCACGTCCACCAGACCACCCACCAGGGGATCATCCGGTGCCACAAATACCAGATCCACGGCCTTGTCCTTCGCATACTGTACGATCTTGTCAAACTCCATCACGCCGATGGAAGGTTCACACTCCGCGATCTGCGCGATCCCCGCATTTCCGGGAACGCAGTAGAGCTTGTCTACGTGCTTACTCTTCTTCATGCTGACTGCGATCGCATGCTCGCGTCCGCCGCCACCCACGATCAAAACCTTCATTGTTCCACCTCGCTTTGATTTTTCTAGTCCGTCTTCCGTCGTATTTCCATGACCTGCGTCATTTTTCGTCACTGCTTTATTTTTGCGTCAGTCCTTCGCGTTTCTGCGCACGTGGCCGTCCACGATGGTCAGCCGTCCGTTCGCCACGTCGTCGATCGCCTGCGGGAGCAAGATCCATTCCGCCTGCTCCATGACCCTTCTCTGCAGGGTCTCCGGCGTGTCGTCATCCTCCACCATCACGGCCTTCTGCGCGATGATGGGGCCTTCGTCCATGCCCTCATTCACGAAATGCACCGTCGCGCCCGTCACTTTGACGCCGCGCTGCAATGCCTTCTCGTGCACCTTCAGTCCATAATATCCCACGCCGCAAAACGACGGGATCAGGGAAGGATGGATGTTCACGATCCTTCCGGAGAACTTTGCAACCATCTGCTCCGGGATCTTTACAAGGAACCCTGCCAGGACCACGAGGTCCGGTGCCAGCTCGCACATCTTTGCGGTGAAGGCTTCGTTGAACGCCGCCCTGTCCGGATAAGACTTCGGGGACATACAGATGCCGGGAACGCCATATTTTTCCGCTCTCTCCAGCGCCTTGACGCCGGGATTGTTGCTGATCACCGCAAGAATCTGCGTGTTCGTGATCTTTCCGGAATCGATGGCATCCATGATGGCCTGCAGGTTTGTTCCGCCGCCGGAAACACATACGACAATCTTTAGCATATGGTCACGCCCTTTTCTCCTGCAACGCAGGTACCAACGATATAAGCCTGCTCTCCTGCAGCCTTGAGCGCCTCCACCGTCTTCTCCGCATCCGCGGGATCCACGGCAAGGACCATGCCAAGGCCCATGTTAAAGGTGTTATACATCATTTCCTCAGCAATGTCGCCCTTCTTCTGCATGAGCTTGAAGATCGCGGGAACCTCATAGCTGTCCTTCTTCACCTGTGCGTTGATGCCTTCGGGAAGCATTCTGGGAATGTTCTCGTAAAAGCCGCCGCCCGTGATATGGCTGCAGCCCTTGATGGTCACGCCTGCATCCTTTACGGCCTTCAATGCCTTTACGTAAATCCTGGTGGGCACGATCAGTGCCTCGCCAAGCGTCTTGCCAAGCTCATCATAATAAGTATCCAGGCTCTCCTTGGTCATCTCAAACACGCTTCTCACAAGGGAAAAGCCATTGGAATGAACGCCGGAGGAAGCAATGCCGACCAGCGTATCACCAGCCTTGATGGTGGATCCGTCGATCACGTCCTTTGCCTCTGCAACGCCTACGGTAAAGCCCGCGAGATCATATTCATCCTCAGGCATCAGTCCGGGATGCTCTGCGGTCTCGCCGCCGATCAGTGCGCAGCCTGCCTGCTTACAGCCTTCTGCAACACCCTTCACGATATCAGCGATCTTTTCGGGATAATTCTTTCCGCATGCGATATAATCCAGGAAAAACAGGGGCTCGCCGCCTGCACATGCCACGTCGTTCACGCACATTGCCACGCAGTCGATGCCGACCGTGTCATGCTTGTCCAAAACGAATGCCAACTTGATCTTCGTTCCGACGCCGTCCGTACCGGACAGGAGCACGGGATGCTCCATGTTCTTGATCGCTGCCATCGAGAATGCGCCGGAGAAGCCTCCGATGCCTCCCATGACCTCGGGGCGGAAGGTTTCCTTCACGTGCTTCTTCATCAGCTCTACTGACTTGTAACCGGCTTCAATGTCTACGCCTGCCTTCTTGTAATCCATGTTTTTCCTCTTTCTGCCGACTTACGGCTTGTGTATAAGGTTGATTCAATCCACAATGAATATTCATAATACGGAATCTCTGTAGGAGAGATAGTCACATGGATTACTTCTCCATGTATTTTTTATAACCCACTTCCTGAAGCTTTGCGTCCTTGGCCACGACTTGGTCCTTGAGCTTCTCTGAGTAAGCCTTGAGCTTCTTCAGAAGCGCTGCGTCTGACGTTGCCAGGATCTTCGCCGCGAGAAGTCCAGCGTTCGCGCCTCCGTTAATGGCTACGGTTGCAACCGGAATGCCGGAGGGCATCTGCACGATGCTGTAGAGGGAATCGCGTCCGCCAAGGGAAGTCGTATGCATCGGGATACCGATCACGGGCATCGGGAAGATTGCCGCGCACATGCCGGGCAGATGCGCCGCCATGCCTGCTCCCGCGATGATCACCTTGAAGCCCTTCTTCTCTGCATTCTTCGCATAATCAAAGAACACGTCAGGCTCGCGGTGCGCGCTGATGATCGTCATCTCATAAGGCACGCCAAGCTCTTCGAGAATGTCTGCGGCCTTTGCCATGACAGGCATGTCCGAATCGCTGCCCATCACGATGCCGACCACGGCCTTCTCCTTCTTCGCCGCTGAAGGCTTCGTCTCCTTCTTTACTGCCTTGATCGCCGCTTTCGTCCCGTCGATCTGCATGGACTGTGCTTTTCCTTTTTTGGAAGCTGCCATTTTCTTTCATCCTCCCTGATGGTCCAAATGATTTCACTGCTTTGTCAAAAATGAGCCCAACGACTAAATAAGCCACTCCCAGACATAACCATCCACAATATCTAGTTACTAGTTTACTAGAAATGGGAACAGGATGCAAGGTCATTTTCAACAAATATTACTTAAGATTCTCTTAAGAATCTAGCGCCCGATTCAACTCTTCGGTCCCGGGAAGTACAAACCTTCCCTCCCGAATGATGGGGATCCTCTCCCCGTTTGCCTTCACTGCCGTCAGTTCACCAAGCTCGTCGTAAGGAATGGTAATGTCGGTATGGCAGTTAAAATATGCCTTCGAGGGGTCCGTACTCCGAAGCTTTGACTTTTCATTTTCCCTCGCGACGATCTCCTTGCCGTCCGGATTATACACCTTCACGTCCTCCGTGTGGGAATAGCAGGTGTCGCCGACCGCAAAGTGAGGCCCCGTCTTCTCCGCGATCAGGATGGGAAGCTTGGACTGAACGCCATATTTCCGCGCCACCGTATAGGCCGTGGTGTTTGTTCCAATGGCGAATTCGCCAATGGGCAGGGTCTTATGCTTGTAAAGCACGTTGTCCCGGATAAAGTCAAGGTTCTCCTGCTCATTTTCGAAATTGCTGCAGGAATACTCCGCGATCATGCCATTCTCGAAACGGATCTTCAGGTCGCGGTACTCCAGTCCCTGCAGGAAGACGCGGCTGACGTTCAGGACGCCGCTTGTCCCCTGAAGTACGGGAGACGTGAACACTTCGCCGACGGGAATGTTGACGTCTGCCACGCAGTTTTCAAAGATCGTCTCCTTCGCGGGATCCGAAAGCTTATACAGATTGACGGTCAGATCGGTGCAATTCCCGTTCATGCCCTTCACTTCGCAAGTATCCGCCTGATCGAGGGCGGCGATCATGGTCGCCTGGATGCCCTGATAGGTCTTATAATCCAAGGTGTTGATCTGAATGATCTCCTCAAAAAACTTGCCGTAGGTCTCCTCGGAAGGATCCGGCAGTGCCTCGCGGATCTCGGGAAGCGGGAACGCAATGATCGTAAAGCTTCTCTCCTCCTCGATGATATACTCCATCTGGATCTGGCGCAGCTTCATGAGCTGCTCCACCTGCGCCTCGTTCTGCTCCTCCGAAAGCTTCGCAGCTTCCGGCTTGATCACGGGATCAAAGTCCTTTTCTCCAAAGGTCTCAACAACGGCGGGACCTGCATATCCGCGGGCATACTCCTTTCGCTCCTCAAAGGCCGTCCGGAACACTTCCTGCGTCCTCTGGCGAAGCGCCTTGTCCGTAAAGAGCGCATGATCCTCCTTGTGATCGAATTCATACTGACGGTTCGGGCTGGTGGAATAGCCGGTTCCGTCGGTATACCAGTAGCCCATGGAATCGTCCCTGCCGACCACGTCGAGTCCCATCTTCTGAAAATTCTCCACGGCGCGCTTCATCATGCGCTCGAAGCCGATCGGGAAGATCAGCTCCGCCGTTTTCTTCTTGCTAAGATCCTTTCCCGTCACCTCAAAGCCAATGCGATAGCCCTCCGTGTAGGTGTCGGCCATCTTCGCGATGGTCTCCTCCGGCTGACGAAGCAGGAAGGAAGCGATCTGAAGCTCATTTTCACTGATATATTGCCCATAGGCATAGAGATACCGAAGATCCGTAAGATCCGCATTCTTTAACACCCGGATGGTCGAGGACGCACCGGGCACAACCATCTGATCGATGAAGCTCTGCCTTCCAAAGTCAGAATAATCACTGATAAACCAATACAGGATCTGCCTTACGTTCTCATAGGCAGGGAGCTTTTTCTCCTCGCGAAGGCTCTCATCGAAGGCGCCATACACCTCGAGGAACACCTCCTCGCGGATCACCAGGTCCTCCAGCCTCCCGGCATAGCAATACTGCGCACACGCCGTGATCTCCACGAAAAGATAGCTGAGCAGTCTTCCAAACTCCTCGCCCAGCTGCTTTACCGCATATGCGGGATTTCCAAAGCTCGTCTCATAATTTTCGGGGAGTATGTCCTCATAAAGCGCATGGTTTCTCGCCCCAAGCTCCTCCAAGCTCGCCTTCTGAAGGCCGCCCTGCGCAAGGAATTCCTTATTCTCTCCGACCAGCGCCAGGTAGGAAGCCATACGGCGAAAATACGCATCAAACGCCTTACTCTCGGAATTCTCCGCCTCCAGTCCTTCCACGGCGATCTGCGCGATCCGCTCCGCTGCCAGCGCATGTCTCTCTTCCAAAAGTTCCAAATTCATTTCCATCTTTTCCGATCTTTCACTCCATTTTCTGCCATTTTTATGATTTCATTGATTTCTTAAGCCCTTAGCCCCAGGGAGAACAGAAGTCCCACGCCCACGAGCACCAGAAGGTTTAAGATCGTCCCCACCCAGCTGAGCACGTAGATCCCGTCCCTCTCCTGAAAGGACGTGATGCCAAGGATGACGCCGATCAGCGAGAAGATCACTGCCAGAAGTCCCGTCAGTCCGTACCCCGGCTTCGTCGCCCCGTGCATGGTAAAGGAAAGCCAGATCACGGCGATGATCCCGCAGGTGCTGATCGTTCCCAAAATGGTTGAAAAGATCGCCTGCGTCGGGTGCTTCTTATTCGTAAATTTATAGCTTCGACGATTCATCCGCCTTCTCCTTTCTCCTTCTTCGCCTTAAAAGCCTCTTTGGTCAAGGCGTTCCATTCCCTGTCGCCAAATAGCCATGACACGGAGAAAGGCATTCCCCAACTTCAGGGAAATGCCTCTTCTCTGAAAACTAAAACGTAAGATCTGTCCTCTTGTTCACCAGCTTTGAGCCTCCGATGATCAGCAGCACGCCTGCCGTGATCCCGATCACGATCGCAACAACGCCAATTACAATGTTCAGGGCACCCACGCCGCCCATGGTCCGATAAACTTTTTCTTCCATAGTCACCCTCCGTCTTTTTTATTTGCACCCATACTGTGCGTAATAAGCATCCAGTGCCTTCTTGATCTCATCGTCAATGTAAGTCTTTCCCTTGTAGGGATGCATGTAAAGGTACTCCGTCACCTCTGCCATGTCCACAATGGCATTGGCGTCAAATCCGTACTTCTCCTTGATCTCCTCCAGTGCGCTCTTCTCACCGCCAAGGCCGACCTCCATGCGGTTTAAGGACACCATCAGGCCAATGATTTCCACGTTTGCCGCGCCCTTTACCTTGGGCACCGTCTCCTCCATGGACTTTCCGGAGGTCGTTACGTCCTCGATCATCACCACGCGGTCGCCGTCCTGCGGCTTGCTTCCAAGAAAGCTTCCCTTGTCAGCGCCGTGATCCTTCTCCTCCTTGCGGTCGGAGCAATAGCGGATCTCCTTGCCGTAGAGCTTGCTGAACGCGATGGAGGTTGCCACGCTGATGGGAATGCCCTTGTATGCCGGGCCAAACAGAAGATCAAAATCGTCTCCGTACTTATCATGAATGGCCTTCGCATAGTATTCGCCCAGCTTCATCAGCTGCGATCCCGTCACGTAGCCGCCCGCGTTCATAAAGAACGGGGATTTTCTGCCGCTTTTCAAGGTGAACTCGCCGAATTTCAGCACGCCGCAGTCCACCATAAACTCAATGAATTCCTGCTTATATTGTTCCACTTTTTCTTCCTCCGGTTCCATCCGCGGGGCATCTTTCCCAGTCCCCCGCACTTTCCTAGCTTATCACAAAAGCGCTTCAATTTCAAGATTCCAAGTAGTTTTCCGCAAAGATCCTTTCCTGTTCCTCCCAAGGGCACTCTCTGCTTACCACTCGGAATCGTCACCGTAATATTCCTCCAGGTCCATCGGTACATAGATCCCGCTGTCGGCAACCTTCGCCACTTTTTTGAGCAACACAATACCATTATAATCAACGACGTCACCCCATTCAAAAGCGTCATCCACGATAACTATGGCGTAGTTTTCCTCCTCCATGATGGATCGTCCGTTATGTTCCGCGTAATAATTTCTTACGCAGCTTGTCCCATCAGCCGTCAGTTCCAAATAATTTATCATTTGACTTTGATCTAAAACGCGGGCGTTTTCTGCCCTCGGCCTGTCATAAAGGAAGAAAACCGTATCGAACCCTTCTTCCTTACAATAGGAGATCACTTCCTTTAATTCCGCATTTGTGTCATGCTTGGGGAATAATTGAATGCCCGTGACGCTTAAGTACGTCAAAACCAGCAGGCCCAAAGCGGCGATCGTCAGCCGTTGCCAGTTTCTTAACCTTTTGGCACTGTCCAGGATCGTACGCGAAAAGATACAGAACACCGGAATCAATCCGATCAAGTGATATCGATATTCGCTCGTATCCGAGCCATATCTTGTATTTGTGATGCAAAGGACGAAAAAATTCCAGATCGCCACGGCCAGAGCAAGCAGGGCAAACAGATCCTTTTCCTCTTTCCCGTACCTGCACATGGCATAAATCGTGCCGCAAAGCAGGGCGATCGTCAACAGTATTTTCATTAAGATGCTGATCCCTTCCAGGGAGAGCACCGTGACCTCCGAAGAATTTGCGGCGCCGCCAAGGAGCTCAAAGATCCCGAAGAAACTCTTTTGTACGTTGGTCCAGGCATCCTGCACGTGGATAAAAGTCATACTGTTTCCTTTTGCCGTCTGACATTTCAAGTTGAGCAGAAATCCGATCCCGCTGCACAGGATCGTACCTGCAAACAACGCGATCTCATTTAGTCTGATCCGATCCGCCATAAAAAACTTATAAATGGCATAGACTGCAAGAGCGGGAAACAGCCCACAGGCAAATACGTAAATCCCGCTGGAAAACGCAGTCAAAAACGCAAAAAACAAATACAACACAAAAGGAAAAATAGATTTCTTGTCTGCCTTTTCTTTTTCATTCTTTCCGGCATGAAGCAATAATCCGACAAGCAAAAGCGGAGTCATGACCTTGATGCCATATTGCGCTCCTCTGAAAAAAAGCATGTTATAGTAATCAAGCGCCCCGATCCGATAGGGTACCAAGATGAGGTTTATGGCAAGGATCGGATAAATGATTTCCTGCCCCCGGAACAGATAAAAGATCGCGTACGCAAAAAGTCCGAACAGGAGTAAATTGGAAAGGCCGCAGGCCAAATAAATATTGTGTGTGAGAAGATACAGCGGAAGCGCAAAAAGAGTGGTACAATCAAACTCCAACGTGGTGAGATAGTCCCAGCCGGGAATCAGCAACGCTTTTTCCTTCGCCATCATCATGACGTGATTCATGATCATTCCCGCATCACTGTCGAAGCTTTTTCCGACTTGCGTAAGATTCGCCCAGATCAGGCACAGTACTTGAAAAATGAGTAAAACCCCAAAGCTTATCGTAATCACGGAGAAATTCCCTTTTCTCTTCATCTTCCGGTCCCCTCAAATCCATATTCTTACGTAGAATAACTTCCTTTGGACGTTCGATTCCGCGTCCACGTAAAGCGTATCAAATACACCTTGGCTTGTCAAGAATCTAATGGCGGCAATTAATGCTGCAGTTTTCCTCGGGAATTCTCCCATCAGGTCGTTTCGCCGCGTAAAAAAGGACGCTCCCCGGATGAGCGTCCTTTCCATGCCCTTTGCGGGCAGTGAGATAAAAATTCGAGTAAAACTATGCGATGTCTTCCATCTGTGCCGTGTAAAGTCTGTAATAATAACCCTTCCTTGCCATCAGCTCCTGATGCGTGCCGCATTCCACGATGCCGCCCTGATCCACGTACATGATCTTGTCGCAGTTCTTGATGGTGGAAAGGCGATGGGCGATGATAAAGCTTGTCCTGCCCTGCAGCATGGCATTGAGGCCCTGTTGCAGTGCGCGTTCGGTCTGTACGTCGATGCTCGAGGTCGCCTCGTCCAGCACCAAAATGGCAGGATCGGAAAGAAGCGTTCTCGCAAAGGAGATCAATTGCTTTTGGCCCTGCGACAGAAGCGATCCGCGTTCCTTCACCTCAGTCTTATAGGCGTCAGGGAAGCGCTGGATGAACTCGTCCGCGCAGACGATCTCGCTGGCCTTCCTGATCTCCTCCTCCGTCGCGTCCAGCTTGCCGTAGCGGATGTTGTCCTCGATGGTGCCGGAGAAGATGAAGCTGTCCTGCAGCATGATGCCCATCTGGGATCTGAGGGACTTGAGCGTCACCTTGGAAATGTCCTGCCCGTCGATCAGCACGCGTCCGCCGTTTAGGTTATAAAACCGCGAGATCAGGTTCACGATGGTACTCTTTCCGGCGCCGGTGGGTCCCACCAGTGCCACGCTCTCGCCGGGCTCCACGGTGAAGGAAAGGTCCTTCAGGACCGGCTTGCCGGCTTCATAGCTAAAGTCCACGTGTTCAAATTCCACGCGTCCCCGGATGGGCGGCATCTCCGTCGCGCCCTCCTCGTCCTGCACCTTCACGGGCTCGTCGAGGGTCTCGAAAATACGCTCAAGGTACGCGATATTATTCAGGAAGTTGTTAAAAATGTTGCCAAGGCTCATGATGGGCTGCCAGAATCTCGACGCATAGGAGGAGATGGCGTAGATCACGCCCAGGCTGGTGTTCGCCCCAAAGACCACGAGTCCAAAGAAGAAAATGCTGGCGCGCACGCAGACGGAAATACTGTCAATGCCTGGCCACACAAGGTTATTATACCGAAGGGCATGCATCCAAGTCTTGCGGCAGTTGTCGGAGAGGTACTCGAAGGTCTTTGCGTTCTCTTCTTCCCTTGCGAAGATCTGCGTGATCCTTGCTCCCACGATATTCTCCTGCAGGTACGCATTCAGGTTGGAGTTCTTGTTCGAAACCATCTGCCAAGCCTTGCGCTGCTTATTCTTGATCCACAGAAGGAACACCATGAGGACGGGCACGCCCGCAAGCACCACAAGGGAAAGCTTTACGTCCATCAAAAGCATGAACACAACAATGAAGATCAGGTTCATGCTCTCCAAAACGACGTTGATCAATCCGTTGGAAAGCATGTCCGAGACGGAGTTGACGTAGTTCACGACGCGGATCAGGATCTTTCCGTGGGGTCTGTCGTCATAATATTGGAAGGAGAGCTTCTGCAAATGCTCGAACACGTCCTTGCGGATGTCATAAATGATGCTCTGGCTGACGTTAATCATGATCCTGGACCGAATGGTCGTAAAGATCACGGCGATCACGAAGGTCAGCACCAGAAGGCTCGCCAGCGTCAGAAGCTTCTTCACGTTGCCTTCGGGGATGGCGCCGTCCAGGGCCATCTGCGTGAGCTTCGGCGAAAACAGTCCCATAATGCCGCCGATCGCGCTGAGGATCAGGGCAAATACCATTTTCCCCGCATATTTCTTGACATATACGGAAGCGCGCAGTAAATGTTTGAGCTCAAATGGGGTTTCCAGAATTTCGTCTTCTTTATAAGTATTTCTTCTTGCCATTACTGTTCGCCCCCTTTCTTACTAAGCTCGATCTCACTTCTGATCTCTTCGTCCTCGCCCAGCTGAAGCTTCACGAGGCTCGCATAATAACCGCCAAGGGCAACCAGCTCCTCATGCGTGCCGCACTCGGAAATGCTTCCGTTTTGGATCACCAGGATCTTGTCCGCGGACTTTGTGGTGGAGATTCTCTGTGCGATGATGATCTTCGTGCAGGGGAAATCCAGGTTCTTTAAGCTGTGCTGGATCTGCTTTTCCGTCTCCATGTCCACGGCCGAGGTCGTGTC
>CAMZDG010000048.1 GCA_947305245.1 uncultured Lachnospiraceae bacterium
ACGGGCGGTACGAAGGTCCAGGTGCTCGAGGAGCTTGTGAACGGCTGGACGAAGATCGTATATGAAAAGCAAGAAGGCTACGTGATGTCCCAGTACCTGAAGGTACAGGAGTCAGCACTGAAATATACGCCGATCGGCAAGGTGAAGGCGACGGACAACATCAACGTCCGCGCGGACGCCAGCACGGATTCTTCCAAGATTGGCACGCTCGTCAAGGGCGATGAAGTGGATCTGCTCGCCGTGGAAGGCGAATGGTGTAAGATCAACTTTAAGAATCAGATCGCATACGTAAAGGCAGAGTACGTGGAGCGGCAGTAAGATCCGAGGAAGAGTATTACGGTATACAAGTACGTGACTTTGTGCACTTTATACAAAAAACTCATCAAAAATTTTACGCGTTAATTAGATAAAGTACATTGTATTCTCGTGAGAATGAGTATATAATAGCACCAATGGGACAAAGGCGTTCTAAAAAGGGACGACTCTGTCCTTTTCTAGTTTCTGATTTCAAAGTGGAACGCGAAAACCAAAAATAATCTAAGGAGGACATGAAAAATGTCGTATGTTGATGAGGTATTTGACCTGGTAGTTGCAAAGAATCCCGCACAGCCCGAATTCCATCAGGCAGTAAAGGAAGTTCTCGAGTCTCTTCGTGTCGTGATCGAGGCTAATGAAGAGCAGTATCGCAAGGATGCACTTCTTGAGAGGATCGTTACTCCCGAGAGACAGATCCTGTTCCGCGTTCCCTGGGTAGATGACAAGGGACAGGTTCAGGTGAACAACGGTTTCCGCGTACAGTTCAATTCCGCAATTGGACCTTACAAGGGAGGCCTTCGTCTTCATCCTTCCGTAAACCTTGGCATCATTAAGTTCCTTGGCTTCGAGCAGATCTTCAAGAATTCCCTGACCGGCCTTCCCATCGGCGGCGGCAAGGGTGGTTCCGATTTCGATCCTAAGGGCAAATCCGACAGAGAAGTAATGGCATTCTGCCAGAGCTTTATCAATGAGCTTTACAGACATATCGGCGCAGACACCGACGTTCCCGCAGGTGACATCGGTACCGGCGCAAGAGAGATCGGTTATATGTATGGCCAGTACAAGAGACTGACCGGACTTTATGAAGGCGTTCTGACCGGTAAGGGCCTTACCTACGGCGGATCCCTTGCAAGAACTCAGGCAACCGGTTATGGCCTTCTGTACCTGACCGAGGAAATGCTCAAGTGCAATGGCAAGGACATCGCTGGCAAGACCGTAGCAGTTTCCGGTTCCGGTAACGTTGCAATCTACGCAATTGAGAAGGCTCAGCAGCTTGGCGCTAACGTAGTGACCTGCTCTGATTCCACCGGTTGGGTTTATGATCCCGAAGGCATCGACGTAGAGCTTCTGAAAGAGGTAAAGGAAGTAAAGAGAGCAAGACTGACCGAGTACGCAGCAAAGAGACCTTCCGCTCAGTATCATGACAAGGCTACCGAGGGCAACAATCAGTGGATCATCAAGGTTGACGTTGCACTTCCTTGCGCAACCCAGAACGAGCTGAACCTTGACGATGCAAAGAACCTGGTTGCTAACGGCGTTATGGCTGTTGCAGAGGGCGCTAACATGCCTACCACTCTTGAGGCTACCAAGTACCTGCAGGAGAACGGCGTTCTGTTCTGCCCTGGCAAGGCTGCAAACGCAGGCGGCGTTGCTACCTCCGCTCTGGAGATGAGCCAGAACAGCGAGAGACTTTCCTGGACCTTCGAAGAGGTTGATGCTAAGCTGAAGACCATCATGGTGAACATCTTCCACAACCTTGACGCAGCAGCTAAGAAGTACGGCAAGGATGGCGACTACGTTGCAGGCGCTAACATTGCTGGTTTCCTGAAGGTTGCTGAGGCAATGATCGCTCAGGGTATTGTGTAATCCAGTAAGATCCAAGGCCTTCCCCGTCTCGGGGAGGGCCTTTTTTGTGTGCGTATTATTCATTGACTTTCCTCCCCGTAAAGGTTATTATTATAAGTAGGAGTTGTACTGAAAATTGAATCAAAGAAAGGGGAAAGCGCTGATGTACGTCAATAAGATTCTTCAGAGATTTTATACCGGAAATGATACTGAGGTGAATCCTGACCAGATCCGCGGATGCCTGATGGGCGGCGCCGTTGGCAACGCGCTCGGTTACTCCGTCGTGTTCCTAAACGAGGAGGAGATCCGTGCTCAGTATGGGGAGAAGGGCATCACGGAATACCAGATCGCCAGGGAAGGCGGTAAGGCCATGATCTCGGATGACACGCAGATGACCCTTTTTACTGCAAACGGACTACTGGTGGCAGACACGAAGGCGAAGATCGGTAACATTCAGGTATGGCCCAGAAGCTATGTTGCGTTGGCATATCAGGACTGGCTGCGCACGCAGGAGATGAGCTATGAGGACTATCGCAGGGCGATGGAAGACCCTGAGAGCGGATGCCACTGCATATCCTGGCTGTCCGACGTGCCGGAGCTTTACACGAGAAGGCTTCCCGGAAACACCTGCCTGTCAGCGCTCAAGATCCGTAAGAATGCAAATTATTTCGCAGAGGACTATACGAAGGACGTGGTGAACAACAGTAAGGGCTGCGGCGGCGTGATGCGCATCGCTCCCCTTGGACTGATGTTCCACAAGATGAACACGCTCAGACTGGACAGCGAGGCGGCGCAGATCGCAGCCATCACCCACGGAAATTCCCTAGGATACATGCCGGCATCCGTTCTGACGCATATCATCAACCGCATCGTATTCCCGAAGGAGAAACTGACCTTAAAGCAGATCGTGCAGGAGGCCATGGGCAGGGCGAAGGAACTCTTCGCGGAGGATGAGCATTTGCAGGAGTTCGTCGATATTATCGATCTGGCGATCGAGCTTTCCGAAAACGGGGAGAGTGATCAGGACAACATCCGCCGCATCGGTGAGGGCTGGGTTGCCGAGGAGACGCTGGCCATTGCGATCTATTGTGCGCTGCGCCATCAGGATAATTTCTCGGAGGGCATCATTGCCGCGGTGAATCATTCCGGAGACAGCGATTCCACCGGCGCCGTTGCAGGAAACATTTTGGGTGCCCTGCTTGGATACGATGCGATGGAAGAGAAGTGGAAGAATAGTCTGGAACTGGAGGACGTGATCATGGAAATGGCCGATGACCTCTGTCTGTGGATCCAGATGTCCGACAAGAGCAGTTTCGATGATCCAAAGTGGATGAAGAAGTATTACAGATAACAAAAAGGCGGTGAGGAAACTCACCGCCTTAACTTTGTGCCTGAGTGGAAGATCAATAATTTTCTTCCATTTCGTTTGCGCTGCGCTCTTTCTGAGCCGCGATCCTCTTGATCGCATCCGCAAATTTGTCATAGATCTCTTCCGGAGCAAGACCGGAAAGACTCTGATTCTGAAGATAGAGCAGAGCTAACGCTTCTACTTCATTGCTTGGGAAACCCGCCTGATTCATACCATCCATCATAAGAAAGCTCCTTTCTATAATTTAGATCAAAATACCTTAGGTTCATTATAATGAATTTTACGTAAAGTTTCAACCTTTTGAAGAAAAAAACAAAGAAACGTCCAAAGCTTCGTCGGTGTTTGACTTTATGCCTCGAAACGTGTTATACTAACCTTTGTGTATATATGAGAATGACAGCGGGAGGATGAAGAAATGAACGTCGTTTGTTTGGACTTGGAAGGCGTGTTGGTGCCTGAGATTTGGATCGCTTTTTCGGAGGCGAGCGGGATCCCGGAGCTGAGAAGAACAACCAGGGACGAGCCTGATTATGATAAGCTGATGCGTTGGAGGATCGGGATCTTAAAGGAACATGGCCTTGGCCTGAAGGAGATTCAGGAGACCATAGCAAAGATCGATCCCATGCCTGGCGCAAAGGAGTTTTTGGATGAGCTTCGCTCGCTCACGCAGGTGATCATCATCAGTGACACCTTTTCACAGTTTGCAGGTCCTTTGATGAAGAAGCTCGGCATGCCGACGATCTTCTGTAATGAGCTGATCGTGGGCGAGGGCGGTGAGATCACCGGATTTAAGATGCGCTGCGAGCAGTCGAAGCTGACCACGGTCAAGGCGCTTCAGTCCATCGGCTTTGATACCATCGCCAGCGGTGACAGCCACAATGACCTTGGCATGATCCTGGCAAGCAAGGCGGGCTTTCTGTTTAAGTCCACGGAGCAGATCAAGGCAGATCACCCGGAGCTTCCGGCCTTTGAGACCTATGAAGAGCTGATGGATGCCATCAAGAAGGCATTGGCGGAATAGAAAATGGAGGAAAGGCCCACGGTGCGCTGAAACACGTCGTGGGCTTTTCAGACAAGGGGGAGACGGTTTGGGAAACGCGTCAGAGCAGGAGAATCTGCTGACGGCCTACGTGGACGGAAGCTATAATGATGAGATCAAGCGATATGCCTTCGGATGCGTATTTCTGCCGCCGCAGGGCGGGATCTACCTCGCGATGGGAAACGGGGAAAATCCTGAGACCGTGTCCATGCGCAACGTGACCGGCGAGATGCTCGGGGCCATGTATGCCGTGAAAACGGCGATGAAGAATGGGTTTTCGGTCATTGCGTTATACTATGATTATGAAGGGATCGAGAAATGGGTGACCGGTGCCTGGAAGGCGAAGAAGGAGCATACGAAGAAGTATGCACAGGCCATGCAGGAATGGGGAAAGAAGATTGAGATCCGTTTTTATAAGGTAACTGCCCATTCTAAGGTGGAGTATAATGAGCTGGCGGATAAGACGGCGAAGCGCGGACTCGAAGAGGGAAAGGGCATCCCGCCCATCCGCATGCTAGAGGAAATGGAAACATGGAGCGAGTGAGACTGAATAAATATCTGGCCTCCTGCGGGATCTGCTCGAGAAGGGATGCAGATCGTCTGATCGAGAGCGGACTCGTCTTGGTGAATGGCATGCCGGCGCAGATGGGAATGCTGGTGGACGGATCCGAGGAGATCTTCTGCCAAGGGAAGAAAGTGGACAAGAAGGAACCCAAGGTGGTTCTGTTATATCATAAACCAGCCGGCGTGACTTGTACGGAGAAGGATTCCCACGCGGAGAGAACGATCCGGACGGAGGTTGATTATCCGATCAGGGTCACTTATGCGGGAAGGCTGGACAAGGAATCGAGAGGGCTTCTCCTTCTGACGAATGACGGAGACCTGATCGAGGAGATGATGCGCGGCGCGAACGGTCATGAAAAGGAATATGCGGTACGCGTGAACAAGCCCATCAGTGACGAGGACCTAAAGAAGATGTCGGAAGGTATTTTTCTGGAGGAACTCGGAGTAAAGACAAGGCCTTGCAGAGCCTGGAAGACGGGGGAGATGACGTTCCACGTCGTACTGACACAGGGACTGAATCGGCAGATTCGAAGGATGTGCCAGGCTTTAGGGTACCGCGTGATGCGACTCATCCGACTTCGCGTGGTGAACTTAAATCTGGGCGACCTGCCAGAGGGGAAATGGCGCGAGGCGACGGAGGAAGAAGTCAGGAAGCTTTGGGAAGCATTGAGGGTCGGATTTGTAGCAGAGAAGAAAGAGGTTTCGCATGAGTATGGAAAACAATCTTTCAAAAGAAATTCAGGATATGGACACGGCCAAAATGGACGTGGCAGATAAGATCAAGCGGATCCGCGAGCTGGTTCCCCTTCTGAGCCGTGCTTCGCAGGCATATTATGCCGAGGACCGCGAGATCATGAGCAACCTGGAATATGACAGGCTGTATGACGAGTTGGTGCGTCTGGAAAATGAGACGGGCTTTGTCCTCGCGGGTTCGCCCACGAGAGAAGTCGGATATGAGGCGGTAGATTTCCTCCCGAAGGAGCAGCATGCCTCCCCCATGCTTTCCCTGGACAAGACGAAGAGCCGCGAGGAGCTTCGGGATTGGCTGATGGGAAAGGAAGGTGTTCTTAGCTGGAAGCTTGACGGTCTGACCGTCGTTTTGACTTACCAGGGCGGCGTGCTTTCCAAGGCAGTGACCAGAGGAAACGGCGAGGTCGGTGAGGTGATCACGGCCAATGCAAGAACCTTCATCAACCTGCCTGCGGCGATCCCCTTCCGAGGGAATCTGGTGCTGAGGGGAGAGGCGATCATCAGTTATTCGGATTTTGAAAAGATCAATGCGCGGATCCCGGAAGAGGGGGAAAAGTATAAGAATCCCCGCAATCTTTGCTCTGGTTCCGTCCGTCAATTAGATAGCAAGGTGACGGCAGAGCGGAGCGTCGCGTTCCATGCGTTTTCCCTGGTGGAAGCCGTGGAAGAGGACGGAACGGAACTCACCTTTGGAAACTCGCGAATGAAAGAGTTCGAGTTCCTGGAGAATCAGGGCTTTACCGTGGTGGAGCATTTTCTTGTGACGGAGGATACGATCCTTCAGACCATCGAAACCTTTGAAAAAAGAATTGAAACCTATGACGTCCCGTCGGACGGCCTGGTGCTGACCTATGAGGACGTACAATTTGGAAAGAGCCTCGGCAGAACGGCAAAGTTCCCGAGACATTCCATCGCCTTTAAGTGGGCGGATGAATTACGTGAAACGACTTTGGTCGAAATGGAGTGGAGTCCCAGCCGTACGGGCCTGATCAATCCCGTCGCCATTTTTGAGCCGGTGGAACTCGAAGGAACCACCGTGAGCCGTGCTTCCGTGCATAACGTCAGCGTAGTGCGTGCCCTTCGCCTTGGCATCGGGGATAAGATCACTGTGTATAAGGCGAATATGATCATACCGCAGATCGCTGAGAACCTGACGGGAAGCAATACGCTGGAAATCCCGATGACCTGTCCCGTGTGCGGCGCGCCGACGCAGATCCGCCAGACGGGGGAGGCGCAGGCACTGTATTGCACAAATGAGAAGTGTCCCGCCAAAGAGATCAAGAGCTTTGTGCTGTTTGTCAGCAGGGATGCCATGAACGTGGATGGCCTTTCGGAGGCCACGCTGGAAAAACTGGTGGACCTGGGGTTCGTCAAGGAGTTTGCTGATCTGTTCCATCTTTCGGAGCACAGGGAGCAGATCGCATCAATGGAAGGCTTTGGCGAAAAATCCTGTCAGAATCTCTTGGACGGCATTGAAAAGGCGAGACAGACGAGTCTGCCGCGGGTGATCTATTCCCTCGGCATTGCAAACATTGGACTGGCGAATGCAAAGCTTCTTTGCAAGAAGCTAAATTATGATCTGGATCGCATGATGGACGCAAAACAGGAAGAGCTGAGCGCCATTGACGGCATCGGCGACGTCATTGCGGGTGCCTACGTGGATTACATGTCGGATCCGGAGAATCGGGAAAAGCTGCTTCGCCTGATGCGTGAGCTGAAGGTGGAAAAGCCTGCGGAGAATCAGCAGGCGCAAACCCTAGAAGGCCTTTCCTTTGTCGTGACGGGAAGCCTTGTGCATTACGCGAGCCGAAATGACTTAAAGGATGAGATCGAGGCACGTGGCGGCAAGGTGACGGGAAGCGTCACGGGAAAGACGGAATGCCTGATCAATAATGACTTGACCTCTAATTCGACGAAGAATCAGAAGGCGAAGGAATTAGGCGTTAAAATTTTGTCCGAGGAGGAATTCCTGGCAAAGTATTTTGGCGCAGCGACGTAAGTTACCGCAGACAAGCGGTGAATCATACTGAATTGAAACGAGGATTTTATCATGCCTATCAAAACACAAAGCGCACTCCCTGCGAAGGAGATCTTGGAAAGTGAAAACATATTCGTGATGGACGAGACGAGATCGCTGCATCAGGACATTCGTCCGTTGAAGATCTTGATCCTAAATAACATGCCCATCAAGCAGGACACGGAGCTGCAGCTCCTTCGGGCCCTGTCGAACACGCCGCTGCAGGTGGAAGTGACGCTCATGAACACGATGACGCACGTATCGCACAATACGCCGCAAAGTCACTTGAACAAGTTTTACACGACCTTTGACAAGATCAAGGAGGATTATTACGACGGACTGATCATCACGGGCGCACCCGTGGAAGATCTGGCGTTTGAAGAGGTGGATTACTGGGATGAGACCTGCCAGATCATGGATTGGGCGGAGGAACACGTGACCAGCACCCTTCACATCTGCTGGGCGGCGCAGGCAGGCTTCTATCATTATTATGGGATCAACAAGTCGAAGCTTCCGCAAAAGCTCTTTGGCGTATATGAACATCGCGTTTTGAATCGAAAGATCCCTCTGGTAAGAGGCTTTGATGATATCTTTCTTGCACCGCACAGTCGTCATACGGAGACGAAGGCCGAGGACATTCACGCCTGCAAGGAGCTGACGGTTTTGGCAGAGAGCGAGACGGCGGGCGTATTCCTCGCATTCGCCGAGAACGGAAAGAAAATCTTTGTGACGGGCCATCCCGAGTATGACCGGATGACGCTGAGCAATGAGTATTTTCGGGACAAGAATAAGGGGCTTCCCATTCAGGTGCCCTACAATTATTTCCCGCAGGATGACCCGACGCAAAGGCCCCTGCTGCAGTGGAGATCGCACAGTAATAATCTTTACAGCAACTGGCTGAATTATTACGTATATCAGGTAACTCCTTATGTGTTCAAGGCGAAATAAAGAAGCCTGTTTCGGGGGGAACAACGACCCAAATTGTAACAGAAAAATGACTTGACGAAAAGGGTTGGCTAGGATATACTAAAATGCGGTATCCTATGGAAGAATGGGATGACGGCTTGGGACGAGAGGTACGACATGGGATATGTGGACATACACTGCCACGTGTTGCCAGGCATAGACGATGGCGCGCGTGACATGGACGAAACGCTAAAGATGCTGAAGATCGCGTCCGAACAAGGGATCAGTGACATGATCGTGACGCCGCATTATAAGCAGGGACGCGTAGGCACTCCGCGCCAGGCGATCGGTGAGATGATCGAGCAGGTGGGAAAATATGCCGCGCTCAGCGGGATTTCCATAAGGCTCCACCCCGGTACGGAGATTTATTACAATTCCTCGTTGGAAGAAAAATTGGAGTCGGGATGGCTTGCTAAGATGAATGACTCGGACTACGTATTAGTGGAGTTTAGTCCCCTCGAAACTTTTTCGTATATCAGAAATGCCATAGAGGATCTGTTTGGACTTGGATGTCATCCGATCCTTGCTCACGTGGAGAGATATCAGTGTATGCTTTCCAACGTGGACAACGTGCGGATCCTGCATGACATGGGTTGTCGCATTCAGGTGAACGCGAGCAGCATCGAAGGAGTTTTTGGATTTAAGATCAAGCACTTTATCAAAAAGCTTTTGAAGGAGCGCCTGGTGGATTACGTCGGAACGGATGCGCATAATTGTAAGACAAGGGCTCCGGAGATGACAAAATGCGCGGAAGTGCTTCGAAAGCAATGTGATGCGGCCTATGTGGACGAGCTTTTGTTTGGCAGGGCCCAAAAAGAACTATTGGTAATGAAGTAAACGAAGTATTTAAAAAGAATAGCCGTTTACTTTATGAAATAATTTATCACTTAGAAACAGGAGATGTCTTATGCAAAGCAAAGATGACGTAATTGAGATTGATCTGCAAGAATTGGTTATGTTATTGCTCCATTGGCTTTGGCTGTTGGTACTGTGCGGCGTTGTCGCAGGTGCGATCGGCTTTATGGTTTGTAAACTCACGGTGACGCCCTGGTATGAGTCGACGACGCGTGTTTACATTTTGTATCGAAACAGCGAGCAGTCCGTATCTTATTCGGAGATGCAGCTTTCCAGCACGCTGGCAAAGAACTTCGCACCGATGATCAAGAGCCGTACCGTGCTTGAAAAGGTGATCGAGATCTGCGGTTTGAACGAATCCTTTGAAAGTCTTTCCGGCAGGGTGAAGGTTTCCACCGTGAATGATACCAACCTGATCGCCATTACGGTGACGGATGCAGATCCGGCCATGGCGCAGCTCCTGGCGAGTGAGATCAGGACGGAGGCTGCAAAACACATTGTTGAGGTGATGGACCTGCAGGCGGCGAACACGGAGACCGAGGCAAATCTTCCGAAGGGTCCCGCTGGTCCCAATGCGAGAAAGTGGGGAATGATCGGTGCGCTCCTCGGTGCATTTGCATGCGCAGCCATTTTGGTGATCCAATATCTGCTGGATGATTCCATCAAGAGTGCTGAGGACGTAGAGAAGTATCTTGGACTGAGTACCTTGGCCATGATCCCTGTTGCGGAACAGCCGGATAAGCGTAAGAAGAAAAAGGGACATCATGAACACGTCGATTCGGAAATGGCGAAAGCCGTAGATGAGGAAGCGGCCAATATGGATCTGGTGGTTCAGGAACTGAAAACAGATCGGGAGGAGGAGTGATCATGCAGAATATTGAGTTAAATCTGGAAGATCTGGATTACAGAACGCGTGAGGCATATAAGACTCTTCGTACGAATATTGAGTTCTCCGGGGATGACATTAAGGTGGTCTGTGTGACCAGCGCAACCCCGAATGAAGGAAAGAGCAGCGTGTCTTTTGAGCTTGCGATCTCCTATGCACAGATGGGAAAGAAGGTTCTTCTTGTCGATGCGGACCTTAGAAAGTCCGTGATGAGACAGAGACATAAAAAGGGTAAGGTGCGCCTTGGACTTGCCAACTATCTGGTAGGCAAGGCAAATCTGGAGGATGCACTTTGTGCAACGGACGTGCGGAACTTTGACATGATCTTTTCCGGCCCCGTTCCCCCCAACCCAAGTGAGCTTCTTGGAAACAATCGTTTCAAGAAGATGATCGCCGAGGCAAGGGATTATTATGACATGGTTATCATTGACACGCCGCCTCTTGGCAGCGTGATCGATACGGCAGTCGTTTCCAAGTGCTGCGACGGTGCCGTGATCGTTGTATCCTGCGGCGACGTAAGCTATCGTTTCGTTCGCAAGGTAAAAGAGCAGCTCGACGTTGCGGGCATCCGCATTTTGGGCGTTGTCCTGAACAAGGTGAATATTTCCGGTAAGGGCTATTATGGCAGGTACTACGGCAGATACTACGGCAGGTACTACGGGAAATATTACGGAAAGTATTACGGAAATTATGGAGATGGATCATCAAATTAAGAACAATCAAACAGATGAACCCGCCAGAAAAGATGAGAGGAAGAGACATGGAAACGTCGGCTTTGTGATCATTTCCGTGGCCCTTCTTCTTGTTATTGTGGGGATGATCATTTTTCTGATCCTCCATGCCGGAGGCGGCAAGGATCAGACCCCCCTGGTCGGTGACGCAAGCTTTGAGGTGGCGGAAGATACTCCGAAGTCGATGGCGGATCAGATTGAGGCAAAGAAGGAGACGCAGGAAGCGACTGAAGAAAGCGGAGCCTCGGGATCAACCGAGGCGACGGAAGAAACGACGGAAGCATCCGGGGAAAGCACGGAAGCGACGGAGGAATCCAAAACGGAGGAATCCAAGGCAGAGGAAACTAAGGCGGAAGAGTCCAAAGTGGAGGAATCCAAGACGGAGGAATCCAAAACAGAAGAATCCAAGGCAGAAGAATCCAAGGCAGAGCAGTCCAAGGCGGAGGAGCAGGCGAAACCCGTGAAAACCTCTACGGATCCTGAGACCCGCGTGATCGACTTTGCAACGCTTCAGAGCACGAAGAATGCCCATATCTATGCATGGATCAGTGTTCCCGGAACAAATATTGATTATCCCGTGCTAAGGCACCCGACGGATGACGGGTATTATCTTTATCATAACCTGAACGGAAGCCAGGGATATCCCGGATGCATCTATACGGAGAACTGTAATTCCATGGACTGGACAGATCCCGTGACTGTACTGTATGGACATGACATGCGTTCGACCGGGACGATGTTCCATCAGCTTCATAAATTTGAGACGAAGAGCTTCTTTGACAAGCATGAGTATTTTTATATTTATACGCCCGAGAAGACTTTGAAGTATCAGATCTTTTCCGCATATGTTCACAGCAATGAGCATTTGCTTGGCAATCATAATTTCAGCAATAAAGAGGTGTTTGATACCTTCTTTAGCACGGTCCTTGCCACGGAGGGCGGCTCGAGTCACGTTCGATCCGGCGTAGCCATCAGTTCCGACAGTAAGATCGTAACGCTGTCAACCTGCATTAAGAATAAACCCGAAAACAGATATCTGATCTTCGGGGTTTTGGTGAATTAAGGAGAGATACCATGGAAGTGTTATACAACAGTACAAGAAGCAACAGCCAGCCGTTAAAGGCGTCTCAGGCGATCTTAAAAGGTCTGTCGGAGGACGGCGGACTCTTTGTCCCGGATCATATTCCGGCATTGGATAAGAGCCTTAGTGAGCTTTCAAAGATGAGCTATCAGGAAGTTGCCTATGAGGTGATGAAGCTGTTTCTC
The DNA here is from genome assembly GCA_947305245.1 of uncultured Lachnospiraceae bacterium. Lineage (GTDB taxonomy): Bacteria > Bacillota > Clostridia > Lachnospirales > Lachnospiraceae > Acetatifactor. The sequence continues at coordinate 12,325 of CAMZDG010000048.1, forward strand.
ACGGATTTTACGGAGGAAGAGCTGAAGAATTGCATCGCGAGGGCCTATGACTCGAAATTTGACACCACCGTGATCGCACCGCTTGCAGAGGCGGAAGGGGCATATTTCCTCGAGCTGTTCCACGGGCCGACCATCGCGTTCAAGGACATGGCGCTTTCCATTTTGCCGCATCTGTTGATCACCTCGGCAAGAAAGAATCAGATCAAGAATGAGATTGTGATTCTGACGGCTACCTCCGGAGATACCGGAAAGGCTGCCTTGGCAGGATTCGCAAACGTGGAAGGGACGCGCATCATCGTTTTCTATCCCAAGAACGGCGTGAGCCCCATCCAGGAGAAGCAGATGGTGACGCAGAAGGGAGCCAATACCTTGGTGGTTGGCATCCATGGGAATTTTGATGATGCACAGACGGGCGTAAAGAACATTTTCTCTGACAAGGAACTGGCGAAAGAGATGGATGAGAAGGGATTCCAGTTCTCCTCCGCAAATTCCATCAACGTGGGCCGCCTTGTGCCGCAGATCTGCTATTATGTTTATGCCTACGCGAAATTGCTTGCGGAGGGCAGGATCACAGAGGGCGAGAAGATCAACGTAGTGGTGCCTACCGGTAACTTTGGCAACATCCTTGCTGCTTTTTATGCAAATAACATGGGGCTTCCCATTGCAAAGCTGATCTGTGCTTCCAATGAGAATAAGGTCCTGTTTGATTTCTTCTCTACCGGTACCTATGATCGCAACAGAGAATTCATGCTGACCAGTTCGCCCTCCATGGACATTCTGATCTCGAGCAACTTAGAGCGCCTGATCTATCGGATCGCCGGGAATGACGCAAAGAAGAATCAAGAGCTCATGGCTGCGCTGAGCGGACAGGGCAAGTACGTGATCGACGAGAAGATGAAGGAAGGTCTTGCAGATTTCTATGGCAATTATGCCAGCGAGGAGGAGACTGCGGCCGTGATCAAGAAGATTTATGAGGATTGCGGTTACGTGATCGACACCCATACGGCAGTCGCCGCTGCAGTTTATGAGAAGTATCAGGCGGAGACGAAGGATGCGGCAAAGACGGTGATCGCTTCCACGGCTAGTCCGTTCAAGTTCACGAGAAGCGTCATGAACGCCATCGACGTCAAATATGATTCCATGACGGATTTCGAGCTGGTGGATGAGCTTTCCAAGATCGCCAACGTAAAGGTTCCGAATGCCATCGAGGAGATCCGCACGGCTCCCGTGGTACATGACAAGCAGTGTGATGCCGATGAGATGAAGAACGTAGTACGGGAATTTCTTGGCATTTGAGCAAAATAAGAATGAGTTATGGCTCCCTTAAGTTTTGGGGAGCCATTTCAGATGAAGGTACGATGGGAAGGGAGGCTTAAGTATGACGGCAAAAGAAATGCTGAAAAAAGTGGATCACACCCAGTTAAAGGCGTTTGCGACCTGGGCAGACATTCAGAAATTATGTGAGGAAGCGATCCGGTATGAAACGGCGAGCGTATGTATCCCGCCTGCTTACGTAAAGCGCGTGCATGAAACCTATGGGGAGAAGATCAATATCTGTACCGTGGTTGGTTTTCCTTTGGGGTACTGCGTGACGGCGGCAAAGGTGGCTGAGGTGGAGCAGGCCCTGAAGGAGGGCTGCAACGAGATCGACATGGTGATCAACGTAAGCGACGTAAAAAACGGTGACTTTGACAAGGTGGAAGAAGAGATCCGGACGATAAAGAAGGCCTGCGGCGGTCATATTCTCAAGGTGATCATTGAGACCTGCTATCTCACGGAGGAAGAGAAGATCAAAATGTGCCAGATCGTGACCAGGGCGGGTGCGGATTATATCAAGACCTCCACGGGCTTTGGCACCGGCGGCGCGACGAAAGAAGACGTAAAGCTCTTCAAGGAAAACATCGGACCGCAGGTAAAGATCAAGGCAGCCGGCGGCGTGTCCACCATGGAGGATCTGCAGGCATTCCTGGATCTGGGATGTGATCGCATTGGTACCTCGAGGGCCGTTGGACTTCTCAAGGGAGAACTCACGGAAGGGTATTAAAAGGAGCGAGCTTTGAAGGATCCAAGGCACTAAGATGGGGATACAGATCTAAAAGAAAAGAGGAAGAAACAGTGAGGAATGATTTGATACAGGCCAGATTGGCCGCGCTTCGTAAGGTCATGAAGGAAAAGGGCGTGGATTATTATATGATCGCAACGGCCGATTTCCACGGGTCGGAGTACGTGAATGCGTATTTTAAGGTGAGAGAGTTTTTCTCCGGATTTACAGGCTCTGCGGGGACCTTGCTGGTTTGGCAGGACGGTGCGGCCCTTTGGACGGATGGCAGATATTTTATCCAGGCGGCAGCCGAGCTTGAGGGCACTGGCGTGACCCTCATGAAAATGCGGGAGGAAGGCGTGCCGACGCTGGCTGAATTCCTGGCAAAGGAGATCTCGGAGGGCATGACCCTTGGCTTTGACGGAAGGACGATCTCTGCGAAGGAAGGGATGGAGCTCGAAGAAAAGCTGAAGGCAAAAAGCGTGAAGCTTTCTTGTGACGAGGATCTGGCGGAAGCCGTTTGGACGGATCGTCCCGCTTTCCCTGCAGGAAAGGTGTTCCTGCTTCCGGAAGAGATCACCGGAAAGAGCTTGGAGCAGAAGGCCTCGGAGGTCCGTGAGAGGCTAAAGGATCAGGGGGCTGGGAGTACGCTTCTGACGAAGCTTGATGACATTATGTGGCTGTTAAATTTAAGGGGAAGCGACGTGGAGTGTAATCCGGTTGCGATCTCTTACTTATATCTTTCAGAGGATGAAATCCGGTTCTTTGCTTTGGACGCCGCGCTTTCCGATGAGGTCCGCGACTATCTTGCAAAGTATTCCGTAACGGTCGTGCCTTATGATGACGTCACGGAATTTCTCCGTGCGCGAAACGGGGAGAGGATCTTGCTGGACCACCGTTACTGCGGCTATGCGATCGTAAAGAAGGCGCAGGAGAGGAATGAGGTGATCCTTTCGGCGAACCCAACGGAGCTCCTGAAGGCCATCAAGAATCCCGTCGAGCTGGCGAATATGGAAAAGATCTATCTGGCAGACGACGTAGCATTGACCAAGTTCATTTACTGGCTGAAGACGAATATTGGGAAAGTGGAGCTCACGGAGCTTTCCGCTTCGGACAGACTGGAGGAATTCCGCAGGCAAATTCCAGAGTTCTTGGATTTGTCCTTCCCGACCATTGCGGGCTATGGACCGAATGCTGCAATGATGCATTATGAGGCGACGCCGGAGAGCCATGCCGTGTTGGAACCCAAAGGCTTCCTTTTGGTGGATTCCGGCGGACAGTATCTTGGCGGTACCACGGACGTGACGAGAACCATTGCACTGGGGCCTCTTTCGGAGGAGGAGATCTATCATTATACGCTGGTTGCCGCGGGTATGATCCAGATGACCAACGTCAGGTTCCTGCATGGCTGTACGGGAAGAAATCTTGACATTATCGCGAGGGAGCCTCTCTGGGAGAAGGGGCTGGATTATAAATGTGGCACCGGACACGGCGTCGGCTACGTCCTCAACGTGCATGAGGGACCGCAGTCCCTGCGTTGGCAGTACGTGGAGAACGCGAAGGAATATGCCTTTGAGGAAGGCATGGACGTGACGAATGAGCCCGGGATCTACGTGGAGGGCAGTCACGGCATCCGCATCGAGAACGTGATGGTCGCGAAAAAGGGTGAGAAGAATGAATATGGTCAGTTCATGTATTTCGATACCCTGACCTGGGTTCCCCTGGAGCGGAGCGCCCTGGATGCGTCATATCTCACGGACAGACAGCTGGAGTGGATCAATGCTTATCAGGCCATGGTTTATGAGAAGCTTTCTCCCTTCCTGACCGAGGAGGAGAGAACTTGGCTGCGCGGAGAAACGGCTGCGATCTAGTTGCCTGCGGTAAAAAGATATGGCAGAGATTGGAAGGCGCGCCACACAGTAAAAATATGGGGATAAAACCGCAAGAAAATGAGAAAAATCCGCAAAGATAAAACTTGCTTTTTGAAACCCCTTCGTGTATAATGATACATGGCAATTTTTGGCGATATTACGTTACTTTAACGAATTACCTTTTAACGTAACCAAAGGCACAAGAAAATAAATAAAGGAAAAGGAGTAAGTACAAATGGCAGTAATCGATTTAACCAAGTATGGCATTACCGGAAGTACGGAGATTGTTTACAATCCTTCCTACGAGACCCTGTTTGAGGAGGAGATGAAGCCTGAACTCACCGGCTACGACAAGGGCGTAAACACCGAGCTTGACGCAGTGAACGTTATGACTGGTATTTATACCGGACGTTCCCCCAAAGACAAGTACATCGTAATGGACGAGAATTCCAAGGACACCGTGTGGTGGACCACCGATGCTTATAAGAACGACAACCATGAGATGAGCATGGAGACCTGGGAGACCGTAAAGGCGATCGCAAAGAAGGCTCTTTCGAACAAGAGACTTTTCGTTGTAGACGCATTCTGCGGTGCAAACAAGGACACTCGCATGGCAGTTCGTTTCATCATGGAAGTTGCTTGGCAGGCACATTTCGTAAGAAACATGTTCATTCAGCCCAATGCTGAGGAAGAAGCTAACTTTACTCCTGATTTCGTGGTTTATACCGCATCCAAGGCAAAGGTTGACAACTACAAGGAGCTTGGCCTGAATTCCGAGACCTGCGTGGCATTCAACATCACCAGCAGAGAGCAGGTGATCCTGAACACCTGGTACGGCGGCGAGATGAAGAAGGGTATGTTCTCCATGATGAACTACTACCTGCCTCTGAAGGGCATTGCTTCCATGCACTGCTCCGCAAACACCGACATGAAGGGCGAGAACACCGCAATCTTCTTCGGTCTGTCCGGAACCGGTAAGACCACCCTTTCCACCGATCCTAAGAGACTGCTCATCGGCGATGACGAGCACGGCTGGGACGACAACGGCGTGTTCAACTTTGAGGGCGGCTGCTATGCTAAGGTTATCGGCCTTGACAAGGAGTCTGAGCCTGATATCTACAATGCGATCAAGAGAAATGCTCTTCTTGAGAATGTAACGGTAGCTGCTGACGGTAAGATCGATTTCGACGATAAGTCCGTAACCGAGAATACTCGTGTATCTTACCCCATCGATCATATTGAAAATATCGTACTGAAGGTAAATCCTACCTCCTCAGGCCCCGCAGCGAAGAACGTGATCTTCCTGAGCGCAGATGCATTCGGAGTACTTCCTCCCGTATCCATTCTGACTCCTGAGCAGACCCAGTACTACTTCCTTTCCGGATTCACCGCAAAGCTGGCTGGTACCGAGCGTGGCATCACCGAGCCTACTCCTACCTTCTCCGCATGCTTTGGACAGGCATTCCTGGAGCTCCATCCCACCAAGTACGGCGAGGAGCTTGTAAAGAGAATGCAGAAGAGCGGCGCTAAGGCTTACCTTGTAAACACCGGTTGGAACGGCACCGGCAAGAGAAT
>CAMZDG010000049.1 GCA_947305245.1 uncultured Lachnospiraceae bacterium
TGGGAGCTTTGCGAGAAGTATAAGCTGCCCAGGATCATTTATGTTTCCAACATGGACGTGGACAATGCCTCCTTCCGTCAGGTCGTGGAAGACATGACGAAGCTCTATGGAAAGAAGATGGCTCCGTTCCATCTGCCCATCCGTGAGAATGAAAAGTTTGTCGGCTACGTGAACGTGATCACGGAGAGCGGTAATCGTTGGAACGGCAAGGAAGTGGTTCCCTGCGAAGTGCCTGATTATTGTAAGTCGAACCTGCAGATCTGCCGTGACACGCTGATGGAATCCGTAGCAGAGACCAGCGAAGAGATGATGGAGAGGTACTTTGGCGGTGAGGAGTTTACCGAGGCCGAGATCCGTTCCGCACTCCGCATCAGCGTATGCGACTGCCAGATCGTTCCCATGACCATGGGCTCCAGCGTTCTGTGCCAGGGCGTTTACACCTTGCTTGACGACATCATCAAGTACTTCCCGAGCCCTGAGAACCGTGAGGTGGCCGGAATCAATAATAAGACCGGTGAGATCTATCACGCAGATTACGATTTCTCCAAGGCGAAATCCGCATATATCTGGAAGACCATCGTGGATCCGTTCATCGGTAAGTACTCATTGATCAAGGTGAACTCCGGCGTTCTGAAGACGGACGACGTGATGTACAACGTGGACAAGGACATTGAAGAGAAGATCGGTAAGATCTACGTGCTCCAGGGCAATAAGCCCATGGAAGTTCCCGAGCTTCATGCCGGCGACATCGGCGCTCTCGCAAAGCTGACCGCAGCCCGCACCGGAAATAGCCTTTCCACGAAGGCTACCACCATTAAGTTCGGTAAGTTCGAGATTTCAACACCTTATACGTACATGCGTTATAAGCCCAAGAATAAGGGCGACGTGGATAAGATCTCCCAGGCTCTGCAGAAGATCGGTCACGAAGATCTGACCATGAAGACCGTGAATGATTCCGAGAATAGCCAGCTGCTCCTTTACGGAATGGGCGATCAGCATCTTGAGGTCATCGTCAGCAGACTGCTGAATGAGTATAAGGTGGAAGTTGACCTGACCCAGCCGAAGGTTGCTTATCGCGAGACCATCAAGAAGAATTCCGACGTGGAATATAAGTACAAGAAGCAGTCCGGCGGACATGGCCAGTATGGTCACGTTAAGATGCGCTTCTCACCTTCCGGCGATCTGGAGACGCCTTACGTATTCGAGACGGAAGTGGTCGGCGGTGCCGTTCCCAAGAACTACTTCCCCGCAGTGGAAAAGGGCTTACAGGATTCCGTCCTGAAGGGACCTTTGGCTGCATATCCCGTAGTTGGCGTAAAGGCTGTTCTGTACGATGGTTCCTACCATCCCGTAGACTCTTCGGAAATGGCCTTCAAGGTAGCTACCATCCAGGCCTTCAAGAAGGGCTTCATGGAAGCACAGCCCGTATTGCTTGAGCCCATCGTTTCCCTGAAGGTAATTGTTCCCGACAGCTACACCGGCGACGTTATGGGTGATCTCAACAAGAGAAGAGGCCGCGTGCTCGGCATGAATCCCATTGCCGGTGGCAAGCAGCAGGTCGAGGCTGACGTGCCCATGAGCGCACTGTTTGGCTATTGCACGGATCTTCGTTCCATGACCGGCGGACGCGGAGAGTACTCCTACCAGTTCGCACGTTATGAGCAGGCGCCCAGCGACGTTCAGGAGAAGGAAGTTGCTGCAAGGGCTGCCAAGGTTGCAGAGAACGACGTGGAAGAATAAGCATCCAATTTCCATCAGAAACGCAAATACAAAGGAGTCCTGCCTGGCAGGGCTCCTTTCGTTTGCCGCGAAGTAAACGGTTTTTAGGAAGGAACTAACGAAAACAAGCAGTTTACGGAACCCTTCCATGCCTTGACATTAAGAAGAAAAACGAGTAAAATGTCTTTCTAACAGAGTGAATCAGGAGGATGAAAGTATGGCAATCCCTTATAATCATCATGAAGTAGAATCAAAATGGCAGGGCATTTGGGATCAGGAGAAGGCTTTTGCAACTTCGACGGATTATTCCAAGCCGAAATTTTATGCGCTGGTTGAGTTCCCGTATCCTTCAGGACAGGGACTTCACGTAGGTCATCCCAGACCTTATACGGCGCTGGACATCGTTGCAAGAAAGAAAAGAATGCAGGGCTATAACGTGCTGTATCCCATGGGCTGGGACGCCTTTGGTCTGCCGACGGAAAACTATGCCATTAAGAATCACATTCATCCCAGGATCGTGACCAAGAATAACGTGGCACGGTTTAAGAATCAGTTGCATTCCCTTGGCTATTCCTTCGACTGGGACCGCGAGATCAATACCACGGATCCCGAGTATTATAAATGGACGCAGTGGATCTTCCTCAAGCTCTTCAAGGCCGGGTTGGCTTATAAGACGGAAATGCCCATCAACTGGTGTACCTCCTGTAAGGTTGGTCTTGCAAATGAAGAGGTGGTCAACGGTGTCTGCGAGCGTTGCGGAAGCGAAGTCATCCGTAAGGTAAAGAGCCAGTGGATGCTCAAGATCACCGAGTATGCAGAGAAGCTGATCGAGGGTCTTGACACGGTTGATTATATTGAAAAGGTAAAGGTTTCCCAGAAGAACTGGATCGGAAAGTCCCAGGGCGCCGAGGTGGATTTCACCCTTGCAGGCAAGGAGGATAAGCTCCGTGTTTATACGACGCGTCCCGACACCCTGTTCGGTGCAACCTACATGGTTATCTCTCCCGAGCATCCTTTGATCGACAAGTATCAGGCTGAGATCAAGAACTGGGATGAGGTAATCGCATATCGTGAGCTTGCATCCAAGAAGTCTGACTTTGAGCGTACGGAGCTTGCCAAGGATAAGACGGGCGTGGAGATTGACGGACTTCGCGCGATCAATCCCGTCAATGGCAAGGAGATCCCGATCTGGATCTCGGATTATGTGCTGATGAGCTACGGTACCGGTGCCATCATGGCAGTGCCTGCACATGACGAGCGTGACTGGGATTTCGCAAAGAAATTTGGCCTGCCGATCATCGAGGTGGTGGCAGGAAGCCCTGTTTCCGTACAGGAGCAGGTGTTCACGGACGTACAGACCGGTATCCTTGTGAATTCTGATTTCCTCAACGGTCTTTCCGTTGCAGATGCAAAGAAAAAGATCATTGCTTTCTTAGAGGAAAAGGGCATTGGCACCAGCAAGACCAACTACAAGCTGCGTGACTGGGTGTTCTCCCGCCAGAGATACTGGGGTGAGCCCATTCCCATCGTAAAGTGTGAGAAGTGTGGCTTCGTTCCCCTGGATGAGTCTAAGCTTCCTTTGGAGCTCCCCGAGGTGGAAAGCTACATGCCGACGGATAACGGAGAGTCCCCTCTGGCTGCCATGACGGATTGGGTCAACACGACCTGTCCTTGCTGCGGCGGACCCGCAAAGAGAGAGACCGACACCATGCCTCAGTGGGCTGGTTCTTCCTGGTATTTCCTGCGTTATACCGATCCGACCAACACGGAAGCGCTTGCAAGCGAGGAAGCATTGAAATATTGGCTCCCTGTTGACTGGTATAACGGTGGCATGGAGCACACGACACTGCACCTTCTGTATTCCCGTTTCTGGCACAGGTTCCTTTATGATCAGGGCGTGGTTCCCACTCCCGAACCTTACCAGAAGAGAACGAGCCACGGCATGATCCTTGGTTCGAACGGTGAGAAGATGTCCAAGTCCCGCGGCAACGTGGTGAACCCGGACGATATCGTGCAGGATTACGGCGCAGACACGCTTCGTACCTATGAGATGTTCATCGGTGCGTTCGATCTCTCCGCAGCATGGAGTGAGGACGGCGTGAAGGGGTGCCGCAGATTCCTTGAGAGAGTCTGGAAGCTGCAGGACATTCTTGTGGACGGCGATGCATATAGCGCAGACCTTGAGACGAAGATGCATCAGACCATCAAGAAGGTTTCCTCTGATTTCGAGAGCCTGAAGTATAACACCGCGATCGCGGCCATGATGGGTCTGATCAATGAATTCTATAAGAAGAATTCGATCACCAAGGCAGAGTATAAGACCTTCCTGATCCTGCTGAACCCCGTTGCTCCGCATATCACCGAGGAGCTTTGGCAGGCAGTTGGCTTCGAGGGCCGCGTATACCAGCAGAGCTGGCCGACCTATGATGAGGCAAAGACCGTGGAATCCACGATCGAGATCGCCGTACAGATCAACGGCAAGGTGAAGACCACCATCATGATCGCGAAGGACGAAGCACAGGCGGATGCCATCGCAAAGGCGAAGGAAGCTCTGGGCGATAAGCTTACCGGCAATGTGATCAAGGAGATCTACGTACCTGGCAGACTGGTAAACATTGTTGCCAGATAATGAAAATATTAAAAAAATGATCCAAACCGGCGGGAGTCTGTGAAAAGCGGACTCCCGTCTTTCTTTCGTCTTTACAAGGCGGCGAGGAGGCTTCCATTTCTTTTTGTGCCTCTTTGCCATGCATTCCGGGAATCTACTCATGATTTGGCCTTCTTTAGAAATGCGTCGATCTTTTTATTCTCCTCTGCGGTGCTGGATGCGCGAATGGCTGCGATGGCAGCCGTCATTTCCGTGGGAGTAAACACAAGCCCTTTTTCCTTTGCCGCCTTGATCCTTGGCAGAACCTCATTCATCCATTCCGCCTTCGATTTTCCTTTGCTGCTCTGAAATACTTCCGTCAGGAATTCCAGTTTTTCTTTTGGGATCGACCTGACCAATTCATTCGTCATCCAGGTTTCCATTGTTTTCATTCTCCTTATGTGATGGATTGTATCCCTGAGAAGAAAAGAGGTTCATCATCTCAGAAAGGTCTAGGTTTTCCGCGTTCCTTCCCTCCGGGAAGAGCTCTTGCATGAGTTGCATCATTTCCATGGCTTCCTTCATTTGATCCATCTGATGAAGCGTCTGTTTTAGCTTTTGCAGCTGATCTCTTTGCCTGTCATCGCAGTAGGGTAACATGGAATTCAGTAAAGCGTCTCCCTCCAAAGGAGGCGGCATTTCGATCACATGCCCTTCTTTTACGAAACGTAAGGTATAAAGAAATTCCTGGAGCCTGATCCAGATTGCAAAATTGCCACGCTTGTCCGCGGGGAGATGGGGGAGCAGGAGCTTCATCATTTGCAATCTTCCGGAAGAAAAGATTGACTCGAAGATTTCCGTCTCCATGTTTTTGGCTCCCCCCTTTTGTCAAGTGCTCATGGCTATTAAGTCATGCTTAGTTACAACCGCAGCCGCCACCGTTTCCGCCGCAGAGACAGCTGATCAGAAAGATGGGAATGATCCAGTCACAGGCGGAATTGTTATTACAGCCAGAGCCTAACAAGCCGTTCCCATTTCCGCCGCAGCAGGAGAACAGAAGAAGGATCCAGAGCAGGTTGTTTCCGGAACAAGAAGTATTGTAGCCATTGTTGCATCCGCAGTTGGTTGCAGATAAGTCACTCATGATTGAATGCCTCCAAGGATTGATTGTAGTTTATCCTATGCAGCACGGGTGGAAAGGTTGACGTTTTTTATTCCTTTCGTTTAAGATGGATTTGATAGGAGGTTGGGTCATGAAAATCCTGCTTGTTGCCATCAATGCAAAATACATCCATTCCAATTTGGCAGTGCACAGCCTGCGGGCGAGTGCAACGCCTTATCAAGACAGTATCGAAATAGCAGAATATACCATCAATCAGAGGAAGGAAGAAATCCTAAGGGACATATACCTTAGGAAGCCAGATCTCCTTTGTTTTTCCGTCTATCTTTGGAATTTGGAATATGTGGAGGCCGTGCAAAGGGAGTTTCATAAGCTTTGTCCCGAAGTGCCGATCTGGGCGGGAGGACCTGAGGTCTCCTTTGAAACAAAGGCGTATTTGGAGAAAAAAGAAGAATTGACCGGTATCATGATCGGGGAGGGCGAGGACACTTTTCGCGAGCTATGCGCGCATTATGCAGGAGAGGGGCATTCCCTGTCAGACATCAACGGGATCGCATTCCGAGGGGAAGGCGGAGAGATCCTGTTCACGAAGCCGCGTGAGCCGAAATGCCTGAGCGACGTGCCTTTCTGTTATGACGATCTGGAGGAATATGCCAATCGGATCATTTATTATGAGAGCAGTCGCGGATGCCCTTTTTCTTGCAGTTATTGTCTTTCCTCCGTGGACAAGAAGCTTCGGTTTCGAGACCTGGAGCTTGTGAAGAAGGAATTGCAGTTTTTCATTGATAAAAAAGTTCCACAGGTGAAATTCGTGGATCGCACGTTCAATTGTGATCCGGCGCGTTCTTTGGCCATCTGGCAATATCTGATCGAGCATGATCAAGGCGTTACTAATTTCCATTTTGAGGTTTCAGCGGATCTGTTAAATGAGGAGGAGCTGGAGCTGATCTCGAAGATGCGGCCCGGTCTGATCCAACTGGAGATCGGCGTACAGTCGACGAATGAAGTGACGATCAAGGAGATCCGCCGCATTATGAAATTGGAGCGCGTGAAGGAAGCCGTGAAGCGGATCCGGCAAGGTGGGAACGTGCATCAGCACTTGGATTTGATCGCAGGACTTCCCTTCGAGGATTATCAAAGCTTTCGACATTCCTTTGATGAGATTTATGCGCTCTGGCCAAATCAGCTTCAGCTGGGGTTTTTGAAGGTCTTAAAGGGCTCTTTTCTCTATGAAAACGCGAAACGTTATGGGACCGTCTGGAAGGACGAGCCGCCGTATGAGGTCTTGTACACAAAGTGGCTGAGCTTCGAGGAAGTCCTAAAGATCAAGCTTGTGGAGGAAATGCTGGAGGTCTACTATAACAGCGGACAATTTGAGGTCACCATGAAGCTTTTGTATGCCATTACGGAAAGCATGTTTGACCTGTTTTTGGAGCTTGGCAGCTACTATGAGGAAAAGGGATACGCAGGCATGCAACACTCGCGCCTAAGACGCTGTGAGATCCTGCTAGGCTTCTTAAGAGAAAAAGAGATTCCGACGGAAAGCTTTGAGGAAGCGCTGACCTATGATCTGTACGCCAGGGAAAATTGTAAGACGCGTCCTTTGTGGGCACCGGACCTGACGGAATATAAGGAGCTGACGCGAAAGCTTTGTCCAAACGGCAAAACAAGCCATTTGGAGCCCTTTCATTATCTTTTTCCGGATAAAAGGAGCGTTGGCCTGACTGCCTTGCCAAAGCGCCTTGACGGATGCGTTTACGTCTTATTTCATTATGAGGAGCGTGATCCTCTAGATCACCAGGCGAGGACGGAAATTTTGTCAGAAGCAGGGCCCCACTTTTCTTAAGATGAAAATGCACTCCCTGTCATTTGGCCGCGTACCATATAGAAATCGTAAATTCCATGAGGAAGACGTGGACAGGGTCAGAAGACAGCTTGGGATTACGGAAGATGGGAGGCTTGTGAGGTACGGGGAACCGGTGGTGGTCGCGGTGCTCGACAGCGGCATTTCGCAGCATCCTGACCTAAAAGACGCGCTTTTCGCCTTTTACGACTTTTCAGGAAGTGCAGGTAAGGGCGGGAAGCGCGTATTTTATCAGACGCCGTATGATGAATATGGCCATGGCACGCACGTATGCGGGATCATAGCGGGGAGCGGTATCGCATCAGGCGGAAAGTATCAGGGGATCTGTCCCGGTGTCAGGCTTGTCGTGGGAAAGGTTCTGGATGAGCACGGCGACGGATGCGTGGAAGACATGATCTCCGGGCTGGAATGGATCCTTTCGACGCAAAGTAAATTCGGGACAAGACTCTTAAATCTTTCGATCGGCGTGGCCGACCTTCGGCAGAAGGAAAAGGAGGAGCGGCTCCGTCAGATGCTGCAGCACATTTCGGAAGCGGGAATCTTGGTGCTTTGCGCCGCGGGAAACAAGGGACCGGCGCCGGGCTCTCTTTCTTTTTTGGGGGAGGGCAGCAAGGTCCTTTCCATAGGCTGTCATGACGGAGCATACTTTTCGAATGATCCGGGCAGATGCGAGAACCATTCGGGGAGGGGAACGCTTCGGGGGCTTCTCCGTAAGCCGGATCTTGTAGCGCCGGGGACAAGGATCCGGTCCTGTAGCAGCAAATATCGGACGGGAATGCTTCCTTCGCTTGCTTATGAAATGAGAAGCGGCACTTCCATGGCGACGCCCATTGTCACCGGCTGCGCGGCGAGAGCGCTCTGTATGGCGCCGAAGATGTCGGCAAAGGAGCTCAGACACCTTATGACCATGACGGCAACGGATCTTCACCTGCCATGGAACCAACAAGGTTTCGGGATGATCAACTGGAGGAAAATGAGAAAAATTGTAGAAATGGCAGGAGATTCCTAAGAATTTACGAAAACGACTTGACACTTTTCGTATGATTGTATACAATCATACAAGTAAGCAATTCAAAGTAGCAGAAAGGCGGATTAGGGTTACTATGAGTTATTTAGGTGAAGACGAGAGCATGTTTGCCAACCGGCCGGTATCCATGAATAGTAAGAACAATCTCTTACAGATTGAGGAGCACATGTATATTCTGGATGACGTGGAGAAGCCGAATGTTTTCCGCAACATGTTTCCTTATTCAGAGGTTCCGAAGATTCCTTTTAATGACAGGATCGTGCCGCATGACATGCCGAAGGACATTTTCATCACCGACACGACGTTCCGTGACGGTCAGCAGTCCCGCGCGCCTTATACGACGGAGCAGATCGTGACGATCTATGATTATCTGCATAAGCTCGGCGGCCCGAACGGCATGATCCGCGCAAGTGAATTCTTCCTTTACAGCAAGAAGGATCGCGACGCGGTCTATAAATGTATGGAGCGGGGATACAAGTTCCCTGAGGTGACGAGCTGGATCCGCGCCAGCAAGGAGGATTTCAAGCTGGTGAAGGAGATCGGCATGCCTGAGACGGGCATTCTGGTCAGCTGCTCGGATTATCACATTTTCATGAAGTTAAAGATGAATCGCCGTCAGGCGATGGATCACTACCTAAGCGTGATCCGGGACTGCCTGGAGGAGGGGATCAGCGTACGCTGTCACATGGAGGACATCACCAGGGCGGACATCTATGGCTACGTGGTTCCTTTCTGCTTAGAGCTGATGAAGCTCATGGAGGAGTACAAGATCCCCATCAAGGTGCGTGCCTGCGATACCATGGGTTATGGCGTGAATTTCCCCGGCGCCGTGATCCCGAGAAGCGTGCAGGGCATCATCTATGCGATCCACACGCATGCGGGCGTGCCCAGTGAACTCATCGAGTGGCACGGTCATAATGATTTTTATAAGGCAGTTGTCAATTCTACGACGGCCTGGCTCTATGGCTGCGCCGGCGTAAACACTTCCCTGTTTGGCATTGGCGAGAGAACGGGAAATACGCCGCTGGAGGCAATGGTATTCGAGTATGCGCAGCTGCGCGGCGACTTAAACGGCATGGACACCACCGTGATCACCGAGCTTGCGGAGTATTATGAAAAGGAGATCGGATATCACATTCCCGAGAGAACGCCCTTTGTCGGAAAGAACTTTAACGTAACCCGCGCCGGCATTCATGCGGACGGACTGCTCAAGAATGAGGAGATCTATAATATTTTCGATACCGAGAAATTCCTGAACAGACCCGTACTTTGCGCAATTTCCAATACCTCAGGGCTGGCCGGGATCGCGCATTGGCTGAACACCTATTATAAGCTCAAGGGCGAGAAGCAGGTGCAGAAGACGGACGACCTTGTCAAGGACATGAAGGCCTGGGTGGACCAGGAATATGCGGACGGACGCGTCACCGTAATGACGGACAGCGAGATCATTGCCCAGGTGAACAAGATCTGTCTCGAGAAGGGTTATAAGATTGGTGAATAAGTCCCTGCGACAGGAAGGTAGGTCATGGTCATGGGGTATGACGTAAAAAAGGAAGTCACGGATAAGTATTCGCTTCGCGGGCGCGTTTTCAGCAAGCTGCGAGAGGACATCCTGAGCGGAAAATATGAGGAAAATGAGGAACTGAAGGAGGTTGCCATCGGCGAGGAGCTCGGCGTTTCGAGAACTCCCGTGCGCGAGGCATTCCGGCAGTTAGAGCTGGAGGGCCTGATCCAGATCATTCCCAACAAGGGAGCGTACGTGACCGGGATCACGGAGAAGGACGTGCAGGACATTTACATGATCCGTTCCCTGCTGGAGGGCCTTTGCGCCAAGTGGGCGACGGAGCACATCACGCAGGAACAGCTAGAGGAGCTGGAGGAAAACGTCTATCTTGGCAAGTTCCATGCGGAAAAAGGGCATCTGGATCAGATGACTGAGCTGGACAATCGTTTTCACGAGATTCTCTACGAGGCGTGCAACAGTAAGATGCTCGAGCATCAGCTTAAGGATTTTCATCAATACGTACTCAGGGTCCGCAAGAAGACGCTGAGCAGTAAAAACCGCGGGCCGAAATCCAACTTAGAGCATGAGGAGATCCTCAATGCCATCAAGGCCGGAGACGGTGATCTCGCACAGAAGCTGGCGCACGATCATATGATCAATGCCTATGAGAACATGGTCAAGTGCGGCCTGCATGAACTGTTTGCCAGAGAGGCAGAACAAAACTAGGATCAAAAAGCAATGGAATAAGCATACATGGAGGACGAGAGAATGGCAAAGATTCAGATGACGACACCGTTGGTTGAGATGGACGGGGATGAAATGACCCGCATCCTTTGGAAAATGATCAAGGAGGAGCTTTTGCTTCCCTTTATCGATTTAAAGACGGAGTATTATGATCTTGGACTGGAGTACAGAAACGAGACGAATGACCAGGTGACGGTAGACAGCGCCAATGCGACGCTGAAATATGGCGTAGCCGTAAAGTGCGCGACGATCACGCCCAATGCGGCACGTATGACCGAGTATAATTTGAAGGAAATGTGGAAGAGCCCGAACGGCACGATCCGTGCGATCCTTGACGGTACCGTATTCCGTGCCCCCATCCTTGTGAAGGGCATCGTACCCTACGTATCCAACTGGAAGAAGCCCATCACGATCGCGCGTCATGCCTATGGCGACGTTTACAAGAACGTAGAGATCAAGGTTCCCGGCGCAGGTAAGGCTGAGCTGGTATTCACCGGCGAGGACGGCACTGAGATCCGCGAGGTGATCCATAATTTCACCGGAAGCGGCATCATCCAGGGCATCCACAACACGGACAAGTCCATTTCCAGCTTTGCGAGAGCATGCTTTGGCTATGCGATCGACACGAAGCAGGATCTTTGGTTTGCGACCAAGGACACCATCTCCAAGAAGTATGATCACAACTTTAAGGACATCTTCCAGGAGATTTATGACAACGAGTATAAGGCAAAGTTTGAGGAGCTCGGCATCGAGTATTTCTACACGCTGATCGACGACGCCGTGGCACGTGTGATCCGTTCCGAGGGCGGCTTCATCTGGGCCTGCAAGAACTATGACGGCGACGTAATGAGTGACATGGTGGCAACCGCTTACGGTGATCTTTCCATGATGACCTCCGTGCTGGTAAGTCCGAACGGAGCTTATGAATACGAGGCGGCGCACGGTACCGTACAGCGTCATTATTATAAGCACTTAAAGGGTGAGGAGACCTCCACGAACTCCATCGCAACGATCTTTGCCTGGACCGGAGCGCTCAGAAAGCGCGGCGAACTCGACAAGATCCCTGAGCTGGTTGCTTTTGCGGACAAGCTGGAGCAGGCCTGCATCAAGACCGTGGAGGACGGCAAGATGACCAAGAGTCTGTCCCTGATCTCGACCTGTGAAAACCCCGTGATCTTAAACAGCCTTGACTTCATCAAGGCGATCCGCGCAACCCTTGAGAGCCTGCTGTAAGCTTTGACTGCGCGTTCAAAGTAAGCGAACAAAGCCTTCCCGGACGGGAGGGCTTTTTCTTTGATTTAGCCCAAGAAAACACATGGACAGGCCAAGAAAAGCATTGACTTTTCTGCCCGAAATCAGTACGCTAAGAATAGACCTAATATCAAAAAATGCACAGTAAATGACAGAAGATACATATGGGAGGACGGACAATGGTATTTCGTAATGACAATGGAGCTCTGGTGTTTCAGCGTGCGGGCGAAACGGTTCGCATCGAAGCCTGGGGAGAGAATTCCCTTCGTGTTCGCGCGACGATGCTTCCGGAATTTACCGGAAATGACTGGGCCCTGACGGAGAAACCTTCTGTAACGGAAGGTAAGGTGGAATTATTTGAGCGGGATCACTGGGTGGGTGACGGCAACATTGACAAGCGTCAATATGCGTCCATCACCAATGGGAAGATCCGCGCGGAGGTGAACTTTGTCGGCATTATTTCCTTCTTCGAGGGGGAAAGACTTTTGCTTCGTGAGTATTATCGTTCCTATGACGGCACGATCTCTGAGGGGAGCAGGTGCTTAAAGCTCATCAATCGCGAGTGGAAGGGCATCATCGGCGGCACTGGCTATGAGCTGAACCTGAAGTTTGACGCCAATGACGGCGAGAAGATCTTTGGCATGGGCCAGTATCAGCAAAACTACATGGACATGAAGGGCTGCGTTCTCGAGCTGGCGCAAAGGAACTCCCAGGCGTCCGTGCCTTTTTATATCAGCAATAAGGGCTATGGCATGCTGTGGAACAATCCCGCCGTGGGCCGCGTAAGCTTTGCGAACAATTATACCGAGTGGATCGCGAGATCTACCAGACAGATGGATTACTGGATCACCGCTGGCGAGACGCCGAAGGAGATCCTGGCCACCTATACCGGCGTGACGGGCCGTGCACCCAAGTTCCCGGAGAGCCTGATGGGACTTTGGCAGTGCAAGCTCCGTTACCGCACGCAGGAGGAGGTCCTTGAGGTGGCGCATGCTTACCAGAAGGAGGGCATCAAGATCGACATGATCGTGATCGACTTCTTCCACTGGACGGTACAGGGCGACTGGAAGTTTGACAAGACCTATTGGCCAGATCCCAAGGCCATGGTGGACGAGCTCCACTCCATGGGCATCAAGGTCATTGTGTCCGTATGGCCCTCCGTCGACAGAAAGAGCGAGAATTTCTATCCCATGATGGATCAGGGACTTCTGATCAAGACCGAGCGCGGCGCCGCACAGACCTATGATTATCAGGGGGACTGCGTGGAGATCGATCCCTTCAATCCGGCTTGTCGCGAGTACGTCTGGAAGGTCTGCAAGAAGAATTATTATGATCTTGGATTCGACGGCTTCTGGCTCGACAATTCCGAGCCCGATTATGGCGTGTACGACTTTGAAAATTATCGTTACAGCATTGGCCCCGCGCTGGAGTGCAGCAATCTCTATCCGCAGATGTACAGCCGCGTGTTCAACGATCCCATGAAGGAAATGGGCGACGGTACCGTGGTGAATCTGATGAGATGTGCCTGGGCGGGCAGCCAGAAGTTCGGCAACGTGATCTGGTCCGGCGACGTGCCTTCGACCTTCTACTCCTTTAAGGAGCAGGTGATGGCAGGCCTGAACATGGGCCTTGCGGGCATTCCCTGGTGGACGACCGACATCGGCGGCTTCATGACGGACGACGTAAAGGATCCGAACTTCCGCCAGCTCCTCATTCGCTGGTATCAGTTCGCGGTATATTCCGCAGTGCTGAGAATGCATGGAGACAGAGGTCCTTACAATATTCCTGCGCTGGACGATCGCGACTGGGGCGGCGGATATCTGCACACCGGCCAGCCCAATGAGCTTTGGAGCTATGGCGAGGACAATTATAAGATCATGCGCAAGTACTATGACATTCGCATTGCGATGCATGATTATATCAAGAGTCTGTATGAGGAAGCTTCCGCAAACGGTGCGCCCCTGATCCGCGCAATGTTCTTTGAATTCCCGGAGGATCAGAAGTGCTGGGAGATCAGCGACCAGTACATGTTCGGCGCGAAGTACCTGGTAGCGCCGATCTTTGGACTTGATCAGTTCAGCCGAGAGGTTTATTTGCCTGCAGGACTGTGGAAATTGACCAGCGACGGCACTGTGTTCGAGGGCGGTCAGACCGTTTGCGTGGATGCGCCGATCGAATATATGCCGGTATTTGAAAGAATCTGATCAGGAGAAAACCATGGAAGTTACGAAGAATTATAAATCAGGATTTGTCACTTTGATCGGTCGCCCGAACGTGGGGAAATCCACGCTGATGAACCATCTGATCGGGCAGAAGATCGCCATTACTTCGAATAAGCCGCAGACCACCAGAAACCGCATTCAGACGGTGCTGACGACCGAGGAGGGGCAGATCGTCTTCCTCGATACGCCCGGCATTCACAAGGCAAAGAATAAGCTCGGCGATTACATGGTGAACGTGGCGGAGCGGACGCTCAATGAGGTGGACGTGATCTGCTGGCTCGTGGAGCCGACAACCTTTATCGGCGCAGGTGAGCGGCACATCATCGAGCAGCTTCAGAAGACGAAAACGCCCGTGATCCTTGTGATCAACAAGATGGATACCGTAAAGAAGGAGGAGATCCTTCCTTGCATCGACACCTATCGCAAGGAGTATGATTTCGCGGAGATCGTTCCGGTCTCGGCCCTGAGGAGTCAGAACACGAACGAACTGATCAAGTGCATCTTCAAGTATCTTCCCTACGGCGATCCCTTCTATGACGAGGATACCATCACGGATCAGCCCATGCGCCAGATCGTTGCGGAGATGATCCGCGAGAAAGCGCTCAGGTGTCTTGACGAGGAGATCCCTCACGGCGTTGCGGTGACCATCGAGAGCATGAAGGAAAAGGGCAACATTTGCCATATTGAGGCCACCATCGTCTGCGAGAAGGAGTCTCACAAGGGCATCATCATCGGAAAGGGCGGGCAGATGCTCAAGCAGATCGGCTCTAAGGCTCGTCCGGAGATCGAGGACATGCTGGAAATGCAGGTCAACCTGCAGCTTTGGGTCAAGGTAAAGAAGGACTGGAGGGACAGCGACGTCCTGATGAAGAATTTCGGATACAATCCGAAGGATGCCAAGAAGTCCGAGTAAGACGGATTTGAGGGTAAAGTAAAGGGCCGTGAAGACTTGCGGCAAAGGAAAGGAGGGAGAGCGCGGTGCAAGATCTGATCTTTGTGACAGGGATGGTATTAAAGCAATCTCCCTCCGGAGAATATGACAGGCGGGTGACGATCCTGACGAAGGAATGCGGCAAGGTCGTTGCCTTTGCAAGAGGAGCAAGAAGGCAAGGGAATAAGCTGGCGGCGGCCACGAATTCCTTTGCCTTTGGCACTTTT
This sequence comes from uncultured Lachnospiraceae bacterium, assembly GCA_947305245.1. Classification (GTDB taxonomy): domain Bacteria; phylum Bacillota; class Clostridia; order Lachnospirales; family Lachnospiraceae; genus Acetatifactor. The sequence goes on from CAMZDG010000049.1 coordinate 15,197, forward strand.
AAGCTTTATCAGGGCAGGGATGCCTATACGCTCGCGGACGCGGAGATCAAGAATTACTTTGAGGGGCTGATGAGCGATTTCGAAGGGGCATATTATGGCATGTACTTTGCGGAGATCGCGGATTATTATGCCCGTGAGAACAATGACGAGAGGCAGATGCTGGGACTGATGTATCAGTCCCTAAAGGCGCTGTCCGCACCTGCGCTGCCAAGACCTCTTGTCCGCGTGATTTTTGAGTGTAAGGCCATTGCCGTGAACGGAGAGTATCCCGGCGCGCCGAAGGACCGTGCGCTTTCTGAGTCGGCGGCATATGCGCTGGAATATATCGGAAGCAGCACCTTGGAAAAGCTCTATACGTTTACGGTTTCTGACGAGGTTCTTATAGAGCTTCAGTCCGTCTCTGCGGAATATTGTAAAAAATATATGCGTCATGAGTTCAAAAGTCTCGAAATTCTAAAAACTCTTTGTTGAAATTTTCCCATTCATTAGGTATAATAGATTGAATTAACGATGCCAAGTGGCAGAAGGCTGGTTGTAGAATGAAAAAATGGATCAAAAGGATGGCCGTTGCTTTCGTCATTTGGTCCATGATCCTTGTCTTTTCCGGTTGTCAGAAGGAAGAGGCGTGGGAGAAATGGACCGAGGAACAACTGGCGATCGATCAGGGCGGGCAGATCACGTACTGCATCGTGGATCAATTTGATAAGAATTATTATGACATAGAGGAACTGACCGGCATGGCTGTCAAGGAGGCTGCGGAGTTCAACGGAGCGAACCGGACCGGGAGCGAGACGCCGGTGACGGTTCTTGAGGTTGCCGCGCCGGAGGGGCATGAAACCCTGGTCCGCGTGACCTATCGTTTTCATGACGGAGCAGCATTCACTTCCTTTATGGGAGCGAAATTATATTATGAGACCGTCGAGGAAACCTTTCAGCAAAAGCATGTCTTTACGGGAACCGTCCTTTATGACGACAACGGAAGCATCACGCTGGATGAACCGACGAAGGTGAAGCTTCGGACCAAGCACGTGGTGGTCACGGATGCAAAGACGGTGATCCACCTGCCGAGCAGCGTGTTATACTGCACCAAGGGCGTGCAATTCCGCAAGGATGGCAGCGTTGACACGACGGCCTGCGAGGATACGGTGATCCTGATCCTTGCAAAGTAAGGAAGGTTCTTAAACGAGCAAGTGATAGCCCGGATACGGACTATGATGATAAAAAGAAGAGAAGAGGAAGAGACATGGAAAAGACGATGGAAAAAATTGTTGCGTTGGCGAAGGCCAGAGGTTTTGTGTATCCCGGTTCCGAAATTTACGGAGGACTGGCGAACACTTGGGATTACGGTAATCTCGGCGTTGAGCTGAAGAATAACGTAAAGAAGGCCTGGTGGCAGAAGTTTGTGCAGGAAAACCCTTATAACGTGGGCGTGGACTGCGCGATCCTGATGAATCCCCAGACATGGGTGGCCAGCGGACATCTCGGCGGCTTTTCCGATCCTCTGATGGATTGTAAGGAGTGCCATGAGCGTTTCCGCGCAGACAAGCTGATCGAGGATTTCTGCGAGGAGAAGGGCATCAAGCTGGAAGAAAGCGTTGACGCGTGGAGCCAGGAGAAGATGAAGAACTTCGTTGAGGAGCAGGGCATCCCCTGCCCGACCTGCGGAAAGCATAACTTCACTGACATCCGTCAGTTCAACCTGATGTTCAAGACCTTCCAGGGCGTTACCGAGGACGCGAAGAACACCGTATATCTTCGTCCCGAGACCGCTCAGGGTATCTTCGTAAACTTCAAGAACGTACAGAGAACCTCGAGAAAGAAGCTTCCGTTCGGTATCGGTCAGATCGGGAAATCCTTCCGTAACGAGATCACGCCCGGGAACTTCACCTTCCGTACCAGAGAGTTCGAGCAGATGGAGCTGGAATTCTTCTGCAAGCCCGGCACGGACCTTGACTGGTTCCAGTATTGGAGAGGCTTCTGCCGTGACTGGCTGTTCTCCCTTGGCATGAAGGAGGAGGAGATCCGCCTGCGTGATCATAGCCCTGAGGAGCTTTGCTTCTACAGCAAGGGCACGACCGACATTGAGTTCCTGTTCCCCTTCGGCTGGGGCGAGCTTTGGGGCATTGCTGACAGAACGGATTATGACCTGAATCAGCATCAGACCACGTCCGGCGAGGACATGACCTATTTCG
>CAMZDG010000050.1 GCA_947305245.1 uncultured Lachnospiraceae bacterium
CCGGGATGCTTGGAATATCTCGTGATCAGGAACTGACAGCAGATCGTGTCAGGCGACTTGCAGTCCATGCACGCGCCCGTCTTGGCACAGGGCGTTGCCAGCCCAAAGCGCTGCGCATTGATGGGTGCCGCCACGTTCCTTGCGCGCTTCATCGCGCTGTCGACGTCGATACAGATCTTGTTCATACTGACAATGAAGATGACCTTCTTGGGACCATACGCGATCGCGGACACACGGTTACTGTTTCCATCGATATTCACGAGAATGCCGTCCTCCGTCATGGCATTGGCGCTTGCAATATAAAAATCTGCCGCATAAGACTCCCGCTCTGCCGCCTGCCTGTCGGCTGCCGCATACCTGTCAATAAAGTGATATTCCGGCGTCTTCACTGCATCCACCAGCCCGATCTCCTGCGCGCTCATACACCCGCCCATGGTGATGCTGCTGCCCTTCGGGATCAGCTCCAGTGCTTTTTGCAGCGCCTCTTCCTTCGTCGCCGCATAATACCCCGACATGTTCCGCGACTCCAACCCCTTGATCACCTTCTGCGCCCACAACTCATTCCTCTTCACAATATTCTCATTCATCCCACATAACCCCTTTCTTATTGCCCCGCTTTTCGTTTCGAGCTTCTTGCCCTTAAGTATACCAAAATGCATGATTTACTGCAACTTATTCCGCGATACCGTGCAACTTGTTTCCAAAGCATTTACATTTCGCCGGCATCTGTTATGATGATATCGTAAGGAAAAAGGAGGTGCCCAAATGAAGATCCGAATCTCCGTTTCGGAGGAAAAATACGACCTTGTAAAAGAATACCTGGCCAGGCATGGGGTCGAGATCAGTGAAGAGGGCGATTACGTGATCACGGAATCCGCAAGATATCCCGCATTCTTGAACGTCCGCGACGACAAGAAGGATCGGCTTCGCCTATCCGTAGACGAGGTGATCTACGTGGAAGCTTTCGGTAAGGAAATTGAGATTCACGCGCAGCAAGGAACCTACTACGCGTTAGACCGAATGTATCAGCTGGAGGAACTGCTGGATCCGCAGGAATTCCTCCGGGTCAGCAAATCGGTCATCATCTCGAAAAAGCACGTGAAAAAGATCCGAGCATCCCTGTCCATGAAGTATGTTTTAACGTTATCTAACGGAACTCTCGTGGACGTTACAAGAAGTTATTACAGCGATTTTCGCAAATTCTTTCAAATATAATTTAGGAGGACGCATATGTCAAAATTACTCTTTTTGGTATTCATCATATTTGTCATTGCAATCATTATTGTTGTCGTTAGCCTTTGGGCTTATAATAAAAGACTGGATAAGGTGACCAGCGGAGAAATCCGGGATACGCACAACAAGCTCCCGGAGCCCGGGACCACGGCGGGTGTCACCTACAGAACCGTACTGATCATCCTCACGATCATCGCCGTTCTAAGCATCAGCTCTTTGATCGGACAGATAAGTTCCCTGAGCAGCAACGTCACTTCCCTTCAGTCCAAGCTTCACGACATCAACATGGATCTGTTGGAATTGCAGCGCAAGGTTGAGGAAAACGGAAAGCTCACGACAAATTTAAGCTATGAGATCACCGGGGCCGATTTGGAAAAGAAAACTGCCTCTTTAAAGTTCTCCGTTGATTTAAAGCAATACTCTGACGACACAAAAGTCAAGATTGCCTTAGGAGACCTGGAATTCCCCTTGACCAGGGAGAATGTCGGAACCTATAGTGGACAGGTGACCGCTGATCTCTTCCAAACCTATGACCAACTCAAGATATGCATCACAGAAGGTACGACCACGAAGGTAGAAATCTCTGATTTTTATCAGACCCTCTTCATGAACGTTCTTCCCCTTGGGGGGCTCGATTGTAATATAAATTCGAAGGACGTTGGCAAAAAGACGAAGTGCAATGGTTGGTATCGGCTTGTAATTTACAATCCTGAAAAGCTTCAAAAAGTGAACGTCACCTATCTGGTGGACGGAAAGGTATATAAAACCTTTGACGCAACGACCATGGCGAAGGATTATGCACAGATCGAACTCGATAAGGACCTCACGATCGAGAAAGATCTAAGTCTCCTCGTCGAGACGATCACCACGGATGGTTACAAGATCGAAAAGAAGACCATTCTCGTTTACCGAACCCCCATAGATCCAGGCACGGACGAGTACGAGAGAATCTACGACAACGCCGGAAATCTTATCTGGGAAAATGAAAAATACAATTAACTTTGACCAAGGAAACATCTTATGATACAATGTGCCGGGGACGGTTGTTCCCGGCATTCTTTTTTTAGGAGTTATTATGAGTATCTTAAACGTAGAACATTTAACGCATGGATTCGGTGACCGCATGATCTTCAATGACGTGTCCTTTCGCCTCTTAAAGGGGGAGCATGTCGGCCTGATCGGCGCGAACGGGGAAGGGAAATCCACCTTCATGAATATTATCACGGGCATGCTGATGCCGGATGAAGGAAAGATCGAATGGGCAAAGAACGTGCGCGTCGGGTATCTCGACCAGCACACGGTGCTGACGGCGGGACAGACCATCCGCGACGTGCTCTCGAGCGCGTTCAACTTTCTGTATGAGCTGGAAGCGCAGATGAATGACATTTGCGAGAAGATGGGCGATGCAACGCCCGAGGAACTCGAACGGTATATGGAAGACCTCGGCACCATTCAAGACCTCCTGACCATGCATGATTTTTACGTGATCGACGCCAAGGTGGAAGAGGTCGCCAGAGCCCTGGGCCTGACGGAGATCGGGCTGGACCGCGACGTGACGGAGCTTTCCGGCGGCCAGAGAACAAAGGTCCTTCTGGGCAAGCTCCTTTTGGAAAAGCCAGACATCCTGCTCCTCGACGAGCCCACGAACTATCTGGACGCAGAGCACATTGCATGGCTGACCAGGTATCTGCAGGAATATGAGAATGCATTCATCCTCATCAGTCACGACATTCCGTTCTTAAACAGTGTCGTCAACCTGATCTGGCACGTGGACAATTGTGAACTTAACCGCTACGTCGGTGATTATGACAAGTTCCAGGAAGTATATGCCATGAAGAAAGCTCAGCTGGAGGCCGCATATAACCGTCAGCAAAAGGAGATCGCGGATCTCAAGGATTTCGTGGCGCGAAATAAGGCGCGGGTCAGCACGAGGAACATGGCCATGTCCCGCCAAAAGAAGCTCGATAAGATGGATGTGATCGAGCTCGCCGCCGAAAAGCCGAAGCCGGAATTTCGCTTCAAGGAGGCACGCACGCCCGGCCGAGTTCTGTTCGAGACAAAGGATCTGGTGATCGGTTATGAGGATCCCCTCTCTTCTCCCTTAAACCTTACCGTGGAACGGGGCAGCAAGATCGTGCTTACGGGCGCCAACGGTATCGGAAAGACCACGCTCCTAAAAAGTCTCCTTGGACTGATCCCGCCCCTTGCGGGAAGTGTCACCCAAGGCGATTACTTAGAGATCGGTTACTTCGAGCAAGAAATGAGCGGGAATGGGTTTAAGAGCTGTATCGAAGAGATTTGGGACGAATTCCCGGGCATGTCACAGTATGAAGTGCGCTCCGCCCTGGCAAAGTGCGGCCTGACCACCAAACACATCGAAAGCAAGGTCAAGGTGCTCTCCGGCGGCGAGCAGGCGAAGGTCAGACTCTGTAAACTCATCAACCGCCCCAGCAACCTCCTGCTCCTCGACGAGCCCACAAACCATCTGGACGTGGATGCCAAGGCGGAGCTCCTCCGGGCGCTGTCGGACTATAAGGGCAGCATTCTCATGGTCTGCCACGAACCGGAATTCTATGAAGGCCTGGCGACGGAAGTCTGGGACTGCACGAAATGGACCACGCGTCTCTAAATGAAAGGTGCCTCTTCCCAGGCCTTCCGCAGGGAATTTTTGAATTTTTTCTGAATTCCCTGGAATGAGTTGAAAAAATTGAAAAAATTGAGTATAGTAAAAGGGTAGATTTTTTACCACAAAAGCAACCTGCTTTTCAGAAAAAAGACAGATAAAGAAAGAGGAATGTACTCATGAGAAAAAAATGGAAACTTGCCTTGGCATGCATGCTCCTTGGCACCATGCTGACTGCCTGCAGTAACACGGTTGAAATACCTGCGGACGGAGATGACATCCTGACCAGCCAGACCATCACCATTGACGAGCCGGATCTGACGCCTCCTCCCGCATCCTCCTCCGAGTCAACGGACAAGAGCTCCGAGGAAGCAAAACCCACGCCATCGCCGAAAGTGGATCACACGAACATGTACCAGAGTGAACTGACTGGCGAATGGATCAGCAAAGATCTCGAGAACCAGCGTCCCGTAGCCATTATGGTGGATAACGAGATCCTGACCTATCCTCACTACGGGATCAATCAGGCAGACGTTGTTTATGAGATGATGAACTCCACCGCCAACGGCAGGATCACCCGTTTCATGTGTATCGTAAAGGATTATGAGCAGATCACCCGCTTCGGCGGCGTTCGCTCCATCCGCCCCACGAACTTCCTGGTCGGCTTCCCCTACGAAGCGATCTTCTGTCATGACGGCGGTCCTTTCTACATCAATGATTATGTTGCAAAGAAATACTGTGCTCACCTCAGCGGCATCTTTGCAAGATATACCAGACCTCTCTCAGAGCGTCCTTCCTGGGCAACCTCCTATGCAAACAAGGCATATGGTTCCGAGTATACGGAGTTCGTAACCTGGGACGAATATAAGAATCCCGATAATGGAAAATACTCCGTCGGCCTGAAGAAAGCATTGGATAACGCAAAGTTTAGCAAAGAGTATTCCTCTTCCTACAAGGGAACCGGATTTAACTTCTATGATGACGAGGAAACGGATCTGTCAGACAATGCGAAGGTAAGCTCCGCAAGCGACGTCTCCCTTCCTTTCCCGCATACCTCCACGGCCCTGAAGTATAATAAGACCACGAAGACCTATGACCTGTATGAGTACGGTCAGGTTCATACGGATGCAGCCGACAACGACAACGTGACCACCTTTAAGAACGTTCTGATCCTGAACTGCTCCTTCTCTCAGTTAGACGAGCACGGTTACATGATCTACAATTATTATAACTACTATGGCTCCAACAAGACCAAGGGCGACGGTTATTACCTGACCAACGGCAACGCGATCCCCATCAAGTGGACAAAGTCCAACAACGATTCCGATCCCGCGCATTATTATGACGCAAAGACCGGCGAAGAGTTGACCCTGAACGTTGGTAAGATTTATGTTTCCCTGGTTCCCTCTGATTCCTGGGGCAAGGTAAGCATCAAATAATTATGAGATATGGCAAACCCCCGACCGATCAGATCGGCCGGGGGTTTTTGTTGTTGTTTTCTTTTATTGCTGTTTTTTCATTGCTGTTTCGTCGCTGCTTTTTTATTTTTGCGCTACCTTTTATTTTGTTGCTGCCCTGAAGGCAACGTATCTTGACAGGTTGAAATTTCGGATCCCCATATCCAAAAACTCCTCTCGCAGGTTCGCGAGATAATAGTATCCGAAGGCATCCGCCTGCATTGCAGATCTGGAGTATCCGCCCCACATGGCTTCCACCTTGGCCCAATAAGGATCTTCTCTTCCCCCTCTGCCATCGATGTTATCCTGCTCCTTTGCCTCCTTTGGGATCTGCACCACGCTCATATCATACCCGTGCTCCTTCAAATAAGGGATCAGGGCCGGCGCCGCATCCGCCGAGAGCTGTGCCAGATAATGATAATCCAGGGATCCGTCATGATTTACAATGTTATATTTCGCAATGATCCAGTCCGGATGCGAAAACGCAAGGCCAATATAAAGGATCGTCACGACGGTCATTCCATAGCGAAACAGCGGGAAATCCTTGCGAAAGATTTGGATCACGACGCCGACAAAGAGCAGGAAAAGCACTGCCAAGGCCCATAAAACCAAGATCCGCAGGAAGGTCAGATTATAAACCTGCACGTACAGGATCATGCGCATCGCGCTGGATGCGATCATGATAAAGGTGCAAAGAGACATGATCGTTAGCACGGCCTTCAGCACCTTGCTCTCCCGGAAAAACGCCATGCAGAGTAGCACGATCACCAGATTCAAAATGGCCACGGTCAGCAGCTGGAAGAATCCCTCCCTGGCATATTCCGCATAGGTGTATCCCTCAGGAAGTTTTAGCTGTCCAAGGAAAAGTCCCATGACCTGAATGCCGCTGAAGATCAGATACATGACGGAGAGCATGCTCGTCACGGTGATCGCAAGGATCGGCTCTCCGGTCCGATGATCCTTTACGGCCTCCGTAATGTTTTTCTTACAGAGGAAGGAGACCAGCATATACACGGCGAAATACCAGAAGATCACGCGAAAGATCACGCCGAAGACATTGCTGAAATTGATCGCTCTCAAAATTCCATCCGTGATCTGTCGGAAAAAGTAATCCGCACTGCTAAGGAGAGTTGCCACGATAATAAACAGCGGAACAGTAATTAGCAGACCGAGCAACACATAGATCACTCTTCTTGTCGCTTCCGATTGCCCTTTTTTTGTAAAGCCCTTCATGTCTTCAATGGGCCTTGGAAGCTCGCCCAGGGATTCAAAGATCGACCGCACGATCGACCCCACAAACTTTCCAAGCCCCCATTCCTTTGTGTTGAAAAACTGCGTGAGCAGAAAGCAGATCATCAGGAGGAAAATCCCAGTTTTATTAAAGAAAATGATCCTTACGTCATCAGTGCAAAACGTGGAGATGGCAAGCAGCATCGTGCTCACCACGTAAAAGGCGTTGCCGCTTTTCCAGGTAAGCTCTAGTTTTTTCAAGATATAGCCAAAATAGCCGAGACTGCCTGCCACGAAAAAAGGGAAGGTGATCCCCGATGCGTTCTTATACATGCAAAGCGCATAAAACACGGCATATAAAATGGTCAGAGGACCGATGGTCTGGTATTTTTCCTTTAATCGCCTGGTCTCCTCCGTCTCCCGGACGAAGGGCTTCGCGCCATTTATCACCTTCATTGTTTCAGGTCTGCTCTCCGCGACGGCTGCCGTTCCCTCGCTCGGCGCGCTTTCCTTCCAATTCCCGTTGGCATCCCAAAATCCCTTATCGTCCATCATTTACCTCCCGCTCATACGCCAGCAGGTCACCCGGCTGACAATTCAATGCATCACAAAGCTTCGCCAGCGTGGACACCTTGATGGCCTTGGCCTTCCCCGTCTTAAGGATGGACATGTTGGCCAGCGTGATCCCCACGCGATTTGCCAACTCTCCGACGCTCATCTTCCTCTTTGCCAGCATAACATCTATGTTAAAAACAATGTTCCCATTCACTTCTTCTCTCAATTCTTCTTCCACGGCGTTCTCCCTTCTTTGCGCGCTCCTTCACGCACATGTTTCTTTTGCTGATCCTTCTTTTCTATCCTGACCGGCGATATGGTCTGGTCACTTCTGCGGTCTGACAGGCAATATGGCCTGGTCACTTCTGCGGTCTGACCGGCGATATGGCCTGGTCGCCTCTGCGGTCTGACCGATCATATGGTCAGGTCGCTCTGATCCTGCAGCACGGCTGCCTTGCGGATCAGGTGAGACAGACATGCCGCCGCCACTGCGATCGCGATGCCCGCGAACACGACCACCATGGATATGAAAAGAATTCCGGGATGATTCATGTTACAGAAAAGCAATACGACGTTGCCAAGGAAGAAAAAGGCGCTATCCCCTGCTGCCATCCACGTGATCCATTTCATTAAGTTTGCATTCGCCATGGAGAAGGACTTATCCTTCGCGATGTTGCCTGCGATCTGCCATCCAAATACGAGAGCACAAAAGCAGGGGATGGCCGCGATCCATAAGAAGATGAGCCAGGGCCAGTATGCATAGGAGAACTCCGGATACATCTTTCGAAAGATGTCCCCGCAGGCCGGTAAAACGTAGACACAGATGAATATTCCGAAGATTCCCGTGCCAATGATCACAAGCTTCAATAAATTTGCAAATGTTTTCTGTTCCATAACTGCCTCCTAATTTTATTTATGACTTGCCACTCTTTTTCTATGTGCCAGGGATCCTGTCATCCCTTAGAACCCGCTCATTGTAAGCAATGTCCTCCACCACCTCGTGAGAGAAATCAAACAAAACCACCGTGCTAAATCTAAAAGCAAGACACAGCCGACGATCTTAAAAATACACTGACCGATCGCCAAGACATCAATGCGTGAGCCTTCGCCTTCCGATTCCGCCTCCATCTGCTTTCCTGACAACATACTGATAATCTTATGACCGTTTAGGAAGATCCTTTGAACCCCCCCCTGCGTGAGTGCCAGAAATGCTATGATCGCCTTAAATTCCGTAAAAAAGTTGATGGTCTCCTTCGTATACCGGCCATTCGTAAGCCAAAGGAAAACGAGAAGGCTCAAAGCGCAGAGTACCACACAAAGACCTTGGATGATCCAGGTTACCACCCGAACTACCTTTCCGTCCTTAGCGGCGGCCGCCATGCAGAACAGAAAGACTCTGGCGAAAAAGAGCAAAAGTCCAAAGATCAGGGATCTCCACCTCGCCGCCTCATATGGCGTCGGATCTACTCTCGAAGAATCCAAATACGTGAGAATGTTAAAGATATAAAATCCGATCACCATCACCACGCCAAGCACGATCAAAAGGGTCTGACAGCCTTTGCCCTGATAAAAACTTGGTCTTTCCTGTTCCATAAGCTCCCCCTCCAATCCTTCGCGCTTCTTTTCTCTTCTTCCATCACCTTACCACCACTTTTTGAAATTGTCAATATATTTTTATCGATTTACGATAAATTATTTTCGTAAAAAAGAGTGCCCTCGTCAGGCACTCTTTATCCCTTTATTTTATTTTAAACTATCTTCCTAACTGCTTCATGTACAGTTTGATCTGCTGATCATTGAGAGACAGAAGCGATCCGTCCACCTCCAAGCCTGCCACAAACATATTTCCGTAAATTGCCACACTCTTAAACAGTCCGCCCACGCTGCGGTTATGCTCCAAACCAGTATTCCCGTTCGCGTAGTTCTCATTCACGACAACGCCAATGTTCCTGTCCTTAAACGGTCTGAGCAGCAGCCGGTTATCGCCCATGATCGTCCCAAGAAACTGCGTGTCTACCTCCGCTTCCATCGGAGGTTTTCCCGGCTCACAGATAATACCACGTACAATCATTGAATACCTCCCAAAAAACTAACTAGTGATAAGTTTCAGCAAGTAAATTATATAACGTTTATGCTTATTGTTCAAGTAATTAAGAAAAATTTTCTAACTTTCAGTAAACTTGCCGAAATCAGGGCAAAACCGGCGTCCAATAGGTCTGCTGATAGATGTCCGTCAGGCAATATGTCACCTGCACTTCACTGTTTTCCAGCCGCAGGTTACCGATCACCGCATTGCCGTTGTATAGCATAGGATTTCCCAGATAATAGGTATCCTTGTAGGTTCCGCTGTAGGTGTAGTAGTCGCAGAGGAACTCCAGCTTGTCACCATTTTTCACTTCCGTCAGGTTCTTGGGCTCCACCTGTGTCTCCCCACTGGTATATACGTCTCTTGCACCCGCAATATAACCATTCGGTCTCGCGTCGTCAAACACCAGGATCAGCTCGGAGCGATTTCCGTTGATCATGACCGGCACGTAACCCGTGATGGAGTAATGGCTTCCCTCCTCCACGGTGTCCAGGCGATAATAGGCAACGATCTGTCCGTTGATGGAAAGCCAGGTCCCGTCAAAGTCTCCAATGAGGTTTCCCTTGGAATCTCTCTCAAACACGTTATCCAAACCGAGGTCGATATATCCTTCCCCGTCATCCACGAACACGTTCAGGTCAATGTCCTGTACCAGCTTCCACTGCTTCTCGGAGAGCTTGAGCTTATAGTGCCCGTCCTCCTGCGTCCAAACCAGCGCGGAACTGTCGAGGGAGTTGTTTGCCACGTAAGTCTGCGTCTGCTGACTGGTCGTCAAGCCCGAGAGCAGATCCCCCACGGAAGAGGAAGTCGCTCCGCCGAGCAGGCCTCCCAGCAGCGAAGAGATCGGGGAGCCGACCGACGCGCCGTCAGCGTTCTGTGCGGAATACTCCTGGCCCGTCGCCTCCACGCTTGCAAACTCCTGGATACACCTGGTATACTCGGAATCCATGTCGATCTGCTGATATTCCTTCACGGCAGACTTCACCTTGGAAGGCTTCTTCTGCGGGAAGTAGATGGAAATACCGTTGGCGTTGCTCATGTTGGAGGAGGTTCGATTATACTTCACCGCTTCCTTCACGGCGCTGCTTAAGGCCTTTCCTTCCGAAGTGCCTAAATTCTGCGCAAGATGCACCAGGTCCACCTGATCGATCTTGGAGGATTGGGCGAACTCCCTCGTATTGTGACGGGCACTCGCAACCTCGTCATATCCATTGTTCTGGATCATGTTCACCGTGGAGGAAGCAAAGGCCGTCAGCTTATCCGGCACGGTATGCTCCAGCTCCGCGAGATCCACAACGGAGAGCGTGGTCTTCTGCCCGTTACATCTCCTGTCACATACGTCGACGAAATCATCCACGATCTTCTGCCCGATCTCGATGGTGGGCAGGGAGGTATTCTTTCCAAGCGCCGTCAGCCAGTTGGTGTAATACCAGCCAACACCCGGCTCCGTCTCCTCGGAGGCGATCAGATAATCCGCATAATCCGTCAGCATCAGGGCATTTTCCAGCGTGGCCATCAGACATGCGTCAAAGCCTATGAAATCATACTTGATGCCTGCATCCTTCAGCGCCGTGTTGATGCCCGTCAGGCTCATGGAGCCACTCGATGCATTCTTCTCATCATAGCCATATCCTGTCAGGGAACCGCCGCCATGATCCCAAAAGATCAGCATGTTGCGGTTGGCCGGATAATTCTTTGTACAATACTGGATAAACTTTGTCAGGGTCGCGGGCTTTGTCATGGAATCATTGCCCATGTCCTTCTCGAGGCAGATCAGTTTGCCGCCCTTGATCTGATAAATCTGATTCTTGTCATTGCTGACAACGTTATTGGTCCATTTTTTACATCCGCCGGTATAGACGATGAGGTTTACGTTACTGCCAAAGTCCGCCTTCATCATCTCCTGGATGTCAGAAGTCGCCATGCCGTGCTTGGACTCAAGATCCGTACCGCAAAGATATACCATGAGCGTGACCACGTCCTTACCGTCCCCGAGGATCGTCGTATACTTTTCCCTAGAGCCGGCGGCCACCTTCGTGTTCAGGGTTGCGGAAGAAGGGCGCCAGTTACCCGTGCCCTGCGAGCCAACCTGAAATTCGTCAGCAACGTTGCCTGCACCGGAGGTTAGATCCGTGAGGGTGCTTAAGATATTTCCCACGCCGCCACTGCCACTGCCGGAACCACTTCCGCCGCCCATGAAATACTTAGAGCCGAAATAGATAACCGCCACGATCACAAGTATCCCTATGATCTTGCTAAAGCCACCGCCGCCTCCGCCATATCCGGAGCCGCCGCTGGACGGCCGATATCCTCCGGAGGAGCTTCCCGTACCGCCGATGCGCCCTCTCGGACTTCCGACGGGCCCCGTGCCAAGCCCGCTGCCTCGCTTATTTACGCTGCCGCTCCCTCCCAATACGTTCTTATCTCTTGATCTCGGTCCGTTACTCATGTGCCCTTCCTTTCTGACTCATTTCCATAAGAGCTAAGTCAATTCCTTGCTTTTCCCGTATTATTTCTTCTCATAAATGATCGAATCTTCGTATTCCCCAACCACGCGGTATCCTGCTTCCCTGCAGGCGTTATCCATCTTGCCACCTTTCGGCACCAGCAGGTAGCGCGACTTCAGGGAATCAAAATTAGAGATCGCATAATCCGGGTTTACCAGATTGATCCCCATGCCCTTCGGCATGGCGTATAAGACGCCATGATCCGTCACGGCAACCTGATCGCCCACAATGTCATACCGTAACCAAATGATGGTATTATCATAGCTAGGGGCACCCTTCGTGTCGATCTTTATCTCTTTTGCCAGGGTCTCCTCCCAATAGCTTAGCTTGTTCGCCCCGGCATCCGTCCGAAATGGAATGGCATTTTCATACTCTCCTGAGATTTGGATGACAAAGACATAACAAAAAACGATTCCTACAAGTATAAGCTTTTGAAAGAAACGATCCTTTATCGTGCTCAGGACAAACATTCCTGCACTCACAAAAATCAAAAGATGTCGTGCGCCTTCCCGAAGAGCATACATCAGGATCAGCGCAAAATACATTGCGATAAAGGAGAATGCCATAACCAATCGAACCGGCATCTTTCTAAGAAGCTCCTTCGCCGCCTCGTCCTCCCCCTTCTTTTTCCGCCTTAGGACAACGATCAGATCCCAAACACACTCTGCGACATATACCGCCATAAGCACACTAAAGACGATGAAATAGCCCCCTTGGAAAGTCCCCGTTCTCGTAAAGTCCAAAATCCACTTGAAATACTCCTTTGTCATTTCGATCACGGTAACAAACAAGTTTTGACATCCTGCCCATAAGCCTTGATCCAAAAAGACATGGAGCCATTTCGTCGAAAACAAGGAGTTGAAATATTCTGCCTGGAGAAACCGATTGATAAGAACATATGTGATCGTCGTCGCCAAGCCAACGCCGCCTGACAACAAAATTCCCTTCCAACGCAACCTTCGCCACGCAAACCAGATCGGCAAGAGCATAAACAAGATCAAATAGGGCCGCATCAACGTTGCATAGGCTGACAAAAGAAACATCCACGTAAGCTTTCCCGCCGTTTCCTTTTCCTGATAGTTCAATGCCAGTCCGCAGATTAAGATCGCCGCACAGTGACAGATTATTTCCGGAGTAATGGAGATCACATACCTTGCGCAGTTCCTGTAAAGCAAAAACAATAAGATCATGGTGATCAATTGCCTGCGATCAGGCTTTACCATGAGCACAAAACAGAACAAAGTCAAGGACAGGATCACCAGATTGGCGATCATGGGAGACAAAAGTCCCCAGCCAAAAACAATACCAAACAGACTCCACGGAAGATACAGGACCGGACTCCAGGCGGCATAGGACAAAAGCCTCGCATGGCCTTCATTATATCCGAAATAACCTTGCGGATATCCGAAATGAATGATGCTCTCGATCTGTTTGTAGTAAAACAACTCGTCATTCCAATAAGAGCTTGGAAAAAAAACTTTCGAAAGGCTCCCTCCCTGTCCGATGCAATAGATCCAGCACGACAAAAGCGGAAGCAAACCGATCACAAGCGCCTTTATGATCAAAACATAAGTTTCATTCTTCTTTTTTTGATCAATCATTGTAATAACCCAATTCTTCCAATTCTTTTTTATGCCTATCCTAGAGAGATTCTTTCCGCGTTATCCCTCGGAAGAGCTTATGTTCTGGTCCGCGTTCCCTAAAGCTGCCTTGAGTTCTTCAACCTTGTTTTTATCCTTCGCCACCCAGGCCATCAAAACCTTCCTGGTGGGATTTTGAAATTCCACGTCAAAGCAGCCCGCGGAATTCTTATAGGAATGAAGAACTGAGACGTCACTGCGCCGAACGAACCGATAGGTCACGTCGCCAAGGAACTTAAAACAAATGCCAAGGTAATCCTTCGTGGCGAAAACATAATCATCCTTTTGATTCTGCACCTGAAACAAAGGCTTCTCTTTCATCTGCAGGTCAAATTCCTCCGCAAGCTCCGGGGTAGCCAAAAGTGCGTCCAGATCCTTTCTGGTGATCGCTGCGGCATCCTTCTTCTTTGACTTGCTAAGAAGGATCAAGATTATGAGAACCAAAAAGATCCCGATCCCGCCCAAGGCATAGACGCCACCCCTGGTCTGCTCACTCTCCAATGCGCCATTCCTGATCATCAGGGCGATCATTCCCCCGATCAGCAAGATGGGGATGATGATCAAAATCTTTTTATTTCCATTGCTTGCATTTCTCGCGCCGTTAACTTCCTGCTCATACTGGCGAAACCAGGATGACTGACTTGCCATAGAATTTTCGTTTCCCATTCGAAGGCCCCTCCTTTGAATCTATAAAACGCTCGTTACCAAATGCATGTCAATTATAACAAATTTTCTAAAAAAAAGAAACATGTCAAGATGAAGTACGATTATCCGCATTCATTTTCATGATCTTATAGTCATGCTCCGTGACGAAAATATAGTCCCTGCGTTGATCCGAAATTGCCCTCACAAAAAGGCCCTTCCCGCCCTTGACAATATGATTGCTGCCGCGGACCAAATTGTACTTAACGCACTTTTGCTGTTCCTCGGACCAAAGGTCAACGGCCCGAAGCTCTCCCGTGCGATAGTTCGTCGTAACCACCTCCATGGGAAGGATCTCAAAATCCTGATACCCCTTCTGAGGAAATACTTTTGCCAAATACCAACAGAGGGCAGCAATCAGCAGGACCGTGACCGCGATCGCAGCGATCCCTCCGATCAGTCCCACAAACTTGAAAAGCATTACGACGGCAACGACTCCGGTAAGCGTTCCCATCACCAAGGCAAGGATTATGGCTGCCTTATCCCTTTCATTGATCATGCGAAGCACGCGCTGCTGCTCGGCATCCGCGCGTTCAAACTCTAGCTCCTCCGGCTGCACCATGTACTCAGAATACTCCAATGATACCCCTCCTTCCATTACTTCAGCTTTCTTTCCCTTCCTTACGGGCATCCAGTTTTTCTCTGCTTCAAGCATAGCATGTCCAACACCGAAACACAATGGAAAACAAGTAATAAGGTTGTATCAACCCCACCATTGGCTCCGGGTCCAGAATGCCCTTAGCCGGCTTTTCAGGCAACAAAAAAGGAGCTGATCATCAGCTCCTTTAAGCAGCGCTACAAGGGCGCAGGATGTCCGGTGGACATCCGTTTTGCGCCGACTGAAGCGAAGCGGAGATCGAACCTTGAAATGACGGAGTCAGAGTCCAAAGCCCCCAAACGAAAGAATGATGATAAACAAAGCAACTCCATGGCCTGGTTTCCATACATGTTACCATTAATTTTACCTATAAAAGTATTACTTCATTGTATCAAACAGCACATCCATTTATCAGAGCATAAGAACCTGATGATAAAAATCCTGATTTGTTTTCAATCGTTTCCTGCCCATCTGCAACTATGCCCTTTTATGGTTTCATATGGTAACTATACTTTTCGTTTTTTCTTGTACGTCTTCGTAATAAAGCATACACATATGACTCCCCCAAAAACTATCCCAATAGAGATTATGAACCACCAATAGCAATTCTTATTCGTTGTTTTACCAGCCTCTTGGTCGACCACTGTTACAATTTCGTTTTGACGCTCTTCGTTTTCCTGCTCCCCCGACAGGCTAGTCTCTTTTTCTTCTTCCGAAGCCGAAACCCCATTGTTCTCCTGGGCCGGATATTGTTCATCACTCGCGGCACCCATCATACCAGCCCATGTTTCTTGACGCTTCGCCGAAGTATAATAATTTGCCCTGACGTCACCAGCCATCTCGTCTTCTCCAAAATCAATCTCAGACAAATTTAATCTTCGTTTTGCCAAAGATTCGTCATTGAGTTTTTCGTAAATCACTAATTTTTCTTTAATGATCTCACACGCCAAATCATACTCATCCCGCGTAAAATGATGATGATAATAACGTATAAACTGACAACCGAAAACCTCTGCCTTTTCCGTTAGATCCAGTGAATAGCAAAACAGCGGATTCTCATTATTGGCATTTATGTCAAACTTATTGTTTCTATATGCCTCCAGAATACAAACATATCCGTCTTCCCTGCCAAGTAATTCAAAAAAAATGTCAGAATTAAGTTCGGCGAACTGAAAAAACCTCTCATAATGATCTCCGTCGTCATTATAAGAATCTACAAGATGAATCCACGGCCATGTTTGAAACAGGCTTGCCAGTTCTTCAGATGATAAACCATTTAAAATATCCTCGGGTGGATTTAAGGCATAAGTCACGCCGATGGAGCCTAATTGCTTAAGCGTTTCCATCCACTCATCAGAAGCTTTCGGTAACATATGCCCAAACCCGTCATCATACAAATCATCTTCCAGAAACTTTACGGGATATTCCAGTTTATCCCTCCACTTATCTCTTAATTCTTCCGGTGTGACAGCCTTCGCCTGAACTCCAATTAATAAAGTCAAAAAACAAATTAACAGAACACTGGCCAGAATGTCACATGTTTTTTTGCCATTCATAAATCCCCCTATCGATAAACCACAAAATGAGAATCATGTGAGTGATGATACCATCCAACTTCATCAAGAGGCGAATCATACAACGCTTTCCCTCCCACCTTTGAACGCACATAAATACCAGTCGCTCCAGGCGGAGTACTTATAACAATTGCTGAATGATTCATTGCGTTCGTAGTATCATCAAGGTAAACAATAATATCTCCCTGCTGAATAGTTACGTTACTACCATAACCGACATAGCTCACTTCATTGCTTGTTATGTAAGCAGCCGGAGAATCCAACCAAAATTCATTGTTCTCATTATTTTGGATCCAAGCAAAAGAATGACAATTATATTTTGGAGAGGAATGAGCTATTAATGTCCATGAAAACGCAATACTTCCATCCAAATTTTGAATTGTGGTTGAATCATAGTTATTGCCGCCATAAATATTTCCTATGTCATCATACCATTTATAACAATCTGAGTAAACACTGTATTTATGAAATGTTCCTGGTATAAAATAAATAGTCTTATTCTCGATGCTTTTGGGAACAGGGCTAGATAAAGCTGTAAAACCATAGGAACTTCTTATTGTTCCAATCAGATAACCTAATTGTTTTTTTATCTCCTCACTCTTATCATTTCGATTTACGTTAAAAGACAAATACTGCTTTGTTAAATCAAATTCCAAACCAGAATATAATTCTGTTTTTTCTTCTTTGATT
>CAMZDG010000051.1 GCA_947305245.1 uncultured Lachnospiraceae bacterium
CTTGTTTATGTTGCCTTTCTTCTTGCAACCCCAGTTTGCCAATTTAATTCTCCCGGCAAACTTTTCCGTACCACCCACGCAAGCATTTCTTCTCCATAGGTGGTCCAAATTCTTCGTTTGGGGCTTTTCGTACCACCCACGCAAGCATTTCTTCTCCATAGGAGGTTCCAATTCTTCGTTTGGGGCTTTTTGTACCACCCATGCAAGCTTTTCTTACTCCATAGGAGGTTCCAATTCTTCGTTTGGGGCTTTTCGTACCACCCACGCAAGTCATCTTGTCCCATGGGTGGTAAAAGCCCTGAATCAGCTCGACAAACCCGAAGGCTTATCTTGGTGGCCCGCAGGGACGGGGTTAATGGGTCAAAAAATGGCCTGCTAACCCCGTCCCCATGGTCCACTTTAGCTCTACAAACAACGATTTGCAACACAAATCAGCCAGACAACCCCCGATTTATCATACTTGCATTACAAATATAAAAGGGAAAAAACTCCGCACAAGTCAGACTTGCACGGAGTTTTATGGATTACTTATTTGTTGAATGAATGCCTATGGCCTTCAACGCATCGGCGAATCTTACTTTGCAGCAAGCTCAGCCTTCAGCTTCTCGGTCAGGGCGGGAACGATCTTGTTCAGGTCGCCTACGATGCCGTAGTCAGCTACGTCAAAGATGGGAGCGCTCTCATCCTTGTTGATGGCGATGATGATGTCGGACTCCTCCATGCCTGCCAAGTGCTGGATGGCACCGGAGATACCGATTGCGAAGTATACGTTGGGACGAACGGTCTTACCGGTCTGACCAACCTGCAGATCCTTGGGCTTCCAGCCTGCATCTACAACTGCACGGGAGCAGCTAACGGTTGCGCCCAGAACTGCTGCGAGATCATCAAGGATCTTGAAGTTCTCTGCAGAGCCAACGCCACGGCCGCCGGATACCAGGATCTTAGCGTCCATGATGTCAACGGTGTCGGATACGGCCTTAACAACCTTCAGGATCTCCACATACTTGTTGTCAGGAGTAAATCCGGGATTGAACTCGATCACGTTTGCCTTTGCGCCTGCAACCTTCGCACGCTTCTGCATAACGCCGGGACGTACGGTAGCCATCTGAGGACGGAAGTCAGGACAAGCGATCGTTGCGATGGTGTTACCGCCGAATGCGGGACGGGTCATCAGCAGCTGATTGTGCTTCTGCTCTCTGCCAGGGATGGGGTTGATGGGGAAGTCGCCGATCTCCAGCTGGGTGCAGTCTGCGGTCAGACCGGTGTGGATTCTTGCGGATACGCGAGGACCCAGGTCACGGCCGATTGCGGTTGCGCCTACCAGGAAGATCTCAGGCTTAAACTCATTAATAACGGATGCCAGTGCATGTGCATAAGGCTCAGTTCTGTACTCCTTCAGCTCGGGATCGTCAACCACGATCACCTTGTCTGCGCCGTACTCAGCCAGCTCGTCTGCAAGGCCCTTTACGTCGCTACCAACCAGTACAGCAGTTACCTCAGCGCCCAGAGCGTCAGCCAGGTCCTTGCCCTTGCCGATGAGCTCGAAGGCGATGCTGTTCAGTACGTTGTCTACCTGCTGTGCGAAGACATATACGCCCTTATATTCCTCTAAATTCATTTTTTTATCCTCCAAAATAGTCTAGATATTAGATAACGTGTCTATCCTTTAACTTGCCAACAATGTAGTCAACGGATTCGGTAACGTCCTTGTTGATCTTCTCGCCCTGGCCCTTACGAACCTTGTCGGAAGCCTTTGCGATCTGAGTGGGGGATCCCTTCAGACCAAGGTTGGAATCCTCAACGTCGATCAGGTTAGCGCGGCCCCATACGGTCAGCTCTGCATCACATGCATCAAAGATTCCGCCGGGAGTCATGTAACGGGGAGGATTCAGCTCTGCCAGAGCAGTGATCAGGCAAGGCATCTTAGCCTTTAATACATGATATCTGTCATCAAACTGACGCTCAACGATCACGGAGTCTCCGTCGATCTCGATCTTCTGAGCGTAGGAGATTACGGGAATGCCAAGGTGCTCGGAGATCTGAGGACCAACCTGTGCGGTATCACCGTCGATTGCCTGACGGCCGGTGATGATCAGGTCATACTCAAGATTTCTGATGGCACCTGCCAGCGTCTGGGAGGTAGCCCAGGTATCAGCGCCGCCGAGTACTCTGTCGGTTACAAGGATTCCCTTGTCAGCGCCCATTGCCATAGCCTCGCGAAGCACGTCCTCAGCCTTGGGAAGACCCATGGTGATCACGGTAACCTCTGCGCCGTACTGATCCTTCAGTCTCAGTGCAGCCTCAAGACCTGCCTTGTCATCGGGGTTCATAATAGTCATCATTGCAGCTCTGTCCAGCGTACCGTCGGGATTGAACTTAACGCCGCCCTTGGTATCGGGAACCTGCTTAATACAAACAACGATTTTCATTGTATTTTCACTCCTTATATTCTTTGATTTTTACTTCAGCAGGTTTGCGGAAATAACCATACGCTGAACTTCGCTGGTGCCCTCGTAGATCTCAGTGATCTTTGCGTCACGCATCATACGCTCTACTTCATACTCTCTGGTGTAACCATAACCACCGTGGAGCTGAACAGCCTTGGTGGTCACTTCCATTGCCATCTCTGCAGCGTACAGCTTAGCCATTGCTGCTTCTACGCTATAAGAGGTCTTGTGATCCTTGGTGTACTGATCCTTCGTGGTTGCAGCCTTGTAAACCATGTACTGAGCAGCCTGAGCCTTGGTAGCCATGTCAGCCAGCTGGAACTGGGTGTTCTGGAATGCGCCGATGGCCTTGCCGAACTGCTTTCTCTCTTTTACGTAAGCAATGGTTCTCTCAAGAGCGCCCTCGCCGATGCCGAGTGCCTGTGCAGCGATACCGATACGGCCGCCGTCCAGCGTGTGCATTGCGATGTTGAAGCCCTTGCCCTGCTGTCCCAGCATGTTTGCCTTCGGGATGCGGCAGTCAGTGAAGATCAGCTCATAAGTGGAGGATCCGCGGATACCCATCTTCTTCTCCTTCGTACCGAAGGTGAAGCCGGGAGTGCCCTTCTCAACGATGAATGCGGAGATTTCCTTGGTCATGCGGCCGCGCTTCTCAACCATGCCGGTGATCGCGAAGATCACGTATACGTCTGCTTCCTTACCGTTGGTGATGAAGATCTTGGATCCGTTCAGAACCCACTCTTCGCCATCCAGAACGGCCTTGGTCTGCTGACCCTGTGCGTCAGTACCAGCGCCGGGCTCGGTCAGACCGAATGCACCGATCTTTCTGCCTGCTGCCAGGTCAGGAAGGTACTTCTGCTTCTGCTCCTCGGTACCAAAGGTGAGGATGGGATCGCAGCAAAGGGAAGTATGTGCGGAAACGATAACGCCGGTAGTGCCGCAAACCTTGGACAGCTCCTCTACGCACATAGCGTAGGTCAGGATGTCACAACCCTGTCCGCCGTACTCCTTGGGAATGGGAATGCCCATAAATCCAGCTTTTGCCATCTTCTCAACGGTTACGCGAGGGAACTCCTCGGTCTCGTCAACCTCGATGGCAAGAGGCTTAACCTCTTTCTCGGCAAACTCTCTGAACAGAGTGCGTGCCATTTCATGCTTTTTGCTCAAAGTGAAATCCATGATTTCTTTCCTCCATTTATTATCATTTATTACTGTGCGTCAACGGGAGTCTTGGTTCTGTCTGCATTGTATACATAGAATCCCTTGCCGCTCTTTACGCCAAGATTGCCGCCGCGAACCATCTTGCGGATCAGGGGACATGCACGATACTTGGAATCGCCGGTCTCCTTGTAGAGAACGTCCATGATCGCAAGGCAGATGTCAAGACCTACGAAATCGCCAAGCTCCAGGGGTCCCATGGGATGATTTGCGCCAAGCTTCATAGCTGCGTCGATGCCTTCGATGTCTGATACGCCTTCCATCTTGATGAAAGCTGCTTCGTTGATCATGGGGATCAGGATGCGGTTTACTACGAAACCAGCTGCCTCGTTTACCTGAACTGCGGTCTTGCCGATCTCTGCGGAGATCTTCTTGATGCAGTCAACGGTCTCCTGAGGAGTGTTCACGCCGGCGATCACCTCAACCAGCTTCATTCTGTCAGCGGGATTGAAGAAGTGCATACCGATCATGGGTCTGGTCAGGCCGTTTCCGATCTCGGTGATGGAAAGGCTGGAAGTGTTGGAAGCGAATACGCACTCAGGCTTACAGATCTTGTCAAGCTCGCCAAAGGTGGTCTTCTTTACGTTCATGTCCTCGAAAGCTGCCTCAACGATCAGATCGCAATCTGCGCAGAGGTCTTCCTTCAGGCCGGGAGTGATCTTTGCAAGAATGCCGTCAACTGCCTCCTGAGTGAGCTTGCCTTTCTCAACAAGCTTTGCATAACCCTTGGCGATCTTGTCCTTGCCGCCCTGTGCCCACTCCTGCTTGATGTCGCAAAGAGCCACTTCGTAACCGTCTACCTGAGCAAATGCCTTTGCAATGCCCTGTCCCATGGTACCGGCACCAATAATACCTACCTTCATTGATAATTCCTCCTTATATTTTTACTATATTGTTTACTTGTTCTGGAAGGGAGCCTTAACCTTCTCCTTGTTCTTGTCAAGGAAGAAAGCCATGCCATACTTCTGATCCTCGGTCTCGAAGCAGTCGCCGAAGAGCTTTTCTTCGATCACGATCGCGTCATCCATGTTTGCGTCAAGGCCTTCGTTAATGGCCTTCTTGCAGTTGCGAACTGCGATGGGTGCGTTCTTAGCGATGGTAGCTGCCATCTTCTCAGCCGCTGCCATCAACACTTCCTTCGCGCTCTTTACTACGTTGCCCTCTGCGTCAACCTCTGCCTTGAACACTTCGTTCACAAGACCGATGCGATATGCTTCGGGAGCCTTGATGTTGCGAGCGGTGTAGATCAGCTGCTTTGCCATGCCGGGGCCTACGAGGCGGGCAAGTCTCTGGGTGCCGCCGAAGCCAGGGGTAATGCCGAGGCCTACCTCGGGCTGTCCGAACACTGCGTTCTCGGAGCAAAGTCTGATGTCACAGCTCATGGAGATCTCACATCCGCCGCCCAGTGCGAAGCCGTTTACGGCTGCGATCACGGGGATGGGGAAGGTCTCCAGCTTGCGGAACACGTCGTTACCCTTCTTGCCGAAGGCTTCGCCCTCTGCCTTGGTCAGGGTGCTCATCTCTCCGATGTCTGCGCCGGCAACAAAGCTCTTCTCGCCTGCACCGGTGAGTACCAGGCAGCGAACCGTGCTAAGATCTACGGCGTCCAGGGTTGCATTCAGTTCGTCAAGAACCTGGGAATTCAGTGCGTTCAGAGCTCTCTCGCGATTGATGGTGATCACTGCGTAAGCACCTTTCTGCTCATAAAGAATGTAATCCATGTTTTCCTCATTTCTGCCATCTTCTCATGGCGATTATTGATTGTCTATTTACGCACCAAAGAGAATACCCCCCAAAGGAAGCATTCTCTTGGTATTTAGCCCTTCAGATTCCTTAAAGCCAAAGCTTTGCAGGAACTTACCGGCAATTAGTCTTCAATTTTAACGATGGTAGCACATCCCATGCCGCCGCCGATGCAAAGCGTTGCAAGACCGGTCTTTGCGCCCTTTGCCTGCATCTCATGAAGCAGGGTTACAAGGATACGGCATCCGGAAGCACCTACGGGATGTCCGAGTGCGATCGCGCCGCCGTTGGGGTTGAGCTGCTTGTCAACGTCAATGCCAAGGTCCTTACCAACTGCTACGGACTGAGCTGCGAATGCCTCGTTTGCCTCGATGATGTCGAAGTCTTCGATCTTCATTCCGGTCTTTGCCATAACCTTCTTGGTTGCAGCAACAGGGCCGATGCCCATTACCTCAGGACGAACGCCTGCAAGCGCGCCTGCAACGAAGGTAGCCATGGGCTTAACGCCGAGCTCCTTAGCCTTCTCCTCGCTCATCACGACGATCGCTGCCGCACCGTCGTTGATGCCGGATGCGTTACCAGCGGTAACGAAGCCGCCCGGGTTGATGGGACGAAGCTTTGCAAGACCTTCCATGGTGGAGCCGGGACGAGGACCCTCGTCAACCTTGAACTCGATCACTTCTTTCTTCTTCTTTACGGTTACGGGAACGATCTCCTTGTCGAACGCGCCAGCCTTCTGAGCTGCCTCGCACTTCTGCTGAGACTTCAGGGCGAAAGCGTCGATCTCTTCTCTGGTCAGGCCCCACTCCTCGCAGATGTTGTCTGCGGTCTTGATCATGTGATAATCATTGAATGCATCCCAAAGAGCATCCTTGATCATGGTGTCTACCAAAGTACCATTGTTCATTCTGTATCCGAAACGTGCCTGAGGAATTGCATAAGGTGCCATGGACATGTTCTCCATACCACCTGCCACTACGATGTCAGCATCTCCTGCCATGATCATCTGTGCAGCCTGGTTAACGCAGTTTAAGCCAGATCCGCAAACCACGTTCATGGTAACGGCGGGAACCTCATTGGGAAGTCCAGCCTTGATGGAAGCCTGACGAGCTACGTTCTGTCCAAGACCTGCCTGGATAACGCATCCCATGTAAACCTGATCAACCTGCGAGGGCTCTACGCCTGCACGATTGAGTGCCTCCTTGATAACGATCGCGCCCAGCTCCGCTGCGGGAGTCGTGCTTAAGGATCCGCCCATGGTACCGATCGCGGTACGACAAGCGCCGGCCAAAACTACTTTTCTTGCCATTTGTTTTTCCTCCATGTTTTCTTTAAATTTGGTTCTTTTTTCCTTTTATTTTCTTGCCGTCAGAATGATTGTTATTTTTTTATCATTCGAGTCTTCCTCATTGTAACATAGTCAATTCTCTTTTGCAATGACTTTATCGTGAAAATTTTGTGAACTTACCGACGTGATTTCCGAGGTGCCAAAAATAGGAAAAGGGACGCACTCGGCGTCCCTTTCATTCAAGTGAATTTTCTGATTGTACGGAAACAAGCTTTGCCTTAGATTTCCGGCTCGATGAGACCATAGGTGTCGTTCTTTCTCTTATATACAACGTTCACCTGATCCGTCTCTGCATTGCAGAATACATAGAAGTTATGACCCAGCAGTTCCATCTGGATGCAGGCATCCTCGGGATACATGGGCTTGATGTCGAACTTCTTGGTGCGGACGATCTTGATCTCCTCGTCATCCGCATAATCGTTCTCCACGTAGGCCTGGCTGAAATCGCCGCCGGACTGATGCTTGTCAACGATCTTATTCTTATATTTCTTTAACTGTCTCTCAATGATCTCCTCCACCAGGTCGATGGATACGTACATGTCATTGCTCACCTGCTCGGAGCGGATAATGTTTCCTTTAACGGGGATGGTTACCTCAATCTTCTGACGCTCCTTTTCAACGCTGAGCGTTACGTGAACCTCCGTGTTGGGGTTAAAATACTTGTCCAATTTACCAATCTTATCTTCTACTGCCGATTTCAATCCGGGAGTTACTTCAAGATTTCTGCCTACGATTATAAATTTCATATGATCATCCCTTCCGTCTGTTTTTTCAATTACGAAACCGCCATACGGCTCCTTTCCAAGCCCGTCATGGGTTTCTTGATAATTGTATAAGCATTATACCATGTTTTCGCGTTGTTTTGCAACAATTTCCAAAATATTTTACATATTTTTGAATTTGATTCTGTCAACCTCAATCGCGGTTTTTTTCTGAATTTCGACAAATTTGTTAATTATGTCCAAAACCTGCGTTCGTTGAAAAACTCGGTTTTCCCAATTCCGTTTTTGTCAAAAACCTGTGGATAACGTGCATAACTTGGTGTATAAATCGCTTTCCCCCAAGTTTCGGCGCTTTTCAACGTGGATAACTTTAATCAAAAAAGCAATTATTTTTATCCAAAATTCCGTGCTCCGCATAGGAATTGTGAATTTTACACAGTTTTTCTTTTGTCAACCCATAAAATCCAGAAAAAAATTTTTAGAAAACTTTAAGAAACTGCTATTCAAATTTCTGGTTGACCGATCTGATCAACATTATTTTCCGCAAAGCAGCCCGCAAAGTCGCGTCAGACGGGTCATCTGCCCGCCACGAAGGCGCCTGCGCTCGTCGCAGCGTTTGCGCCGTCCGCCACGGCCGTCACCACCTGCCGGATGGGCTTCTTTCGCACGTCGCCGGCCGCAAAGATCCCAGGGCAGCTGGTCACGCAATCCTCTCCCGCCAGCACGTATCCGGCCGGATCGCGGTCTGCAAGCCCTGCAACCAGCTCACTGTCCGGATGGATGCCCACCGCAATAAACACGCCGTTCACTGGAAGCTCCTTCTTTTCCCCGGTCTTTACGTCCTCTAAGAGCAGCTTCTCCACGTTGTCCTCGCCGCAGATCTCCTTCACCACGTGGCTGTAGAGGATTTCCACGTTCTCCTTCGCCATGAGCTCCTCCTGCAGTACCTTCGTGCCGCGAAGCTCATCTCTTCTGTGGATGAGATATACCTTCGCGCTGGTGCGGGCCAGGTAAATGGCATCCTCCAGGGCTACGTCGCCGCCGCCCACCACGGCCACGACCTTCTTGCGGAAAAATGCGCCGTCGCAGGTCGCGCAGTAGGACACGCCCATGCCGGAAAGCTCTGCTTCTCCGGGCACGCCAAGCAACGCATGATGCGCACCGGTCGCAAGGATGATGCTCTTTGTCTCCAGCTCCTCTTTGGAGGTCTTAACGATCTTCTTTTCGCCCAAATCCTTGATCTCCAAAACCTCCGCATCCAGAAACGGCACCTCAAGCTTGTCCGCATGCTCGCGGAATTTCATGCCCATGTCGAAGCCGTTAATGCCGGGAAGCCCAAGATAATTGTCCACCTCATAGGTGTTCAGGATCTGTCCGCCGCTCATGGGACTCTTTTCAATGACCAAGAGATTCAGTCCCGCCCTCTTGGCATAGACCCCGGCGGATAAGCCTGCCGCCCCCGAGCCTATAATGATCACGTCATACATTTGTATCCTCCTCCTTCTGTCTTCAATGACATTTTGGTTGAATATAAACTGTCGTATAGGTCAAATAATCCGATGAGAAATCAAGATCATAGATTAATTCATGGTCACGGTACACCATGATCTGATGGTGCCTTACGTCAATCTGATAGTTTTCTGCGTCAAATCGTTTCCACTCCTCGTTATGGCATATAAACGCATCTACCTTCAACGCGTGCTTCGCGCGAAAGCGCTCCGGCGACAATTCCAGATCCTTCATTTTTCCACGCCTGCGTACGCCGCGCCTGAATTTATGAAAGGCAATGCCCTCCGTGACAATCACTTCACAGCTTCGCAAAAACCAGATCTCAAACAGGATCACAAGCGCCACTGCAACCAGAGAAGCAAGGATCATCCCTTCCAAAATCATCAGAAACGAGGAAGCCTCACCTGCCGAAGCGCTGCCCAAATGACATATCACTTTAATGGCGTCGGTAAGGATCGAAGCAATGCATATGGCAATTGTTGGATAGGTAAGGAACATGTCTGCAAGAGCGGCATCCCCGTCACACAGATCCATCCGGGCATCCAACATCAAGTACCCAAAGGACAAAAGCCCAATGGCTGCGACCAAGTACTTCTTGCATAGTTCCAAATTCTGACAGAACAAGGAGAACGCCAATAAGGCCACGGCCCCTGCAAAAAAGCATAATCGTATCGCATGGATGATTTTTCTAAACGGTTTGCCCTTCCCCTCAAATCCGCCAAAAGTAACCGCCAAAAGAAAGCCTATGATTCCCATATATTTCTCCCCGCGCAGCATTCTGCCAAACCATTTGGCCTTTTCAAAATAATATCATCCTGCAAAGATAATATGGCGCCCTGCCAAAACAGTATGGTCTTCCCAAATAAAATGTGATAAAATAAGCATACAATGTACTTGCCATTTCATTCACTTACCATCTGTGGAGGTATATGACCATGGAACGAAAGAATGCCATCCCTATTTCTTCCAACCCTTCTCGCCCCGTCTGCCTGATCACCGGCGCGTCACGCGGCATCGGCAGGGCGATTGCAAAAGCCTTTGCGCAGGCCGGCTATGATCTTGTGCTCACCTGTTCCAAGACGCTTCCGGAGCTGGAAGCCTTCGCACGCGAACTCGAGGCGTCCTGTCAGACAGAGGTCGCATCCTCGTGTGAATTCCACGGCATCCACTGCCAGACCTTCCAGGTTGACGCAGGCGATCCCGCTCAAGTGGAAGCCCTGTTTCAGAATATTCCCCGCTTGGATGTTCTTGTAAACAATGCAGGCATTTCTTATGTCGGCCTGCTTCATGAAATGAGCCCTGAAGAGTGGCGCAAGGTTCTGTCAACAAACCTTGACTCTTGTTTCCATACTTGCAAATTTAGCATCCCCCTGATGCTGCAAAACCATGCGGGACGCATCATCAACATTTCTTCCGTCTGGGGGAACGTCGGTGCTTCCACGGAGGTTGCTTACTCCGCATCCAAGGGCGGTATCAATGCCTTCACCAAGGCTCTCGCGAAGGAGCTTGCTCCCAGTAACATTCAGGTCAATGCCATTGCCTGCGGCCTCATCGATACCGCAATGAACGCCTGCTTCTCCGCCGAAGACATGGAAAACGTCATTGCCGAAATCCCTGCTGATCGCATTGGCACTCCCGAGGAGGTCGCAGCCCTCGCCCTGCAGCTTGCAAATGCTCCCGCCTATCTGACGGGCCAGATCATCACCATGGACGGCGGCTGGACCTGATCTGTCAGCCGCTCTCCGATTGCAAGTGCAAACCTATTCCAGCCGCCCTCTGACAGCAAATACAAACCTATTTCAGCAAGATCGAATTGGGAGCGTCATCCAACAACATGATCTCACACCCCATGCTTTCCATCAGCCTGCGATTCTTTGCGGCCGTATATTTTTCTTCATCTTGAAACAGCCATGCGGGGCCGTCAAAGAAGGCCGCCTTGGGGGCAACGATGCGATAGGCTTCTTCCGTCAGGCCCCCATTACCATGGTGTCCCATCTGCACGTAATCCGACTTCAGCATGTCCCCAAAGATGCTGACCAGTCTCTCACTGATCCACTCATTCCCGACGTCGCAGCAAAACAGCATCGTTTCGCTCTTGCCCTTCACCTGAAAGATAAAACCGCAATTGTTCCCTTCATGCGTCCACGGCGCATCGTCCGCATAAGCTGAGAAGAAAAGGAATTCCAAGTTTCCAACCTTCTTGGCTTCTCCCGTATTCACCCTCGTCACCTTGTCCAAATCAGCGATTTCGCTAAGGAACGTCTCACAAGTGTCAATGCTGTCCCATTCCTTCGCAAAGGTCTTATAGGTATCAATGTCCATCGGCGGGCACCAAAGCTCCTGGATCGTCACGTAGTCAAGTCTCTGCGTATTATCTCCCTGCTGCGCCAACAGCTGCGTGATCGCACCAATGTGATCTTCATGAAAATGACTGCAGATCCAAAGATCCACCCGATCGCCATAGGTTTCGATCAAGCTTCTAAGATGCACCATGTCGACATAATGTCCGCCGTCCAACAGGATAAACCTTCCGTCCTCGGACACCAGCGCATAGGACATGGACTGCAGGCCGGATACCGATCCGTACTGCGTGATCATCCAGTCCCCTTCTTCCATTATCGTTTTATAAAGCCAATACTCGCCCCTGCGACTTGCAAGCACGTACCCCGTATCCTGCAATTCTCTCTCCGGCACTTCACTTTCCGCCAGAAAATACTCACAGCCCGCCCTCCTTGCGTCTCCCGCGGGATGCACCAAACCGAGCTTTTTCACCTCACAGCCCGCGAGCATATCCTGAAGCGACGCCAAAATCCCTTCCGGCGCGCCGACCGTCACCTGTCCGGAAATCTCGCCCTTCGCCACTCTCTGCTGCAGGTTGCGCGTTACTCTTTGAAGCTGCACCTTGTTCGCAAACGCATAGTATAGAATGCCGACCAGCAAAAGCGCTGCCATGATAAATCCGCCGACCAGCCGCCACTTATGAAACCTCTTGACATTCTCGGTCATTTCCTCCCCCTGCTGTCTCTCCATTTCCGTCTTCCTCTTATTTATCTCTTATTGGATCTTCTCCAGATCTTCCGCTCCTGTGCCTCTTTAATGAGCATGTCGCGGAATTCGGGATGCGCAATGGAGATCAGCATCTCCGCGCGCTCCCAGGTCGAACGACCTTCCAGATTGATCACGCCATATTCCGTCGCCAGGAAATACACCTGACTTCTCGGCGAAGTGATGATGTCACCGTTGAACTGCGGCAAAATGCGCGAATGCTTCACGCCGTGGCGGTCCGTATGCACTGAACTCATGCAGATAAACGCCTTGCCGCCCTTCGAGGCCGACGCGCCGATCAGAAAGTCCAGCTGTCCGCCCGTGCCGCTGATCTGTCGCTTCCCGGTACTCTCCGCCGCCACCTGTCCATAGAGATCCACCGCCACGCAGGCATTGATCGACACCATGTTATCAATCTGCGCGATCACATAGGGGCGATTCACGTACTCCAGCGGATATGCCGCAACGCCCGGATTGTCATCCAGCCATTCATACAACTCATTCGACCCGATGGCGCATCCGAACACGCCCTTCCCGCGGTCAATGCTCTTATATTTATTCGTCAGCTTCCCCGCTTTATAAAGCTCATAGAACGCATCCGAGCATAGCTCCGTATGCATCGCAAGATCCTTCACGTCGGAGTGCGCAATGCATTCTCCGACCGCATTCGGGATACTGCCGATGCCGAGCTGCAGCGTCGCGCCATCCACGATATACGGGATCAAAAGCTCCGCGATCTTCCGGTCCACGGGACGCGGCGGCGTGGGCTTCTCATCCGCAAACGGCGCGTGCTCTCCCTCCACCACGAAGTCCACCTCGGAAATGTGAATGCACTCATCATATCCCCCGCGGATCTTCGGCATGTGCTCGTTCACTTCCACGATCACAATGTCGGCATCGCGGCAGATCGGCCCCGCGACACCCGTATTCACGGAGAAATTAAAGTATCCATGCTTATCCATGGGCGCCACGCTCACCATCACGACGTTCACGTCCAGGAAGAACTCATAATACGCCGCATTATTATGGAACACCATGGGAATATAATAACATTTCCCCTCATCGCAAAGCCCACGCTCATAGGCAGAGCAGTGCCAACTGTGATAGGTGAAATGCTCCTGCGTGGGATCGCACTCCGCGACCTCGATCGGCCCCGGGATCAGATTCCCCCGGATCTTCACGTCATGCAACTCATCCCGCCTAGCGGCCAAAGCCCTGTCCAAAAGCACGGGCATGCCAAGTGAACTGGTGTAATCGATCCAGTCCCCGTCCTTGACCACCTGCACCGCCTCCTCCGGCGTCCGCAGCTTCCTTCGATACTCCGCCCAAAAATCCATTGCCATACCTTACCCCCAGCTATTCGCGCGTAACACTATATTGCACCAAGAAAATTATACCATCTCCCCGGCGTTCTTTCAACACTCGCGTTTTGTTTTTCCTTGGCTGATTTTTCTCAAAGCAAGGCAAAAGAAAAGGCCTCCGAAACATATCTTCGGAGACCCTGAGAAATCAATCATTCAATTCCAATTCTTCCAAGGCCCTGCCTTGACTACTCCTGCGACTCTTCCACGGAGTACTCCACGCGCTCATGCTCCACGCTCGTCTTGCCTTGGTAAGGCATAAAACTCAGGATGGCCGCCAAAATATACGCGGCGATCGGCAGCACAACTAATACAAGGATCAGGATCTTGACCACCTTCCAGATGGCGTTTCCTCTCTTATTTCGGATGGCCATCTGCTCACTGATCTTTGCCAGCTGCTCAGCCACCTCATTTCGATTCTCTTCCTTGGGAACCTGTGCGCCAAGGAGCTCACTCACTTCCACGTCCAGCGCTTCGGCGATCCGCTGCAAAAGATCAACGTCCGGAATGGACAATCCCTTCTCCCATTTTGAAACCGTCTGCCTTGCCACGTGAACCTTGATGGCCAGCTCCTCCTGCGTCATACTCTTCTCTTTGCGGATCCTCTTCAAAGTCTCATCAAACATTCTTGTCTCCTCCTTTTTCCGGGCACCCCCTACTTTTCGGTCTCGCGGTGGCCCTTTTATGGTTCCAACCTACCGCAGGATGTCGCGCCACGCAAGCAACGCAGATTAACATTTGCCGAAAAGCCCGTATCAAAAGCAGTTTCGCAAGTCTATTTTAATGGTTTGAAGTGTTTTTTGCAAGCACGCGTTATCCTAATGCATATCGAATGATGTCATAATGGTCGAATGCCATTTTGTCTTTTTCTATGCCATCGATCTCCATCCATCTTGCGTAGAGTGCATCGCTGTTCGCCACGGGCTTCACCAGTGCCTCGTCCAGCTCGAGAAGATATGCCACGCTGATGATCCAGCCGCGGGGATCACGGTCCTTCGTGGAGGTCACCTTCACAAGATCCTTTTCCCTTACCTGTGCGAAAACGCTCGTCTCCTCCATCAGCTCGCGGGTCGCGGCGAACTCCAGACTGTCATCCGTCGGCTTGTAGAACCCTCCGGGAAGGGCCAGTCGATTGACGAAGGGATGATCCGCGCGATTGATGAGAAGGAGCTTTGTGTGCTCTTTGTTCAGCACGATCAGATCCACTGCAACCGACGGCGCATCAAACGCCTTTCTGTCATATTTCTCGAGGAAAATATCCTCACCCTTCTTGTCATTCAGCCACTTGTCCGAGAGCAGGAACATTTCCTGAATGCTTCGCTGGCTATAAAACAGCGGGATGATACCATATAAATGTGCTGCGCCATAGTCCGTCAACATAAAGGTGTCCTCATCCACGAATTTCATCAACTGGTTTTCCGTCAGGAACCGGATCTGCTCGCGCCATACCGTGCGAAAATCCTCGCCGAACCTTTTCTGATAAGCCTTCATGGAGATAAAACCAAAGTAGAACATGACGGAGATGGCCTTCGCGCGCACCTCGCTGATCGGCATGTCCGCGATGTCATTGATCGGAAGTCGGCCCTCGTCGATCGCCTGGAAATACTTCTCAAGCCTGTGGTCCGCGCAGCCGAGATTATATGCCAGATAATTGCCGACAAAGGACTGCGCCCCAAGGCCAAAGCCCACGTACGAGGTGACATTCACCACGCGCCTCGTCAAGTAGGAGGAGGTGCCAAGGTCGCCGGGGATGCGGCTGAAGGTGTTCTTTCCGTTGTTGGCGACATAGCCTGCCTCCTTCAGAAGGCGGTACGCGATGTCATACTGGCGGTTCACCTTATAGAGTGTCACGCCCTGGGATTCCGGCTCAAGCTTGGTGCCCTTATAGCGGTTGCGATACAGCGTGATGAACTCCGGATTCATGGCGATGGTATATTTGATCGTGTTAGCGAAATCCTCATCCGTCTGGTCCAGGAACCCGTACATCAGGTCGATATTCAGGCGGTCAAACCCAGCCTTGCGAATGTTGCTCACAGCCTTTTCATAAAGGAACTCAGAGCCCTCGCGGCCAAGCGTTTCGAGGAGCTTCGGGGACACCGTCTGGAAGCCCATGGAGATGCGGTTGTAGCCGAGCTCGCGGATCGCCTTGATCTTCTCCGGGTCATTTGCCGCGATCACGGGCGTCGTCTCTACGCTGAGATACATGCCGTCCTGCAGATTAAAGCGACGGATCGACTCCGTGATCTTTCGCAGATTCTCGATGGACAGATAAGAAGGTGTACCGCCACCGAGATCATATCCCACAATGGGCTTGTCGCCGATCATCCCGCGGTACAATTCAATTTCTTTTAAGAGATGCTCCACATATCTGTCCGGGTCCAGCTCGGTCGGCTTTTCCATCACGACATACTCACAGAACTTGCACCTGGACTGGCAGAACGGCACATGAACGTAAAGACAAAGTTCATCCTGCGCTTCAATGTTTTCCCGCACCGTCTCATACACGCCCTGCGGATCATGAAGTTCATACTGTGCCAGCGAATTCGGCCGCAGCGGATACGCCGTATTGCAATAATGATGAAACTGAATCCCTCTGTCAAAAATCTCCTTACACTTCATAGCTTACTCCTTTCCGTTGCCAATCCCGCAACTTGTCCTTCCACCACAGATATTTGTGCTTACACCTACTCTTGTTCTTACACTTGCTTTTGCTCTTTCTCTTGCTTATGATCTTATTCTTGCACTTGCTTTGTTCTTGTGCTTGCTTTTGTTCTTGCACTTGCTTTGTTCTTGTGCTTGCTTTTGTTCTTGCGCTTGCTTTTCTTCTTGCGCTTGCTTTTCTTCTTGCTTCTTTCCTGTTTTTACTTATTATCTATTTGATAATATCTATTTTATGCTATCTTACTATCTTTTTGACAATATGTCAAGAGGTGAAATAAAAAACACCAGGAAATCATTAAAACTACTTAATTGAATCTTTTAACCTTTATAATGTCCATATGACAAATCATCGTTTTGCACACTGCTATGTTCTACAATTCGATGGGAGTCGAACTGCCTTTTTTCAATATAATCAAGTGATATTTCCGTCAACTTATGCCTGTAAAGGAAATCAGCGAAAAAAGCATAAGCCCCTTTCCAGAATCTTATGCTTATAGAAAACTACAGGCGAATAAGCATAAGCACTTTCCCAGAATCTTATGCTTGTAAGGAAATACGGGCGAATAAGCATAAACCCTTTTCCAGAATCTTATGCTTGTAAGGAAAAGCACGCTAAAAAGCATAACACAAATCAAAGATGGACTGCGTAAAAGACAAATTTAGAAATCGTGCAGTCCAAAACATGGAAATCGGACTGCATAAAAGACAAATTTAGAAATCGTGCAGTCCAAAACATGGAAATCGGACTGCATAA
>CAMZDG010000052.1 GCA_947305245.1 uncultured Lachnospiraceae bacterium
TCTTCGTCCAGCCGTTCACAAGCTCCTCGAGCACCTGGACCTTCGTACCGCCCGTCAGTCGGCCGAGCTTCTCAGCCTTCTGGCTGTCCGACTTTCTGACGTTCACCGTCGTGGAAGCCACGGCATAAATGATCTCCTCTACCTGCTCTTCCACTTGCTGCGTGGGATCCGTCTCAGTGCCCTGTTCACCCTGTCCGTCTCCCTCCTGCGATCCCTGACCGTCAGGATCATCCTGCTCGCCCTTCTGGCTGCTCAGCTGAACGCCAACCATACGTCTGACTTCCTCTTCGACCTCATCCATGTAGGCAAGAAGGTCCGGCTGTTCTTCCATCAGATTGTCGAATTCCACCTTCATGCGATTCGAGATCTCAAGCACGTCAGCCTGTCCACTGACCTTCGTCACGTACTCATTCTCTTCATTCGTCAGCGCCGAGCGATTGACGTAAAGGGAACCGTCCGCCGCCGTGCAAAGATAATGCGCGGAAAATCCAGGGTATTCCGCATCCTTCCCCGTAAACTTTACCCAGAAGCATACGAACGCGATCGTTTCTCCTTCCGCGTAGCCGGGCTTCGTGTAAATCTCCAGGTTGGGATAATACTCCACGTACTTTGACATCTCGAGGAACCAGAGCATGTCCATTTCCTCAACGGTGTCACAAATTCTGTTCAGTGCGTCCTGATCGCCGTCCGCCAAGGCGTTATAATACACCTTGATGGCCTCTTCGACCGCCGCATCCTCATTTTTCACCAGTGGGATCTCTTCGTTCGCGTCGCCGGTGGAACTCTCCTGCGTGGTCTCGGAAGAAGTGATGGTCTCTCCGATCTTACCAAGTTCCTCATTGCGAACTCCCTTGGCTTTCAGTGCGATCACGACCGTGACGGCTACCGCAAGACAGACGATCACTGGAAAGAAATACTTCCCATTCCTGATCACATAATTCCAAGCATTCCTAATCTTTTCCTTCATTACACCCTCTTATTGACACAAAGGTCATCAAGGTGACGCATCGTGCGACCGACAGGACTCGAACCTGCAACAACGGCGTCGGAGGCCATCGTTTTATCCATTAGACTACGGTCGCAAGGTACTCAAAGTGCCATGGGCGGCACCCACGCTATATCAGTTTTGAATTGCGTCACCTTGATTATACTATCATAATTTCGGCAGAATGTCTACCTCTCTTTTTCTAAAACCCCTGCTTTATCAAATCTTAAGGCGTAACGATCGATACGGATTTCTTCTCTCCGTCATAGTAATAGACGTGGTCCGACAGGTAATCCTGCGGGTCAACAAATTTCTCATTGACGTCTCTTACCAGCCATTCGAGGAACTCCATATCATCCGTTTCATCCTTTGGAAGAAGGAGCATTTCGTGGATGGAACAGGGAAGCAAAAAGAAATCCCGCCCCAGGCTCTCGTGGATCTTGTGCAGATAATCATCATAAAGCACAACCGAAGCGCCGCAGGCATATTGATGATTGGTCAGGATCTTCATCGATACCGGGCTCTCGCAGGATTCCTCCGGCAGCGCCGGCCAGGTCCTCTGATCTGCCATTCGAAGCCCGTTTATCACTTCATTCATGGGGCAGCACTGCTCCGGAAAAAGCTTTCTCGTGTTCTCATTCGCGTCATGCCACAGGTCCGAGACGGTGACGCCCCAGCGCTCCAAATGCTCATTCCTGACAAGGATGCTCCCGCTTCCGATGGATTTATGCCAGAAGGAATAGAAAAAGCAGATCGCCAGATCCAAAAACGGCAGATTGGGGATGGTCTTTAACAGCTCCTCATTCCGCTCCTGGTTGACCAGCTTATAACAGAGCTTCTCCTTCACCTGCGAATAATCCGTGAAAAACTCCATGTCGATCGGGGCTTTTGGCATCCCGCGCTCCAAATTGTCAGCGATCACGCCAAAGATTTCCTCCAGGTTCCGCCCACCCTGATATTCATGATATAATTCGTCCAGATACAGTGTGGGCGCAATGTTTTTCTCCTGATCCTTCACCATGACGCCCAGCAAGGTGACGCCGTTATTTTTCCTGACCTCCTGCAGTTTGATCTCCGCCTTTCCCTCATATTTTTCCTCCAGGCGTTCCTTGATCAGATTACCAAATTCTTTTTTCTCCATAGTATGCCCTTTTATCAAGCATGGCAGACGGCGCAGCATCCCCATTGCGCCGCTCTTCCCTGAATCCAAAGCAAAAAGACAATGATCTCCCTTGGGAAATCATTGTCTTACAAGTCTGTCTTTATTTTCTGCTCGGTTTATACTCTGGACAGATACTCGCCGGTTCTGGTGTCAATCTTGATCTTGTCACCCTGCTCAACGAACAGAGGAACCATTACCTGTGCGCCGGTCTCAACGATCGCGGGCTTGCTTGCGCCGGTAGCGGTATCGCCCTTGAAGCCAGGCTCGGTATCCGTGATGGTCAGCTCTACGAACAGAGGAGGCTCTACGGAGAAAACGCTTCCGTTATGAGAACAGATCTTACAAACCTCGTTCTCCACAACGAACTTCAGCGCATCGCCAACGGTCTCGGCGTTCAGTGCGATCTGATCATAGGTCTCGGTATCCATGAAATAGAAAAGGTCGCCATCAGAATAGGAATACTGCATGTCCTTTCTGTCGATACGCGCCTGAGGGCACTTCTCGGTAGGGCGGAAGGTTCTCTCCACTACGCCGCCGGACTTGATGTTCTTCAGCTTCGTACGAACGAATGCAGCACCCTTGCCAGGCTTTACGTGCTGGAACTCAACGATCTGGAACACGTTATTATCCAATTCAATGGTCATGCCATTTCTGAAATCACCTGCAGAAATCATAAAAAAATATCCTCCTAAAGTTTTCACGGTTATAATTCTATAACAGTTTAATATAAATACGGCAATATTTCAACAGATTTTTGAAAAAATTTTTCTTTTTTGCGCTTCCTTGGGATCAGACGGATCTTCCTGCCATGCGAAGGACCTCGTCGATGGCCATGCAATAACCCATGAGCCCCTGCCCATAAATCTGCTTGTCACAGGCCGGCGCCGTCACGGAAATCTTCCGAAAATCCTCACGCTTCGTAATGTCGGAAATGTGGATCTCCACCTTTGGGATGGTCGTCACGCTGGCAAGCGCGTCGTGAATGGCATAGGAATAATGCGTATATGCGCCCGGATTGATCACGATCCCTGCCGTCCCGTCAAAATAGGCCTCCTGGATGCGATCGATGATCGCCCCCTCATGATTGCTCTGGAAAACCTCCACCTCGCAGCCCGACTCTTCGCCCTTCTTTTTTAGAAGGTCCAAAAGATATTGATAATCCTGCGTTCCGTAGACTTCCTTTTCCCGGATTCCCAGGAAGTTTAAGTTTGGTCCATTGATCACTAATATTTTCATGCGTTATCCTCCAGCCAGCGCGCAAGTCTGCTCGCGCATTCCTCCGAATCCAGGTCATCGACGTCCAAGATCACGTCCGCGCACTTTTCATACGCTTCCCGCCGCGCCTCCATAAGCTCCCGGATCTTTCCAAGCGGATCCTCGCAGGCAAGCAGCGGCCTGCTCGTGTCACCCTTAAGCCTCTTCCATACCGTCTCCGGCTGAACGCGCAGATAGATCACGGTCCCGCACTTTTTCAGCAAGGCCTGATTCTCCTTCCTCACGGGCGTTCCGCCGCCCACGGAAAGGATTCTGTGATACGTCCTTTGGCAGATTTCCTGAAGCTCTAGCGTCTCCATCCTCCGAAAGGCTTCCTCGCCCTCCGTCCGAAAGATCTCCGAGATGCTCTTTCCCGCCTTCTGCTCGATCAGTTTGTCCGTGTCCTCAACGGGTACGCGCAATTTCCAGGAAAGCTTTCGCCCCACGGTCGTCTTTCCCGCACCCATAAACCCGATCAATAATATATTTCTCTTCAGCTCTTTTCCTTTTTCCATGCCGGCCTTTCCACTACTTCTTCATCTCTTGCAGGAGGTGCGCATAGGTTAAGCCTGCGAGCTCCTCCGAAATCTTCTCTCCCGTCCACAGTTCAAACGCAAGGATTCCTTGGTATAAAAGCATCTTAAAGCCATGAAAGGCTTCTCCCCCGCTCTGGCGGACCAGCTTCATGAACTTTGTCTCCATGGGATTATAGATCAGGTCATATCCGATCTTCACCTTCTCATAAAACCCCGGCTCTTCAATGACCGCATCCTCTACTTTGGGATACATGCCGACATTCGTCGCCTGGATCACCGTAAACCGCTCTCCGGCGGGCAGCTCTCTCCATGCGGAAAGCTCCATCGGGAGTACCAGTTCCCTGCCAAGATATCCATTGATCTCACCCGCAACGTCTGCCGCCTTGGAAAAGCTGCGATTCAAGATCCGGATCTCCTTTACGCTCTTTTCCGCCAGCATCATGGCCACGGCCCGCGCGGCGCCGCCTGCGCCAAGGATCAAAAACTTCTCCCCCTCGAACGTAACGCCGTCCGACCGCATTGCGCGGTATAGCCCCGGCATGTCCGTGTTATATCCTTTGAACCCGCTTCCCACGCGGACCAGCGTATTGACTGCGCCGATCCTGGCTGCCAGCTCATCCACTTCGCTTAGCAGAGGGATCACGTCGTTCTTATAAGGTACGGTGACGTTCACGCCGAGAAAGTCCATCGCCAAGGCACCCTTTACGGCATCCGGAAGCGCCCCCTGGGGAACGCACCAGGGAAGATAGGCGAGATTCTGCCCAGTCTTTTCTGCGAGGAAATGATGAA
Organism: uncultured Lachnospiraceae bacterium; assembly: GCA_947305245.1. Lineage (GTDB taxonomy): Bacteria > Bacillota > Clostridia > Lachnospirales > Lachnospiraceae > Acetatifactor. The sequence continues at coordinate 4,727 of CAMZDG010000052.1, forward strand.
TGGCCGGGGACATGGTATGCTCCACGGGATTCCCGAAAAGTCCACAGGTCCTGGTTCTTCCGTTGATCTCCAATCCTTACGCCTCCTTCCAAGTACACTTTCTTATTCTGAAAGAGGCTGCCGATCAGGGCAGCCTCTTATGGATCAATTCTTCAACTGATATTACTTTGCAGCGTTTTCCTTCTTTGCCTTCTTTGCTTCCAGCGCCTTGTCGGTAGGTCTTACCAGTATCAGGCAGAGCACCAATGCAATAATATAAAGGGCAACCGTGAAATACAATACATTCTGATATCCAACGGGGTTCATCTTCACGCCGTCATGATCGATCCACTCGCCGGAGTGGTTTACGATGTAGGTAGCCACCTGGTTACCGGTCAGGCCTGCAAACGCCCAAGCGGAAAGCGTGATGCCATGGATGGCACTGATGGAGCCCATGCCGTAGTGATCCGAAAGGAGCGTCGGCACGTTGGAGAAGCCGCCGCCGTATCCTGCGTTCACGAAGAAGATCAAGGTCAGAACCAAAACGATCAGAAGCGCATTGCCCTCTCCGTTCTTGATGCCGCCCGTTACCATGACAAGCGCCGTGAATGCGATGGACAGGATGAAGATCATCTTGTAGATCGTGTTTCTGTCCTTCATGGTGTCAGCCCATGCGGAGAAGCCAAGACGTCCGCCTGCATTGAAGATCGCGGAGATCGTGGAAATGATTCCTACGGAAGCTGCCAGGCCGATGCACTTTACGATCATCTTCTCCTGAGAGATCAGCGCAAGACCACAGGTAATGTTGATGTAGAACATCAGCCAAATGCCAATGTAGTTAGTGATGGGCTTGGTCTTAAGCACTTGTACGAGACTGGGCTTCGCGTCCTTGGACTGAGGCTCATGCCAGCCATCGGGCTTCTTCAGCAGAAGATGTCCGACAAACATCATCACAAAGTATACGCCTGCAAGGATGATGAACATCTTGTAGATGCCGCCCTCGCCGAGGCCGTGGAGCATCCACTGCATGATCGGGCTCGCGATCGCCTTTGCCGCGCCGAAGCCTGCCACTGCAAGTCCGGTTGCCAGGCCCTTTCTGTCAGAGAACCAAAGCATCAGAGTCTTTACGGGTGAAAGATATCCGGTACCAAGACCGATACCCATGATGAAACCATAGGAAAGATAAATACCGATCAGAGCGACGGGAGATCCCTTCTTCGTTCCGTCTGCCAGGATCGTAATGTGCTGACCGCCATAATAAATGAAGAAACCGGTCAGTGCCATGCCGACTGCGAAACAGATCGTTGCGATCAGGGAGGACTTATGAATGTCCTTCTCTACCACGTTTCCAAGGAATGCCGCAGACATGCCAAGGAAGAAAATGGCAAAGCTGAATGCCCATTCCGTTGCGCTCTTGGTATAGCCGATGTAATCTGCGATCTCCTGGCTGAAAATACTCCAGCAATATACGGTACCAATACTACAGTGTAACAGCAGTGCGGGAATTGCAGCCCGTACCCATTTGTTGGAGCGCCAGCCCCCGGTCTTTGTTTCCTTCGTTTCCATAGTGAACACTCTTCCTTTTCTTATCTAAACTCTTTTGATGATATCTCTATCCGGAGCAATTCCGTCTGCCCCAAAATCCGAAAGATATTATACATCTTTTCTTTTTAGATAGCAACCATTATTTTTCTGCCGGATCCCAATGCGCTTTCCACCCCGTCCTAGCCCTGTAAAAAGTCGAACAGACTGATCTGATTGCTCTCCGGCAGGTCACCCAAAAGTCCCAGGGAACTCATGAGGTCACACACCGTCTGCGACACCTTCGTCCTCTCCTTGAAATCATCCTTGGAGAGGAACGGACCATCCTTTGCCGCCTCCATCACGGCATCCGCCGCCTTCTCACCCATGCCTTCAATGCTGGTGAGCGCCGGCATCAGCTTGCCGTCAATGATCTGGAAATGTCTGGAATGTGCCTTAAAAATGTCGATCGGCGCGAAATCAAAGCCTCTTGCATACATCTCCTGCACGATGCGCATGTCGCCGATCTGATCCTTTTCCTTCTTGGAAAGCGAATCCTCTCGCTTGCGATAATCCGCGAGCACGGCCTCTAGGTGCTTCTGCCCCTGGCACATGATCTCATAATCGAACGCCTTGGCACGGATGGTAAAGAATGCCCCGTAATAAGCAAGCGGATAATGGATCTTACAATAGGCAATGCGCCACGCCATCATGACGTAAGCGGCCGCATGCGCCTTCGGGAACATGTACGCGATCTTCTTACAGGAGCCAATGTACCACTCCGGCACGTCGTGGGCCCTCATGTCAGCCGACCACTCCTCCCACTGCGCGCACTTTCCCTTCGCGACGATTCCCTTACGCACGTTCTCCATGATCTTGAACGACTTCTCCGGTTCCACGCCCTTTCCGATCAGATAGGTCATTATGTCGTCACGGGTACAGATGGCCGTGGAGATCGTGGCCGTTCCGCTCTTGATCAGATCCTGTGCGTTTCCAAGCCACACGTCCGTGCCGTGGGACAGACCCGAGATCCTGACAAGATCCGAGAAGGATTTCGGCTGCGCGTCAATGACCATTTGCATTGCAAAGTCCGTGCCGAACTCCGGAATGCCGAGCGCTCCAAGCTTCGTCCCGCCGATCTGCTCCGGCGTGATGCCAAGTGCCTCCGTATTCTGGAACAGACTCATGACGTCCTGCCCGTCCAGAGGGATGGTCAGAGGATCGATGCCGGTGAGGTCCTGTAACATACGGATCATGGTAGGATCATCGTGTCCGAGAATGTCAAGCTTTAACAGGTTATGATCGATCGAGTGATAATCAAAGTGCGTGGTCACGGTGTCCGTCGTCATGTCGTTCGCGGGATGCTGCACCGGCGTGAAGGAATTGATGTCCTGCCCCAGGGGAAGCACCACGATGCCTCCGGGGTGCTGACCCGTGCTGCGCCGAACTCCCGTGCAGCCGAGCGCCAGGCGCTCGATCTCACTCCTTCGCTTTGTCACGCCTCGCTCTTCAAAATAATTTTTCACAAAGCCATACGCCGTCTTATCGGCCAGCGTGCCGATGGTGCCAGCGCGGAAGGTCTGGCCCGCGCCAAAGATCACTTCGGTGTATTTATGTGCTTTCGACTGATATTCCCCCGAAAAGTTTAGGTCAATGTCAGGCTCCTTGTCTCCCTTGAATCCAAGGAAGGTCTCGAACGGTATGTCAAACCCGTCCTTATGGAGCTTCTCCCCGCAGACGGGGCAGATCTTATCCGGCATGTCAACGCCCGCCTTCCCGGCATAGGCCTTGACCTCGTCGGAGTCAAAGTCCACGTAATGGCATTTCGTGCAATAATAATGCGGGCTTATGGGATTGACCTCCGTGATTCCCGCCATGGTCGCAACGAAAGAGCTTCCCACGGAGCCTCTCGAGCCAACCAGATATCCGTCCTCCACGGACTTCCAAACCAGCTTTTGCGCGATGATGTACATCACGGCGAACCCATTGGAAATGATGGAATTCAACTCCCTCTTGAGTCTCGCCTCCACGATCTCCGGAAGCTCGGGGCCATAGAGCTCATGCGCCCTGTCATAACAGATCTTTGTCAGCGTCTTGTCGCTGTCCGGAATGACGGGAGGGCACTTGTCCGGGCGGACCGGCGGGATCGTCTCGATCATGTCAGCGATCATGTTGGTGTTTTTCACCACCACCTCATATGCCTTGTCACTTCCCAAGTACTGGAATTCCTCCAGCATCTCCTCCGTCGTGTGCAGATAGAGCGGGGCCTGCTGATCCGCGTCCTCGAAGCCCTTTCCTGCCATGATGATCCTGCGGTAAACCTCATCCGCCGGATCCAGAAAATGTACGTCGCAGGTGGCCACGACAGGCTTATGAAACTGCTCGCCGAGCTTTACGATCTGGCGATTGAGGTCCTGAATGTCTTCCACGCTCTCGACGCTGCGCACCCTGTCGGATGCGATCATGAACGCGTTATTGCCCACGGGCTGGATCTCCAGATAGTCATAGAAATCCACCAGCCTTGCGATCTGCGTCTCTGACTGTCCGTCGAGGAGCGCGCGATACAGTTCGCCCGCCTCACAGGCGCTCCCCAGGATCAGCCCCTCCCGATATTTCATCACAAGACTCTTCGGAACCCTCGGAACTCTGTGGAAATAGGTCAGATGCGACTCCGATACAAGCTTATATAAATGCGTCCTTCCAAGATCATTTTTCGCAAGGATGATGGCATGGTAAGAAGGCGATTTTTGCACCAGGGACGCGCTCGTCTCTCCGAGCCGGTTCAGCTCCTTTAGCGTAAAGACCTTCTCCTCGGCCAGCATCTTGATAAATTTCACAAAGATATGTGCCGTCGCCTCCGCGTCATCCACCGCGCGATGATGATTCTCCAGCGAGATGCCAAGAGTCTTGCAGACGGCATCCAGCGTATGCTTCGCCTGATCCACCAGGAGCGTTCTGGAAATCTGCATGGTGTCCACAAAGGTGAAGCGGTCATCAAAGCCCTGTCTGCGACAATTCTCCATGATAAAGCTCATGTCGAAATTCGCATTGTGCGCCACCATGACGCACCCTTCGCTGAATTCCAAAAACCGCGGCAGGATCTCCTCGATCACGGGAGCATCCATCACCATGTCATCCTGAATGCCGGTAAGCTTTTGGATCTCAAACGGGATAGGCACCTGCGGATTCACAAAGGTCGAAAACCGGTCCACGATCTCCCCGCCGCTCACCTTCACGGCACCAATCTCAATGATCCGGTTCGACACGGGAGAAAAACCCGTCGTCTCGATGTCAAACACGACAAAATCTGAGTTCAATTCCTGCCCCTGATCTCCGGTGACAATCTCGCGAAGATCATCCACCAGATAAGCCTCCATGCCATAGAGCACCTTAAAGAACTCCTGCTTTTCTGGCGCAGGCAATTCCTTTTCCTTGCACTCATTCTTCTTTGCCTTCCAAAGGTCGTCCCAGACATGCCCGGCATCCGTAAAGCCCTGCACCACGCCGTGATCTGTGATGGCGATGGCGCGATGCCCCCATTTATATGCGCGCTTGACGATGTCCTTCGCCTCAGAGACGCCGTCCATGTCGCTCATCTTCGTATGACAATGCAGCTCCACGCGCTTCTTCAGCGCTACGTCTGAGCGGCTGACGGAGAAATCCGCCGTCTTCTTGATCCCGACGATCGATCCGATGGTCAGTTCATGATCGAACTTATCCATCATGGCAATGCCCTTGACCTTGATGAAGCTCCCGACCTTCAGTCCGTCCGTGATCTCCTTCACCTGCTCATTTTTCGCGAACATCTTCACGGTCATCGTGTCGGAATAATCTGTAATGTCAAAGAAAATGATCGTCTTCTCATTCTTGATCTCGCGGGTCTCCAGCTTTAGGATCTTGCCCTGCACGACCACCTCGCCGATCTCTCCGATGACATCCTCGAGCTTATGCGCCTCTTCCTCAATGTCCCTTCCGTAGATCACGTCAGGGTTGTCCGACTTCTTTACGGCGCCGCGGTCAAATCCGCCGCGCTCCCCCTTCTTAAACTTCGAGAAATCGCCTCTGCCCGTGTTCAGCTTTCCACCGGTAAGTCCCTTGACTTCTCCGGTCTTTTCCGCGGGCGGATTCTCCTTGGGCGCCTGCGGCTCCTTGGTAGCCTCTCCCGCAGTTCCTTCCGCAGCTTCCCCACTCGCCTCGCCGGCTCCCGCCTGTTTCTCTCTCGCTTCATATCCCTTCAGGCGCCTCGTGATCTCCGACACCTTCAGGCCGATCAGCCGCTCTTCCTCCTCGCGGTCTTTCTCATGATCCTTTTCCCGATACGTAAGCTCTATCTTCACGGCAAAGCCGCAGCGTTCCACCAGGATCTTCTCGAGTATGCGATGCAGGTCTTCCTCCTTGCTCTTCACAAGAACGGAATCCTCCATGTTTATGACGACGCGTCCCTCCTCAGGATAGGAAAACTGAGCGCCCTTCAGCGCAATAAAAAGGACGTGACTGTATTCCATCAGCTCCTCCAGAATGCTCTCCCGATATACTTCCAGAAGCTTTTCCGGAGTGTACAGCGCGGACAGTTCAAACCGTTCATAAATCTTGATCTCGATCGAAACGCCTGGGAAAAGCTGCTTTTTCAGCTCCTTCTCCACCTTATGAATGTCCCGCTTTTCGATCAGATTCTTCGAGACAAGATAAATCCTGATAAAATCCTTCGCCTTGGCAGAAGTGATCTTCTCTATCTGTGTCTGCTCCATGAGGTCGTGCAGGTTTTTCGCAAGCTGCACGTTTGGAAACACCTCAAAAAAAGCCTTCATTGCTTAAGCCTCCCAATGATCTAATTCCTCTTTCAGTGCTGCAAGGAGCTCCCCCTCCGGAACCTTTCGAAGGATCTCTCCCTTGCGGATCAGAAGTCCTTCGCCCTTGCCGCCTGCGATCCCGAGATCCGCCTCCCTGGCCTCTCCAGGTCCATTCACTACGCATCCCATCACGGCCACCTTAATGTCCAGCGGATAATCTGCCACCATCTGCTCCACCTTGCCAGCCAGACCTATCAGGTCGATCTGCGTCCTGCCGCAGGTCGGACAGCTCACCACCTCGATCCCGCCGGTGCGAAGTCCGAGCGTCCGAAGGATCAGCTTTGCAGAATAAATTTCCTCCACGGGGTCTCCCGTCAGGGACACGCGGATCGTGTCGCCGATCCCTTGGCTCAGGATCATGCCAAGGCCCAGGGCAGACTTGATGTTTCCGCTCCGCACCGTGCCGGACTCCGTGATCCCCACGTGAAGCGGATATTTCGTCTTCCCCGCAAGGAGTTCATGCGCCTTCACGCACATTAGCACGTCCGAAGATTTGATGCTGATCACCAGATTGTCATATCCGAGATCCTCGATGAGTCGCACCTTATCCAAAGCGCTTTCCACGATCCCCTCCGCCGTCACGCCGCCGTATTTTTCCACCAGCGCCTTTTCCAGCGAACCACTGTTGACGCCGACTCGGATCGGAATATTTCTTTCCCTTGCCACGTCCACCACGGCCTTTACGCGTTCCACGGAGCCAATATTCCCTGGATTGATCCGGATCTTGTCCGCTCCGTTTTCCATCGCCGCGATCGCCATCTGATAATCGAAATGAATGTCAGCGACAAGCGGAATATGGATCTGTTTTTTGATCTCACGAAGTGCCTTTGCGGCCTCTAAGGTCGGTACCGTGCATCGTATGATCTCGCAGCCGGCCCGCTCCAGCGAAAGGATCTGTGCCACCGTCGCCTGCACGTCCTCCGTCTTCGTATTCGTCATGGACTGTATCAAAATGGGATTCCCGCCGCCGATCTTTCTGTCCCCGATTTGAATGACCTTTGTTTCCTCTCTATAGCTCATTTTTCTCTCCATTCCAAAAGCAATGTTAACAACATCTAGTATACCCCTACCCCCATCCTCTCCACAAGACGTATTTTTGCCCAAATTTGAAGCAATAATTTCGTCACCCAAAGTGCCAAAAAAAGCAGAAAAATACTTGCAATCCACAAAAAGAAAGTGCGGAGGCATTGACCGCATCGGCCACTCCTTCGCACTTATGTTTTCCGGCTCCTTACAGCCGGAGGATTTAAATCTTACTATTTGACCACTTTTTCGAAATCACTTGCCGGATGCTTGCAGATCGGGCAGATGAAATCCTCCGGGAGCTCCTCGCCCACGTACTCATATCCGCAAATCTTGCATCTCCATATCGTCTGCCCGTCCGGCGTCTTTGCAACTGCCTCCGGCTTCGGCTTAATGTTGGCAAAGTAATAGGCATAGGTTGCGGAAGGCGTGGAATTAAAGATCTCGCCGTCCGTCACTGCCGCGATAAAGAGCATGTGACTGCCAAGGTCAATCTGCTGCATCACATAAGCAGAGAGATAAGCATTGGTTCCTGCCGTGATCGCCATCGTTCCGTTCGGCACTCTCTTACAATCCGTATAGGTCGCAAACTTATTGACGTTTCTTCCGGACTGGAATCCAAAATGCTTAAAGGTGTCAAAGGTAGCCGCCTCACTCAATACCGAAATGGTGAACTTGCGCGTCTCCATGATCATGTCACAGGTGTAATTCGCCTTGTTGACCGAAATGCTGATCATCAGCGGCTCTGAAGCAACCTGGCAAGGCGTGTTGATAATGCAGCCATTGTCCTTGCCGTTTAAGTTTGCCGTTAGAACAAACAATCCATAACTTAATTTCTGCAAAACCTTTTGATCCATCCCAAATCTCCTTTCTGCAAGCTTCCGGGCCCCTTCTTATAAGGCCGCGAAGGAAATCCTCTTAATAGTTTTCCTCATGCACTTCAAAGAAGCTCTGGGGATGATTACATACGGGGCAAACCTCCGGTGCCTTTTCTCCGACACAGATATGACCGCAGTTTCTGCACTCCCATACCTTCACTGAGCTCTTTTCGAATACCTGCTTCGTCTCCACGTTCCGAAGGAGCGCGCGATATCTCTCCTCATGCGCCTTCTCGATCGCAGCCACGCCGCGGAATCTTGCAGCCAGTTCAGCAAAGCCCTCTTCCTCAGCCGTCTTTGCAAACCCTTCGTACATGTCCGTCCACTCGTAGTTCTCGCCGTCTGCCGCAGCCGCCAGATTCTCAGCCGTGCTCCCGATGCCGTCCAGCTCCTTAAACCAAAGCTTCGCGTGTTCCTTTTCATTGTCAGCCGTCTTTAGGAACAGTGCAGCGATCTGCTCATAGCCTTCCTTCTTTGCCTTCGACGCGAAATAGGTATATTTATTCCTCGCCTGCGACTCCCCGGCAAATGCCGCGAGGAGATTTTTCTCCGTCTGCGTTCCCGCATATTTGTTGCCCATGGTAATCCCTCCTTATCGTTCTTGCGTTCATGCCCCACATGGCCTGTTCCGGCCTACGTGGTCTCGACCGTCTTATGCTTCCTTCTTCCAAAGTCCGTGCAGATTGCAGTATGCATAAACTGCTTCCACCGTCTCATCCTCGCAAAGCGCAAAGCAAACCTTCGGCGCGTCGCCGGCCTTCAGGTCCTTCTTCTGGAATCCCTTGTTCGTCTGAACGATCACCCACTCGATAAAGTGTGCTTCCACCATGGGATGCTCCACTTCACCAACCTGTACGCAAACCTTTCCGTCCTTTACTTCGAACGCAGGCACGTGCTTCTCCACGGCTGCATCCGTCGTTCCGGGAATGATCTCCGTCATCTTCTGACCGCAGCACATCATCGGAACCTTCTTATCCTTGATCACAATGGTCATATTCCCGCAATGCTCACATACAAAAAATCTAAGATCCATACTTTTGTAACCTCCTTCTTCTGCCAAATAAAATACCCTGGTTTCCGGTAAGGAAGCATTCTTTCGCCTCCTTTTCCCTGCTTCCATTATACTGTGTTTTACTGCCTCTTGGCAAGAACGTCTTTTGCCTTAATCTGCTCATTTATATACTTTAAGTCCTTCTTTGTCCGAAAACTGTCCAGCAGATATGCCAGCACAAAAACCACTGCCACGTAGATCGCCGCCATCCAGAAATTGCTTCGGAAAAACCACCCGACGATGAATCCGTACAGCATCACGATCCCCGTCACGACAAAGTATTTGAGAAGATAGCTTCCCATAATGGAAAGAGAGAGGACCTCATCACACAGGGTATTGACCAGCGCGATCAGAAGCGAAAGTCCAAAGAGCTCCAACACTAATATGATCTCCGCCGTCACGCCCGACCAAAGGATGGAGATCGTAAATACGCTAAAGATCATCAATGCCGATAAGATGCAAGTATCTCTCAATATTTTCTTCATCCTCGTTCCCTCCCGAATGCATTTTTCACGTCTTTTAAGTATTTCCTAAATACGATCAGCTTCTCACCGTTATCCAGCACGGCCTCCAAGTGGCTGTTTGGCAGTTGCCGGATCTCCGACAAATGAGACAGATTTAAAATACAGGTCCTGGAAATCCTGACAAAGTCCGTCCCCGCAAGGTCCGCTTCCAGGTCTGCCAGATTCCCTTCATAGCGGTAAACCTGCTCCCTCGCATAAAGAAAGACCTTCCTCTCCACGCTCTCCAGATAATAAATCTCCGAAGCATCCACGCTGACGGCTCTGTCTTCGAGTTTCCCCTGAAAACGCACGTTCATCCGCTCCAATTTCTGCAAAAGGTGCTCCACGGATGCATCATATTCCGGATACTCCACAATCACCGTGAGCGGCCCTTCCGCCACCTGTCTCTTTAAAATTCTCATCCCTTATCCCCAATCCTTCTCTTTTTCCAAAATAGACCCCTGACTACCGTGATCAAAGCGATCATCAGTAGCATCCCAAAGAAGGTTGCCACGCTAAGCGGCGCCCAAGTAAACAATATGGCAAACAGCCCTGCGCCAAAGATCAAAGGAAATGTCACGCCCATGCTGATCATAAGCACGAAGCAGCTGCCTCCCACCGCAATTATCATACCACGTTTCCTGCATCGAATGCAAACCGGGATCGCAAGCCCTGCAAGGATGCAAAGCACCGTAAAGATCCTGTCAAAGATCGTCCAGACGTCGCTTGCGATCCTTCCTGTCTCGCCGCCCTTTAGGAGCTCGAGGATCCCATTGCAAAGACTGTCCGTGGATGCCGCGACATTGAGATTCGTAAGGACGCAGGTTCCTACGCCGTCGCCTTCTGAAAATGCGATGCGCGAAGAATAATTCGCCGTTCCTCCGGAATGCCCGATCACTCCATCTCCAAAGCATTCCCAGCCGCCGTAGTATGCCCCCTCTTCGCGAAGCTCCGCCCTGACTTCCTGGATCAATTCCTGATATTCCTCAGGTATGTCCGCCGTGCCCAGCCAGATTTCCATCCACCGTCCCATGTCCTTAAGGTTCGAGTAAAAGTACCCCGCCGGGATCGCCCCCTCCTTCACGGGCACCTGATACGGGATTACATGCCGAAAGAAAAGGCGAGATCCCTGAACGATACTAGTGTTGTGCGGTTCCCCGACATAGGTATGCTCTAGCCCCAGCGGCATAAGAATTTCGCTTTCCATGTATTCCCGGTAACTCATCCCGCTCACTTCCTCGATGATCGCTCCCAGCAGATTGAAATTTACGTTGGAATACGCATATTGCTCTCCCGGCGCACTTTGCAGACTTTTCCCCGATATGCTTTCCACCCAAGATGCGAGCGTTTGTCCCGTCTTCGCGCTCGGATACGCCTTCTCGCTGTTGGTATAGCCACTCGTCTGCCTCATCAGCTGGCCAACCGTGATCTCCACGTTATCCCCTTGATAATATGCCTCAAACCCCGTCAGGACGTCTGAAACCCTATCTGACTCCTTTAACGCGCCTTCATTGATGAGTTTTTGCACTGCCAGTCCCGTAAACGACTTTGTCATGGAACCGATCTGAAATAAACCATTTTTTTTGCCATAGTATTCCACTGTTCCGTGATCATATGTCACGACGCCGACCGCTTCACTTTTCGTTTCCCTGCGAAAAGCGTTCACCATTTCTTCCACTCCATTCGTTGTCGCAATGCACAGCATGGCACAGCTTAAAAAAATAAGCACTCCCGAGACAAACAGCGTTATCGTAACAAATTTTTTTCGTCCAGGCACGTCCAAGTCCTCCAATCTTTCATGATAAGAAGATCATACATAAAAAAGCAATGACAATCCATAGGGAACAACGCGCGATGCAATTCTGCCAACGCGAAATACAAAATTAGCAATTCATCGCGGGACTCCCCCCACTCGTCCCGTGACGGCAGAAAGCCACTCCGCCTTCGTGGGAC
>CAMZDG010000053.1 GCA_947305245.1 uncultured Lachnospiraceae bacterium
GGGGCGGCGACAAGTTGCCTTTTGACAAAGCATGGATCGAAATCGGAAAAAATATCGGCAAATTTAAGTTTGTAGGGCAGAGGTCGATAGTTCAAGTTTATGGAATTATGAAAAGACGTGGACGAAAGCGGAGAATGCGAGTAAAATGGTTTTGTGGGGAAGAAAACTTTCCTTGCTAAGAATATGGGGAATTATCTAAAATGACGTGTTATTATCAAACCAAAAAAGAACGCAGAAAAATTCTTAAGTGTTCCGCAAAGGGCATCATCATGATCGCGTTTATGCTTATGGCCTGTGTTGTAAGTGCATGTCAGACCTCTGAGAAAATTGCCGGAGAACAGGACATGACAGTGGCAGAGAGCCAGACGCAAAAAAACGAAAACATGGAAATGACAACTTCTTCAGATACTGAAAAGGGAGAAAGGGAAACGACGGAAGAAAAGGAAACGGACGAACGGGATTCTAAGCAAGATGAGAAGTCGTCTGAAACCGATGCAGAGGGAAAGGGCCTGGAAGAAGTAGCCACGACAGAGGAGAAAGCAGGCGAGGATCAGCAAGCAGGCGAGGATCAGCAAGCAGGCGAGGATCAGCAAGCAGGCGAGGATCAGAAAGCAGATGCGACCGAATACAAGACCGTGCGGAGCATAATGCATATCTGGCAAGATGGGCATGACAGCGGTTGGTATAGTTACGAATATGATTCGCAAGGATTTTTGATCAAACGAACCTTATATCTTGCTGATGGCTCAATACATTTTTGGGATGAATACGAAAATGATTCTCAGGGACACCGCATGAAGAATTGTTCCTATGATGCGAGCGGTGCCATTGCGAGACAAGACCTATATGAATATGATGCGCGCGGCAATCGCATCAAGTATTCTGAAGGGGATGCCACGGGCAAGCAAACACATTGGTGGGAATATGAATACGATGACATGAATCGTCAGATCAAAGGGAAGGGTTTCAATGCGGATGGTTCCGTATTCGATCTTTGGGCAATTGAATATGATGACAAGAACCATAAAATCCAGCAAACCTTTTATAATCCTGATGGTTCTTTGAGATATACGGAGAAATGCGAAAACAATGCCAAGGGACAGATAGTCAAAAAAGAACTATACGCCTCTGGTGGATTTCATTTTGAAACAGTGAAATATGCATATGATGACATTGGTAATATGACGAAGGAAGTATATTATCTTTCTGACGGCAGCGTCGATCTTTCTTATGTTTACGTTAATGAGTATGTGGACATTAAGATCACGAACGAGAAATGAGGACATAAATGAAACGGTACGTGAGTCTTGAGGAGATCTCAGACGGAAAATTATATACGGCGAATGACATGGTGCGGGCAGACTGCCTTGGATGCAATGGGTGTTCGAAATGCTGTCATGCGATGGGGGACACGATCCTTTTGGATCCCTGCGATATATGGCGCTTTCAGAAGGGCCTTGGCAAGGGGGCGCAGGAACTCCTTGCGGAGGGGAAGATCGCCCTGCGGGTGGTGGACGGCGTGATCGTGCCTCATATGAAGATGCAGCCTGTCAGCGAACCGGGCCAGGCCTTAAGGCACCCCATTGGTGGGCCGGGCCAGGCTTTAAGTCGGCCCATTGGTGGGCCGGGCCAGGTCTTAAGGCACCCCGTGACGGATCAGAAGGCAGGCCAGGAGGCTTCTGCGGGAGAGGGGGAAGAAAAGTGTCCCTTCTTGGATGACGAGGGGTGGTGTACCATCCATGAACACCGGCCGGGGCTCTGCAGGTTGTTTCCCCTCGGGCGGTATTATGAAGGAGAGGGCTTCCGGTATTTTCTGCAAAAGAGTGAATGCGATCACCCCAAGGCGAAGGTGAAGGTCAGTCAGTGGCTTGGCATTCCGGAGCTTGCAAAGTATGAGGCGTACGTGCTCACCTGGCATCGCATTCAGAAGCAGGCGGAGGAGCTGCAAAAGGAGAACGGGGACGAAGCGTTTGCGAGGAACTTGAATATGTTTCTGTTAAAGACCTTTTTCTTGCTCCCGTATGACGGGGAAAGCGCTTTTTATCCCCAGTTTGAAAGGCGCCTCGAGGAGTATCGAAAGATCGTCCCGGAGGCATGACGAAAGCAAATTATTAAGAGTTTCAAAAGAAACGAAATAATTCGGTATTTGATATTGACGGGCGAAGGAAAACGTATTATATTGAGTCTTGCAAAATACCTCAGAGGTGAAAATGCTATGGACGAATTGTTAGATTTATTGAGTAATCTGTTCCCGGAAGTAGACTTCGAGACGGAGGACAGGCTGGTTGATGATAAGATCCTGGATTCCTATGATTTGGATTCCATCGTGACTGAAATAGAAGATCAATTTGGAGTGACGATTCCCGCAGAGCTGGTAAATGCGGATCACTTTAATTCGGCCGAGGACATGTATGATTTGATCCAGGGGCTGGATGAATAGATTTGGCATGGGGGGCCTTGTCTTTGCGGACAAGGCCTTTCGTTTCGTTTTGGGCAGTTGATCGTGGTAGAAAAAAGGGTGTGTCAATTTGGAATTTAGCAGTATTCGCTTTCTCTTATATTTTCTTCCCGTCTTTTTCCTGTTTTATGCGATAACTCCTAAATCCTTCAAGAATATTACGCTGATCGCGGGAAGCTTTATTTTTTACGCTCTTGGAGAGCCGAGAAACCTTCTGGTGCTTCTGGGCTCCATCTGTGTAAATTTCGTGATCGGAAGAGGCATTGACGCGGCAAAGGAGAAGGAGAAGGAAGATCCGCAGCGCGCAGGCAGCGGGAAATGGTTGTATGTGTTAGCCGTCATGGGAAATCTGGCGGTTCTTTGTCATTTTAAATTATGGGCGGAGGAATTGCCGCTTGGACTAAGCTTTTATACCTTCCAGGTGATCAGTTACCTGACTGACCTGTATGAAGGAGAGACAAAAGGGGAGAAGAGTCTGCTTCGGTTTGTGACTTATCTCGCCATGTTCCCGAAGCTCATCTCCGGACCGATCACGCCGTATGAGACCGTGCGGGAGCGTCTCGCGGACCGCAGGGTGGACGCGGAGATGATACGGGAGGGATTGGAGCGGTTCGTCCTGGGCCTTGCGCTAAAAACGCTTCTCGCGGACCGGATCGGGATCCTTTGGGTTGAGGTCGGAAAGACGGGTTACGAGAGTATTACCTGGCGCTATGCGTGGCTTGGCACCCTCGCCTATTCCATGATGCTCTATTTCAATTTTTACGGCTATTCTCTGATGGCGATCGGCCTTGGCAAGCTGGTCGGATTTGACCTGCCGGAGAATTTTAAGCTGCCGTATCTGTCCCGGTCCGTGCGGGAGTTTTATCGCCGCTGGCACGTGACCATGGGTCTTTGGTTTCGCAAGTATGTTTATATTCCTTTGGGAGGCAGCCGGAAGGGAGAGGGGCGAACCATCCTCAATCTCCTTGTGGTTTGGCTTCTTACGGGCTTTTGGCACGGCGTGACGCTGAATTACTTTCTCTGGGGCGTCTTCCTTTGGCTGTGCATCTTTGTGGAACGGCTCTGGGAAAAGCTCCCCTTTGCGAAGAAGCTGAAGGTGCTTCCGCATCTTTGGCTGCTCTTTGTGATCCCCATTTCCTGGATGTTCTTCGCCATTACGGACGTGCGTGAGGTGCAGATCTATCTGACGAGGCTTTTCGGCGTGGGAAATCCGGTGAACGGAAATCCTTCGGACTATCTGATGGCGCTTCGTCGCCACGGCGTGGCACTCCTTTGCGGCGTGATCTGCTGCACGGGCGTGGTGGAGAAGGTGCTTGAAAAATGGGGAAAGAGATTTACCAAAAATCTGTTCCTTACGGCGGTGTTCTGGCTCTGCGTCTGGAAGATCCTGACGGCCGGCAGTAATCCGTTCTTATACCTGAATTATTGATCCTTCGGGAGAGGAGTTTTTATGGAAGGAAAGAGGGAATCCTTTTTCAAACGATATGAATTATTGTTCCTGCTGCTTTTGACAGGGATTGTTTTCCTCGCGGTCACGAAGCGATGGGATCTGTATGCGAAGCCTGCTGCCGCCTTAAGCGCAAAGCTGGAGAGCTTTTTGGGGATCGAACTGCCCGAGTGGACCTCCTTTGGCTATGAGAAGCGTGAGATCGCCTACTGGGAGAATGACGGGCAGGAGTATGATCCGGATGAATTCCTGGAGGAATATGATCCGAGCGGAGTGGACGGGCAGGACGCCGATGCGCAGGATGTGCAGGGCGGGGACGGCGAGGCCCCCGGCATCGGAGAGGGACAGGATGGTCAGGCGGCGCAAGATGGAAGCGCTGCGCCCGTATGGCAGACCGTGGACGAGACCTACTTTGACGATGCGCTCTTTATCGGAGACTCCAGGGTGGTGGGACTGCGTGATTATGGAAAGCTTGAGGAGCACGGAACCTTCTATGCCTATGAAGGGCTGAACATTTTCCGGCTGCTGTCGGCAAAGTTCGTGCAGCTTCCGGGGCAGCGTAAGAAGATCTCCGTGGAGGAGGCGCTTGGGCAGCAGCAGTTCGGAAAGATCTACCTGATGGTCGGGATCAATGAGCTGGACATCGGAACGACGGAGCGTTTTCGTGATACTTATCAGGAGACGATCAATCGCATACGAGAGCTGCAGCCAAATGCCAAGATCATTATCCAGAGTATCATGCTCGTGACGCAAAAAAGATCCGCCAAGGGCGACTTTGTGAAGAACTCGTCCATCATGGAACGCAACGAAGCCATCGCGCAGCTGGCGGACGGAGTGAACGTTTTCTACCTTGACGTCAACGAGGCGATCGTGGACGAAAGCGGCGGGATGAACCCGACCTACACCACGGACGGAGTCCATCTCAAGGCGAAATACGTGCCCCTCTGGACCGAGTATTTAAAAACACACGTTACGCAATAGCTTGTGCTTGCACTTCCCTTCGAAACATGATATTGTGGTATAGGGTGAGGTTGAAGCCTGCTTCACCCACGATTGGGGTATGGTTAAATACAAGGGAGGAGAAGGAAATGAGCAAGGACAACACAACAAGTCAAACACAGAAATCGACCGGCAATGAACAGGCAATTTACGACGCAAAGACCCTCGGGGTACCGAAGATGGCGACGCTCGGGCTGCAGCATATGTTCGCAATGTTTGGAGCGACGATCCTGGTTCCCATGCTGACGGGTCTGGACGTGTCCACCACGTTGCTTTTCGCCGGTCTTGGTACGTTACTGTTCCACTTTTTAACGAAGAGAAAGGTGCCCGCATTCTTGGGTTCCTCTTTCGCATTCTTACCGGGCTACTTCGCGATCGCGCCGAACGGCGAGGCGGAGCTTCTGCCCTATGCCTGTGTCGGCGTTGCCTGCGCGGGTCTTTTATATCTGGTTTTATCCGCGCTGATCAAGGCGTTTGGAAGCGGAAAGGTGATGAGATTCTTCCCTCCCATCGTGACGGGTCCCATCATTATCGCCATTGGTCTTACTCTTTCCCAGTCGGCCATTGACAGCTGCGCTTCGGATTGGCTCATCGCTCTGGTTGCCATCGTGCTGATCATCGTTTGCATCATCTGGGGCAAGGGCATGATCAAGATCATTCCCATCATCATTGGCGTGATTGGCTCCTATATTGTTGCAGCGGTTCTTGGCAAGGTTGATTTCTCGACGGTTGCTGACGCGGCTTGGATCGGTATTCCCATTCACTTTGAGAAGACTGCTTTCTGGGCATTTAAGGACGGCAATACGTCCCTGCTCATCACCTCCATCATCACCATCGTACCCATCGCACTTGCTACCATCGTGGAGCACATCGGAGACATCTCCGCCATTTCCTCCACCGTTGGCAAGAATTTCATCAAGGATCCCGGACTTCACAGAACGCTCCTTGGCGACGGTCTTGCAACCAGTATTGCAGCACTCTTTGGCGCACCCGCAAACACGACCTACGGCGAGAATACCGGCGTGCTCACCTTGACGAGAGTGTTTGATCCCCTCGTGATCCGTTTGGCAGCAGGCTTTGCCATTCTGTTCTCCTTCTGCCCGAAGTTCGCAGCCATCATCGGCAGCATGCCTTCCGCAACCGTTGGCGGCGTATCCCTGGTACTGTACGGCATGATCTCCGCAGTCGGCGTTCGCAACATCGTGGAAGCGAAGTGTGACTTCACGAAGAGCCGCAACATCATCATCGCTGCATTGATCCTGGTTCTTTCCATCGGCATTAAGTTCAGCGCGGCAGGTGCCATCGTGATCCCCGCCGGTTCCATTACCATCAGCCTGTCCGGTCTCGCAGTTGGCGCATTGGTTGGCATTATCCTAAATGCAGCGCTGCCTGGAAAAGATTACGTATTCCCGACAGAGGGCTAACGGTTCCCGCTACTGAAAAAACATGAGAATAATAAAACACGGAATGAGGCGATTGCCAAATTCCGTGTTTTTTATTTTAGGCAACAAAAAATGGAAGCAAGGAGGCTCGAACTCCTGACCTTTCGCGTGTGAGGCGAACGCTCATCCCGGCTGAGCTATGCTTCCATGACACTTATTATAACACCTACGCATGAAAAAGCAAGCAAAAAATCGCATGGTATTGAAAACTATATCTTGTGTCTTGCCAGAATACATGATATACTTTCGAAGGACAAGTTTTCGAGGAGAACAGAACCGTATTCGAAGAGTGATTGATGAGGGCCTTAGCATGAGTGAGTTGTTTCATATTGTGACGGACGGATCCTGCGATCTGCCCGAGGAGCTTGCACAAGAAAAGAATCTGACCGTAGTTCCTTTCTACGTATCTTTTGATGATGAGCATTACAAGAAGGAGAACGTGGAGATCGGGATCCGCGAGTTCTATCAGGAAATGGTGGATCATCCCAAGGTATTTCCGAAGTCTTCCATGCCTTCCGTACAGGATTTCGTGGAGGCGTTCACGCCCTTCGCGCAGGCCGGCATGCCGACGATCTGCATCTGCATCACGACGAAGTTCAGCGGTTCCATGCAGTCGGCCATGGGGGCAAAGGAACTGATCTTGGAGGAGTATCCTGACGCGAAGATCCACGTGATCGATTCCAGGATCAACACGGTGCTCCAGGGCATTTATACCTTGGAGGCAGTACGCCTTCGGGATGCCGGCTGGGACTATGAAAAGGCCATCGCAAGGCTTGAGGAGATCCGCGACACGGGAAGAATTTTCTTTACCGTCGGTGACATGGAGTACTTAAAGCATGGCGGAAGGATCGGAAAGGTGGCCAGCGTGGCTGTCAGCCTTCTTGGCATTCGTCCCGTCATCACCTTAAAGCAGGGAGAAATCTTCCCCTCCGGCATCGGCAGGAGCAGAAAGAACACGACGCAGAAGGCGATCGAGCTTATGATCACGTACCTGAAGGAGCAGAAGATTTCCGCAGACAAGTTTACGGTCTGCATCGGGTTTGGATATGACGAGGAGGAGGCGAAGACCTTCCGCGAGCGTGCTTATGAGGCGCTGAAGGCGGCAGGGCTGGACCTGAAGGAGGAGATCAAGATCTATCAGATCGGTGCGACCATCAGCGTCCACACGGGACCGTATCCTTTAGGCTTCGGCGTAGTAGAAAAGTCCATTCATGATTAACAAATAAGCCCGCGGCGAACGCGGGCTTTTCCTATGGCATAGTATAGTCACTGGACGTGAGACGTTGTTGGATCACTGGATGCAGGCAAGATAAAGGTCCTTAACGGTATCAAACGCATAGGTCGGCTGATAGGGCGTATCCTTTAGGTCTTTCTTCTGCGCCTCGCCGGTAAAGAGGACGCAGGTGTCGACGCCTCCGTTGATGCCGCAGGCAATGTCGGTGTAGAGTCTGTCGCCTACGACCAGGGTCTCTTCCTTCGTAAAGCCGGATAGCTTGAGGCAAAGGTCCACGACCTTCTTGCTGGGCTTTCCCAGATAGGTCGGATGCTTGTCCGTGGTGGCCGCCAGCAGGTCGCACATGGCGCCGCAGTCGGGGATGAAACCAAAGTCGATGGGGCAGCGCAGGTCGGGATTGGTGGCATAGTAAGGCACGTCCATGGTGAGGAGAACCTTGCTGGTCTCGCAGAGCTTTTCATACGAAAGCTCGCTGTCGTACGCCACGACCACGCAAGCGATATCGGGCTGGCATGTTTCCGTGACCGTCAGGCCATGCCGGCGTAGCTCGTCGATAAAGGAGTGCGTGCCCATACAATAGATGACTCTGTCGGCATAATTGCGAAGGAGAAAGCGCAGGGTCATGTAACCCGACGTGACAAACTGTTCCTCCGAGGTCTCCAGATGATAAGAGTTTCGGAATTTCTTGACGTAATCCGCGCCGCTCTTCGTGGAATTGTTGGTGATATAAAAGGCCTTTCCGCCGATGCGCTCAATGTAGTCAAGAAGCTCGGCGCTGCCTTCGTACAGGGTGTCGCCGACGGCAATGGTGCCGTCGATGTCGAACAGGAATAGTTTCTTTTGTTTCAATGCGTTGTTCTGATCCATGGCTGGTCCTTTCGGGCAAGTTAGGTGCCGCGAGTATTTGGGACGGAAATTCGTCACCATATTCAGTATAAACGTGAGGGACTCCAAAGTCAATCGAGAGCTTGCCTGGGGCGCCGGGCGGCAGAGGAACGAGGGGCGCAAACCCGCGTGCGTATAAGCATGGATAGGGCTTGACATCAGGCCGGATGCGTGATAGAATACACCTTGTTAAAATAATAACAGAAAATTCTTCAGGGTTGGGTGCAATTCCCTACTGGCGGTAAAGTCCGCGACCCTTAAGGAGCGACGTTAGCTTCTTAAGGCTGACTCGGTGAAACTCCGGGACCAACAGTAAAGTCTGGATGAAAGAAGAAAACGTTCGCATGCCGGCTTATGCCAGGTCTGCGCGCCTTGCGTTGTTTCCACACCCTGAACGAGAGAGATCGTTCAGGCTTTTTTGTTTTTATGCGGGAAATCGGCGTGAGAGCATGTGTCAGGTCAAGTGCAAAGGTGCAGATGCGGGCAACTTAGAAGAATTTTCCAAATTCAAAACGAGGCAGTGATCCTGCCATGAAGGAGGAAAACCAAATGAAAAACAAATTGTCACCCCGTTACGTTGCCGTGATCGGCATGTTCACCGCACTGGCCGTGGTCAGTGTTATTGCAACTGAATGGATCCCCAAAGTGAGTGGGTTCCTCAGCTATGAGCCCAAGGATGTCCTGATCCTGATCGCCGGGTTTATCTATGGCCCTCTGTCCTGTATCATCATCTCGCTCCTTACGTCTTTCATCGAGATGATCACCTTCAGCACGACGGGCATCTATGGCTTCATCATGAACTTTGTATCCACGATGGCGTTTACGTTACCTGCAGCCTTTATCTATTACAAGACGCGTACGAAGAAAACCGCCGTCATCGGACTTGCCGTTGGCGTTATCAGCATGGCTGCGGTCATGGTGCTTTGGAATTACGTGATCACGCCGTTTTACATGGGCGCTCCCAGAGAGCAGGTTGCGAAAATGCTGGTTCCCGTATTCCTTCCGTTCAACCTGGTGAAGGGCGGCATTAACGCAGGCCTGACGCTTCTTGTCTATAAGCCCATCGTCACGGCGCTTCGCGTGGCAGGCTTTGCAGAGAAGCATGACGAACAGAAGGGAAAATTCCAGCTTGGCTTTGTGATCTTTTCCGTTGCAGTGCTGGTCAGCTTCCTTTTGTGGTTCCTCGTTATGATCAAGGTTCTGTAAGAGAAGGGAAATAGTTCTTGCTTTTTAACGGAGATAAATTTATAATGACTTCAAAAGCACCTGCTACGTAGGTGCTTTTTTGAAGAGGATTGTTTGGACGTTTCGGAAAGAGGAAGGCATTTTCATGGTTGAGACTGACGTTAAGATTTCGGCGGCGGATTTATATGATTACGTGCTGATGCATACTTATAGCGGGACCAGCGGCATCATCGGAAGCACGGCGGGTGCGCTCTTTGTGGTGGCCGGATTTATGACGCAAAAATGGCTTCTTGTCATCGCCGGCATCATTATTCTTTTGTATCTGCCCGTTACGCTCTGGACGAAGAGTAAGCTCCAGTGGACGGCGAATGAAGCTTTTCAAAAGCCCCTGCATTACGTGCTGGACGACAATGGGATCACCGTGTCGCAGGGCGAGGTTTCGGAGAGTCAAAGCTGGGAGGACATGGTCAAGGCGGTGTCCACGACCAGGAGCATTATCCTGTATACTTCGGGAAGGAATGCGAGCATCTTTCCCAAGGCGCAGCTGGGAGATCAAAAGGATGCGCTGATCGAGATGATCTCCACGCACATGCCGCCGAAGAAAGTGAAGATCCGGTCGTAGTCAGAAGGGAATTGAGTAAGCAATGTTAGAATTTCAGGACGTGATGGAAGTGGATAGTTACGGCGCGGAGGAGACGCTCGCGCTGGGAGAGAAGGTTGGAAGGGCGGCGCAGCCCGGAGAGGTCTATACCCTGATCGGGGACCTTGGCGTCGGGAAGACCGTGTTCACGCAGGGCGTGGCAAAGGGGCTTGGCATCACGGAGCCCGTGAGCAGTCCGACATTTACCATCGTTCAGATCTATGAGGAGGGGCGCCTGCCCTTTTATCATTTTGACGTCTACCGCATCGGCGACGTGGAGGAGATGGAGGAGATCGGTTATGAGGATTGCTTTTACGGGAAGGGCATCTGCCTGATCGAGTGGGCAAACCTTGTGGAGGAGATCCTGCCGGAAGCGTACGTGCAGGTGACGATCGAAAAGGATTTGGCTAAGGGCTTTGACTATCGGAAGATCACGATCAGGAAGATCGAAAACAGATAGAAGCAGGACAACAGTTCAAACGAAAAAGGAAGTGCCATACGCATGAAGATCTTAGGAATTGACAGTTCGGGATTGGTGGCGAGCGTGGCCGTCGCAGAGGACGGCGTGCTGCTGGGAGAGTATACGACGAATTATAAGAAGACGCATTCTCAGACGCTCCTTCCCATGCTGGACGAACTGAAAAAGATGATAGAGCTTGACTTAACTACGGTGGACGCGATCGCCATTTCCTCCGGCCCCGGCTCCTTTACGGGCCTACGGATCGGATCCGCGACCGCGAAGGGACTGGGCCTTGCGCTGCAAAAGCCATTGGTGGAAGTGCCGACGTTGGAAGGGCTCGCGTATAACCTTTGCACCAGCAAGGCGCTGGTCTGCCCCATCATGGATGCGAGAAGAAATCAGGTTTATACGGGAGTTTATGAGTTTTCAGAGAAGCCTTTCGGCGCGACGGAGGGCGAACTGACTTATGACCTGAAGGTCGTGCTGAGTCAGCGGGCCGTGGACGTACGTGACCTCCTTCAGGAGCTGGAGAGGCTCGATCGCCAGGTCATTTTCCTGGGAGACGGCGTGGCGGTCTATCGGGAGCTGATCTGCAGGGAATGTAACGTGCCCTTTGCCTTTGCACCGGCGCATTTGAATGCACAGCGCGCGGGAAGCGTAGCGGCGTTGGCGCAGCAGTATTATGCACAGGGAAAGATGGTTTCAGCCGCGGCACATCAGCCGGAGTATCTGCGAAAGAGCCAGGCGGAGCGGGAGAAGGAAGAGCGCGCGGGTCGCGGTTAAGTGGAGGGAACCTTGACGGACATTGTGATCACGAAGTTAGCCGAAAAGCATATACATAAGCTGGCAGAGATCGAGGCGAAGCTTTTTTCGCAGCCTTGGTCGGAGAAGTCGTTCGCGGATCTTCTCGCACATGACTATTGCCATTATCTCGTGGCCGAGAAAGACGGGGAAGCCATCGGGTTCATTGGGATGACGGTCTCGTTTGGCGAGGGAGAGATCGACAAGGTCATGGTGGATCCGGACGATCAAAGACAGGGCGTTGCGGATGCTTTGATGGATGCTTTGTTTCAGCTAGGCGAGGGCCTTGGCGTGCAGGCATATACGCTGGAGGTCCGTGTGAGCAATGCGCCCGCAATTCGGCTGTATGAAAAGCATGGCTTTTTATCAGAGGGCGTGCGGCCCGGGTTTTATGAAAAGCCAAAGGAGGACGCGCTGATCCTGTGGAAGCGGTGACGGACGCCGGAGAATGCGCGGGAATATGGAACGGAAGGAAAGGACGGCATGCGGGGAACCAGGATGCCGATGAGACAGTATGTTAGACGTGTGCCTTTTGGGAACGGGCGGAATGATGCCGCTGCCATATCGGTGGCTGACCTCCCTGATGATGAAGTATAACGGAAAAAGCATCTTGATCGACTGCGGCGAGGGCACGCAGATCGCCATGCGCGAGAAGGGCTGGAGCGCGAAACCCATCGACGTGATCTGCTTTACGCATTATCATGCGGATCACGTGAGCGGACTTCCGGGCCTTTTGCTTTCCATGGGGAATTCTGAGCGCACGGAGCCCCTGCTCATGATCGGGCCTAAGGGGCTGTCCCGCGTTGTGAATTCTCTTCGCGTGATCGCGCCAGAGCTTCCGTTCGAGATCCAGTTTCATGAGATCAGCAAGGAGCAGGAGGACATTGCCTTTGAGGGCTTTACGATCCGCGCTTTTCGCGTAAATCACAACGTGACTTGTTATGGATATAGTCTTACGATCCCGCGGGCGGGCAAGTTCGACAAGGACAGGGCGCTGGCGCAGGACATTCCCTTAAAGCTTTGGAGCAGGTTGCAAAAGGGCGAGGTCATCGAGCAGGACGGGCGCACCTATACGCCTGACATGGTGATGGGAGCGGACCGAAAGGGCCTGAAGGTGACTTATTCCACAGATACCAGGCCGACGGCCTCCATTGAGGAAAATGCGGCGGGGAGCGACCTCTTGATCCTGGAGGGCATGTATGGCGACGAGGAGAACTTCGCGAAGGCAAAGGAGCATCGCCACATGATGATGCAGGAGGCTGCAAGGATCGCGGCGAAGGCTCAAGTTCCGGAGCTTTGGCTGACGCATTACAGCCCCGCACTTCCGAAGCCTGACATATATCTCGAGGAGCTTCGAGCGATCTTCCCGAACGTGGTGACGGCGCGGGACGGTCGCAGCGTGGAGCTAAGATTTGAGGACGAAGAAAGCGAATGAGGCGAAGCCGCGGGCAAGGCGCCATATTGATACAAATGCATTGAAATCAGGAGTTTAAGATGAGCAGGGACGTGGTATTACTTTCCATCGAAAGTTCATGTGATGAGACGGCGGCGGCCGTCGTGAAAAATGGCAGAGAGGTGCTGTCCAACGTCATTTATTCACAGATCGCGCTGCACACGGAGTTCGGCGGCGTCGTGCCGGAGATCGCATCCAGGAAGCATATTGAAAAGATCAATCAGGTGATCGAGCAGGCACTTTCCGATGCGGGGATGACGCTTGCGGACCTGGACGGGATCGCCGTGACTTACGGCCCCGGACTGGTCGGGGCACTTCTCGTCGGCGTCTCAGAGGCAAAGGCCATCAGCTTCGCGACGGGGCTTCCGCTGATCGGCATCCATCACATTGAAGGACATATCAGCGCAAACTACATTGAGAATAAAGATTTGGAGCCGCCCTTCGTGTGCCTCGTGGCTTCCGGCGGGCATTCCCATCTCGTGGTGGTGAAGGATTACGGGGAGTATGAGATCATCGGACGGACCAGGGATGACGCGGCCGGTGAGGCATTTGACAAGGTCGCCAGGGCAATCGGACTGGGATATCCGGGAGGGCCGAAGGTGGACAAGCTTTCGAAGGAGGGCAATCCGGATGCCATTTCCTTCCCCCGCGCAAAGGTGGATGAGAACGAGTATGACTTTAGTTTCAGCGGCCTGAAATCGGCCGTGCTGAATTACCTGAACGCCTGCCAGATGAAGGGCGAGGAGGTCAATCGCGCGGACGTGGCGGCTTCCTTCCAGAAGGCGGTGATCGACGTGCTGGTGGAGCATTCCATGCATGCCGTGAAGGAATTCGGTTATGACAAGTTTGCGATCGCGGGAGGCGTTGCTTCGAACTCTTCGCTGCGGAAGGCATTTGAGGAGCGTTGCGCAGCGGAAGGAATTCAGTTTTATCATCCCTCCCCGATCTACTGTACGGACAATGCGGCAATGATCGGCGCGGCGGGATATTACGAATATGTCAAGGGCGTGCGAAGCGGTTATGACTTAAACGCCGTGCCCGGACTAAAGCTGGGTGAGCGTTAACTGATTTACGAAACAGGATCTGGAAGGAGGTGCAGGCGAAGATGACGGAAAAGAGAATGGGCAGGAATACGGCGGTCGTGCTGGCGGCAGGATCCGGCAGTCGCATGAAGGCCGGCGTTGCAAAGCAGTTTCTGAAGCTGGCAGGAAAGCCGCTGATCTACTATGCGCTGCGGACAGTGGAAGACTCTGCAATCATCGATGACTGCATCTTAGTGACCGGTGAAAATGACATGGAAAAAATGCAGCGCGACGTTGTGGAGCAATTTGGGTTTCAGAAGGTGAGGGCCATCATCGCCGGCGGGAGTGAGAGGTGTTATTCGGTGGCGAATGCGATGCGCTGGCTGTCAGAGCATGGCGGGAGCGGACAAGAGGATTACGTGTTCATTCATGACGGGGCCAGGCCGTTCCTTTCGGAGGAGATCTTGGAGCGCACTTATAAGGCCGCGAAGGAATGCGGCGCCTGCGTGGCGGCGATGCCCTCCAAGGATACGGTGAAGCTGATTGATGAACAGGGGTTTGCAGCGGAGACGCCGGAGCGAAGAAGCGTATGGACGGTGCAGACGCCGCAGACCTTTGAAAGGGAACTGATCATTGACGCATATGCCAGATTTGAGGCGGCAACCAAGGGCGGGGAGGAACGCGGCAAGGTCATGGTGACGGATGATGCCGGCGTCGTTGAAACCTATACGGAGAGAAAGGTGAAGCTGGTGGAGGGAGCCTATTCCAACCTTAAGGTGACCACCCCGGAAGACCTTGTCATCGCAGAAGCTTTTCTGCATTCAAAGTAGGCGGAAGAAACCGCCTATTTTTTATAAAAAAATGGTTGACATTGAGGCCCATTTTTGATATTATAACTTTTGCCGCTGATGAGGCGGAACACTTTGGAGAGATATCGAAGTGGTCATAACGAGGCGGTCTTGAAAACCGTTTGTCCGCAAGGGCGCGTGGGTTCGAATCCCACTCTCTCCGCT
>CAMZDG010000054.1 GCA_947305245.1 uncultured Lachnospiraceae bacterium
CACGTGCAAAGGCTTTGCCACGTTGGCTCCGCCGTAATCGATCACGATCTTCTTGATCTTCTCCGGCGCCTCCAGGCCGAACTTCGGCTCCGTTTTCATGACTTCCAGGAGTCCTTTCAGGAACTCTCTTTTCAGCTTTAGGTTCAGGAATCCGGGCGCGATCGCAGCCACCTCTTCAAACACCTTGCTGCCCGCAAGCTTCGCCGCCACCTCATTTGCGATCATGATGGGCGCCTTATGATACTGCTTCGCCCCCGCCATCGCACCATTACACTGGAATTCACAAAGATCCGGACGGTTGGACAGTCCCACCTTGCCGAGCGCCGCATCATATCCGGCCGCCTCGAATGCCTGTCCCATCTCCTCCGAAAGCAAATCTAATAACTTCTTCATAACATTACCTCACAACTACTTACTATATCGTCAACAACATGTGCCTATTCTAGCATACTTGGGACCAACGTGCAAACATATTATCAAATCAGCTTATAAGCGTGCATTTCGTGCGCCTGCTAAGGTTTGTTTTATGCCTGCTTAGGCTTGTTTTCTTGTTTCGCCCGCTCCCGCTCTGCCTTGGAGAAGCTGCAGCCGCAAAAGTCCTGCCGATATAACTCGTATTTCTTCGACAGCTCAATGGAGCGCTGATACCCGCCCTTTTTCTTAAATTCGGAGGGAAGCCACAAAATATTAGTAAGCTCCGCCGCCAGTCTCTCGCCGATCTCATTCAGCTTTGGCGCGTTCTTTAGCGGGCTGATGGTCAGGGTTGTCCCGAAATAGTCCATCCCGCGCTTTTTCGCCTGCAGCGCCGTCTCCCGGAGCCGCAGCTCATAGCAGCGAAAGCACCTCTCGCCCCCCTCCGGGCAGTCCTCATAGCCCTTTATGGCCTCATAAAAGTCCGCAGGCTTCCAGTCTCCCTCGATCACCTCGATGGGGTGCCCCTTCTTCTCCTGATTATAGATCTCGATCAGGCGCTTCTGCTCCCGCACGCGGTGCTGATATTCCTCGCTGCCGGAGATGTTCGGGTTGTAATAAAAGACCGTGATGGCAAAGTGCGGCGCCAAATATTCCAGGCAATAGCTCGAGCATGGCCCGCAGCAGCTGTGCAAAAACAGGGTGGGAGCCTTGTCGGCACCACCCTGTCCTAAGCTATTGATGATCTCATCCAATTCTTTCTGATAGTTTCTTTGATTCATGAATCCTCCCTGCCGGTCTTGATTCTCTTGATCCACTTACCACTGTGCAGTCTGACCACGCACCAAATGGCCTTCGTGATCTGATCCGACTTCAGGCAGATATAAATCCAAAACGGCGAAAGTCCAAGCAGGAACCCTGCCGCGATCCCCAGAGGGATCGAAAGCACCCAAAGGAACAGATTATCCGCCAGCATGAGCATTTTCGTATCTCCGCCGCCGCGAAGCACGCCCTTCGTCATAATGCTGTTGGTGGCCTGGAAGACCACGATCAGGCTGATGGCATTCATCAGCTGTCTCGCCATGTTCGCCGTGCCCTCCGATAAGTTGAAGGACTGAATGATCGGCTCGCTCACGGCCACGATAAACGCCGCTGACACCAGACCAAGCGCAATGCCAAATCCCAGGAAGCCATAGCCCTGGCGCTGCGCCTTTTCCTTCTCGCCCTCGCCCAGGGTCTGACCCGTTACGATGGCGCCTGCCTGACATACGCCCTGGATCATGACGGAGCTCATCATCTGCGTCGTCGCCGTCACGGAATTGGCTGCAACGAAAGCCTTGCCAAGTCGTCCGATGACCATCGCCACGGCCGTGTTGCCTGCTGCCAGGATGCCGTCGCTGATGAGCACGGGAATGCTGATGCGAATGTATTCTCCCAAAAGGTCCCTCGTCTCGAGGAACAGGTGCTTGATCCGAAATCCGATCTTCTTGTCCACGAAAAATATGTACCCGCAGATGACAAACGCTTCATAGATACGCGCGATCAGCGTACCCAGAGCGGCACCCGCGATGCCCATCTTCGGCATGCCAAAATGACCAAAGATCAGGCTGTAGTTCGCGCCGAGGTTCACAAAGAAGGCTCCCATGGAAACAAAGAGCGGAAGCTTTACCTGGCCCACGCTTCGGAGCACGAGCGTGCAAGTCAGCGAAAGACCCAAGAAGAAAAACGTGATGACGGAATACTCCAGATACGTGATGCCGTTCGTGATCACGTCGAGCTCTTCACCCTCTTTCACGAACATCTGCATGATCATGTCTGGGATGAAATAGGTCAGGGCCGCAAAGACCGCCGCGAGGCTGACTGTCAGTCGCACCATGATGCAAATGGCCTTTCGAAGGGCCACCATCGCCTTCTCTGGCTCCTTGTCACGCATGCCCCAGTAGCGCGATACCAGCACGGACGCGCCCATGCCAAGGCCCATGCAAAGGATGTGATAAATGCTGATGAACTGGTTCGCAAGGGACACGGCGGAAAGCTCCGTCTCGCCGAGCTGTCCCACCATGATGTTATCGAGCATGTTCACGCCGATGGTGATCAGGCTCTGCGCGGCGATCGGCAGCGCCAGGATCAATACGCGCTTATAAAAGCCCTTCTCCATGTCAAATAGTTTCCTAAATAGTTTCAAAACGATCTCTCCGTTCTTTCGTTCTTCTTACGTTTCTTAGAAACCTATTGTAATATACAATAATTCTTTTTGCAAGATAAATCGTTTTACGTATCAAAAAAGGTCCCAAAGCTCAAGGGACCATCACGAATTCCGACTGATAATCAAGGGGCTGTGGCGTCCCCGCCTCTTCCTCCTGGCACTCTTTCGGCCACTGCCCATCCATAAGGCTGCCATCGGTCACCTGCACCGATAATTCCTCCTCGAGCCAGGCACCGCACAGCATACGGTTCGCCGTAACCTTCTCCAGGGCGGCTTCATAACGGGCGGCGACCTTACGCCAGTTGATCAGTTTCAGCCAGGCATTTAGATAATCGCTCCTGCGATTATGATATTGCAGATAATAGGCATGCTCCCAGACGTCTGCGGTGAGGACCGGGATCAGGTGCTTTAAGTCCGGAACCTCATGATTTTCCGTCGCCAGCACCCTTAGCCTGCCGTCGGATCCAAGCGCCAGCCAAGCAAACCCTGACGCAAACAGTCCCGCAGCAACCGCCTTGAACTGCTCCCGAAAATCCTGCAACGACCCGAAATCCTGCACGATCGCCTCAAGGAGTGCCCCCTTGGGGTCCTGCTCCCGCCAAAGCGGCTGCATGGAATCGAAATAAAGCTCATGAGAAAGCATGCCGCCGCCATTTCGCAGAACGACTGTCCTGAGGTTCTCCGGAAGATTTTCCGGATACTTTAAGAGCTCCCAAAGGCTGAGCTGCTGAAGCCTCGGGTAATCCGAAAGCGCCTGATTCAGGCGGTCCACGTTGGCTTTATACAGCCGGTCGTGATGGTATCGGATCGTCTCCGCCGAGATGCAAGGCGCCAGCTCATAGATTTCATACGGCAGCGCCCTAGTGACAAATGGATAGGTCTCTTCTTTCATGTTTCCTCCAGGCATACTCACTGCGTAAGCGCACTTACGCGTTCTAAGTCCTCGCTTTGATCGAAGACTTCTGGTTTCAGTATGCCCGGAAATTTCCAAAAGATACCTTACAATCTTGCGATGACCGCCATCGATACTTTACAAGTTCGATGCGTCCACCATTGATGCCTTACAGCTTCGCCACGTCCACCAGCTCGAGCTTCTCGCTCTGCTCCTTGTTTTCCAGGCTGCTCACGAGCGCGCGCGCCGTATCCATTGCAGTGATCACGTTCACGCCGGTCTCGATCGAGGTACGGCGGATCAGGAACCCGTCGCGGTGCTTGTCGCGCCCCTGCGTCGGCGTGTCGATCACGACGTCGATCTTATGTCCGAGGATCAGGTCCATGACCGTCGGGCTCTCCTGCGAGATCTTGTTGACCTTTCTCGCCTTCACGCCCGCCTCATTCAGCGCAGCCGCGGTGCTTCTGGTCGCATAGATCGTGTAGCCCAGCTTTTCGAAGCGGCGGCCGATCTCAATGGCCTCGCCCTTGTCCGCATCCTTCACCGTCATGATCATGTTCCGGTACTTCGGCAGGTTCACGCCGCTTCCAAGGAATGCTTTATATAACGCTTCGTTAAAGGTCTTTGCAATGCCGAGGCACTCGCCCGTGGACTTCATCTCAGGCCCTAAGCTGATCTCTGCGCCGCGGATCTTCTCGAAGGAGAACACCGGCATCTTAATGGCATAATACTTCGCCTCAGGCTGCAGGCCCGGCTCATAACCGAGCTCGCGAATGGTCTTTCCGAGAATGACCTCCGTGGCCAGATCCACGATGGGGATACCCGTCACCTTGCTGATGTAAGGAACGGTTCTCGAGGACCTCGGGTTCACCTCGATCACGTAGACGTCCTCGCCGATGGCGATGAACTGAATGTTGATCAGGCCCTTGACATGCAAGGCTTTTGCGAGCTTCTCCGTGTAGTCCGTGATCTTATCCTTGATGAGCTTGCCGATGGTGTGCGCGGGGTACACCGAGATGCTGTCGCCCGAGTGCACGCCGGTTCTCTCAATGTGCTCCATGATACCGGGGATCAGGATTTCGCATCCGTCGCAGACTGCGTCGACCTCGACCTCCTTACCCATCAGATACTTATCTACCAGGATCGGGTGATCCTGCGCAATGCGGTTGATCACCGCCATAAACTCCTCGATCTCCGCGTCGGAAATGGCAATCTGCATGCCCTGGCCGCCCAGCACGTAAGAAGGTCTTACCAAAACGGGATACCCCAGTCGGTTCGCCACTTCCTTGGCTTCCTCCGCGGTGTAAACGGTGCCGCCGGCAGCGCGGGGGATCTTCGTCTGCTCGAGGATCTCGTCAAAGAGCTCTCTGTCCTCTGCAGCGTCCACGTCCTTCGCCTGCGTTCCGAGAATGGGCACGCCCATCTCCATCAGGCCCTGCGTCAGCTTGATGGCGGTCTGTCCGCCGAACTGCACCACCGCGCCGTCGGGCTTTTCGATGTCTACGATGGAGCGCACGTCCTCGATGGTCAGAGGCTCAAAGTACAGCTTGTCCGCGATGTCAAAGTCCGTGCTGACGGTCTCGGGGTTATTGTTGATGATAATGGTCTCATAGCCAGCCTTCGCGAAGGCCCAGGTCGCATGCACGGAGCAATAGTCGAACTCGATACCCTGGCCGATACGGATGGGGCCGGAGCCGAGCACCAGAACCTTTTTCTTTCCGCTGGTGCGCTTTGCCTCGCAGAAGCCGCCGTATACCGAGTAGTAATAAGGCGTGTGCGCCTCGAACTCAGCCGCGCAGGTATCCACCATCTTATACACCGCGCGAATGCCATTTTCATACCGCAGCGCGGTGATCTCGCTCTCCTTCTTTCCGGAAAGCCTTGCGATCACGTTGTCCGGGAACTCCATGCGTTTTGCCTCGGCGAGAAGCTCCGGCGTGAGCTCTTCGGTCTCGAGCGCGTGCTCCATCTCCGTGAGGATGGCAATCTTATCAATAAACCAAATGTCAATCTTCGTGATTTCGTTAATCTCTTCCTCCGAGATTCCCTTGCGAAGGGCCTCGGCGATGACCCAGATCCTCTGATCGTCCACCACCTTCAGACGCTCGCGAAGCTCATCCGCGGAAAGTGCGGAGAAATCATAGCTCCGCAGGCAGTCCACGTGCTGCTCCAGGGAACGGATCGCCTTCATCAGGGCTCCCTCGAAATTATCACAAATGCTCATAACCTCGCCGGTCGCCTTCATCTGCGTCGTCAGCGTGCGCTTTGCCGTGATGAACTTATCGAAGGGCAGGCGCGGGATCTTTACCACGCAGTAGTCCAGCGCGGGCTCAAAGCTTGCGTAGGTCTTCTTCGTGATGGCATTCTTGATCTCATCCAGCGTATAACCCAGCGCGATCTTTGCGGCCACCTTCGCGATCGGGTAACCCGTCGCCTTACTTGCCAGCGCCGAAGAACGGCTCACTCTGGGGTTCACCTCGATGACGCAATACTCAAAGCTCGTGGGATGCAGCGCGAACTGCACGTTACAGCCTCCGGTGATCTGAAGCTCCGAAATGATCTTTAAGGCAGAGGTACGGAGCATCTGATACTCCTTGTCGGAGAGGGTCTGCGAAGGTGCCACCACGATACTGTCGCCGGTGTGCACGCCCACGGGGTCGATATTCTCCATGTTGCAGACGGTGATGCAGTTGCCTGCGCTGTCGCGCATCACCTCATACTCGATCTCCTTCCAGCCGGCGATGCAGCGCTCCACCAGCACCTGACCCACGCGGGAAAGGCGAAGACCGTTCTCCAGGATCTCCTCCAGCTCCGTCTGATTATGCGCGATGCCGCCGCCGCTTCCGCCCAGCGTATATGCGGGCCGAAGCACCACGGGATAACCGATCGTGTCCGTGAAGGCAATGCCGTCCTCCACCGTCTCCACGACCTTCGAAGCCGCACAGGGCTCGCCGATGCGCTCCATCAGATCCTTAAACTCCTGACGCCCCTCCGCGTTGCGGATTGTGGCCGCCGTCGTGCCAAGGAGCGTTACGTGATGCTCTGCAAGGAATCCGGACTCCTCCAGCTCCATGCCGAGATTCAGGCCCGCCTGACCGCCCAGCGTCGGCAGAATGCTGTCAGGCTGCTCCTTTTCAATGATCTGCTCCAGAACCTTTACGGTCAGGGGCTCAATATATACCTTGTCCGCGATGTCGCGGTCCGTCATGATCGTCGCAGGATTTGAGTTCACGAGGATAACCTCGACGCCCTCCTCCTTCAGGGAACGGCAGGCCTGCGTGCCCGCATAGTCGAACTCCGCCGCCTGACCAATGACAATGGGGCCGGAGCCAATGACCATAACCCGCTTTACGTTTGGATTCTTAGGCATCTTACCGCACCTCCCCTTCGTTCTTATCCGCGTCCACCTTTTCGCCCTGCGTGCTTTCGCTCTCCGTCTCGCCTTGCGCATTCCCGTACAGCGCTGCCGCGTCCACCTTTTCGCCGGCCTTCGCCCGCTTCATCATGTCAATGAAGCGATCAAACAGGTATCCGGAATCCTGCGGTCCCGGACAAGCCTCCGGGTGGAACTGCACCGTGAACACATTCTTTCCGACATACGCAAGCCCTTCGTTCGTCCCGTCGTTGACGTTACAGAACGCCGGGATCGCAACGGTTCTGTCCAGCTTCTCCACGTCCACCACGTAACCGTGATTCTGCGAGGAAATATACACCCTCCCGGTGGCCAGATCCTTCACCGGATGATTTCCGCCGCGGTGACCATATTTCAGTTTATATGTGTCCGCCCCCGTCGCCAGCGACATCAGCTGATGTCCAAGGCAGATCGCAAAGATGGGCACTTCCGTATGATATAATTTCTTGATCTCCTGAATGATCGAGGTACATTCCTTCGGGTCTCCCGGGCCATTCGACAGCATAATGCCGTCCGGCGCATCACGAAGAACTTCCTCCGCCGTCGTCAGCGCGGGATATACCGTCACCTGACATCCCCTTGCCGCAAGCGATTTCGCGATATTCGCCTTCGCGCCAAAGTCCATCAGCGCAACCTTCAGTCCTGCTCCATTCAGTTCCTTCACCAAAGAAGGCTTCTTCTCCCTCTCCCCTGCGCTCCACTTTGCCTTGTCAAACTTCGCCGAACCGGAGATCGGTCCATTTTCTGACAGGTCTGTCGTTGCATTAACAACATACTTCTCTTTACAAGTAACCTTCTCCACGACCTTCCCCGTCGTGTATGCCTTCAGCTTCGGCAGAACCTCCTCCAGATTCTCATACTCCTTCGTCGTGATCATGCCGTTCATCGTTCCCTTCTCCCTCAGGATCTGGGTCAACGCACGCGTATCAATCCCCGCGATGCCGGGAACACCATTTTCTTCTAAAAACTGTTGAATGGAAATGTCACAGCGGAAATTGCTGGGTCTTCGGGAGAGCTCCCGCACGATAAAGCCGTCCGGCCAGGGTTTCAAGGATTCCATGTCTTCAAGACAAACGCCATAATTGCCAATCAGGGGATAAGTCATACACACTGCCTGCCCCGCATACGACGGGTCCGTCAGCACTTCGAGATATCCGGCCATGGACGTATTAAACACGATCTCACTGATGACTTCCTTTTCGGCGCCAATGTGCGTCCCCGCAAACACCGTACCGTCCTCCAGGATCAAAAACGCCTTCATTTCCTCTTCCTCCCATTTCCACAACGCTGCTCACCATGACATCGAGCAAAGACCTCGTAAACCCCTAGGCCCTGCCTTGCCAACACTTTTCTAAATCCTTTTTTATCCGCAAAATTATAGCACAAATTTCTCTTCAATTTCAATGCCAATTCCACAAAAAATCTGTCGAACTTTATCCTAAATTTTCACTCATTTTCCATTCCCGTATTCCTTCTTTTTTCCCTTTTTCGATCCCCTCCACCCAAGTGGATGGCCTCTTTCATCTAAATTCTGCAGGAAACTCGAGGGGATGGTTTGGTAAGTCTTACTCAGGCATGTGTGCCAAGCGTCGGTACTTAGGTGGCGTATACAGGCGGAGACATCACTTGTGATGGATACGCCTGTGACACCTTAGTACCGATACGCTGCACTCATAGCGCGAGCGTGCCTGAGAAGACTTACCAAACCAAATCCCCGAGTCTTACCATAATCGAAAGAGGCCACCCCCTTGGGTGGCCTCCTCGCCTTTATTTGAAATATGCAACTCCAGATTCAAAGATCTTCATGTCCTGCTCCCCGTAGATATTGATGGCTACGCTGTCGCCTCTTCTCTCGGAATGTGCCATCTTGCCGAGGCACCGTCCGTCAGGTGAGGTAATGCCCTCGATCGCCATGTAGGAGCCATTGATGTTGTACTCCTCGTCCATGGAAATATTTCCGTCGGGATCGCAATACTGCGTTGCCACCTGCCCGTTCGCGAAGAGACGATCCAGCCACTCCTTCGGAGCTACGAAACGACCCTCACCATGGGAAGCGGGATTACAATAGGTCTTGCCAAGCTCAGCGCCCTGCAGCCAGGGAGACTTGTTGGAAACAACCTTGGTATATGCCATCTTGGAGATGTGACGGTTGATGGTATTGAAGGTCAGGGTCGGGGAATCCTCCTTCTGACCAACGATCTCACCATAAGGCACGAGGCCCAGCTTGATCAGTGCCTGGAATCCGTTACAGATACCAAGGGCAAGTCCGTCTCTCTCATTTAAGAGCTTCATTACGGCTTCCTTCATCTTCTCGTTCTGGAAGGCCGTTGCAAAGAACTTCGCGCTGCCATCCGGCTCATCACCTGCGGAGAATCCGCCGGGGAACATGATGATCTGTGCCTGCTCGATCGCCTTCTCAAAGGCATCCACGGACTCGCGAATGTCGGAGGCGCTCAGGTTCTTGAAGACTAAGGTCTTCACCTTTGCTCCTGCTCTCTCGAATGCCTTCGTGGAATCGTACTCACAGTTGGTGCCCGGGAATACGGGAATGAAGACGTTCGGCTTCGCCACCTTATTCTTGCAAACGTAGATCGCGTCAGTTCTGTAAATCCTGCTCTCGATCGGCTCGGTGCCCTTCACTGCCTTGGTGGGGAACACCTTCTCGAGCTTCTTCTTCCAGGAAGCAAGCGCCTCCTCCATGGAGATCACAACCTCACCGAACTTAAACTGCGGTGCGTCAGTCACGGCGCCAACCAGCGTATAATCGATCTCCAGCTCATCGAGGAGCGCCAGCTTATCTTCAGGCATCTCTGCGATGATGTTGCCCAGCTCGTTTGCAAAGAGCTCCTCTGCAGGCAGGCTGTCATTGATCTCCACGCCAAGGCCGTTACCGAATGCCATCTTGGAAACGGCTGCCGCGATGCCCTTTGCGTCAAGCGCATATGCGGAAACAATGGCTCCCTTCTGGATCAGTCCGTGGATCTTGCCATACAGGTCAGCCACTTCCTCATACATGGGAACGTCATAATCATCCTTCTCGATCTCAAAGCAGATCAGCTTATTTCCGGCCTTCTTCAGCTCAGGAGTGATCACGTCGCCGCTCTTTGCAATGTCTACTGCAAAGGATACCAAAGTGGGCGGAACGTCAATGTCGTTGAAGGTACCGGACATGGAATCCTTACCGCCGATGGAAGGAAGGCCAAAGCCGATCTGAGCGTCATACGCGCCAAGCAGTGCGGCGAAGGGCTGGCTCCAACGGGAAGGATCGCTGGTCATTCTGCGGAAGTACTCCTGGAAGGTGAAACGGATCTTCGAGAAGTCACCGCCGTTGGCCACGATCTTTGCCATGGACTCTACCACTGCGTAAACTGCGCCGTGATAAGGGCTCCAGCTGGAAAGATAAGGATCAAAGCCATATGCCATCATGGTCACGGTATCGGTCTTTCCCTGAAGCACGGGAAGCTTTGCCACCATGGCCTGGGTCTCGGTCAGCTGATGCTTTCCGCCGTAAGGCATGAACACGGATCCCGCGCCGATGGAGGCGTCAAACATCTCCACAAGGCCCTTCTGGGAGCATACGTTCAAGTCATTCAACAGGGTCAGCCAAGCTGCCTTTACGTCACCTGCCTCAAGCTTTTCCTCTACGGTAGGAATGGAAATCTTGTTAAAGTAATTGTCTTCCTCAGTGGGCACGTCCACCTTGACGGTCGTCTCCTGATGTGCGCCGTTGGTATCCAGGAAGGCTCTCTTTAGGTTCACGATGGTCTTTCCGCGCCAGTTCAGAACGAGTCTCGGCTCCTCCGTCACAATGGCAACGGGAACTGCCTCAAGGTTCTCCTCAGCGGAATATGCCAGGAACTGATCCACGTCCTTGGGATCCACAACCACTGCCATACGCTCCTGGGACTCGGAGATCGCAAGCTCCGTGCCGTCCAGGCCGGCATACTTCTTGGGCACCTTGTCAAGGTCAACGGTCAGGCCTGCAGCAAGCTCACCGATGGCTACGGATACGCCGCCTGCACCAAAGTCATTACACTTCTTGATGAGCTTACTTACTTCCGCACGACGGAAAAGTCTCTGGATCTTTCTCTCGGTGGGAGCATTACCCTTCTGAACCTCTGCGCCGCAGGTCTCGATGGAGGCCTCGGTATGCACCTTCGAGGATCCGGTTGCGCCGCCGCAGCCGTCACGACCGGTACGACCGCCGAGAAGGATGATCACGTCGCCGGGATCGGAAGTCTCACGGATCACGTTCTTTCTGGGAGCCGCACCCATCACGGCACCGATCTCCATTCTCTTAGCCACGTAGTCCGGATGATAGATCTCTTTTACAAAGCCGGTCGCAAGACCGATCTGGTTACCATAGGAAGAATAGCCTGCTGCCGCGCCGCGAACGAGCTTTTTCTGGGAAAGCTTGCCCTTTAAGGTCTCGGACACGGGAACGGTGGGATCTGCCGCACCGGTCACGCGCATTGCCTGATAAACATAGCCGCGTCCGGATAGGGGATCACGGATCGCACCGCCAAGACAGGTTGCAGCGCCGCCGAAAGGCTCGATCTCGGTCGGGTGGTTATGGGTCTCATTCTTGAAGAATACCAGCCACTCCTCGGTCTCCTTGTGATCGCCATAGTCCATTTCCACGGGAACCACAACGGAGCAGGCATTGATCTCGTCGGACTCTTCCATGTCCGCAAGCTTGCCGTCCTTCTTCAGCTTTCTCATGGCCATCAGCGCAAGGTCCATCAGGCAGACAAACTTGTCCGTTCTGCCGGCGAAGATCTCCTCGCGGGTGTCCAGATAGCTCTGGTAGGTCGTCTCAAGGGGCGTTCTGTAATAGCCCTCACTGAATTCCACGTCGGTCAGCTCGGTGGAGAAGGTGGTATGACGGCAGTGATCAGACCAGTAGGTATCGAGAACGCGGATCTCCGTCATGGACGGATCGCGCTTTTCGTCATTCTTGAAATAATTCTGGATATGCAGGAAATCCTTGAAGGTCATGGCCAGGCCGAGGGAATCATACAGCTCCTTTAAGTCCTTCTCCGGCATGTCCGTAAACCCGTTGAAAATACTAACGTCCGCGGGATCATCAAACTTTGTGATCAGGGTTTCAGGCTTTTCCATGCCCGTCTCTCTGGAGTCCACGGGGTTGATGCAGTAAGCCTTGATCTTTGCGAATTCCTCTTCCGTCACGTCGCCCTGGATCATGTAGGTCACTGCCGTGCGGATCACGGGGTTCTCATTCTCATCGAGAAACTGTACGCACTGTACTGCAGAGTCTGCTCTCTGGTCGAACTGTCCGGGAAGAAATTCCACGGAGAAAACCTTTGCATCCGCAGGTACGTCGATGCTCTCCAGGTAGAGGTCATCCACCGGGGGCTCCGAGAATACCGTCTTGCAGGCCTTCTCAAATACCTCATCGGAAATATTCTCCACGTCGTAGCGAATGAATTCCCTGACTGCTTTCGCGTCAATGCCGAGGTAATTCTTTAACTCGTCATGCAGCTCCTTCGCCTTGACTGCATAGGGTGCCTTCTTTTCCACATAGATCCGTCTTACGTTTCCCATTCTAATCTTGCCTTTCCTTTGTTACGTATATGATTCATATTTAA
Organism: uncultured Lachnospiraceae bacterium; assembly: GCA_947305245.1. GTDB lineage: Bacteria > Bacillota > Clostridia > Lachnospirales > Lachnospiraceae > Acetatifactor. The sequence goes on from CAMZDG010000054.1 coordinate 12,531, forward strand.
TTCTTCACTACTTCATTCCGGCCCGCAGGCGCCGTACGCGTTCATTCGCGCAAAGCCCGTCATAAACTCGCTTATTCGTCGTCCACGCACAGGTTCTTATAGAGATATAAGATCTCGCGGTCCACCATGTCGGGCGTCACGCCGATGGTCTGGGCACAGATCTTTAAGCCCTCGAGCACGAACATGATGTTCCTTGCGCATCCCGCCGGATCCTCACAATAAAACTCACCGCTCTCCACGCCTGCCTCGATCAGTCTCTCGATGATCTTCACGGCGGAGTCGAACTGCTTCTTCAAGCGGTTCTCCTTCTTGGGGAGCTGCTGGTTCTCGAAATAAAACTCATAAATGGCCTGGGTCAGTGTATCCTGCTTGCGAAGAAGCTCTTTCTTTTGCTCGCGAAGGAATAACAGCAGGATGTCAGCTGCCGTGGAATCCTCCTTGATGCTGCCGGAAAAGAGGTCATCCGCCTCCTGCGTCTCCATCTTCATGACTTCCTGGAAGATCTGGCTCGTGCTCTCAAAGTAAAGATAAAGTCCGCCACGGCTGATGTCGCACGCCTCCACGATGTCCTTCATGGTAACCTTCTTAAAGCCCTTCTCCACGAAGACCTTTCTCGCCGTCTGCAAGATGAACTTTCTCTTTTGTATCGACTTCTCTCCCATGTTCCCCATACCTTTCCCATTTGGACTTTCCCTGCGTCAAAGCTGCTCCATGGCCATCTGATTCTCCAGGGCCTCGGCAACGTCACGCATTCTCATCAGGATCAGCAGATAGACGCACGCCTTGACGCCTTCGCTCCAAAGCGCAGCCTTGACGCGTCCCCCTAAGACGTACCAAGACAGAATGCCCTTCAGGTGATGCCAGGTCTTCCAATCCGCCTTCTTGATTAAAGCCCTTTCATCCTCATGACTCTTCAGATGATTTCTGGAATATACGTAAGCGTAGTTGCGGTCCATCAGGCTGCTCTGTCCGGCCTCCTTGATGAACTGCATCAGCGTCGGATCATACACCGGAAAGCTCAGGGAATTTTCAGAGATCCCCTGTTCGCCGTACATCACGCGTCCCATCTCGCCGGCATGCTGCTCCAGCCAGGGAATGAACCTAAGTAACGGCTCCACGCTGAGGTGATATTCATTTATGATCTGTTCCCGCCCCGTCTTTTCCTGCCCCATCCTTGCCCTCCCTGTTTAAGCCAGGTCTGTCATATTTCCCCATTTTTGAGCACAAAAATGACACATATGTATTTTTATATTATCATACTTTCCTCAAATGTACAGTAGAAAATTTTCGATTTTTTTAATAATTTTGTTACATATTTACCTAAAACTTATCCGCGAAATCCGTCCCTGTCTCGCCTTTCATTTTTTCCACGTAGGGCGCGGGATCCTTTTCCATCTTCAGCAGGACGTCCAGGGATTCCAAAAAGAGCCGTTCCGTGCGATAACGGTTCATCTCCTCATGCCGGTCCATGTAGGCCTTGAAATGATCCACCTGCCATACGAGAACGTCCGTCAGAGTATAACCCGCCACCTCATACTTCCCGTAGAATTCGCCGTAATCATGATAATACGCGAGCTCCCGGAGTACGCCATTCGATTGCTTGATCCTGCTCCAAAGCTCTTCGCCGTAGCCCTCCGACTTGCCGGCCTTCTCGCTCAGCTCCAGCACGTAGCTTCGAAGCGTCTCCATTGCCTTGTTCAGAAGTTCTTCCTGGGTCATGAGCATGCCTCCTTGTAATTACTCACTCATAAAATCATGGCCGTAAGCAAAAAATAAGCTTGAAAGGCACCGGATGCCTTTCAAGCTTATTGAGCAGGGGAAGAGGGGATCGAACCCCCGTTAACGGTTTTGGAGACCGCCGCACTACCGCTGTACTATTCCCCTATGTATTTTGTTCCTGCCGATGCCGACGAAAGAGATTATAACACGATATCCGCACGATTGCAAGAACTATTTTTAAAAACCAAAACCCGCCTGCAATTACGCCGGAACGCATTCCTTCAAAGACAGAACATGGATACCGCGGCGCGCACCTCCTAAGACGGAACATGGATGCCGCAGCGCGCACCTCCAAAGACTGAACGTGGGCGGCGCACCGAGGTACGCCGCCCAACGCGGTGAAGTCAAAATTTCACATTACTAAAGAAGCTTAGAACTTATTTCTTCTTCTTAGCAGCGGCCTTCTTAGGCTTAACGTTAACCTTCTCCTTCAGAGCCTTGCCAGCCTTGAATGCGGGAAGTGTAGCTGCTGCGATCTTAACGGTAGCGCCGGTCTGAGGATTGCGGCCGGTACGAGCCTTTCTCTCGCTGGTCTGGAAAGTACCAA
>CAMZDG010000055.1 GCA_947305245.1 uncultured Lachnospiraceae bacterium
TACGGCGAAAGCCGTCAATCCGACGAACCGAAGGTTTGGCGGATTGGGCATGGCGGAGATAAGAAATGAACAAACTTATTCACGTAGGTTTTGGAAACATTGTGAATACGGATAAGATCATTGCCATCGTCAGTCCGGATGCGGCGCCCGTAAAGCGCCTGGTGCAGAAGGCAAAGGAGACGGGCATGGCCATCGACGCCACGCAGGGGCGAAAGACAAAATCCGTGCTGGTGATGGAGAACAGTCAGGTAGTGCTTTCGGCACTGCTGCCGGAAACCATCGCAGGGCGGGCGAGAGAGGATGCGGCGCCGGAGGAGGAAAAGGGCGACGAGAACTAGCATCGCCCGAAGAAAGGAACGATCGAAATGGAAGCAAAGAAGGGAATCTTGATGGTGATCTCCGGGTTCTCCGGAGCAGGCAAGGGAACGCTGGTAAAAAAGCTTCTGCAGAATTATGACAATTATGTGCTATCCATCTCCATGACCACGAGGAAGCCTCGTGAGGGAGAACGGCACGGCGTGGAGTATTTCTTCGTGGATCGGGAGCAATTCGAGCAGACGATCGCGGAGAACGGACTGATCGAGTATGCGACCTATTGTGATAACTATTATGGAACGCCGAGGGCTTTCGTGGAAGAGCAGCTGGCGGCAGGGAAGGACGTGATCCTGGAGATCGAGATCCAGGGCGCCCTTCAGATCAAAGAGAAATTCCCGGAGTCACTGCTTCTTTTTGTGACGCCTCCCTGTGCGAGTGAATTAAAGCGCCGCCTGGAGGGACGCGGGACCGAGACAAGCGAAGTGATCGCAAAGCGCCTGTCCCGGGCTTATGAGGAATCAGAAGGCATGGATGCCTATGATTATATCGTGATCAATGATGATCTGGAAGTTTGCGTGAAGGAGCTGCACGCCATGATCGAGGCGGCGCGCAACGAGCCCGTGCGCAGGAAGGATTTCATTGCACGGATCCGGGAGGAAATGAAAGCGTTCCGTCCGGAGGCAGAGTAAGTAGTAGAAAGGACAAGGTGAATTACATGTTACATCCGTCTTATACCGATTTGATGAAGGTAGTAAACAGCAACGTGGAGCCCGGTGAGACTCCCGTGGTCAACAGTCGTTACTCCATCGTGATGGCAACGGCAAAGAGAGCAAGGCAGATCATTTCCGGAGATGAACCCCTGGTAGACGAAAAGGGTAAGAAGCCCCTTTCCATCGCCGTGGATGAGCTCAATGAAGGAAAGATCAAGATCCTTGGAGATGACGAGACTGAATAAAGGGCGTTTGCCAGCAAAAAGAGCCGGAGCCGCGTGCCCCGGCTGTCTTTGTGGTAGCGATGAGGAGTAAGATTTGAAGATACTGTTTGTCTCACTGGGATGTGATAAAAACTTAGTGGATACCGAGATGATGCTGGGGCTTCTGGAAGCGAAGGGGCATTCCTTCACGGACGATGAAGAGGAGGCAGAAGCGGTGATCGTGAACACCTGTTGCTTTATCGGGGATGCCAAGGAGGAGAGCATCAACACGCTCCTGGAATTCGCGAAAAAGCGCGAGGAGGGTTCGATCCGCGCTCTTTTGGCCTGTGGCTGTCTGGCACAGCGTTATCATGACGAGATCCGAAAGGAGATCCCTGAGGTGGATGCCATCGTGGGGACCAATGCCATTGAGGAGATCGTCAAGGCGCTGGACGGCGTGATCGCGGGTACGCCAGATAATTATCTTCGTGACATCAACGCCGCACCGGCGGCGGGACTGCCTCAGATCGTGACTACGGGAGGGCATTATGCCTATCTGAAGATCGCCGAGGGGTGTGACAAGCGATGTACCTATTGCATTATTCCAAAGGTGCGAGGACGGTATCGCAGCATTCCGATGGAAACCTTGATCCGCGAGGCGCAGGCGCTTGCGGATAAGGGCGTCAAGGAACTGATCCTTGTGGCGCAGGAGACGACGCTGTATGGCGTGGACCTGTACGGGAAAAAGAGTCTGCCGGAGCTTCTTCGAAGGCTGGTAAAGATCGCGGGAATCTATTGGATCCGTATTTTGTATTGCTATCCGGAGGAGATCACGGAGGAGCTGATCGAAGTGATCGCGACGCAGCCAAAGATCTGTCATTATCTCGACATTCCGATCCAGCACGCCTCCGACGCGGTGCTCAGACGCATGGGCAGAAAGACGGATCAGGCATCGCTGCGCGCCATGATCGGGCGGCTTCGGGAAGAGATCCCTGACATCTGTCTTCGGACAACGCTGATCAGCGGATTCCCCGGGGAGACGCGGGAGGACTTTGAGGAGCTTTATAATTTTGTGGATGAGCTGGAATTCGACCGGCTGGGCGTGTTCCCGTATTCTCAGGAGGAGGATACCGTGGCGGCGGCCATGGAGGATCAGGTTCCCGAGGAGGTCAAGTGCCAAAGGCGGGATGAGCTGATGGAGCTTCAGCAGGAGATCGCATTCGAAAAGGCGAAGGACATGATCGGCCGAGAGCTTGTCGTGATGATCGAGGGCAAGGTCGCGGAAGAGGACACTTACGTGGCAAGGACCTATCGGGATGCGCCGAACGTGGACGGATATCTGTTTGTCAATTCAACGGCAAGCTTTATGACGGGAGATCTTGTCAAGGTGCAGGTGACGGATGCGAATGAATATGATCTGATCGGAGAAGTATGTCATGAGTGAAGAAGCAAAAAAGAATAAAATGAATCTGCCGAACAAGCTGACGGTATTTCGCGTGATCTTAATCCTGCCGTTCATTCTTCTTTTGCTTGGCAGCCATGAGGGCTGGGGATGGTTTCAGGCCATTTTCGGCGAGCAGGGCACGGCGGCGGAATGGATCGCCCTGGCGGTATTTATCGTTGCGAGCCTGACGGACATGCTGGACGGAAAGATCGCAAGAAAATATCATTTGGTGACGAATTTCGGAAAGTTTATGGATCCTCTGGCGGATAAGCTTTTGGTCTGCGCCGCCATGATCGTACTGGTGGAGATGGGCAGGATCCCTTCCTGGATCGTGGTGATCATCATCAGCCGGGAATTCATCATCAGCGGATTTCGCCTGATCGCGTCCGATAAGGGAGTGGTCATTGCGGCGAGCTACTGGGGAAAGTTTAAGACCACCTTCCAGATGATCATGATCTGTCTGATGATCGTGGAGGACGTGCCGGTCTTTGCCAATCTTGGCGGAGGGAAGGCCTTTGGGATCCTGACGACGGTCATCATGGTGATCGCCCTGGCCCTGACCGTGGTCTCGCTGATCGATTATATATGGAAGAATAAAGACATTATGAAGGATACGAAATAGATTTGTCTCAGACGTCCCGTCACTTAAGCGGGAGGAGGAAAACATGACTGCAGAGATCATTTGCGTAGGTACGGAACTATTGCTTGGAAACATTGTGAACACGAATGCGGCATATTTGGCGCAGCAGCTGGCGAAGCTGGGGATGTCGTGTTATTATCAGACGGTGGTCGGTGACAACCGGGAAAGACTTCTGGAGGCACTGGACGCCGCCGCAAAAAGAAGCGACGTGATTCTTTTGTCGGGAGGCCTTGGGCCAACCCAGGATGACCTGACGAAGGAGACCGTGGCGGAGTATTGCGGAAAGCAGCTCGTCATGGATGAAGAGAGCAAGAAGATGATCGAGGCATATTTTGCCGCGAGAGACCTAAAGCCTACGGAGAACAATTGGAAACAGGCAATGGTGCCCGAGGGCTGCAAGGTCTTTCCCAATCATAACGGGACGGCGCCCGGCATTGCAGTCAGCGCAAGGAAAAACCATTTCCTTTTGCTTCCGGGACCGCCGGAGGAGCTCGAGCTCATGTTCGAGGAGAGCGCGGTGCCTTATCTTCGCGAAATGTCACCGAGCGTGATCCTCTCGCAGACCGTAAAGACCTGCGGCCTGTCCGAGAGCTTTGTGGAGCAGCAGCTGCGCGACCTGATCGACAAGCAGACGAATCCCACGATCGCGACCTATGCCAAGACCGGAGAGGTGCACGTGCGCGTGACGGCAAAGGCCGATACGGCAAAGGAAGCAAACAAGCTGATCAAGCCGATGGTGAAGGAGCTGAAGGCGCGTTTTGGAAACAGCATTTATTCCGCGGATGAAGGCGTGACGCTGGAGAAGGCGCTGGCAGATCTTCTTAGCAGTGCCGGCCTGACCATCAGCTGCGCGGAGTCCTGCACGGGAGGCATGCTTTCTGCCACGCTGATCAACGTGCCCGGGATCTCCGAGCTTTATAAGGCAGGCTTCGTGACTTATTCCAACAAGGCAAAGAGGAAGCTCCTGAACGTGAAGAAGGGAACCCTGCAGAAGTACGGCGCGGTGAGCAGCCAGACGGCAGAGGAGATGGTCAAGGGACTGATCGCCGAGACCAAGACGGACGTAGGCCTGGCAGTGACGGGCATTGCGGGACCGGACGGCGGGACCAAGGAAAAACCCGTGGGACTGGTTTACGTCAGCTGTAACGTCAAGGGAAAGGTCACGGTGAAGGAATGTCACTTCCAGGGAACGCGGGAGAAGATCCGCAGGTCCTCCGTGACGACGGCGCTGATGCTTGCAAGGATCTGCGTGCTGGAATATCTCAGTAAGGAAATCCTTAAATAATTATAAAATGTATCACGACCCTTGCGAAACCACAGGGAACGTGGTACATTTTTTATGTCTGAAACGTCTTTAGGGCAGGAGCGCGCGGCTCGCGCAGGTCTGCCAGTCTGGCATTTCGCCGAAGATTTCAGAGGAGTAAACAGGAATAGGAGCGCCCGAGAAAGCTTTGGGCAGGAAAGATGAGGAGGGATGCCGTTGAGAGAGGTATAATGGACTTAATGGGTGTTACAATGATCCCATTAGAAAGATAAGTAAGTGATTTTTTATGGAAATGAAGCAAAAAATAATTGACAAAATCGAACAAATGTTTTATTATGACAATAGCGAACATTTGTTCCCAAAAGTATTGCCCAAGGAGGCAAGGAGAGGGGAAAAAGCCAGGTCCCGGACGGGGACCGGCGAAAGAAAACATGGAAAAGAAAATGGATGACAAGTGGACTGACGAGAAGAAGATGGAGAAGGAAGACAAGATGAAAGCGCTCGACGCGGCGCTCAGTCAGATCGAGAAGCAATACGGCAAGGGAACGGTCATGCGACTGGGTGACCCTTCCGCAAAGATGAACGTGGAGACGATCCCCACGGGATCTTTGAGCCTGGACATCGCCCTGGGTCTGGGCGGCATCCCAAAGGGAAGGATCATTGAGATTTACGGCCCTGAATCCAGTGGTAAGACGACGGTCACGCTGCACATGATCGCTGAGGTGCAGAAGCGCGGCGGCATCGCAGGCTTTATTGATGCAGAGCACGCATTGGATCCCGTCTATGCCAAGAACATTGGCGTGAACATTGACGACCTTTATATTTCCCAGCCGGATAACGGCGAACAGGCCATGGAGATCACGGAGACCATGGTGCGCTCCGGTGCGATGGACATCGTCGTGGTGGACTCCGTTGCTGCACTGGTGCCCAAGGCAGAGATCGACGGCGACATGGGTGACAGCCACGTAGGCCTGCAGGCGAGACTGATGTCTCAGGCACTCCGTAAGCTCACTGCCGTGATCAGCAAGTCGAACTGTACCGTGGTGTTCATCAACCAGCTGCGTGAGAAGATCGGTGTGATGTTTGGAAATCCCGAGACCACGACCGGCGGCCGCGCATTAAAATTCTATGCGTCCGTTCGTCTGGACGTCAGAAGGATCGAATCCCTGAAGCAGGGCGGAGAGGTCATTGGAAACCGCACCCGCGTTAAGGTGGTAAAGAATAAGGTTGCCCCTCCTTTTAAAGAGGCTGAGTTCGACATTATGTTTGGGGAAGGTATCTCTTCCGTCGGAGACATTTTGGATCTGGCCACCTCCATTAATCTGGTCAATAAATCAGGTGCCTGGTATGCATATCAGGGAGAGAAGATCGGACAGGGAAGAGAAAACGCCAAGCAGTATCTGAAGGATAATCCTGCCGTATGTGATGAGATTGAAGAAAAGATCCGGGCTCACTTCAATTTAAACGGAGAGGGAGAAGAAGCATAAATGATCGTCACGGGAATTGAGGAGATCACGAAATCCCGCAGCAGAGTCATGATTGACGGAGAGTTCGCCTTTGTCTTGTACAAAGGCGAACTTCGTCATTTTCACCTGCGGGTGGGAGAAGAACTTAGGGAAGGGGATTATGAGCAGATCATGCATGAAATCCTTCCCAAGCGGGCAAAGCTCCGTGCCATGAACCTTCTTATGAAAAAGGATTATACGACGGCGAAGCTTCGCAGAAAGCTCGAGGAGGGGGAGTATCCGGAGGAGATCATTTCGGAAGCGCTTGATTATGTTGCTTCCTTTCACTATACGGATGACCTTCGCTACTGTCTGGATTATATACAGTGCCATTACGAGAGCAGGACGCGTACGCGAATGGAACAGGATCTTCGCGCCAGGGGGATCGACCGCGATCTGATGGAGCAGGCTTTTCAAAAATGGGAGGAAGACGGCGGCGAGCAGGATGAGACGCGTATGATCCAGGACCTGTTTCGAAAACGGGGATTTGACCCTGACAACGCGAGTCTTGCCCAGAGAAAAAAGGAATATGGATTCCTGCTCCGTAAGGGTTTCTCGGCCGAACGCGTGAAAGCGGCCGTTTTTGGTGATTTTTCTGAATTTACTTGACAACCCCTGTAAATCAGTTTATCATTGATTTGTTGTGAATTGCTTTTGAACTGTGAAAATTTCATAAGGAGGTGCTCCAGAGATGCCTGATTTTATATGGATCATGGTTCTTCTGGTTGCAGTAGCCATCAGTGCAGTTATTTTTTGGATCCTCGGTGTTTCGAATCAGAAAAAGAAGACGGAGGAGACCATCGGTAAGGCGGAGGACAAGGCGAGAAGCATTATTGACGAGGCCTTAAAGACTGCGGAAGCGAAGAAGCGGGAAGCGCTCCTCGAGGTGAAGGAAGAGTCCATTCGTACCAAGAATGAACTGGACAAGGAGATCAAGGAACGCAGAGCGGAAGCGCAGAGATCTGAGAGAAGGTTACAGCAGAAGGAAGAAAACATTGATAAAAAGGCAGACGCTATCGAAAAGCGTGAGCAGAGCTTGGCCGCAAAGGAAGAAAACCTGAACAAGATGAAGGTTGAGATTTCCAAGCTGAACGAGCAACGCTTGCAGGAACTGGAGCGAATTTCCGGCTTAACCTCTGAACAGGCAAAAGAATACCTACTGAAAATTGTTGAAGATGAAGTGAAGCATGAAACGGCCGTGATGATCAAGGAAATGGAGAGTCGGGCCAAGGAAGAAGCTGACAAGAAGGCGAAGGAGTACGTGGTTAACGCAATCCAGAGATGTGCGGCAGATTACGTCTCTGAGACTACGATCTCCGTCGTACAGTTGCCAAGCGATGAGATGAAGGGAAGGATCATTGGCCGTGAAGGTCGTAACATCCGTACCCTGGAGACCATGACCGGCGTTGACCTGATCATTGATGATACGCCTGAAGCAGTCGTGCTTTCCGGATTTGATCCCATCCGCCGTGAGGTGGCGAGAATTGCACTTGAGAAGCTGATCGTCGACGGGCGCATCCATCCCGCCAGAATCGAAGAGACGGTGGAAAGGGCGCAGAAGGAAGTCGAGGTCATGATCAAGGAGGAAGGCGAGTCCGCACTGCTTGAAGTGGGCGTGCACGGCATCCATCCTGAACTGGTAAGACTTCTCGGTAAGATGAAATTCCGCACCAGCTATGGTCAGAACGTTTTAAAGCATTCCATTGAGGTGGCACATCTTTGCGGACTTTTGGCTGCTGAAATGGGTCTGGACGTAAGATTGGCAAAGAGAGCTGGTTTGCTGCATGACATCGGAAAGTCCATCGATCGTGAGATGGAGGGCTCCCACGTACAGTTGGGTGCCGACTTATGTAGGAAGTATAAGGAGAATGCCGTCGTGATCAACGCGGTAGAATCCCACCACGGCGACGTGGAGCCTACGTCCCTCATTGCATGTATTGTACAAGCTGCTGATACAATATCCGCTGCAAGACCGGGAGCTAGAAGGGAAACTTTGGAGACCTATACTAGCAGATTAAAACAATTAGAAGATATCACAAACAATTTCAAGGGTGTAGAAAAATCTTTTGCAATTCAGGCTGGTCGTGAAGTTCGCGTAATGGTAGTACCCGAGCAGGTATCCGATGCTGACATGGTGCTTATGGCGCGTGACATTTCCAAGAAGATCGAGACCGAGATGGAATATCCCGGACAGATCAAGGTCAACGTCATTCGCGAGAGCCGCGTGATCGATTACGCTAAGTAATGCCATTCCAGAGCGATCTAAGATTTCAAAGATGAAACCGCCGTTTCCGAAAGGAAGCGGCGTTTCTAATTTCTGTATTTTTTCAAGAAAAATCAAAATTCCCTCTTGTTAAAATGGGAATCCTATAGTATGATATTCGAGATGTATGATTGTATACGATTATCCAAAGCGTGCGACATGCCTGGATTTGATACGAAACATCCCAAGAATGCCGTAAGGAGTGATGAAGATGAAACCATATCAGGAATTAAGCAGGGCGGAACTTTTAAATCTTCAGGATGAACTGGAGAGAGCCTTTGACATTGTAAAGGAAAAGGGGCTGAAGCTTGACATGTCCAGAGGAAAGCCTTCCGTGGCGCAGCTGGAAATGGGCATGGGGCTTTTGGATGCCCTGGATTCCAAGAGCTGCATGAAGACCGAGACTGGCATGGATACCAGAAACTATGGCCTTCTCGACGGTATTCCCGAAGCGAAAAAGCTCATGGCGGAGATCATGCAGGTTCAGCCGGAGAACGTGATCGTATGCGGCAATGCTAGCCTGCCCATCATGTATGATACCATCTCTCGTTCCATGACGCACGGCGTGATGGGTTCCACCCCTTGGTGCAAGCTGGAGAAGGTGAAGTTCCTTTGTCCTGTGCCCGGTTATGACAGACATTTCGCGATCACGCAGCATTTCGGGATCGAGATGATCACCGTTCCGATGACACCCCAGGGTCCTGACATGGATCTGGTGGAGCAGTACGTAAATAACGATGCGGCCGTGAAGGGCATCTGGTGCGTGCCGAAGTACTCTAATCCGCAGGGATATACTTACTCTGACGAGACCGTAAGACGGTTTGCCGCGCTAAAGCCTGCCGCAGAGGATTTCAGGATCTTCTGGGACAACGCCTATGCCGTGCATGATCTTTATGAAGATCATTCAGACAGCCTTTTGGATATTTTGGGAGAGTGCGAGAAGGCAGGAAGACCTGACATGGTCTATGAATTCGCTTCCACCTCCAAGGTAAGCTTTGCCGGCGCCGGGATCGCTGCCATGGCGTCCTCCAAGGCAAATCTGGATTACGTTCGCAAGTCGATGACGATCCAGACCATTGGTTATGATAAGATCAATCAGTTGCTTCACGTGAATTACTTCAAGGACCTGCAGGGGATCAAGGCGCAGATGATCAAGCATGCACAGATCCTGCGTCCGAAGTTTGAAGCAGTGCTTAAGATCCTCGAGGAAGAGCTTGGAGGTCTTGGCATTGGCGAGTGGACAAAGCCAAACGGCGGTTATTTCATTTCCTTTGACAGCATGGAAGGCTGTGCGAAGGAGATCGTGGCGAGATGTAAGGAAGCTGGCGTAGTGCTGACTGGCGCAGGGGCAACCTTCCCCTACGGAAAGGATCCTAAGGACAGGAACATCCGCATTGCTCCGTCCTTCCCGACGCCTGAGGAGATGGCACAGGCCACGGATCTTTTCGTGCTCTGCGTAAAGCTTGTCAGCGTAAAGAAGCTCTTAGAGCAGAAAGAAGCATAAATCGAAAACCGGTTGCGTAAAATGGACAGACGAAGGCCCTTCGGGGCGAGATGGGAGCGTGCCCGTGAAACTTTGGAGACAACGATCCTTCCTGCCGTCACTTTGCGTGACCGGTTTTTTGTTGGGGATTTTATTTTGTCTGATCCATGGACAAGGGGGGAGCCTGCTTGCACCGGAGCGGCTGAGGACGCTCTCGGAGCATGCGCCGGAGGTAAGGCAGTGGACGGCTTGGCTGATCTTATGCCGCGGGAAGGGGATCCTTCTTATCACGCTGCTTGCGACCACCTGTCTTGCACCGCTATGCTGTGGCGCGTGTGCGGCTTGGATGGGGTGGAGCGTCGGAACGATCCTTGCGGCGAGCCTGCTCCATTATGGCATTAAGGGACTTCTTCTTTTTATGGCGGCGATCTTTCCGCAATGGCTGTTTTATGGACCGGGATACTATTTTCTTCTGGAATGGTGCATGGAGCTTTACGGCGGAAGCTTTCAAAAAAATAAGCTTTCCAGAAAGGTCTGCCTGATCCGGCTTGGCCTGATCCTTGCCCTGCTGGGGGGAGGCGTCTTTCTGGAAAGCTTATGTTGCCCAAAGATCCTTTGGGGATTTCTTGCGCATTTCTAAATGATATGACGGCAGCCCCGTTCGGTGCCGGGAACTGCATGATCTGTTTATTCGAACTCGGCGATCTCGAAGATGAGGCGCTTGGTGTCTTCCCAGCCAAGGCAGGGATCGGTGATGGACTTGCCGTAAATGCCGCCGCCAACCTTCTGGCAGCCCTCTTCGATGTAACTCTCGATCATCAGTCCCTTGACAAGGGAGTGGATCTCGGGATTGACCTTTCGGCTGTGCATGATCTCCTTTGCAATACGCACCTGCTCAGCGAACTGCTTGTTGGAGTTCGAATGATTGGTGTCAATGATGCAGGCCGGGTTCTTTAGATCCATCTTGTGGTACATCTCCAGGAGATGCACGATGTCTTCATAATGATAATTGGGAATGTTCTGTCCATGCTTATTGGTCGCGCCGCGAAGGATGGTGTGTGCCAGCTCGTTTCCGCTCGTGTTCACTTCCCAGCCGCGATAGATAAAGGAATGTCCGTGCTGCGCGGCATAGACGGAGTTCAGCATCACGGCGAAATCTCCGCTGGTAGGATTCTTCATTCCGGCAGGCACGTCAAAGCCGCTGACGGTGAGGCGGTGCTGCTGATCCTCCACGGATCTGGCACCTACTGCAACATAGGACAGAATGTCGGACAGATAACGGAAGTTTTCAGGATATAACATCTCGTCCGCGGAGGTCAGGCCGGTTTCCTTCATGGCACGGATGTGCATCCTTCGGATGGCAATGAGACCGGCAAGCAGGTCGGGCTTTTTTTCGGGATCGGGCTGATGCACCATTCCCTTATAGCCTTCGCCGGTGGTGCGGGGCTTATTCGTATAGATGCGGGGGATCAGAAGGATCTTTTCCTTCACCTGATCCTGCAGGCCTGCCAGGCGGGACACGTAATCGCAGACGGAATCTTCGTTGTCTGCGGAACAGGGTCCGATGACCAGTAAAAATTTATTTGTCTTTCCCGTGATCACGTCGCGGATCTCTGCATCCCTGGCTGCTTTCAGCTCGGCAAGACCTGCGGGAAGGGGATATTCTTCCTTGATCTCGGCGGGAGTGGGTAACTTTCGTATGAATTCGAAGCTCATTTGTTTCTTCCTTTCCAATGGGGTCCTTGGTTTCAATACTTGTCTCATTATATAGTATCAGAAATAAATTTGCAAGAAATAATTTTGCGGTTTAAAGCAATAAAGCAAAAAGTGAGAAGTTTGAAGTATTTTCGCACGATTTTAGGAAGAAAAAGAAGGGGGTTTACAACGGAAGGGAAGTATGCTATACTACTAAAGCGTGAGCAAACCGACGCCCAGATTAGGGATAGCTCTGACCCAATCTTAGTGTCAGGTGATGACAAGATTCTATTATATTAGGAGGAAAAGAGCAATGATTTCAAAGGAAAAGAAAACAGCCATCATGAACGAGTATGCCAGAACCCCTGGCGACACCGGTTCACCCGAGGTACAGATCGCAGTTCTGTCCGCAAGAATCCAGGAGCTTACTGAGCACCTGAAGGAGAACCCCAAGGATCATCATTCCCGTCGCGGAATGCTGAAGATGGTTGGTCAGAGACGTGGCCTTTTGGCTTATCTGAAGAAGAAGGATCTGGAGAGATATCGTGCACTGATCGAAAAGCTTGGTCTGAGAAAGTAATTCGAGAAACGAGAGCGGAGATGGCCCGCGTGCGGGCGCTCCGCTTATTGTGACTATTCAGAGCCATGTGCATGAACCATGGCGCATGCTTGCATGAAGGCCATGGTTTATGCATATGGCGAGAACCTCATGAGCAAAACAAGTCACGAAGTGAATTGTTTGCGAATGAGGCTGAATAGTCATGATACTTCGGTAAACCCAAAGCGGCAGGACAAACCCGAGACCACTGAAAAGCACGGGAAGGGACGAAAAATCCCATGTTTTTCAGTAGTTTCGGAGGCCTCCGCTTTGTGTGAAAAATAATACAAGACAAAGGCAGGCTCCGCATTCGCTTAAGACTAGCGACGAAGCATCTGCCCAAAGAAGGAGGATTTATGTACAAGAGCTATGAAATGGAACTTGGCGGCCGCAAGCTCGTGGTTGACGTAAACCGCGTCGGCAAGCAGGCCAATGGTTGTGCGTTCATGCATTACGGTGACACCACCGTTCTGTGTACCGCAACCGCATCGGAAAAGCCCAGGGAGGGCATTGATTTCTTCCCCCTGAGCGTGGAATACGAGGAGAAGATGTATGCCGTGGGTAAGATCCCCGGAGGCTTCAACAAGCGTGAGGGTAAGGCAAGCGAGAATGCGATCCTGACCAGCCGCGTGATCGACAGACCCATGCGTCCCCTGTTCCCTAAGGATTATCGCAACGACGTAACCCTGAATAATATGGTTATGAGCGTTGATCCGGAGTGCAGACCTGAGCTCGTTGCCATGATCGGCGCAGCGATCGCTACCTGCATTTCCGACATTCCCTTCGACGGCCCCTGCGCCATGACCCAGATGGGCATGATCGACGGCGAGCTGATCGTGAACCCTTCCCAGAAGCAGTGGAAGGAGGGAGACCTGAACCTGACCGTTGCATCCACCCGTGAGAAGGTGATCATGATCGAGGCAGGCGCTAATGAGGTTCCCGAAGCAAAGATGATCGAGGCCATTTACAAGGCACATGAGATCAACCAGACCATCATCACATTCATCGACAAGATCGTTGCTGAGGTTGGTAAGGCAAAGCACGAGTACACCAGCTGTGCGATCCCTGCTGAGATGTTTGAGGCGATGAAGCAGATCGTTACTCCCGAGGAGATGGAGGTTGCAGTCTTCACCGACGAGAAGCAGACTCGTGAGGAGAACATCCGCAACATCACTGCAAAGCTTGAGGAGGCATTCGCTGAGAACGAAGAGTGGCTTGCAATCCTTGGCGAAGCAGTATATCAGTACGAGAAGAAGACCGTACGTAAGATGATCTTAAAGGACCACAAGCGTCCCGACGGCCGTGAGATCACCCAGATCCGTCCTCTGGCTGCAGAGGTTGACATCATTCCCAGAGTGCACGGCTCCGCAATGTTCACTCGTGGACAGACCCAGATCTGCGACGTATGTACGCTGGCACCTCTCTCCGAGGCGCAGAAGGTTGACGGCCTTGATGAGAACGAAGTAACCAAGCGTTACATGCATCATTATAACTTCCCTTCCTACTCCGTTGGTGAGACGAAGCCTTCCCGCGGACCCGGAAGAAGAGAAATCGGCCACGGCGCACTGGCAGAGCGTGCTCTGATCCCCGTGCTGCCCAGCGAGGAGGAGTTCCCTTACTCCATCCGCTGCGTATCCGAGACCTTCGAGTCCAACGGATCCACCTCCATGGCTAGTACCTGTGCATCCTGCATGTCCCTGATGGCAGCAGGCGTGCCCATCAAGAAGATGGTTGCAGGTATCTCCTGTGGTCTGGTAACTGGCGAGACCGATGACGATTTCGTACTGCTTACCGACATCCAGGGCCTTGAGGACTTCTTTGGTGACATGGACTTCAAGGTAACCGGTACCACCGAAGGCATCACTGCAATTCAGATGGATATTAAGATCCACGGTCTGACCAGACCCATCGTTGAGGGCGCTATCGCTCGTTGCCGTGAAGCAAGACTCTTCATCATGGACAACTGCATGAAGCCCGCGATCGCTACTCCCAGACCTGAGGTTGGCAAGTATGCACCCAAGATCATCTCCATGCAGATCGATCCTGAGAAGATTGGTGACGTGGTTGGCCAGAGAGGCAAGACCATCAACGAGATCATTGCCCGCACCGGCGTGAAGATCGACATCACCGACGACGGCATGGTAAGCATCTGCGGCACCGACAAGGAGATGATGGCGAAGGCTCAGGACATGGTTTCCATGATCGTGACCGACTTCGAGGAAGGCCAGATCTTCAAGGGCAAGGTTGTCAGCATCAAGGAGTTCGGCGCATTCATCGAGTTCGCACCTGGCAAGGAGGGCATGGTTCACATCTCCAAGATCGCAAAGGAGAGAGTGGAGCGCGTAGAGGATTATCTGACCCTCGGCGACATCGTGACCGTTGTTTGCCTTGGCAAGGACAAGATGGGCAGGATCAGCTTCTCCATGAAGGACGTTGCACAGAA
>CAMZDG010000056.1 GCA_947305245.1 uncultured Lachnospiraceae bacterium
TCGCCGGGGCTTTGGCTAGGCATTCTGATACATCGTCACATTGGGATATTATAGGCTAAGATGCGTCGCCTGTCAAGACTAATTCTACGTGATTTTTGAAGATTTCTTCGGAAAAACCTTGTTTTTTTACGTTTTTACTTGGCGAATCACGCGTCTTGTTATAAAATAGAAGTGACGCCTATTTATCTTACTACGTTCACCCGAAAAAAGAAAGGGGAAAATATGGCACAGAAGATCACTTGTCCCGTTTGTTATACCAAGATGAATCCCGTTGGTCATGACATGGTATGCCCGGAGTGCGGCTATAAGTACTGCGAAGGCCGGGTTCCTTATACCTATGATGATCATAATCACAATGAATATAAGAGCTACAACCAGAAGACCAGCTACAGCACCGGATATACGACATCTCAGGGCAGCAGCGCCGCGCCGCAAAGTAAGACAACTTACGGCAGCTATTCCACGCCGCAGAGCAATGTGTCACGCAGCAGCTATTCCAACACGCAAAGCACTACAGCTTCCGGCTCTTACGCTGCGCCTCAAAGGAGCACTGCAAGCACTTACTCCTCTGCGACCGCCGGCTCCTACTCTGCGGGCAGGAAGCCCAAGAAGGCGTCCGTAGGGAAATTCGTCTTTATGATGGTGATTTTCTATGTGATCATCGTCGTCATTGCGATGGTCTTTGGATTCGTGACGGAGTTCCTGGCGAACGGAGGCTCGAACGATGTCATTAACAAGCTTTTTTCCTCAAACAATTCGGTCGAGACCATGGGCGAAACGATCCATTATAAGTCTGCGGAGGAACTGCTCGAGGATTATAAGCAGCTTAGCAGTAAGGCCACGCCGCAGACCGTAACGCAGTCCCTGCTCTGCGAAGCGACGTCGAAATCGCTGAACGAGATCACGAAGCGCGACTGCGAACGCTTCATCTCCATCCACGTTTATGTGGATGATCTTGGGATGACCGTTGATTATGTTCTGGATGATGAGGACAACGAGGTCCAGACCCTGGAGACCACTTACGATGACTTCGATCCTTCCGAGCTCCAGCTGTTTACGAACCTGCAGGTCTTCCGCACTTCAGGGAATGTCGGTGCGTATTTTGAGCCTGGGCAGCTCCATGACCTGCGTGACCTTTATTATCTCGAATGCTCCAATACGCCGGGAGAACTTCTTCGGATCGTAGATCCCTTGCAACTTGACGTCCTGTGCATCGAAACGCCTTCCAGCTATGTCGACCTGGATAAGCTGAGCGAATTCGCAAACCTCTCTTCTTTTTGCGTTGTGGCACAGGGCTTAGAGAACGCGTCACAGATTGGCGAGTTGCCGAACCTGTACTATCTGGACATCATAACGGATTGGGAAAACTCGGATTACTCCTTCCTGGAATCCTTGAAGTACTTGCGATATCTCTATCTGACCTCCACCTACCTGGATGACGTTTCCTTCTTAAAGGGTATGGAGGATCTGGACACCCTGGTGATCACTGACACTTACGAATTGACCGATATTTCGGCGATCACTTCCTGTAAGGAATTGACGGCGCTTGAGATCTGCAATGTCCCCGAGATCAAGGATTTCTCTCCGATCGGGGAACTGACGGAATTACAGTATTTTGTCATCGACGCTTGCGATTTAAAGGATCTCTCCTGGGCATCTTCCCTCAAGGAAGTTGGCTGGATCTCCATCGAGGACAACCAGGTGAGCAGTCTCGCGCCCTTGGCAGCCCTTCCGAATTTGGATGCCGTATTCTGTCGCGGAAATAACATTACCGACTTTGGGGATCTGGATCCCTCCATTGTCGATATGGAATAATACTATATACAAAGGACTATACGCATGTTAACCAAAGTATCTAAAAAACACTATTTATTCTATCCGCTGCTCCTTGCGCTCGTTCTGCTCCTGCCAGGCTGCTCCGGACTTTCCAGCCAGACCGGTGAGACGGTCCAGAATACTTCCGCTCCATTTACGTTCCAAGGCGAACCCATTCTGACGCCGACACCCATTGAGACGGTGGAGCCAACACCGGAACCGACGCCAGAACCCACGCCCCAGCCGGAAGTGACCCTGATGGCCCTCGGCGACAACCTCATGCACATGGGCATTGTTGGCACCGGAAAGCAATCGGACGGCTCGCTCAATTATGACTTTCTGTTTGAGGATCTGGCAGACTTTATCGACCTCGCGGATCTGAGCGTCATCAATCAGGAGACTATCTTCGGCGGCAACGAACTCGGCTTCTCCGGTTATCCCTATTTCAACTCACCCACGGAGGTGGGCGATGCCATCGTCAATGCCGGTTTCGACATTGTCCTGCAGGCGACCAATCACACGCTGGATCAGAAGCAGGCTGGCATGGAACATTGCATCAACTACTGGAAACAGCACCCGGAGATCCTGATGGTGGGCCTGCATGAACGCTATGAGGACGCGGACGGCAATCAGCTTCCCGCCTCGGAGCGCATTCCCCTGATCACGAAAAATGGCATCACCTTTGCCATTCTGAATTATACCTACGGACCGAATTTTGAGATCTTGCCCGGATATGCGCGGGGCAGAATGGACGTGCTTTGTAACTGGAATGAAAAGAATGGTGCGCTCGACTTCACCACCATTCATCCGCAGGTTCTCGAAGAGATCGCGGCCGCAAAGGAGCTGGCCGACGTCGTAGTTGTTTTCCCTCACTGGGGTGCCGAGTATGTCACGACGCCGTCGAAGTACCAGAAGCGCTTTGCCCTGCAGATGACCGAGGCCGGTGCCGACCTGATCATCGGCGCGCATCCCCACGTGACGCAGCCCGTGGAATGGATCAAGGCCGATAATGGCAATGAATGCCTGTGTTATTACTCTCTCGGCAATTATGTATCCACGCAGCAAGACCCCATCTCCATGCTCGAGAATATGGCATGGGTCACCTTCCGCAAGACGGATGACGGCGTCATCATCGACCGCGACAAGACCGGCAGCATCCCGCTCGTCATGCAATATTCATCGGGGCCGCTTCGCTTCAAGGGCATCTATCTCCTGGAAGAATACACGCAGGATCTTGCCGACAAGCACGGCATCCGCAACTGGGGCCATAAAAACCTCTACGTAAGCGATCTCCAAACCTGGGCCGCCGAGATCATGGGCGACAGCGTCAAGACCGCCTACGAACTCACCGGTCTCCGCGCCCCCCAGCCCGACACCACCTCAGAGTAACAAACCTGTTTATCCTAAATGCCGCGGGGGCGGTCCCCCCTACTTCTAAACGGCTCGGACAGTTCTAAATTCATCGTTCGCAACATAGCAGGCGGCGCTATAAAAGATGGCGCCGCCACGTCGCTCCGATTCATTAAGAACTGCCGGCTTATTGTTTAGAAGTAGGGGGGACCGCCCCCGCGGCATTAAATATCCCCTACGCCTGAGGTTTGATCTTCATAGTCAGTCCGATACGCTTCTTGGGCACGTCGACGGTGAGCACCTGCACGTCCACGATGTCGCCAACGCTCACGGCCTCCAGCGGATGCTTGATGAAGCGGTCCGTCATCTGGGATACGTGAACCAAGCCGTCCTGATGAACGCCGATGTCCACGAACGCACCAAAGTCGATCACGTTACGCACGGTCCCCTTCAGGATCATGCCGGGCTTTAAGTCCTTCAGGTCCAGTACGTCGCTGCGGAGAATGGGCTTGGGCATGTCTTCTCTGGGGTCTCTCGCGGGCTTTTCCAGCTCCGTAAGGATGTCGGTCAAAGTGATCTCGCCGATGCCAAGTTCTTTCGCCAGTGCCGCCTTGTCCTTCACGCGCTTCTCAAGTCCGGTGACAATCTGCGCATTTCCGACGCCTTGAGCCACCTTCTCAACTTCTGTCTTCACATCTTTCCCGTTTGCAGGATTCTTACTGGCATTCTTCTCAACCGGTGCCTCGATCACGAGATTTCCCATGGCTGCTGCCAGGGCCTTCCCCATGGATGTGTTCGTATTCTTTACGACAAGCTGCTTACCCTGCGCATTTTTCCCGTTAGCGCCCTGCGCCTTGCCATTTCCCTTTGCGCCGTCCGTGCGCGCGCCCTGTGCATTCGCACCCTGTGCCTTTGCGGTGCGGCCTGCCTTCTTGTCCTCGGCCGCCTTCTTCTGCATGGCCCTGACGTCTTCCATGGTCAGTCCCAGCTTGTCGAGGAGCTTCTCGGCAGCCTCATAGCTCTCGGGATGCACGCTTGTCGCATCTAAGGGATTGTCCCCGCCTTGGATCCTCATGAATCCGGCGCACTGCTCATAGGCCTTAGGCCCGAGCTTCGGAACCTTCAGGAGCTGACGACGGTTGGTGAACTTGCCATTCTGCTCGCGGTAATCCACGATGTTCTTTGCAATGGTCTTGTTGATGCCGGAGATATACTCCAGAAGCGGTGCGGACGCCGTGTTCACGTCCACGCCAACTTTATTTACGCTGCTCTCCACGACGCCGCCCAGTGCCTCGTCGAGCTTCTTTTGATTCATGTCATGCTGATACTGTCCAACGCCGATGGACTTCGGATCGATCTTTACCAGCTCAGCCAGGGGATCCTGCAGTCTTCTCGCGATGGAAGCCGCGCTACGCTGTCCCACGTCGAACTGCGGGAACTCCTCCGTCGCCAGCTTGCTCGCGGAATATACCGATGCGCCCGCCTCATTTACGATCACGTACTGCACGGGGCGATCCAGCTCCTTTAAGAGTTCCACGATCACCTGCTCCGACTCACGGGACGCCGTTCCGTTCCCGACGGAGATCAGGTCCACGCCATACTTCTTGATCAGCTTCTTGAGCTCGTATTTCGCCTCATCTACCTTGTTTTGAGGCGCGGTGGGATAAATCACCTTCGTGTCGAGAACCTTGCCCGTAGCGTCGACTACGGCGAGCTTACAGCCCGTTCGGAACGCGGGATCCCAGCCGAGCACGACCTTGCCGGAAATGGGAGGCTGCATGAGGAGCTGCTCCAAGTTCTTTCCAAAGACGTCGATGGCGCCGTCCTCCGCCTTCTCCGTGAGGTCGCTTCGGATCTCGCGCTCAATGGCAGGGGCGATCAGGCGCTCATAGCTGTCCTGACACACTTCCTTGAGCACCGGCGTCGTATATTCATTGTCAGAGGTGATCGTCTTCTTCTCGAGATATCTAAGGATGCGCTCCGTCGGCGCCTCGATCTTCACGGTCAGGATCTTCTCCGCCTCGCCGCGATTGAGCGCCAGCACCCTGTGCCCCGCGAGCTTCTTCACGGGCTCGCTGAAGTTATAATACATCTCATAAACGCTCTCTTGCTTTTCATCCTTCGCCGTGCTGGTCACAATACCCTCTTCCACGGTCGCATTACGCACATAGAGGCGATGCTCCGCCTCGTCGGAGATGGACTCGGCAATGATGTCCTTCGCGCCCTGAAGAGCCTCCTGCGCGTTCTTCACCTGCTTCTCCTCCGGCACGTCGCTGCCCGTTACGTACTTTTGTGCCTCCTCGGTCAGGGGCGCGGTGGCATTCTGCGCCAGAATATATTCAGCAAGGCCATCCAGGCCCTTCTCCTTTGCCACGCTTGCCCTGGTCTTTCTCTTCGGGCGATATGGTCTGTACAGGTCGTCCACCAGGACCATGGTCTGCGCCGCCTTGATCTTCTCTTCCAACTCCGGCGTCAGCTTTCCCTGCTCCTTGATGGAACTGAGAACCTGTTCCTTCTTCTCTTCCAGGTTTCTCAAATAGGTCAGTCTCTCATGAAGGTTACGAAGCTGCTCATCATTGAGCGATCCCGTGACCTCCTTGCGGTAACGAGAGATGAAAGGGATCGTGTTCCCCTCGTCGATCAGCTTTACGGCTGCTTCCACCTGCCATTTTTGAACCTTTAATTCTTCCGTGATCTTTGCAATTACGTCCATCTGTTTATCCTTCCTTGTCAAGCCTGTCATAACGTACTTCAGCCTTATGTATTATACCAAAACGCGGCCCAGAAATCAATTTTATTATGATTTCATTTTCTTCTATTTGCTTTCCGCGCCAAATCGTGCTAGAGTAAAAGAGTATAAAGGAGAAATGCGCATGAATCAAAGTGAAGTCAACACAAACAGCATACGTGCCTTCGCCCTTGCGGCCCTGATCTTTGGCGGCTTTTCGATCGCCTTCTTTTTCACGGGCTTTCTGCCACTTGTCTTCGGCGGAATGAGCATCATTTGCGCCGTGCTCTCCCACAGGGAGGACCGTCCCTTCCCCTCCATGAGCTGGTGGGGCGTCATGCTCTCCTGCATCGGCATCTTCATGGGCGTCCTCATCTTAGCCTACGCCATTATCGCGTTTGTCATCCCGATGATGAATGATCCCACCTATTATCAGGAGATGAAAAACCTCTATCAGAACCTCTACGGCATCAACCTGGACGACTATTTCCTGGCCCAATAAGTAAACGGAGAATCCCAAGTGAAAACATCTGCCAAGTGCACCATCCTAAAAAATTCAGCAAAGACCGTTCTGGCGGGGAAGTATTACTTCGTGATCATGACCTTGCTCTTTTCCGGCATGATCACTCTGCTGTTCAACCGCTTTGCCTATAACCTGAACGAGCATGTCTGCGTGACCCTGATCAACCTGCTGCATCTCGACGCCGCAGGCGCGACCATCATCGCGCTCTCCTACCTGCTCCCGTTCTTCCTGTCCATTCTCCTGAACGTCATGCAGGTTGGGATCTGCCTGTATTTCCTGAACGTCGTATCCGGCAATCCCTTCTATACCTTTGATCTGCTCTATGGCTATCATCACGAATTCGGGAAGTCCTTCCGCCTTTCCGCGGCGCTGACCTTCCTGTCCTTCGTGTGCTTCCTGCCCTCCGACGTCATGATGGATCTTTATCAGGATCGCGCATCAGTCAACGTAGGTCTCATGCTCTTTCTCGCCGCCCTGCAGATCGCCCTGGTGATCTTGTTCATCCCGCTGTCCCTGGCCCTTTCCCAGAGCTATTACGTGATGCTGGATTATCCGAACCTCTCCGTGCCCGAGATCTTGAAGCTTAGCATGAAGATCATGCAAGGAAAGAAAAAGCAGCTCTTCTACGTACAGCTCAGCTTCCTGCCCGTTTTCTTCGTCGGGATCCTGACCTTTGGCTTTGGGCTCCTTTGGCTCATCCCATATCGCAACGCCACTATGGCGCTGTATTATCTCGACCTCATGAGGCCGACTGACAGGACATAAAAGCAGCCAGCCAATCACCTTACTCATCCATACGAAACGCAATAAAACAAGCCCGCGAGATCAATCCCGCGGGCCTCTTTATGCTTTGCTCTATTTCCGAATTTCTTCGCCTTCGCGAAAGCCTTACTCCTCTGACGACATGGACTTGGGCTGTCCCATGCTGAGCCACTTCAGATACCCATTCATAAAGGGATCCAGCGCTCCGTCCAGCACGGCGTCCACGTTACCAGTCTCCACATCCGTTCGAAGGTCCTTCACCAGCTTATAAGGTTGTAGCACGTAAGACCTGATCTGATTGCCAAAGCCAATCTCCTTGACCTCGCCGCGGATGTCCGAAAGCTTCTCCACGTTGGCCTCCTGCTTCAACAGATAAAGCTTTGCCTTCAGCATCTGCATGGCCTTGTCCTTGTTCTGGAACTGGCTTCTCTCATTCTGACAGGTCACGACCGTACCCGTGGGAATATGTGTGATGCGGATGGCCGAGGAGGTCTTGTTGATGTGCTGACCGCCGGCGCCGCTGCTTCGATAGGTGTCGATGCGAAGGTCCTTCTCATCGATCTCCACGTCCAGGTCCTCCTCAATGTCCGGCATCACGTCCAATGACACGAAAGAGGTCTGCCGCTTACCCTGTGCATTAAAGGGCGAGATGCGCACCAGTCTGTGCACGCCCTTCTCCGACTTAAGATATCCGTAGGCGTTCACGCCGTTTACCTGGAAGGTCACGGACTTGATCCCGGCTTCGTCGCCATCAAGGAAGTCCAGCACGTCAATGCTAAAGCCTTTGCGCTCCGCCCAGCGCGTGTACATGCGATAAAGCATGCCGCACCAGTCGCAGCTCTCCGTTCCGCCGGCGCCCGCGTTCAGCTTTAAGATCGCGTTGTCCTTGTCATACTCCCCGGAAAGGAGCGTGCTGATGCGAAGCTCCTCATACTCGGAGATGAACTCATCCAGCTCCGCGCGGATCTCCGGGATCATGGAGTCATCATTCTCCTCATATCCCATCTCGATCAGGGTCAGGATGTCTTCATACTGTGTGGAAAGCTTTGTGCACTCATCCACCACGTCCTTTAAGTTTTTCAGTTCCTTCATCTTCATATTGGAGCGATCGGGGTCATCCCAAAAGCCGGGCGCCTCCATGTCCATCTGAAGCTCTTCGATCCTCTTCTCCTTGGCATCCAGATCCAGGGAGGCCTTCACCTCCGCCAGGGGCTTCTCATACGAGAGGATCTCGGATTTCATTTGATCTAATTCCACTACTGCCACGATATCGTTACCTGCCTTTTTCTCAATCGATTCCGCCAACTTGTTCCCGAGGCGAAATACTCAGGCCTTGCGTCCGCAGCACTGCTTATACTTCTTTCCGGAACCGCAGGGGCAGGGATCGTTGGGATATACCTTCGCCGTCTGGCGCATCTTCGGTGCCTTCGCAACGCTTTCATCCTTGTTCGTTCCGGTCACCTTCGCAACCTGCTCACGCTCCACCTTCTGCTCCACCTTCGCGTGGAAGAGGATACGAACGGTCTCCTCGCGGATGTTCTGGGTCATCTCGTCGAACATCTCATAGCCGGCCATCTTATATTCCACAAGGGGATCCTTTTGGCCTAATGCCTGCAGGCCAATGCCCTGGCGCATCTGCTCCATGTCGTCGATATGATCCATCCACTTCCGGTCGATCACCTTGAGCAGGATCACGCGCTCCAGCTCACGAATGGCCTCTGCCTCAGGGAACTCCGCTTCCTTGCTCTCATAGAGCTTGACTGCCTCTTCCTTGAGCTGCTGCTTTAAGTCATTCTTCTTACGCTTTCTAAGGCGCTCTAAGCTCACGGGCTCCAAGGGAATGGTGGGAAGCAGGAGCGAATTGAGCTCCGTGTAGTTCCAGTCTTCCGCGCCCATATCGTCATTGATGCAGATGTCCACGGAATTCTCCACGATGTCCGTGATCATCTTGTAGATCACGCCGCGCATGCTCTCGCCGTCCAGTACCCGGCGACGCTCCTCGTAGATGATCTGTCTCTGCTCGCTCATGACACGGTCATATTCCAGCAGATTCTTTCTGACGCCAAAGTTGTTGTTCTCGATCTTCTTCTGTGCCGACTCAATGGCATTGGTCAGCGACTTATGTGCGATCTCCTGTCCCTCGGGCACGCCCAGGGCATTGAACACCTTGATCAGACGCTCGGAACCGAACAGTCTCATCAGGTCATCCTCCAGGGAGATGTAGAACTTGGATTCGCCGGGGTCACCCTGACGGCCGGAACGACCGCGCAGCTGATTGTCGATACGGCGGGACTCATGACGCTCAGTGCCGACGATCTTTAATCCGCCTGCCGCCTTCGCCTCCTCGTCCAGCTTAATGTCGGTACCACGGCCTGCCATGTTGGTCGCGATGGTCACGGCACCGTGAAGACCTGCGTCCGCAACGATCTCAGCTTCCATCTCATGGAACTTTGCGTTCAGCACCTTATGAGGGATGCCGCGCTTGGAAAGGCGTCTGGAGAGCTCCTCACTGGCGTCGATGTTGATCGTGCCGACCAGAACAGGCTGTCCCTTTGCATGTGCCTCTTCCACGGCATCACAGATGGCATGGAGCTTTTCCGCCTTCGTCTTATACACCGCATCCTGCAGGTCCTTACGAATGACGGGCATGTTCGTCGGGACCTCGATGACGTCCATTCCGTAAATGTCACGGAATTCGTTTTCCTCGGTGAGTGCCGTACCGGTCATGCCGCTCTTTTTCTCGAATAAGTTAAAGAAATTCTGGAAGGTAATGGTTGCAAGGGTCTTGGATTCCCGCTTTACCTTCACCTTTTCCTTTGCCTCAATGGCCTGATGCAGACCGTCGGAATAGCGTCTCCCCGGCATGATACGGCCGGTGAACTCGTCGACGATCAGCACCTGATTGTCCTTTACCACGTAGTCCTGGTCGCGGAACATCAGATTATGAGCACGCAGGGCCAGGATGATGTTATGCTGGATCTCCAGGTTCTCGGGATCCGCAAAGTTCTCGATGTGGAAGAAACGCTCCACCTTCTTCACGCCGTCGGCGGTCAGGTTGATGACCTTATCCTTCTCATTCACGATAAAGTCTCCCGTCTCCTGCTGCTCAATGCCCATGATGGCATCCAGCTTCGAGAGCTCCTTCATGTCGGCGCCGCGCTTCATCTGGCGCGCAAGAATGTCGCACATCTCATACAGGGACGTGGACTTTCCGCTCTCACCGGAAATGATCAGAGGCGTTCTCGCTTCATCGATGAGCACCGAGTCCACCTCGTCGATGATCGCATAATGTAATCCGCGGAGCACCAGCTGCTCCTTGTAGATCACCATGTTATCTCTCAGATAGTCAAAACCAAGCTCGTTGTTGGTCACGTAAGTGATGTCGCAGTTATATGCCTGCTGGCGTTCCTCCTGCGTCATGGAGTTCAGCACCACGCCGACCTTCAGGCCCAGGAACTCATGCACCTGTCCCATCCACTCCGCGTCACGCTTTGCCAGATAGTCATTGACCGTCACGACGTGCACGCCCTTTCCCTCCAGCGCGTTCAAATACGCGGGACAGGTTGCCACCAGGGTCTTACCTTCACCAGTTTTCATCTCGGAGATGCGTCCCTGATGCAGGATAATGCCGCCGATCAGCTGCACCCGGAAATGCTCGATCCCAAGGACACGTCTAGCCGCCTCACGAACGGTGGCAAATGCCTCAGGCAGCAGGTCATCGAGGGTCTCGCCGTCTGCGAGTCTCTTCTTGAACTCCTGCGTCTTTGCGCGGAGCTGCTCATCAGACAGCGCCATCATCTCATCCCGCAGCGCCTCGATCTTGTCCGCGATGGGATAAATGCGCTTCAATTCTCTTTCACTGTGCGTACCAAAAATCTTCTCAACGAATTTCATTTCTTTTCCTTACCTGCGTCGCGGCCAGGCCGCGTTATTTTTTCCACAACATAAAGGCTATTTTAACAGATTTTCATGACTGTTTCAATAAAAATCACGTTAAATAAATATGAACAATTCAAGTTATTTCTTAAACAGCGTATTCAGAAGGCCGCGCTTTAAGATCTGTCCGCCGGTGCTGATGAGCTGCGTCTCGATCTTTGCCTTTCTGCGTTCTGCCGCAGCGTCCTTCTTTTTCTTCTTGGCTTCCTCTTCGCGCTCCTTTTTCCTCTTGGCCGCCTCTTCCTCTTTCTCCTTCTTCTTGCGGGCTGCCTCCTCTTCCTTCTCGCGCTTCTTGCGGGCTTCTTCCTCTTCCTTCGCCTTCTGCTTCTCCCACTCCTCGCGTTCCTTCTGGAGCTGTGCGCGCTCTGCCTCGAGCTTCGCTTCCTCTTCCGCCTTCTCCTTTGCGGCCGCAAGCAGCTCATAGGCCGACTCGTTGTCCACCATAGTGTCATACTTGCTCATGCCGTCAGCCTTCATCATCATTCTGCGGACGGAGTCGTCACAGGGCGCCATGAGGCTCTGCGGGCAAATGATCTTGGTGTACTGTACGATGGAAGGAATGCCCTTGTCGTCCAAGAAGGAGGTCAGGGCCTCGCCCACGCCGAGCTCCATGATCACCTGCTCGGTCTTAAACTCCGGATTGGCGCGGAAGGAGGTCGCAGCGGCGCGAACGGCCTTCTGCTCTGCCGGCGTATAAGCACGGAGCGCATGCTGCACTCTGTTGGAGAGCTGTGCGAGCACGGAGTCCGGAATGTCGCTGGGGCTCTGGGTCACGAAATAGATGCCAACGCCCTTGGAGCGGATCAGCTTCACCAGCTGTTCGATCTTTTGCAGGAGCACCTTCGGTGCGTCCGTAAAGAGCATGTGCGCCTCGTCAAAGAAGAACACGAGCTTGGGCTTCTCCGCATCGCCCGCCTCGGGAAGTCTCTCAAAGAGCTCCGCCATCAGCCAGAGCATAAAGCTTGCGTATAATTTGGGATTGTGCACGAGCTTTACGCAGTCGAGCATGTTGATCATGCCCTTCCCGTACATATCCGTGCGGATCCAATCAAAGATGTCGAGGTCGGGCTCGCCGAAGAACAGGTCACCGCCCTGGCTCTCCAGCGGCAGGATGGCACGAATGATCGCGCCGATGGACTGCGGCGTGATGTTTCCATAGGTGGTGAGGAACTCCTCACGATGGTCGCTCAAGTAATTCAGAAGTGCCTTCAGGTCCTTTAAGTCGATCAGAAGAAGGCCCTTGTCATCCGCGATCTTGAACGCGATGTTTAAAACGCCCTCCTGCGCTTCGGAAAGGCCCAAAAGACGGCTCAAAAGGTCGGGACCCATGTCAGATACCGTAACACGCACGGGATGCCCATTTTCGCCATATACGTCCCAGAAGGTCGTGGAGTACGGCTTATACTGGAACTCATCACGAATGCCGAACTTATCGATCCTCTTTTCCATGCCGTCATTCTTTTCTCCTGCCGTCGCCATGCCGGACACGTCGCCCTTGACGTCGCAGAGGAACACGGGAACGCCGGCGTCCGCAAAGGACTCCGCCATCACCTTCATCGTGATCGTCTTACCGGTACCGCTCGCACCCGCGATGAGGCCGTGACGATTGCACATGTTCAGGGGCAGATAGACTCTCTCCCCGTTTGCCAGTCCCATATAAATCTTACCGTCTGAAAACATAATCCGTAACCTCCAATCTTCTATGTTGAAGAAAAAACCACTAACTTATATTGTAACAGAAAAATACGATTCTGTCACCTTTTTTATGCGCTTTCTCCCGCGCGCGTAAGGACAAAAAAATGCCCCGCTTTCGCGAGGCATTTTGAGATCCATGTGAGATTAGTACTGCTTTGCTTCCTCTTCGCCGCGGAGCACGCGAAGTCCTCCCTGTGCCAGCGCAAGAAGCTCGTCCTCGCCGGGATACACGGTGAAGGGAGCGATGAAGCCACATCTCTCCTGGATGGCTGCACATACGTCCGCGCCGTAAGCGATGCCGCCGGTCAGGATGATCTGATCCACCTTGCCGTAAAGCACGCATGCCATGGAGCCGATGTTCTTGGATACCTGATACAGGAAGGCTTCCTTTGCAGCGATCGCCTTCTCGTCGCCTGCGTTCGCACGCTTCGTTACCTCACGCATGTCGTTGGTGCCAAGGTATGCGTTAAAGCCGCCCTTGCCAACGATCTTGCTGTAAACTTCCTTCTCGGTGTACTTTCCGGAGAAGCACATCTTGATCAGAGCGCCGCTGGGAACCGCGCCTGCTCTCTCGGGAGAGAATGCGCCGTCGCCGTCGAGTGCGTTGAACACGTCAACCACCTTGCCGTAGAGGTGTGCGCCAACGGATACGCCGCCGCCCATGTGAACCACGATCAGGCGAAGGCTGTCATAAGGCTTGCCGATCTCCTTGGCATATCTCTTTGCCACTGCCTTCTGGTTCAGCGCATGGAACACACTGGTTCTGGGAAGCTCGGGAACGCCGGAAAATCTTGCAACGGGCGCCAGCTCGTCCACAACCACGGGATCCACGATGAAGGAAGGGATCCCAAGGGAATCACCGATCTCTCTTGCAAGGATGCCGCCAAGGTTACTTGCGTGCTGACCCTGCTTGCCGATCACGAGATCGTGAAGCAGATCATCCGTCACCGCATAGGTGCCGCCGGGAATGGGCTTTAACATGCCGCCGCGGCCCACTACCATGCCAAGGCTCTTCATGTCAAAGTTCTTGCTTGCCAGAAGATCCGTGATGATCTTCTTTCTGAAATCCTTCTGATCCACGATGGTGGGGAACTGTGCGATCTCCTCCGTCGTGTGACGAAGCGTTTCTTCGAATAACAGGGTTTCGTCCTCGAAAACACCAATCTTGGTGGAGGTGGAACCCGGATTAATGATCAGACTCTTGATACCCATTTTCATTTGCTCCTTTCAGCTTACTTCTGCAGTGCCTGTGCAACCACTGCTGCCAGTGCGATGGAATTCACCTTGGTCTCAAAGGTGTCGGAACGGCTGG
>CAMZDG010000057.1 GCA_947305245.1 uncultured Lachnospiraceae bacterium
TTTGCACGTAAGCGTCAAGCTCCGTGTGATCCGTGAACATGATCACGTCAGGCCGGTTACCCTTTCCCAGATAATCCTCCAGGGTACCCTTGAATCTCTCAACTTGAATAACCGCGGCATCACTCTCCTGACTATATCTCCTCGCATGAAATTCCACCTGAAACCCGCAACTGTCCGGGATTGCCACGCGAACGATCCTCCTTCCGTCCGCTGCATACTTTTCCTGTCCATCCTTTGTCTTATCACTGGATTCCTGCGTCCCGCTGACCCCTGTGGGGGTGAGGTTTATCACCAACACCTGCAAATTCTGCGCACTCATATCCATGGAAATCAATCTGATACAATTTCTGTCACCATAGACGGCCTGGATCTGTGATGCCACGATGCCCTGCCTGTCGAAATCGACCAAGGCTTGATTTTGCGGCTCACTGGGTTCAAAGTAGATCATACAGTTCGAATACAGAAAAACCAAACTATCTTCAAACGGTAATACCCTGATCACCTCACTGGCGATCTCCCGCTCTGTTTTCTGCTGATCCGCTCCCTTCGGCAACATTTCCAAGTGAGGGTTTTCTTTGACACGCTTTCCCTCGCGCTGTATGTACTGTATCCCTTCTGTTACGGCATAGAAATCGCCTGCGCCCGTGGCCATGAGCGAAGACACTTCGTCGAGAAGTTGCACCGTTTGCGTCACGTTGCCTTCCTCATCCAGAAAATAGGCTTTGTCATACATGCCAACAATGTATCCACCGTCCCGACAAAGGAGCTTTGGATAGCTATACAGGTCCGCATCCAAGGCACTGATGACAATCTTCCTTTCCTGTTTTCCATCTCTTTCGAACTCCCGGATGACCAATTGCTCCGCGCCGCACAGAACACATAAGCCTACCCCGTCCTCCGCAGGCTTCGCGACAAAATCGAATATATATTCATCCCTCACCCAGCCATAGCGTACGGGCTCCCCTTCGTCAAACGCCTGATAATAAAACTCATACGCATTCGCGCCCGAATCATTCGTTTCCATCAGGTAATAGAAAAACCCGTTCTCGCAGTAGCTGACCTTGTACGGATTTGCACCCTCTTTCAGCAGAAAACGTTCCGTCTGCCTCTCGTAGGTCGGAGCATTTGCCTTTATCTCCATAAGCTGCGTATTTGCCTGAGTCGTTGTCGTCGCCGGCTTCTTTACGCACCCCGCGAAAAGCAGCGCCATCACCATCCATAATAGGAATACTCTCTTCCTATTTCGCCCAAAGCAACGCGCCGATACTATTATGTTACGTCCTTCTCTCTCTCGTTTTCCCATATTCCCCATATTCCCCATATGCATCCCCATGTATGTTTGATTTACTTCATCACGAAATCAATCGATTCCTTGTCGAATCACTTTCCTCTCCGCCTCAACAAAGTGCAACAAATCGCCACAAGCAGTATTGCCGTCAGGACAATTGCGACAATGACAAGGATTTTTCCCGAGTCCGCTTGATTTTCTTGCGAGGGCACGTCCGCCTGACTTTCCTGCTCCTCGGCCTTGTTCTCAGTCAGCTCGCCATTTGTATCTCCCGTCACATTCTTGTCTTCCGCCGCATCCTTGCCCTCCGTCTCTTGCGGATCTTCCTCCGCCATGGCTTTGGACAACTTTGTCGTGAAAGCATCCCTCACCGTTTCGTCAGTAATCTTCTCATAAGTGGCACTTTTCTTTTGATAGATTTCCCGATAAAGCGCGATGTCGCTCTCATGAAACCTCCAGGTAGAATAGTAGTCCACATACCTACAGATAAAGAACTCCGCCACCACGGAAGGGTCGTCCGTGTCCAGCCCTTTTTCATTTAACTCTCCGATGTTCGGTTCATTGGCCTCATACGCCCTCAGAAGGCTCGCCGTACCATCCTCTCGTTCGATCAGCTCCTTAAAGATCTTGCACTTTTTCTCCAAAAAATTATGAAAGAACTGCCTGGCAGTATCATGAAATTCATAATACTCTTTGATATAGGGATATGTCATGGCAAGCCTTGCAAGTTCCTCCGAGCTCATCTCCTTCAGGACGTCATCCGGAGGATTTAAGAGGCGAAACTTCCTGTCATCGTCAAACCTGTCCCAATTTTCATCCCCCGGCATGATCGGATATTCGTTGCAGTCACGCCATCTCTTCCAAAGCTCCGACGCGGAAGGAAGCTCCTGATCCGCCTGTGATGCCTTAATCTCCACGTGCTTCAAACCGTAGCTATTCTCTGGGAATTGGTTATAATACTTCTCATTCCTTTCGTTCCATATCTCATCATACAGAGCAATCTCTTCCTTTGTGAATTCGCTTCCAAAGACGCTCACGTATGCATTGACAAACAGCTCCGCGTTCATTTCCGGCTCAATGTCCCGCCACGCGTTTAGCAATTCCCCGTTGCCGTCTTTCCTCCATCGCAGTTCCTCATAGATCGCGCTCTTCCCGGCAAAAAGGGAAAAATATTCTTCCGCGCCAAAGCCATGCATTTCTTCCAGCAAAGGGTTATGCAGCATCAGATCGGCAAGCTCCCTCGTCGACATGGAATCGATCAATTCCCGCGGCGGATTCACGACCTTCAATATTTCCTCATAATTCAGCCGATCCCACCCCAAGGCTCCGGGCTTCATCGGATAATCCCGCAGCTCCATCCACTTCTCATTGATTTCCTGCAAGTCCTCGCCATTTAGATAAGCGTACGCCCTGCCCGGGATCATCATAACGCAGACCAACAATGCCAGAACACCGAACGCCAACGGACCCCATCGATTCGTTTTTTCCATGGCTTGCCACCTCGCTCATTACTTTGCTTGCCAAATCAATCCGTTCTTCTTTACTCAATAACCCCATTATGCCTTTTTGCATATCACAGATAGTACGGCATAAAATACAACAGTCTTAATCTACCGTCCTCGCCGCGCACGGCGCAAAGGACCGCCAGTTCAAACGGGTATTTCTCTGCTACGGCTGTCTCTATGGCGGTGCCGTCATTTCTGGCGCGGTTCTCCTTGATTTCCGTATTGTACCCGTGAACGTAATAGCCCCCATTCCTTTGATCAACTATGTCAAATCTGAAAGAGAATCCCCAAAACCACGGCAGGTACTTATCGGCATAAATCTTGAGTCTGCCCTGCTGAGCCTTCCCTTCCATCGACTTAAGGGCGCTGTCTGACATGACAAAATACTGCCCCATCTTCTCTGCAAAGACATCGGCATCCACGCTGAACGCATTCTCCTCGGCATCATATTCCAAATCCGTCACGTCCGTCCATACCCACTTTTGCGCGAAGTAATCCACTGCGCCGGACATGTCCTGCTGGTCAAAGTCCCAAGCCACCGGAAATGTCATGAAGTAATTCATGAACTGACAGATTTCATTGTACTCCTCATCACTTACGTCATAAAAGTGATATTCAAAACCCAACAGATCCTCAAGCTTTGCAGCCTGCTCATATTTCATCTTATACCACTTACTACCGTTCATGTTTCTTACAAACATGTTGCCAGAATGATATATGGTTTCCGTCCTTTGATCCGAATACGTGAATTCCAGCACCCAGGTCATTCCCGAATAATCTTCGGCTTTCTCCGGATAATCCGACTCCAGATCCAAAGTATCGAAATAATCTTTCAGATTCTTGATGGATTCACTGTCAGAAAAAGAAAAATGATAGTCCCCCGGGAGAGAATATGCATAGATCGAAATGACATCTCCCTCCGGCAGTAACTCGGTATCTTCTTGAGAGACGCTCTCCGTCGTTTTTGGATCGTTCTCCCTTGATTGTCCTAAGGGGTTCCTGGCACATCCTACAAGCAATGCGCATCCTAAAGCCACCACTGCACACGAGATGATTCTCTTTATCACGGGCATACTCCTTTCCAAAAAGAAAAAATAAGCAAAGACGAAATCTGTTTCTGTTTCCGGAGTGATCACGGATTCTCAACAATACCGACAAACATGGGGATTCCGTCGCCCATGCAGATCACAAAGAGGAACGGGCGGTCCAAGACAAAATCAATTTCCTCCTCCGGAGGTCTTGCAGCTCCGGCAGCTATCTCCGCCGTATATGCGGCCGCCTTGACGCCCTCTTCATCCGCGATCACGCGCACTCCGTGCTGCACCTTACTGATCCAGATGTTTTCGATTTCCTCCGAGACGGGCGAAAAATCAGCCACATTTTCATCGAACGCATCCATGATGCCAAGTTTTTTCAGGTCCTCCGTCAGGTCGCTGTCGGAAGAAACGTCAAACTTGGGGATGGAGGCATTGATGCGCACACCCTTTTTGTTCTCATAATCAAATCCTTTTTGCAAGTATTCCAATACCTGCTCATCAGCAAGCAGGTCATATACGCTGACGCCCTCATCCGGCAGGATAAAGTGCATAAATCCATACAGGCCGTCGAACTCTTTCCGTATTGCTCCAAACTGATCCCCCCAGAAATACCATCCCGTACGCGAATCATTCATGAAGTCGCGCTGCATGTCGCCTCCTGCGGCGTGGAACGTGCCTTGCTTCGTATTCTCTTTTCGAAACTCATCTGACCACTTAGCGCTGAAGCACACTGTCGTTGCAAGGGCCATCACAGTCTGCGGATCAAGCTTCAGGCCGCTGATCTGTTCCTTCAGGATCCCGTCCGTCTGTTCATTCAGCCAGCTTTGAAACGCCTTCGAATACTCCTCGGATCCCATCTTTCCGGCAAAGGAGGACGCATAATACTCCTGCGCCAAAGTATCCATTGTCGACTTGTTATATGTTATGTCATCCCGAAGCCAGACGGACGCGGCCAGAACGCTTTTCATCTTGTCGTCTTTATATACGCTGAGCCAAAGTCCCTTGACCTGGGTTCGTAAATCCTCAACCTTCTCCATGCCAAGGAGGTCGAGAACCTGCTTCCTTGTGTTTCCCTCAGAGGTTTCGGCAAGCATGCCCAAGGCCATATAAATGTTGATCGGAGAATATAGCCTGTTTTCATGATTGTTTTCTTTCAAAAACTGCTTCATCACCTTGGCGTTGAACTCCAAAAGCTTCGCCTTCCCGAGGCTATGATCATATCCGTCAACATATCTTAGCTCCGCATTTTTCTGGCCCCATTCCCGATCCGCCTGCATAAATGCCTTATTCTCATCAGGGGTGATCACGCCGTCACCGTTCAGGTCAAAATCCGCCGAAATCGGCTGTTTTAGTGCCTCGGGATATTTCGCGGCAGCAATCAGATACTTGTTTAAAACATGCGTTTCGCCTGCCTGCGTCCTCCCTGCCATGCCTTCCTCGTCAGGCTTGTGATAGCTCTTCCACGCGATCACTGTCACACAAAGCAAAAGCAGCGCTGCGGCGACGATAACCCCGCCCCTTCGCCACGAACGGATCCTGTTGGCGCGCCCCGTATTTCCTGATTTCTTTGTAGCGCTTACGGCTTCTTTATTCCTCTCGCTTCGTTCCAGAAGTTCCTCGTCTATTTCCGAAACGCCTTCCATGAATTCACGCTGATTCATAACCCGCCTCCATTTTCTACAAATAACCCTTGGTCACCAAATGATCCCTTAGCTTCTTTCGCGTTCTGTTTAGGGTCACGCTGACGTTCCCCGGAGTCATTCCGTAATTTCCCGCGATATCCTTCACGGACTCCATAAAGAAATACCGTCTGACAAAGACGTCTCCTTCCCGCTCCGGAAGCCCCTTCACGAAGTCACTGATCGTGCTGCCGAGCTCCTTCGCAAGGATCTCCGACTCGACGCTTCTCCCGTCGCTGATGCATTCCGAAATCTCTTCGTAAATGAGATCCGTCTCGCCGCTCCCTCTTTTTATGGCGGTATTGGCTTTGACCTGATTCAGTGCCCTGTTGCGGATGATCCTTGCCAGGAACATTCTCAGGAACCTCGGCCTTTGCGGAGGAATGGAGTTCCATGCCGAGAGCAAAGCATCATTCACGCATTCCTCCGCATCCTCCATTTTCCCCAAAATTCTGTTCGCAAGGGCAAAGCAATAGCCGCCGTATTTGATTTTTGTCTCTTCAATTGCCTTTTCATCACGCTGAAAATACAATTCGATAATTTCGACGTCTTCCATAACTTTCCCCCCACGAAAGGTGAGACAACTGATCCTTCTACAAGATAAGACATTTTTTTTGCGAACATCTTACGTTTTGACCTAACATTTTCTGCCTCAAGAATGCCCCCTATTATTCTCCGGCATCGTCATTCGAAATCCATATGGCAGGGCGGATCGTATGAGTATCTGTATTTACACCCTGTCCAGTTTCCCAGACGTCACCGCCATTTCTGACAACTGCGGCATCGCTGTTCTTACGCGAGCCCGGCGTCCTAAGCCACCACCAGCGCGCTGCATCGCGAATATAGCTGTGCGAGCGTAGCTCATAGCAGTATTCCGTCGCATAGCATTGCCGCGCTTCATCTGAATCAAAATAATTGTTCGCCTCCGCGATGCTTAAAAGAAACACCTTGTCGATCGTATCGTTTCCAGCGGATGATTTATTATTTGGATTCGGATTCTCATCCGCCGTCACCGTGGAACTGAGGATCCTTTTTTGTTCTTCAGGTGTGAATGCACCGTTTAGGAAATCATCATTTAGCCACGCGCGAAGGGTACAGGTCTCCCAAGTTACGTCCTCACGGGATGTATGATACGGCTGAGCATCCAATGCATATTTGCTGAGTAGCAGCGTCCGCCCGTCTTTCTTTGCGAGCACTAGCCATTCGATGGGTTCCGCACCGTTTGTCAAGTCATTATCCTGCTCATAAGATCCAAAAAAGAACGCTGTCTTGATATGACCATCTTCTATGTCCGCGGATTCTCCCGCAGTCAGATCATAGGTTTCCTTTCCTGCTTTCACTCGCACCACGCCGGACGTAACCGCGACGTGAGAAGCTTTTGCGCTTTTGTCATACGACACTTCAAACGTCGTTCCCCGTACGCTACAGGTACAGTTCGGCGTCTCGATCTCAAACTCGGAATTTTCCGCAAGCTTCTTATCGATTGCCGCCAGCGCCTTGCCATATTCCAGCCGGATCGTTACTCTCCCACTGTTTTCGTTTCCTGCGGCATTCACCGAAAAGCAGGTGCTCTCCGATGCGACCAGGTGCTTATCCGTATCGATCATGAGCTCCACCGTCCCATTTTTGCCGGTCGTGACCGCATCATCCGGGATCAGCTTTAATCCCTCAAAAACATCCTTTTCTTTCCCTTTTCGTTCCATCGCAACATTCCCTTTCAATTCTTCAATCTTCACGGAACGATAGGTAAAGAAATGCCGCCATACAAAATAGCCAACCGCAGCCATGCCGGCTATGGCTATCACTATTGCAACAATTACGCCTATGCGTTTTGAACGAGACATCCGAATACACTCCTTCTTTGGTCTATGATAGTATTCGCTTTACGCTTTTTTATTTAATAAATTACCTGATCTTTTCCTTCAGATACAGAGCCTTCGCATACTCCAAAAGCTCGGCGTCCACCTTACCGGCCTTGGCCTCTTCGTCAAGGATTTGAAATGCGACGGCCACTGGCTTTGGCTTTTTATACGGGCGATCCTCCGCGATCAGGGAATCGTAAATATCCATGATTGTCAGGATCCTTGTCATCACGCTAAGATCTTTGTCAGAGAGTTTTTTCGGATATCCTTGTCCGTTTAAGAGTTCATGATGATTGGAAGCCATGGCGCATACGTCCTTGTATTGTTCCCCGAAGACCATATGCGAGAGAATCTTGTCCGTATAAACCACGTGGCTCTGCATGATGGTTCGCTCGTCATCGGAAAGCGTACCGGATGGAATGCGAAGATCCGCTTTTTCCTCTTCCGTCAAATAAGGAATGCGCTCTCCGTTTTCCTCTTCATAATAGCCTTGCTCCATTGCTTCAATCTCTGCCCACTCATCTTCCTTTAGCGGACGCCCGCAATTGTACGCTCCAACGTTTTCAAGAAAAGCGCCTATCTTTTTGATCTCTTTTTCTGCGGCTTCCTTCTCTTTCCGCCCCGCAAGAATATCATTTTGCAGCTTAAGCATAATGATACTCAGGCGGTCTTTCATATGCTCTTCCTTATTGCCGAGCTTCGTCGCTTTATCCATGACCTCCAGCGGAACGTCCATCTTTCCAACGTCATGCAACATCGCGGCAAGATACAGTTGCTTTTTGTCATTCTCGGAAAAATGCAGCTCTGTCTTATGCTCCTTATGCAATGTATTGATATAATCCAGCATTTCCACGCAACGCTTCGCGACGTTCTTCGTATGATTTGCATTATATGGCGTGCGACCTTCGATCGCTTCCGCAAAGGATTCCGCCATCGAGAAAAGCATCTTCTGCGTATCTTGCTCCCTTTTCTTTAAAAGCTCAACATATTTGTATAAAAGCCCACCAAGGTATAGGATTAGGAACCCGCCGATCACCGCGAGGAGCGGCAACTTAACGGAAAAGATCCGGAAAATAGCGAAAGCAAGGATGGGATAAGTAGCCAAAGATCCCGCGAGAATTGCCGTACTCCGCCGCAAGGAAGCCTTTACCGCAAGCCATCCAAATGCCGCGACCAGAAGCAGCACCAACGCAAAGACCGCGGCTTTGGGCATTTCATGCACAACGCGTCCGTGCAGAAATGCCGCAATGTAATTAGCCTGCATCTCCACTCCGTACATTTCCCGCGAATAATCACATGGCACTTTAAAGGAGTCGAGCATTCCGCTCGCGTAGGCTCCAATGAGTACGACGGATCCCGCAAAATGTGATGCGCTCACACTTCCGTCAAGCACCCGCGCCATCGAAATTGCTTCGACCTCTCCGGGCTTTACGGAGTATAAAACCTCTTCGCGGGTATGATAATCTGGAACGTCCGCAAGCTTTGACGCGATCAAATATGCGAAAGAGAGATGGTCCGGCGGTATCCGCGTATATGCCTTCCGCACGACACCGTCCGAATCGTTGATGACGTTGGTGAACCCATACTCTGCCACCTCTGCCAGCGCGGGATACGGCTTATACTCATTGCTAATAAACGTCCTGGTATAATATGCTTCCTCTTTTTTTAGCAGCTCACTGTCAGATTCCAGTGAGGATGCCAGAACGACGTTTTGCACTTGAGATACCGCTTCCGTAAGTGCTGCGTCTTCCGCCAGGTCACCCGTCCCGGAAAAAATGATGTCCACGCCGATCAGACGCGGCCTGTTTTCTTCCTCCGCATTCAGAAGGTTGATCAAATCCGCAAAAATCCTACGGTTCCACTCCGAATAAGGCCCAAGCGCTTCCAGCGTTTCATCGTCGATCGCTATGATTTTAATATCTTCTGAAGTCCCGTCCAATCGCTGATACAGAAAATCTTCCGCATAGTTTTCCAGGCGCGCCGGGATTCGACAAGTGCCGCAAACCGCTGCAATCGAAGAAATGAAGATAATCGCCGCAAGGAGCGCGATGCTTTTTTTGACTGTTCTTTCCTGATCAAACATAATTCCGTTCCCTACTCCACAGACATAAATACTTTCAACGCTATTATAACAAATAAATCCTTTCCTTGTTAAGACATATTTTATTTGGCAACGATTTCAGAAGGATTTTAGAAAAAAATAATACATATTCTCTTTTCATTTTCTCAAAATAGTATTAGAATAGGAATATCACTTCAAAAAGAAAGGAGCTGTAACCTATGTCTAAGAAATTTGGAAAATTTTTATTGACTGCAACCGCAGTGACCACTGCAGCCGCTGCAGCATATTTTTTCTCTCAGAAAAAGAAGAATGAGAACGCGCCTGATTATGACGAAGATTTCGATGATTTCGGCGACGATGACTCCGAGCGCAGCTACGTAGAGCTGGACATGGACAACGATAAGAAGAAAATGGATCTGGAGGAGATGGCTACCAAGGCATCCGCTACCATTTCCAACGTTGCAAGCAAGGTTGCCGAGAAGGCAAACCGCGTAATGGGACGCACCATCGAGAAGGTGGAGGAGTTCTTAAGCGACGAGGAGGAAAAGGCTGCTGAATTCGCTGAAAAGGCTGCTGACAAGGCAGAGGATCTGGGCGAGAAGCTTTCCGATGCAGCAGATGATCTCGCAGAGAAGGCCGCTGACAAGGCCGAAGCTTTCGCGGAGAAGGCTGAAGAGACCGCTGAGAAGGTTGCTGAGGCTGCCGAGAAGGCAGTGAAGGAACCCGCAGACGAGGAAGACGAGGAAGCGGACGACGAAGACGACGAAGATGCTGAAGACGAGGATGCTGACGAAGACGACGAGGACGACGAGAAGAAGTAACTTCCGTGTAAGCCATCCGGAATGTCAACCAAGTTGGAAGACGCCTGCGTAGCACAATAAGTAAATAAAACCCTCTTGGCTCCTGCTGATCAGGTGCCAAGAGGGTTTCTTTTTTTATCTCATCTTAACATTCCGTTTTTCCAAGGATCACTTCGGCAAAACGAAGGAGCTCTTCAGGGATACGATGCGGTTGAATACCAGCGCATCCTCCTTCGAATCCTTGGGATCCACGCTAAAGAAGCCATTTCTCACAAACTGGAAGCGGTCATAGGGCTTGGAGCCTGCGAAGGCGGGCTCAAGGAATGCCTTTGCCACCGTCAGGGAATTCGGATTCAGGAAAACATTTCCTTCCTCGTCGTACACGCTCCCGGCAGCCTCAGCCTTCTCCTCGTCGATCAGATTCTCATAGAGTCTGACCTCGGCGGAAATGGCGGTCTTAGCAGCCACCCAGTGGATGGTTCCCTTGACCTTCCTGCCGTCAGGGCTGTTGCCGCCCTTCGTCGCGGGATCATAGGTGCAGTGCACCTCCGTCACCTTGCCGTCCGCATCCTTGACGCAGCCGGTGCAGGTCACAAAATAGGCATTCATCAGTCGAACCTCATTGCCAGGGAACAGGCGGAAATACTTCTTGGGAGGCTCC
The DNA here is from genome assembly GCA_947305245.1 of uncultured Lachnospiraceae bacterium. Taxonomy (GTDB): domain Bacteria; phylum Bacillota; class Clostridia; order Lachnospirales; family Lachnospiraceae; genus Acetatifactor. Next base: position 10,895 of record CAMZDG010000057.1, read on the forward strand.
TCCATGAAATCTTCCCGCTCAATGTAAACTTCTTTCCCGAAGGGGATCTTTCTGGTTCCGAGTGCTTCATTCTCAGGGTTGTTCACCGCATCCAGCTCTTCGATCTGATCCTCAGGGAAATTATCGATCACGAGCTTTACGGGATCCAGGATCGCCATGTATCTGGGCGCCTTGGGCTTTAAGTCCTCGCGGATGCAGTACTCTAGCGCCGCGTAGTCCGCCACGGAATGTGCCTTGGAAACGCCGCACATCTCCACGAACATCTTGATGGACTCCGGCGTAAAGCCTCTGCGGCGAAGGGCTGCGATGGAGACCAGTCTGGGATCATCCCATCCGTCCACCTTGCCTTCCTGCACGAGCTTTTTGATATATCTCTTGCCGGTCACCACGTTCTTTAAGTACATCTTCGCCTGCTCGATCTGGCGAGGGGGATGCGGGTATTCCAGCTCTCTCACCACCCAGTCATATAGGGGCCTGTGGTCCTCGAACTCCAGCGTACAGATGGAGTGCGTGATGCCCTCAATGGCGTCCTCGATCGGGTGTGCGAAGTCATACATGGGGTAGATGCACCAGGCGTCTCCCGTGTTATGATGCGTCATGTGCGCCACGCGGTAGATCACGGGGTCACGCATGTTAATGTTGGGGGATGCCATGTCGATCTTCGCGCGAAGCACTAGCTCGCCGTCCGCATATTTCCCTTCCTTCATTTCCTCAAAGAGGCGAAGGTTCTCTTCCACGGGGCGCTCACGGTTGGGGTCGTTCTGGCCGGGCTCCGTGAAGGATCCGCGGGTTGCCTTGATCTCCTCTGCGGAAAGATTGGAAACATAAGCCAGTCCCTTTTTGATGAGCTTTACGGCTCCTTCATACATCTGCCCGAAATAGTTGGACGCAAAGAACAGTCTGTCCTCATAATCCGCGCCAAGCCACTGCACGTCCTCCTTGATGGATTCCACGAACTCAATGTCTTCCTTCGTGGGGTTCGTGTCATCAAAGCGCATGTTGAACTTTCCGCCATATTCCTTCGCAAGCCCATAGTTCACCAGGATGGACTTCGCATGTCCGATGTGAAGATACCCATTGGGCTCCGGCGGAAATCTCGTGTGCACGGTGTCATACACGCCCTCCGCCAGATCCTTGTCGATGGCCTGCTCAATAAAATTGCGGCTGATGACGGTCTTTTCTTCCTTTCCGTCTTCCGCTACTTCCGCTGTCTTGTTTTCCATGTCTGCCATATGCTTTCCTTCTTTCACTCAATAATACCCCGGGAAGCTCAGGATGCTGACGTAGACGTTTCGCGGATTGTCATCGTCCTCACCCTCCCAAACCCAGATCAGACGGTCCGTCAGCAGTCCCTCGGGAAGCATGCTGATCTTATAGGACCTTGCGGGCCAGCTGATGTCATAACCGTCCACCCAGTAGGCCTGATCCTCATAAACATAATAGGTCTGCACGGTCCGCCACTTTTCCATGCAAACGGCGACGATCTTTTCGTCTCCTTCGCCGTAGGTTTCATATCTCGGCTTGATCCCCATGCCAAGATCCACGAACATGGAGGAGGCCGCGAATGCATTCAGCCACATGACAAGGAAAAGGGCTGCCGCGGCGATCGAGGTCTTGATCACCTTCGTCGGCGTCTCGGCATTTTGCAGGATCTCATAGGCGATGACCAGCATGCCGCCGGCAAACCCCGTCCAGAACAGCCCGATGCAGATGTTCGCGAAGGGCTGGGGCGCGAGCAGTGTTCCCTTCTCGCGGTCATAATACAGATAATCCTTAGCACCCTTCTGCAGACAATAGACTGACAGGGCGAAAACTGCGATCACGGAGCAGATCATTAGGACGATCCCAAGGATCTTGACCCAGTTCCGGGATGATTGCTTTTTTTCTTCTTCCATTGGACTTTTCCTCATCAATCCGCCCGGGCGGATGAAATCTTAGTGATGGAACAGGCGGATGCCGGTGAATGCCATCACCATGTCATACTTATCAGCGCACTCGATCACGAGGTCGTCGCGAACGGATCCGCCGGGCTGTGCGATATACTTCACGCCGCTCTTATGCGCTCTCTCGATGTTGTCGGAGAACGGGAAGAATGCGTCGCTTCCGCAGGTCACGCCCTGCATCTGATCCAGCCATGCCCTCTTTTCCTCGCGGGTGAATACGGCGGGCTTTACCTTAAAGGTCTTCTCCCATACGCCGTCTGCCAGCACGTCCTCATACTCATCGCCCATGTATACGTCGATGGCGTTGTCGCGGTCTGCGCGGCCAAGGCCGTCCACGAACTGCAGGCCCATCACCTGAGGGGATTGACGAAGGAACCAGTTGTCCGCCTTCTGGCCTGCCAGTCTGGTGCAGTGGATTCTGGACTGCTGCCCGGCGCCGATGCCGATGGCCTGGCCATCCTTTACGTAGCATACGGAGTTGGACTGGGTATACTTCAGGGTGATCAGGGAGATCTTCATGTCGATGAGTGCCTTCTCAGGGATCTCCTTGTTTGCGGTCACAATGTTGGAAAGCAGATCGCCATTGACGTCCAGCTCATTTCTTCCCTGCTCGAAGGTGATGCCGTACACCTGCTTCTTCTCGATGGGTGCGGGCACGTAAGAAGGATCGATCTGGATCACGTTGTAGTTGCCCTTCTTTTTTGCCTTGAGCATCTCCAGCGCTTCCTCGGTGTATCCGGGCGCGATCACGCCGTCGGAAACCTCTCTCTTGATGAGTCTTGCGGTATCTGCGTCGCAGATGTCCGATAATGCGATGAAATCGCCGAAGGAGGACATTCTGTCCGCGCCTCTTGCCCTTGCATATGCACA
>CAMZDG010000058.1 GCA_947305245.1 uncultured Lachnospiraceae bacterium
CCACGCGTTACTCACCCGTCCGCCACTAAGTTAAGATCACTAGGTTTCACTTAACCCCGTTCGACTTGCATGTGTTAAGCACGCCGCCAGCGTTCATCCTGAGCCAGGATCAAACTCTCAATAAAAGTTTTTTCCAGCGCAGATTCATCATCTGGCTTACTGTTTTGTTTAGGTTTTTGTTCTCTGAAATCTCAGAAGATCAGGCATCCTAAATGCCTTTTCTCTGGAATCTTCAGGGTTGCATTGTTGTTTACTTATCAAGGTGCGTTGCGTTGCCAAGTTCTTGGCGACAGCTTTGTTATAATACCACGCCCGCAAACACTTGTCAACAACTTTTTTCTAAGAATTTTCATCTTATTTTTTGGTTATTTTTCAAGGTCTGCGAAACCAGATCGTAACTTCTGTCTTCCTCGACAACGAAATTGATTGTATCACCGCCTCTTCAGATTGTCAACACCCAATTTCAAAATTTTTCGTCAAAAAATCACAATTTCTTTCTGCAACAAAAAAAGCCCTAAAAACAAGGCTTTTTTCATCTTATCACGCTACCGCGCCAAAGCGATCTATTAGAGAATTCCCCCAAAATGCATAAGTTGCATATTCAATTCATGCATTTTTCTGTAACCTTGATATCACTGCAAGTACGCCTGATATCTCTTTGCTTCCTTCTTCGCGCAGCTCACCTTGATGCGAAGCCCCTCCGGCAGATACTCCGTCTCCAGCGTGTTCGCAACCTCCATCAGTTTCGAAGCATCTCCTCCCTTATCATAAGGAAACAGGAACTCGCAGATCTGATTTCCCGCATATAGCGTGTCTCTCACCAGCTCGGAAAGCTCCTCGATCCCAATGCAGGGCGCCGCCGCCATGAAGATCCGCCCGTCACCCACGATGGGGATGCCTTCCACCTTCGCCAGGTCCGCCTTATTATATACCACGATCTGTGGAACGTTCCCGGCTCCGATCTCGCGAAGCGTCTTCTGGGTTACTTCCATTTGCTTCTTGTGATTCTCATCCGAATAATCCACGACGTGCAAAAGCAGATCTGCATATTTCACTTCATCCAAAGTGGAGCGGAATGCCTTGACCAGGTCCGTTGGCAGCTTATGAATGAAACCAACCGTGTCAGAAAGCAGGAACGACCGATGATCCGAAAATTCCATGCTGCGCACCGTCGTATCCAGCGTGGCAAACAACATGTCCTGCTCTAACACCGTCTTTTCCTTTTTAGAACCATATCGCTCCAGCATGCGGTTCATGATCGTGGATTTCCCCGCATTGGTATAACCCACCAACGCCACCTGCGGCAGATGGGAATCATCCCTGCGCTTTCGCATGGTCTCCCGATTCCCCTCAATGTCCGAAAGCTCCTTCCTCAGTTCGCTTATGCGATGCTCGATCCTTCTTCTGTCCAGCTCGAGCTTCGTCTCGCCGGCACCTTTATTACTCAGGCTTCCGCTCGCGCCGCCCTGACGCCCCAGCTGCTCCCGCATTCCGATCAGCCTCGGGAGCATATATTGCAGTCTTGCCGATTCCACCTGCAGCTTCGCCTCACGCGTCTTCGCGCGCATTGCAAAGATGTCCAGGATCAGATTCGTGCGATCCATGACAACCCGATCCAACACTTTTCCAAGATTCCTCATCTGCGAAGGCGACAGCGCGTCGTCAAAGATGATCTCCTCTGCCTCCTGCATCTTGGCCAGTTCCTTGATCTCACGTACCTTTCCGCTTCCCACGTAGGTTGCCTGATTCACGCTTTCCATATTTTGCGTGATGATCCCGACCGTCTGCTTCCCGCAGGCCTTCGCCAAGCTCTTTAATTCCTGGACGGAGCGCTCGAAATCCTCCTCCCGCTCTCCAAGATTTACGCCAACCAAGATCACTCTCGTGACGCTTTCCACAATATTTTCAGTCACTTAAGTCTTTCCTTTCTCGTCTTCCTCGGCGGCATCCGCGCATTCCAGTTCAAACCAGAAGACCACGCCGCCCTGCACGTTCTTCACGCCATATTTTTGATTCATGGACTCCATGATCGCTTTCACGATGGACAGTCCAACGCCGCTCCCGCCATATTCCCGCGTCCGCGCCTTATCTACCTTATAAAACTTATCCCACAGATAAGGAAGCGATTCCTTCGGGATGGGATCGCCCGTATTATATACGGAAACACGGATCCTTCCCTCAAACTTTTCCATGCCGATGCGGATCCGCTTTTCTCCGGAGCAATAATGCAAAGCATTCGTAAAATAATTCTGGAAGACCTCCTCCGTCATAAAGGCGTCCGCCCATACGTGATGCGCGGGATACTCCTCCATTTCCAGACGGATCCCGTCCTTCTGCGCAAGGATCTCTCCCTGCTCCACAAGGTTGTGGATCAGCGTCGTCAAGTCGAATCGCTCCATCTGCACGACTTCGCGCCCGAACTCCAGCTGATTTAGCGTCAGCAGCTTTTGCACCATCTGGTTCATCTTCACGGACTCATCCACAATGACTTCGCAGTAGTAATCTCTGCTTTCCGGGTCCTCGCCGATGCCCTCCTGCAAAGCCTCCGCATAGCCGCGGATCAATGCGATGGGCGTCTTTAACTCGTGAGATACGTTCGACAAAAACTCCCTGCGCATCTCATCCGTCTTTTCCTTTTTCTCGATGTCCCTTTGCAATTCATTATTGGCCGATTTCAGCTCGGAGATCGTCTGCTCCAGGGAATGAGAGAGCTTGTTCATATTCTCGCCGAGAAGCCCAATCTCATTCTTTTCCTTCCCGTCATACTTTGCGTCGAAATCCAGGTGCACCATCTTTTCAGAAAGCTCATTCAGGCGCAGGATCGGTTTCGTGATCTTTCCGGCCACGAGCCAGAATATGATCCCGCCGAGGATCGCACCAATGATCCCCACATAGAAAAAGAACTTATTTGCCAGATTCGCGCTCTCATTGACAGGTTCCAGCGGAATGCTCATCAGGAAAGCAATTCCCGTGCTGAGCCGCCCGTACATCTCCAGATAAACGTTCCCGCTTCTCCAGGACTGTTGCAGGCAATAATCCTCTTCCTCGCGGATCACCGTCGACTCCCCAAAGGGAAGCCCCACCATGAGGCCATACAGGGACATTTCAATATATTCTCCGCCATTGCTGGAGGCATACTTTGTCTCGGAATTCTCATCGATGACAATGGCAGAAATATTATTCTTACTGCAGATCTCGTCCAGTTCCTTCTGAAAGCTTTCCGAATTATAGCTGTCATTTTCTGAAGCTGCCTTGATGAAGGCGTAAGCATTATTGATCGCCGTAACCTTGCTTCTGTAATAGTATTTCCCCAGAAACATCGTGTTCACAAGCCAGCACAAAAGGATCACGATGATCATGATCAAGATAAAGATCATCACGAATTGTCTTTTGATCGAATGCCGTACAAATGAATGCTTCAACTTGCTTCCTCCGTCCCTACCGTCTCGCCCTGCGTTGCCCCGGGCTGATTGCCTTACCTTCTCTTTTGGTCTTACTGACCCTGTTCGAGCTTATATCCCATGCCACGGATCGTCGTGATCAGGTCACCCGCCGCCCCCATCTTACTGCGCAGCTTCTTTACGTGCGTGTCGATCGTGCGGGGCTCTCCGTAATAATCATAATTCCATACGTGATTCAGGATAGTCTCTCTCGAGAGGGCCACGCCCTGATTTTCCATAAAATAAGCAAGCAGCTCATATTCCTTAAAGCTCAGTTCGATGGGCTGTCCGTCCACGTAACACTGATGCGCCACCTTATCCAGCTTGATGGGACCGCAGACCAGCGTCTCCTCCTTGGTCAGCTTGCTGGTGCGGCGCAGGATCGCCTCCACTCTTGCCGCAAGGATCTTCGGGCTGAAAGGCTTTGTGATATACTCATCCACGCCCAGCTGAAAGCCCAAAAGCTCATCCCGCTCATCCGACCTCGCCGTGAGCAGAATGATGGGCACCTTGGAATACTCACGGATCTCACGGCAGACCTGCCATCCGTCCATCTTCGGCATCATCACGTCGAGAATGATCAATGCGACATTCTTTTCCCGAAAGAAGACCTCCACGGCCTCCTCGCCGTCCCCGGCCTCCAGCACTTCATATCCCGCATGATGCAGATAATCGTGCACCAGTTTGCGCATTCTGCTCTCATCATCCACCACAAGAATCTTTAAGCTCTCCATGTATGTTCCTCCCATAGCATCTTCTCGTCAGATTTAAGGCCCGATCCGTTCATTATTTTTTATTACCGCGCGGAGCATTCTTCTCCCTGCGCTCCTGTTCTTTTTCTAAGATCAGCTGCTCCACGTAAGTATCGGGGCGTAGTCCCACCTTGGATGCCTGCTTTAGCAAAAAGTTATTGACGTCCGGGGAGAGCCGGATGTCTCCCTGCAGTCTGTTCAGTCTGGAATAATAATCCACGAAGCCGGCACTGATGACGCCTGTCGGAATGGCGACGACACAGACGCCCAAAATTCCTATGACAATGGCCACGATCCTTCCGCCGATGGTGATCGGATATATGTCTCCGTACCCGATGGTGAGAACCGTCGACATGGCCCACCAGATGCCTGCGAATGCGTTGTCAAACTTATCCGGCTGCACGTCATGCTCGAACCCGTACATGCAAAGCGAGGAAGCCATGAGCAGCATGGCAATGATGAACATTGAAGACATGATCTGATTCTTTCTCTCCCGAAGGACCTCCGTCACCACGTTGAATGCATCGATGGTATTATTCACCTTAAACAGCTTCAGGATACGCACGGCGCGGATCATTCGAAATGCCACGAAGCCATTGGAATCGAACGCGGAAAAATAAGAAATGATGGTCAAAAGGTCGACCAGTCCATAAAAGGAAAAGATAAAGCATAATACTGCTTTTCCCTTCGACTCTTCCGGAAACAGGAGATCGCTGGTCAAAAGCCGGAGCACGTATTCAATGATGAAAACAATGATCGTGAACAGCTCGATCCCGTGAAGGATGGGATCATAGGGATCCATCTGATCAAAGGTCTGCATGAAGGTGACCGTGATGCTCGCAACGATCATGATGACAATGAAAAAGTCAAACAGCTTACTTAAAATGTCAACCTGCGTGCCGATCTGAATAATGTCAAATATCCTCTTTCTCAGATTCCTGGCCTTACTCGATTCCTGTTTTCTGTTCTTCCCCGCCATGTTGATCCCCTCTCCACGTTCTCTTTCTCTAAAAAAATGAATGTCAATCCCATCCCAAAATATCTGCGTCTGCCTTCCGGCTGATCCTTCCATCCGGCTGATCCTGCCTCCAGGCCATTCCTTCCATCCGGCGGATCCTTACGTCCGGCTGATCTTCCTTCCGGCTGATCCTACAGCACCGTCAGGATCCCGCGCACGATCAATGCACAGACCCATGCGATCCCGCACTGCGCCAGCACCATGAACAGCGCCCACTTCTTTCCAAGCTCCCGTCTGACCGACGCGACCGCCGCCACGCAGGGCGTATATAACAGACAGAAGGTGAGCAGCGCTCCGGCCGCAGCCGTCGTAAGTAGCCCCTGCAAAGCATCCGTGCTTCCAAAGAGCACCGTCAGCGTGGACACCACGCTCTCCTTTGCCATAAAGCCGCTGATCAGCGCCGTGGAAACGCGCCAGTCGCCGAATCCAAGCGGCGCGAACAAGGGCGAAAGGATCCCGGCGATCCCCGCCAGAATGCTGTCCTTGGAATCCGTCACCACGCTCAGTCGCAGATTAAAGGTCTGAAGGAACCATATGATCATGGTAGCCAGGAAGATCACGGTGAACGCCCTTTGCAGGAAGTCCTTCGCCTTCTCCCAAAGGAGCTGCATCACGTTCTTCCATCCGGGCAGACGGTAATTTGGAAGCTCCATGACAAAGGGAACCGCCTCGCCCTGAAACAGCGTGCTCTTAAAGACAAGTGCCGTCAGGATCCCGACAAAGATCCCCAGGAAATATAAGCCAACCATGATCAGTCCCGCGTGCTTCGGGAAGAAGATCGCAGTGAAAAATCCATAGATGGGAAGCTTCGCCGAACAGCTCATAAAGGGCGTCAGCAGGATCGTCATCTTACGATCCCTCTCGGACGGCAACGTTCTTGTCGCCATGACGCCGGGCACCGTACAGCCAAAGCCGATCAGCATTGGCACGATGCTTCGCCCGGAAAGGCCGATCCTTCGAAGCAGCTTATCCATGATAAAGGCCACGCGGGCCATGTATCCCGTATCCTCTAAGAGCGACAGGAAGAAGAACAGCGTCACGATCAACGGCAGGAAGCTGATGACACTTCCCACGCCCGCAAAGATGCCGTCCAGCACGAGAGACTGCACGGTGGCATTCACCTCCAGCGCCTCAAACGCCGCAGCCGTGCGCTCCGAAAGCCAGTCCACGCCCGACTCTAACAATCCCTGGAAGAAGGCACCGATCACGTTAAAGGTCAAATAGAACACCAGCCCCATGATGAGGATAAACGCCGGAATTCCCGTATATTTCCCGGTGAGAATACGGTCGATCTTCGTGCTCCGCTCATGCTCCTTGCTCTCCCTTGGCTTGACCACGGCCTCCTGCACAAGCTTTTCGATAAACAAAAACCTCATGTCCGCGATGGATGCCGCGCGGTCCAGGCCACGCTCCTGCTCCATCTGACTGATGATATGCTCCAGCATTTCCTTTTCATTTTGATCGAGGGAAAGCGCCTGAAGCACGTGTTCATCGCCCTCCACGAGCTTTGTCGCCGCAAATCGCAAGGGGATCCCCGCCTGCTTCGCATGATCCTCGATCAGATGAATGATGCCGTGCAGGCATCTGTGCACTGCACCGCCGTTATCGCCGGAGTCGCAAAAGTCCGTCCGTCCCGGCTTTTCCTGATATTTAGCCACGTGCAGCGCATGCCGCACCAGCTCGTCCACGCCTTCATTTTTCGCCGCAGAGATCGGCACCACGGGAATCCCCAGCGCCGCCTCCATGCGGTTTACGTCGATGGATCCGCCGTTCCCGCGCACCTCGTCCATCATATTCAGGGCGAGCACCATGGGAACCTCCAGCTCCATCAGCTGCATGGTCAGGTACAAATTTCGTTCAATGTTCGTGGCATCCACGATGTTGATGATGCCCGTCGGCTTCTCGTGAATGATAAACTGTCTGGTCACGATCTCCTCGCTGCTGTAGGGGCTTAAGGAGTAAATGCCGGGAAGATCCGTGATCTCCGTGTTGGGATCTCCCTTGATGGCGCCGCTCTTTCGGTCCACGGTCACGCCCGGGAAATTTCCCACGTGCTGGTTCGATCCGGTCAGCTGATTAAAGAGCGTCGTCTTTCCACAGTTCTGATTTCCCGCAAGCGCAAAGGTCAGACAAGTTCCCTCCGGCAGGGGTGTCTCCCCCTCCTTGACGTGATATCGTCCGCCCTCGCCAAGTCCGGGATGCTCCATCTTCTTTTTGCGGGGCCGATTGGCATCCGGCTTCTTCGACTCCTGCCCGTTCTCTGGCCCCTCGCCGCCTTTCTTCTCCGCTGCTTTTTCCTTCACGGTGATCTGCTCGGCGTCCGCCAGCCGCAGCGTTAGCTCATATCCATGGATCCGCACCTCCACGGGATCTCCCATGGGAGCATATTTTACGATCGTAACCTCCGCGCCCGGGATCAGTCCCATGTCCAGAAGGTGCTGCCTGAGTGCGCCTTCCCCGTTCACTTCCAGAATTTTCGCTTGTTGTCCAATTTCCAATTCACGTAGCGTCATGTTTCGTCCATTCCTTCGAATGCATTTTTATAATAAGGCTTGCCCTCCGCCTTGGGACTTGGGCTTCCCTTCTTATTTTCCATATTTCAGGCGGTTGACCACAAGGCAAAGCAAAGCACCGGCTCCGACATATACCGCCATCCAAGGAAGCCTTCCCGTGCCGCGCAGCGCGCCCAGATAGAGATAAGGCGGTAGCAAGCTTTGAAGCCACGGGATCGCCCGAATGCTCAGAAAGATCGGGCAGAACGCGATCATTAACAGCGTCATGACCGGGATCAGGATCCCAATCCCCTCGATCCTGCCGATCAGAAGCCCGATCAAGTTGCAAAACACCGAGATCATCAGTAGAAACAAGGCTAATAATCCCAATTCCCTCCAGATCGGTCCCAGCACGCCAAGGATCCCGCAGGCGATCAGAAAGATTACGCCGCCGTTACATAAAACCACCGCCTGCAACCCAAAGGAGTATAACAGGCGCTTCCTACAGGGGATCCCGTCATAAACGCCGCACAGTTCATCCTTTTTATGATAGAGAATGGCGGCAAAGCCCGTCAGCACGAGCCAGATGGCCAGCAGTCCGCGAATGGGTGCAAGAAAATAGCTTTCCTCGATCTCTCCGCTTCCGTCCAAATACTGCGCCTGAAAAATGCTGCCCTTCCACTGGAGCCTTTCATATCGCTCCAGAAGCTCTGCCTCCTCCGGCGCGTCATCACCGACCTTTTGTCTCACGAATTCCCGGTAGACCTGATAGGTGTATTCCGGATAGATCCTGCTGCAGAGCACCTCGCGGGTAAAGGTCAGCGCAATGTCATCCTCGCGCTCCACCACCGTTGCCACCGGCGTAACGACGCCACGCTTTGCCATCTTCTCCAGCTCAAGCTCCAAATGCTCCGGCAAGATCCAGACGGCGTCCACCTTCTGGCTTTCCAGCGCGCGGATGGCCTCTTCCTCCGTCTCATAACGAAGATAGCGAAGCACGCTCTTCTCCTCGGAAAGGCGACGCAGCACCTGATCGGAGAGACTCCCCGCCTCATCCGGCGTATAAAGCCCGATCGTCACCATGCCCGACTCCTGACTTGCTCCCTGGCGCATCGCCAGGACCAGAATCGGCACGAGAAGGAGCACGGCGAGATAGCTTATTTTTTTTAAGAGCCTTTTCTCAGTGAGCAGGCACCAGATCATAATCCTTCTCATCTACGCGTTTTCCTTTAGGATCGACCGTCTTCTTGACAGGATGGACAGTGACAAAAAGCATACGAAATAAAGCAATTCCGTCAGGGCCACAGCCCTCCCGCTCTCTTGCAGCATGGCATTGCAAAAGGCCTGAAGCGCCACGCCTGTCGGAAGGATCCGTCCCACAAAGGCGATCCCCTCCGGGAAGAAGGAAGCAGGATAGATATACCCTGACACATAACCCATGCCGATCACGCCAAGGAACTGAAGCAGCAGATTCGCCACGGGATTTTTAACCACTTCATACAATACAAAATGGAACGCAGACACCATCATTAGGATTGGGATCAAAGCTAGGATCCATTCATCCAGATAGATCTTCATCTTCAGGAACCCAAAGCCTCCCGTCACCGTATAAGCTACAAGAAGCGGGATCAAAACGCACGCTGCCATCAGCAGGAAGTAAACCAGATATTCGCTCATCACCTGCGCGATCGGTCCGATCCCTCGGATCCTCATCCACTTTCCAAGATCATGATTCCTCTTTAGGAAAAACGAGGCACTGCTGATGCCAAAGAGGAAAATGCAAAGCAGTACTATGGCACAAAAATAATATTGTCTGATCAAAAGTCCCTTCGAAAGTCCAAGCTCCCTAAGCTCCACAAACTTCGTGCGCGCAAGAACGTTTTCGATCAGTCGCAAATTGATCTCATCCGTCCACTGATCCAGCTGTGATGCATCTCCATAGGCATAGACCACGTCCTGGAACGCATAGATGGAGCCCTGGGAGCTGACCACCAGTCTGGAGACCAGCGTGGCGAGCTCATCCATCAGATAGCCGTCAATCCCTTTTTGCCCCTCCGACGCCACGTAAGTGATCGGCGTGTCATTGCGGCCATAGATCAAAGATTCCAAGAATTCATCCGGCACCTTGACATAAGCGACCAGCGAGGAATCTCGGAAGGCCTTCTTCGCCTCCTCCTCTTCCATGGGGATGAAATCCACCACAAATCTCGTGGAATCCAAGGTCTGAACGGCATAGATGCCAAAGCCAAGATAGGTGTCATCGATCTTTCCCACCACGCCGATCTGATATTTTTTTTGCCTTTCCACCAGCGGACCGCTTGTCAGGAAAAAGTAGGCGGCAATGCCAAGACACGCAAATAAAAGCATTGCAGTAGGGAACACGCCTACTGCAAGCTTAACGGTTCTTTTCAATTGTACGCCAAAATATTTCAGGTATCTCATTTCATCCACTCGGCAAGCTTATGCACGTCGCCGTCATAATGATACTCCGTCAATTTCCCTTCCCGTAACACATAGGACCGATCACAGAGACCGATCTCATGCAGATCATGCGTCGCGAGAAGAACGATACCGCCCTTTTCTTTGAATTGTCTCACATAGGAATAGATATTGTCCTTACAGGCGATGTCAAGCGCCGCCGTCGGCTCGTCCAAGAGAAGGATCTGCGGATTTCCCGCCACGGCGCACCCTATGGAAAGGCGCTTTTTCATTCCGCCGGACATCTTCCGCACGGGAACCTTTAAGAACTCATCCACTCCAAGAAGCTTTAAGACACCGTCCTCCAGCTCCCGCTTCAAGGTCTTCGAATCATACCAAAGCTTCAGATTATCCTTCGCGGAAAGCTCCTCCAAAAGCGGCGTGCCCTGCGGCACGTAACCGATGGCGGCCTTCTCCTCCCCGGAGGTTTGAAAGCTCCCGCCGTCCGCACGGATGATCCCCGCGAGAATAGACAGCAGAGTTGACTTTCCGCTTCCATTCCCGCCAAGGATACAAATGCATTCTCCGGCCTTCGCCGTCAGGCTGACGCCGTCCAGCACGACCTTTTTGCCATATTGTTTTCGAAGCTCACTTATCTCAAGTTTCATTTCCATTAATATACTCTGTCGAGCTCACCCATCATCCGATCGATATAAGTCTGGATCATGTCAATATACTCTTGCGGAACGTCTGCCTTCTTGAGGTTGTCGATGATCACGTCGAACTTCAGACCCTTTACGTAAGCGATCAGTTCATCCTCATCATAATCATCGTCGCTGATCTTGATATAGGAGGAAGGAACGGAGTAATCTTCGCTGTCATTCATGTTGCCGGACATGCACAGCGAGAAGATCTCACTGCCTGCGTCCAGAACGGTAAAGCTCAGGTCATGGGACTCCAGCGTCATCTGACCAGAGATGCGAAGCGAGGGATCCAGGTTTGCGATCAGGCTATAAACGGGATTGGACTCATCTCCGCGGAATTCATTCCTGATCAATTCGCTGATGTTAATGTCGCTGCCGGGCTTAAAGGTGATGCTGCCGGAGAAACCTCCGTCCATCGCTGCCTTCAGGTCATACTCTTCAATGCTTACGCTGAGAACTCTCTGCGTTCCAACCTTTAACTTAAACTCGCCTTCAAACTTTCCAGCCTTTTCCTTTCCGCTTCCGGTCAGGGAGAAGCTCTCGTCCTCATCGGGAGTCTTCACGGAAAGCTCGAATCCGATCTTGTCGTCCTTGTGAGGCATTGCAAAAACGACTCTCACGCTCTCGCCTTTTACCTTAATAACAATGGTCCTGCCAACGATGTTGCCGCTGCTGTCCACGTAAACTTCCATGGTGAGCTTGTCGATCTCGATTTCTTCGATCTTTTCATCAAACTCATCAAGACTCTTGGTGAACTGCTCATAGAACTTTTCACCGTCGATCTCCTCATCATACTTGGTCATGGCGTCGCCGAATTTCTCGATCATCTTCTCGACGTCCTTGTCCTTATAGAGCTCCTTGACAATGGCCCGAAGTACCTTCTGGAAATCCTTGGAATTCAGCTCCATGGTGAGCTTCGTGCACTCCTGTGCAACGTCCTCTGCCTCAAGCTTTTCCTTGGTCTTTTCCATGGTCTCAATCTGTGCCATGGCAATGTCATAATACTTGACGATCAGCTCTGCAACCTTCTCAGGTTCAGGATAAGCTTCCAGCAGCTCATCATAAGCGCCGTACATCTCTTCCATCTTCTCGGAGAGTTCAGAGTAGTCAAAATCCTCCCCGAAGGAAATTCCAAGATATTTCTCAGAGAGCTCAGGAACGCCAAAGAATGCGTTGCCGCCCTTCAGGTCAAACAATATGTCAGCGGACCCAAGTTTTACGTCGTTTAAGAGAGGCGCCATGACAAGCTTCATCATGTCTTCCTTCATTCCGACGTGATAGGTGATGCCTACGCTCTCCAGCCAGGAAAGGTCAACGCCTACAGTCGATGCCAGTGCGACATAATCCTTGCCTCTGGTGCCAAGCTTGATCTTTAAGGTCTCTGTCATGCTGCGGTCGCCGCTCTTCATGCTTTCAAGAAGCTTCGTCATGCTTTCAGAACCTGCTTTGTTCGTCAGCGCCTCAAAGCCCTTCTTCTCCACGTAGGAATAATAATCCTTCGGCTTGTCAAAGGTTTTGTGCACGGCATTGCTCACCTTGTCGCGCGCAAAGAACAGGATGCCGCCGACTGCCAGAACAAGCACAGCGGCGCAGGCGATCACGATCGCCGCCACCTTGCCGCCCTTCCCCTTCTTCCCCTTTTGGGGCTCCTCAGGGATGGGAGAATATGCCGGCTTCGGTGCTTCCGCTACCGTCTCCTTCACTTCCTCCACGGCTGCCTCAGCCGCCTTTTCCACCTCCGCTGCTTCTTTCACAACCTCTTCAGCAGCCTTCTGTGCCTGCGCTGCTCCGCAATAGCCACAGAACTTTGCACCTTCGGGAATCTCTTTTCCACAATTTGAACAGAACATTTTTTCCTCCCTGCTTTCTTTGGAATCATTTGTTTCACGGACCAGATCCATTCACGTGAACTGACCCGCATGAGTGGACTAGACGGGAGTCGAACCCGTGTCCAAAAGCCCATTCCCTGTCCTTCTAC
>CAMZDG010000059.1 GCA_947305245.1 uncultured Lachnospiraceae bacterium
CCGGCAAGGTGTTCCGTTCCGATGATGACGCGACGCATTCTCCCATGTTCCATCAAATGGAGGGACTTGTGGTCGATAAGAAGATCACGCTCTGTGACCTAAAGGGCATGCTGGACGTATTTGTGCAGAAGATTTATGGAGAAGGGACCACAACGAGACTTCGTCCTTCCTATTTCCCCTTCACTGAGCCTTCCGTGGAAGTGGACGTCAGCTGCTTTGAGTGCGGCGGCAAGGGTTGCAAGCTCTGTAAGGGTACCGGCTGGATCGAGATCCTTGGCGCAGGAATAGTCAATCGCAAGGTGCTGCAAAACTGTGGCATTGATCCGGATGAATATAGCGGACTTGCATTTGGCATTGGCCTGGAGCGTGCAACGATGCTTAAGTATGGCATTAACAACATTAAGCTTTTATTCGAGTCAGACCTTAAGGTTTTGGAACAGATCGATCACAATTAATAGACAAGATCAAATGGGAGGAATTGACCTATGTTAGTACCCTTGAGTTGGTTAAAAGATTACGTAGAGATCAACGTAACGCCCCGGGAGCTGGAAAAGAAACTGTTCTCCTGTGGCTTTGAAGTAGAGGAATTAAATGAAGTAGGGAAAGAGATCAGCAACGTGGTCGTGGGATATGTTGAGGAATGCGAGCCCATTCCCGAGACCCACCTTCACGTCTGCAAGGTGAACGCAGGAGAGCACGGTACGTTTCAGGTTTGCTGCGGCGCAGATAATGTAAAGGCAGGAGGAAAATATCCCGTTGCACTCGTTGGTGCTACCGTGTATGCAACCGCGAAGGATCATAAGACCGTGGAAGGTGTTATGACCATAAAGAAGGGTAAGCTTCGCGGCTATGATTCCGAAGGAATGCTTTGCTCCGGCGTGGAGCTTGGTGTTTCCGAGGACATGTTCCCAGGCGCATGTTATAACGGACTTTTGGTCCTGCCCGAGGATGCGCAGGTCGGCGCGGACGTAAAGCCGATCTTAGGACTTGATGACTGGATCTTCGACGTGTCCATTACCGCAAATCGTCCGGACTGCCAGAGTATCCTTGGTCTTGCAAGAGAGGTAGCTGCCGTATTGGATCAGCCCCTGAAGGAGCCGTCCTATGAATATCATCCGACGGAAGTGAAGAAGGAAGGCTTCCAGGTCAATGTTTTTGCGCCGGACCTCTGCCCCAGATACATCGGACATTACGTGTATGACGTGACCGTTGGAGAGTCGCCCCTCTGGATGAAGAGAAGACTGGCTTTGGTGGGTCAGAGCTCCATTTCCAACATTGTCGACATCACCAATTATGTCATGCTGGAGATCGGACAGCCCATGCACGCGTTTGACAACGAGTACATTGAAGGCAACGCCATTAAGGTGCGCCGCGCCGAAGAGGGCGAGAAGATCCAGACCCTGGATGAGCAGGAATATAAGCTGACCACGAATAATCTCGTGATCTGTGACGGCGTAAAGCCCGTGGCTTTGGCTGGCGTGATGGGCGGCTTGAATTCTGAGATCAGAACCTCAACGAAGGCCGTACTGTTCGAATCCGCGAAGTTCGCGCGCGACAATATCCGCAAGACTGCAAGAGCCCTTGGCAAGCGCACGGATGCGAGCGCGAAATATGAAAAGGGCGTGGATGAGTATTCTACCGTGCATGCAATGCAGCGTGCCCTGCACCTCGTGGAGGAGCTTGGCTGCGGCAAGATCTCCTCAACTCACGTGGACGTAAATACGGGAAATTCCATCGAACCCCGTGAGATGAAGGTGAGCCTTAAGAAGGTGAATGACGTGCTCGGCATCGAAGTACCTGCAGAGGATGTTCTCCACATTATGAGCAATCTGCAGTTTGCACCCAAGATTGACGGCGATGCACTGACCATCTACGTGCCTGCCTACCGTGAGGACATGGATTCCTATCCAGACGTGGCGGAAGAAGTGATCCGCATGTATGGGTATGAGCACGTGACGCCCACCTTTATGCCGGGCGCATTGGTGACCACGGGCGGCATGAATGAGAAGCAGCGCCGTGAGCTGAAGCTGAAGAAGGATCTTTGCACGACCGGTGCATATGAATGCATCCATTATTCCTTCTTCTCGCCTTCCGACCTGGATCTCCTCCGATTGCCCAAAGATGCGCCGGAGCGAAATGCCATCCGTATTTTGAACCCCATCAATGAAGAGCTTTCCCTGATGCGCACCACGCTGGCAGCTTCCATGCTGAATGCGATCAGTCGTAACCAGAAGAAGGGAAATCTCGCGGGAAGACTGTATGAGATCGGAAAGAAGTTTGTGGCAAAGCAGCTTCCGATCACGGAATATCCGGACGAGCGAGAGATGCTCTGCATCGGTATTTTCGGAGAAGGAGAGAGCTTCTTCACCTTGAAGGGCATGGCAGAGAAGGTGGCAGAGAGCCTGTACCAGAAGTTCACTTATGTGCCTTCCAGGAAATCCTTCCTGCATCCTTTCCAGACGGCAAAGATCCTTTGCGGTGAGACGGAGGTTGGTTATCTCGGAAAGGTTGCTTATCCCGTTGCCCAGCAGCTTGACCTTCGCACGGATGCTTACCTTCTGGAGATCGACCTGAAGACCCTGGGCCAGCTGCCGGCAGGTAAGGCGAGCTTTGAACCCTTGCCGAAGTATCCCGGAGAGAGCCGTGACCTCGCTCTGGTCATGGAGAAAGAGATCACCTGCGGTCAGGTGGAGGATTGCATCCGGAGCGCCTGCCAGTACGTAAAGGGGATCAAGCTGTTCGATAAGTATGAGGGAGCACCCATTCCTCCGACCAAGAAGAGCATGGCGTTCACGGTGGATTTTGTTCCGGGACAGGAGCCCTTCGAGGCTGACAGCGTTGACCGCTTCGTGAAAAAGATCCTAAAGAACTTAAAGAATCAATTGGATATTGACCTGCGCAGCTAAAAATGCGACAGGATATGAATTTGCCTCCCAAATCATGGCATTCGGGAGGCAAATTTATTATGGAATCTTAATTTGCTTATTTACGCAATCTATAGTATAATAAACATAATTATGTGCATACAAAAAAATAAGGAACGTTCGTAATGAAAGATAAGGGTCTCATCTCTAATTTCATAAAAGTGGAAACAGTCATTCCATGTATTCATTTTTTCCTCTCTTTTTTCCTGGAAAGATGTATCATATTGTTCCATCCGGAAAAAAATACCGTGGCCGCGGTCGCCAAAAATATGTTTTATTCGGATCAGTTCGAGAGGGTTATGGCATACCTGCTGTCAAAGCTTTTTGCCGCGATCATGATCTATTGCCTTTGGAAGCTGATCTTCTATTTGATTCACCACGTAAGGGAGAAGAAGGAGGTGCGGTATTTCCTGGTATTTTTTTTGCTGGGACTTGCGTTTGTCGGGATCTTATGGCCGATTGGTTTCATTAGTAGCGTGGACAATTACGTGACTTATACCTATAGTATTCGACTGTTTCCGGAATATTGGCATAATGCGTATTCCAGCGTGATTTTTTGCGCTTGCCTTATGGTGTTTCCGCATCCGTTTTCCATTTCTTTTTTTCAATGGCTGGCTTTTTCGTTTGATCTCGGATATTTGTTTCTGCGATTGGAGGAGTGCCAGAGTCTTCGAAAAGGGACGAAATGGTTTGCTTTTTTGATTTTTGCCATCCCTACCGTGTTTACGCTGATTTTGGACGCGTATCGGACGGAAATTTATGCACTGCTGTGTATCTTTTACGTGACGAAGATCTTGATGGATGCGCTCGAGGGCAAAAAGTATGACGGGAAAACAATGATCATCTGGGCTTTTATGAGCGCGCTGATCGCTGTCTGGAGAACGGAAGGCATTATACTGGGAGGTTTGGGATTCCTTGCCATCTTACTATTCGTAATGCGTTGCAGGATGAAGCAGGGGATGCTTTATATGATGTTGTTTGTTGCAGCTTTTTTCGTCGTGTCATTCCCGCAAAAGGTTGGAAACGTAAAGTATTACGGAAGCGATTATTCCATCATCAATTCCTTTCCGTCCTTGCATAATATTTTGAACAGGGCGGACGCAAATCTGGATTATGAAGGAGCCCAAGAGGATCTAGAGGCCATTGCGGCAGTGGTGCCGATCGAAGCGATTCAGGTCTATGGGATGGAGGGGTATCGCAGGTATAATTATGCGATGGGAAACGCCGACATCAATCAATCCGTCACGCCCATGGAAGTAGGGGAGCGTTACGTAAAGGCGTTTCATCGGATCGTGCTTCATAACCCGATCATCTATGCGCGGACACAGTTTGGTATGCTGAAGGTGGTATTCCGGCTCAGTGACGCGGAATATATGGAGAAGTCCTCCGTCATTCTCTCCAAGGAGTATCAGCCATGGGTTTTCCAGCCCTGGGCGGACGGAGAAAGCGATTTCTTTTCTTTCCCGACCGTTCAGAGTTGGAGGGACAATCGGATCAGAAATGCGCTGGCGTGGCGATTGGAGCTGCTGCTTCGCAACGCGAAGCAGTTTTGGACGGACGTGAAGGTGGCTACGATCATTCTGTTGGTGATGCCTGTCTTGGTCGTCCTATTGTTTTTTGCGGAAGTGATCGCTTTCCTTCGGAAGGCAAAGGAGGAAAGAAAGCTTGAAGACTTGGTCTTCGCCTATTTTGCCATGGCGCTTCTCGGACAAGCGGCGGCCATTGCTTTGGTAATGCCTGCGGGCGCGATACAGTATTTCAGTACGGTTTATTTTTGCTCTTTTGTACTGCTTCTTGTCTATGGCGGGAAAATCATTCAAAAGAAATACGAAAAGAGAAAGGAATTGGGAATCAGTCAATGAAAGTAGCATTATGTCTTTTGACGTGGAATGAGATCGATGGATGTCAGCATGATATTCCCCTGATCGATAAAGAAAAGTTCGATGAGATCTATTGCATCGACGGCGGTAGCACGGATGGAACGGTGGAATACCTGGAAAGTCAGGGGATCACGGTATATCCGCAGAGCGCGAAGGGCTTAAACCAGGCGTGCAAGGATGGCTGCGATCACTGTCACTGTGATGCCTTTGTTTTCTTTCATCCCAAGGGAAGCATTCCGGTGGAAGATACTTATAAATTTAGACAATTCTTCGAGGACGGGTATGAATTCGTCGTGGGAAGCCGCATGATGAAGGGGGCCAGAAATGAGGAGGATGACAAGCTCCTAAAGCCAAGAAAATGGTTTGTGCTCTGCCTTGGACTGGTTGCCAAGATCCTCTTTAAGAGAGAAGGAAATACGGTGTGGGACACGCTGCACGGATTTCGCGGCATGACGGTGGATGCGTTCAAGCGATGTGAGATCACGGACATGTCTCCGTCCATCGACATCGAAATGGTATGTAGAAGCTATAAGCTTCACTTAAGACGGATCGAGTTTCCCACCACGGAGCGTGCGCGCATTGCCGGAGAGAGCCACTTCAAGGCCTTCGCGACCGGTAAGAAGCTGCTTCGATATCTTTGGTTTGAGATACGGCGCGGATTAAAATAATCCGATGCCAGCGGCTGGGATCGTCATGAATACAACTTGAAAAAAGGAAACTTGGATGCGATTGGGAGGATGCATGGACAATTTTGATTATCTGATCTTAGGAGCCGGACCTGCCGGACTCACCTTTGCAAATTTATTAAAGAGATTTCGGCCGGAGGTTTCTTTCCTTGTCCTGGAGAAGGAGGAAGAGGCGGGGGGGCTTTGCAGGTCGAAGGACGTGGACGGAAGCCCTTTGGACATTGGCGGCGGACACTTTCTGGACGTGCGCCGGCCGAAGGTCAATGAATTCCTGTTTTCTTTTATGCCAAAAGAAGAATGGAACGAATATGAAAGGGATTCCCGCATTGACATGGGAAGCTATGAGATCGGACATCCCTTTGAGGCGAACATCTGGCAGATGCCCCAGGACGAGCAGGTGAAATACCTGAAATCCATTGCGCTTGCGGGCTGCAACTTAGGCGTGCCCAAGCCGGAGAAGTTCGTGGATTGGATCACCTGGAAGCTGGGCGACAGGATCGCTGAGGAGTACATGCTCCCTTATAACGGGAAAATGTTTGGCGGAGAGCTTGATCAGCTTGGAACCTATTGGCTGGACAAGCTTCCCAACGTTTCCTTTGAGGAGACGCTTTTATCCTGCTTAAACCGTAAGCCCTACGGGACACAGCCAGGGCATGCAAGATTCTATTATCCAAAGAAATATGGCTATGGCGAGCTTTGGCTTCGTATGGCAAGGGAGCTTGGTGACCACGTGAAATATGACTGCGCTGTGTCGGAGATCGATCTGGCGCAGAAGAAGGTCACCTGCAAAAACGGAGAAAGCTATGCGGCCAAGCGGATCATTACGACGATCCCCTGGACCAGCGTTTCAAGCTACCTAGGATGCAGCGAGGAATTTGAAGCTTGGGTGAGATCCTTAAAGCATACCGGGACAGAGATCCGCTACGTGGCGGAAAACTTGGAGACGGAGGCGCACTGGATCTACGTACCGGATGAGAAGAAAGCACATCACAGGATCCTTGTCCGCAGTAATTTCTGCGAGGGAAGTAAGGGCTATTGGCTGGAGACGAACTTAAACCGCCTGGGAATTGCGGATCAGACCGGTGACGCTGTGGTAACGGGAGAGCAGACGGCATTCCCGAACGAGTATACCTATCCCCTGAATACCATCGGGAAGCCCGAGATCATGAAAAAGCTCCTGGCATATGCGAGGGAGCGTGATCTGATCGGCCTTGGAAGATGGGGCGAGCATGAGCATTATAACTCCGACCGCACCGTAGAACGTGCCATGGAGCTGTTTGAATCAATTTATCAATGATTTTTGGAGGCTTTGTATGATCAAAAAATGTGCATGGGATACCTATGAAGAGAAGGATCTCAAAAAACTGGAGAAGATCTGTAAGGAGTATCGCGAATTCCTGGACCTTGGAAAGACGGAGAGGGAATGCGTGGATCAGATCATTAACACCATTGAGGCGGAGGGTTATCGGGAGCTGGACTCCGTGATCAAACAGGGAGGAAAGCCCAAGGCGGGGGACAAGATCTATTCCGTATGGATGAATAAAGCCGTTGTCATGTTCCAGCTTGGGAAGAAGCCTTTTTCAGAAGGCATCAACATTCTCGGCGCACACATTGACAGTCCCAGACTGGATGTGAAGCAGGTGCCGTTTTATGAGGATATCTTTCATGCATTCGCCTATATGGACACGCATTATTACGGAGGCGTGAAGAAATATCAGTGGGTGACCCTGCCGCTTGCGATCCACGGCGTCGTAGTGAAAAAGGATGGCACCACCGTAGAACTGAACATTGGTGAGGATGAGGACGATCCCGTATTCTTCATCTCTGACCTTCTGATCCATCTGGCAGGCAGTCAGCTCGAAAAGACGGGCGCCAAGGTGATCGAGGGTGAGGCGCTGGATCTGATCGCGGGTTCCAAGCCCTTTGTCTTTGGCAAGAACGACGAGAAGTCGGAGAATAAGGCAAAGGAACTGATCAAGGCCGGGATCCTGGATATTTTGAAAAAGAATTATGACATTGATGAGGATGATTTCTTCTCCGCAGAATTAGAGGTGGTTCCCGCCGGAAAGGCAAGGGAGGCAGGGTTTGACCGCAGCATGATCCTCGGCTATGGACAGGACGACAGGGTTTGCGCATTCACTTCCATGCGCGCCATGCTGGACGTAAAGAATCTGGACAGGACGCTATGCTGCATCTTGGTAGACAAGGAAGAGATCGGATCGGTCGGCGCGACGGGAATGCAGTCCGCCTTTTTCGAAAATGCCGTGGCAGAGCTGATGAACCTGACCGGAGAGTACAGCGAGCTGGCAGTCAGAAGATGTCTTTCGAAGAGCTGCATGCTTTCCTCCGACGTGAGCGCCGGGTATGATCCCACCTATGACAGCTCCTTTGAGAGAAGAAATGCCGCATGGCTTGGCGCGGGAATGTGCTTTAATAAATATACCGGTGCCCGCGGAAAGTCCGGATCCAATGACGCGAACGCAGAGTATATCGCGCATCTTCGTAAGATCCTGGATGACAAGAAGGTGGTTTGGCAGACGGCAGAGCTTGGCGCCGTGGACGCAGGCGGCGGCGGGACCATTGCCTATATTCTTGCACTGTATGGCATGAACGTGATCGACAGCGGCGTTGCCGTTCTGAACATGCACGCGCCGTGGGAATGCACCAGTAAGGCGGACATTTATGAGGCATATCGCGGCTATAAGGCGTTTGCGGAAGGTGCAAGCCTGTAAGAAGGAAGTTAAGGACATGGAATTAAAGAAATCTGATTTCTATTTTGACCTCCCGCCAGAGCTGATCGCACAGGATCCTCTGGAGGACCGCAGCTCATCAAGACTGCTTTCCCTCAATAAGCTGACCGGTGAGGTCAGTCATCACATATTCAGGGAAGTGCCGAATTTTCTAAGACCTGGGGATTGTCTGGTACTGAATAATACCAAGGTGATCCCGGCAAGGCTTTTGGGTTGCCGCGAGGGAACGGGCGGACACGTGGAGGTGCTTTTGCTTTCCCGTAAGGAAAGCGACGTCTGGGAGACATTGGTAAAGCCCGGAAAGAAATGTAAGCCTGGGACAAAGCTTTCCTTTGGGGACGGACTGTTGAAGGCAGAGGTGCTGGACACCCTGGAGGAGGGCAATCGCCTGATCAAGTTTTATTATGACGGCATCTGGGAGGAAGTGCTCGATCGTCTGGGAGAAATGCCACTGCCGCCATATATCACGCACAAGCTGAAGGATAAGAATCGCTATCAGACGGTCTATGCGAAATATGAGGGCTCCGCAGCCGCACCCACGGCCGGATTGCATTTTACGAAGGAGTTGCTTGCGCAGATCGAGGCCCAGGGCATCAAGGTGGTTTTTGTGACATTGCACGTCGGGCTTGGAACCTTTCGCCCGGTCAAGGAGGAAAATGTCCTGGACCATCACATGCATTCGGAATGGTATCAGGTCAGCGAGGAGGCCGCGCGCACGATCAATGAGACGAAGCAAAGCGGCGGACGCGTGATCTGCGTAGGGACGACGAGCTGTCGAACGCTGGAAAGCGCGGCCGATGAAAATGGCATTGTCAAGGCCGGCAGCGGTGACACACAGATCTTTATTTATCCGGGATATCAGTTCAAGGTATTAGACGGGCTGATCACGAATTTCCATCTCCCGGAATCGACGCTCGTCATGCTGGTGAGCGCGCTGGCAGGCAGGGAGCACGTGCTGGCCGCATATCAGGAGGCCATAGAGCAAAAATATCGATTTTTTAGCTTTGGCGATGCCATGATCATTCTGTGAGCTTTCCCCCTTGAAGTTTCCGCATTGTCATGCTAAGATGAGAAAAAGGTAACCTAACGAAACAAGAGAAATGGCAGATTTGCCGAAAGGAGTTAGGACATGGACGAGAGAAGAAAGAGTAAACGGACCAAGCTGGTTTCCAGACTGATCGTAAAGAGACTGGATTCGAAGGAAGACGCGGAAGTGGAGATCGACATTGTTGACGTCTCCAAGGACGGCGTTGGGTTTACGGCAGGGCGGACTTTAAAGATCGGTGCCGTTTATGAGGGCTTTTTGACAATCTGGACGCATGAAGTGATCCATGCCTTTCTTCAGATCGTCAGGATCGAGCTGCTTGATGACAGTGAGGACGCGAAACGCTATGGATATGGCGCCCGCTTCGTTGGCATGCCCGAGATGGAGGCAAACCGCATTGAGGTTTATCAGACGGTAGCCGAGAATTTACGTGAGGACTCAGAAGAAGGCGATGAATAAAGATTCCAAAATCATTCCCTTTGATCAAAAGAATAAGAGAATACGTGTGGCAGTCAGCATAGTGGCTGCCATCTTTCTTGTGATCCTATATTATATGATCTTCAGCTTTTCGGAGCAGGACGGAGAGACCTCCGGACATCTCAGCCATGAAGTGACAAAGTGGCTCGTGGAGGGATGGGAAAAGCTGATCGGCGGCGGATGGACCGAGGAGATCAAAAACGGCTGGATCAGTTACTGGGAGCATCCCGTTCGCAAGCTTGCCCATTTTTCGGAATATGCCGTCATGGGCATTTTGGTGCTCCTCGTCTGGAATCCGTGGCTGAAAAAGGGATGGAAGAGAACACTTCTGGTCATCGGATGGGTGTTCGTCTCGGCCGCGCTGGACGAATGGCATCAGACCTTTATCGCGGATAGGTGCGGCACCTTTTGGGACGTGCTGCTCGACACCTCAGGAGGATGCTTTGGATTCTTGGTTGGATCTTTGTGCTTAAAACTTGCTGAGACCATAAAGAAAAAGAAAACTATTCTCTGACATAAATGGTATAACCCTTGCCTCTGAGGATGCCTTCGGCTTTGTCGGTGCTCTCTTTGTCATAAAGCTCGATCCGAAGGACGCCGCCTTCATATTCCCGGTTGTGGGTGATGCCAATGTTTTTGATGCTGACCTGATGCAGCGCCAGGATGGTCGCGATGGCGGCAATGGCGCCAGGCTCGTCCGCAATGTCCACGGTGAGGACGAAGCTTTTCTTGATGGGCCCGCTGGAGGCACTGATGAAGGAATCACGATAGATGCGGGCGCTGTCAAAGGTCTCGTAAAGCTTCTTGGAGTCCTTCTTCTCCAGATAGGTGCGGAAGGTCTTCAAAGATTCGAGATAATGATCCAAAAGCTGCTCAATGTTCTCCGTGTTGGTCATGCAGATCTGCTCCCACATGGCGGCGGAAGAGGAGGAAATGCGTGTGATGTCCTTGAATCCTCCGGCAGCGATCATTTTCATCAGCCCGTCCGCGTTGTCGCTGTCTCGCACGAGATTGACCAGCGAAGCGGAGATGACGTGGGGAAGATGACTGACGGCGGCGGTGACGTAATCATGCTGCTCGCAGCTTAAGATCAGAGGAATGGCGCCGAGGCGAGACACCAAGGTCCGATACTCCTCGACCCACGCTTCGGGAACCTCCTTTGTCGGCGTGAGAATATAATAAGCATTCTGCAGCAGAACGGCTTTCGAATTGACATAACCGATGCGCTCGCTCCCCGCCATGGGATGCCCGCCAATGAACTGTGCCGAAAGGCCCAGTTTTTTTATGTTTTCATGGATGTCCGTCTTAACGCTTCCCACGTCCGTCAACAGACAGCCCTGGGAGAGGTACGGCGCCAAAAGGAGCAGATTGGAGTCGTTCTTTTGCACGGGAGCGCAAAGAAAGATCATGTCGCAGCTTGAAAAATTCTCGTCGATCGATGTCGTGACTACGTTCGCAACGCCATCCTCCCTCGCAAGGCGCAGGGATTCCTCATTCACGTCGTAAGCAACGATGCGCGCCTCCTTCTCTAATTCCCGGATCCCTTTCGCGATGGATCCTCCGATCAGTCCCAATCCGATAAAGCCATAGGTCTTCATTTCATATCCTCCACGACGGGACAGACAGGGGGAAAGCCTCCTTCTGATCTGATCCCTTGGTATGTACTATAACACTTTAAAGCACAAAATTCAATCGAAAAATGAAGCCTTCGCGGGATGCATTGTTTGATTTTTGTGTGCCTTGAAAAAGTATTTACTGCAAACGAAGAAAAAATTGGTGGAAATATAGAATTTTCCTTGTAATTTGACTGAATATTTAGTAAAATAGCTTTATGGGGTCTCCCCAAAAACAGCTATTGGAGGAAAGACATATGAATGTTTACACAACAGACAAGATTCGTAACGTAGTGCTGCTTGGACATGGCGGGGCAGGAAAGACCTCTTTGGCAGAAGCTTTTGGGTATATTTCCGGAATTACCTCCAGAATGGGTAAGGTATCTGACGGAAATACCATCAGCGATTATGGCAAGGAAGAGCAGAAGCGCCAGTTTTCCATTAGCACTTCCGTGATCCCCATCGAGTGGGAAGGCGTGAAGATCAACGTTTTGGATACCCCGGGTTATTTCGATTTTGTGGGTGAGGTTGAAGAAGCCGTGAGTGCGGCAGGCGCAGCCGTGATCGTTGTCAATGGTAAGGCCGGTATCGAAGTTGGTACCATCAAGGCGTGGGAGCTTTGCGAGAAGTATAAGCTGCCCAGGATCATTTATGTTTCCAACATGG
>CAMZDG010000060.1 GCA_947305245.1 uncultured Lachnospiraceae bacterium
CAGAAGGTGAAAAGGAATCCGCAATCCTTCGTGCAGAGGCTGACAAGCAGTCCGCAATCCTTCGTGCAGAGGCTCAGAAGGAAAAGATGATCCGTGAGGCAGAAGGTCAGGCAGAAGCCATTCTTAAGGTGCAGCAGGCGCATGCAGACGGAATCCGCATGCTGAAGGATGCGAACGCAGACGAGGCAGTTCTGAAGATCAAGAGCCTCGAGGCATTCGAAAAGGTGGCTGACGGTCAGGCGACCACGATCCTGCTTCCTTCCGAGCTGCAGGGCATTGCAAGTGTTGGCGCTACTTTGAAGCAGGCCATGAAGTAAGAGGCTTGTTCCTTCCTACAAGTAGAAGCCCTGTTTCTACAAGTAGGGAGTCCGTTTCCTGCAAGCGGAAGCCAAATTTCTTGCGAGTAGGGAGCCCGTTTCAATGTCGGATGACGCGAAAGCGTTTTCCATAGAGATCTAATCATGCATGAAGTAATCGAAAAAGGGTTATGCTCCAAAACTGGAGCATAACCCTTTTTCCATCTACCTTTTCCCATTTTCCTTTTCAAAACGTTTCTGTTGTTCAAACTGGAAGCTCTCTTTTTCTCCTGCAAAGGCAACCTGGTTGAATTAAATTGCTTCTGCAGGTTGCCTGAAGCTCCCTTTTACTCCTGCAAAGGCAACTTGGTTGAATTATATTGCTTCTGCAGGTTGCCTGAAACTCCAGCCACTCCAGCCACATCTTCCGTGCTACATACGGGCCTCAACTTGCTTCACCTGTAGCATGCTTTTCAATCTTAGAAGCTTTCAGGCTACACATGGGCTTTAACTTGCTTCACCTGTAGCATGCTTTTCAATCTTAGAAGCTTTCAGGCTACACATGGGCTCCAACTTGCATCCCCTGTAGCATGCTTTTCATTTTTTGAAGCTACCAGGCTACAGGCGGGACTCAGTCTGCTTCACATGTAGCCTACCCATCCGTAAAATTGGATCACCTCGCCAATCTCGTTTTTCGAGCTTATCACCACCACAAAATCTCAATCCATCAAATAGAATCGTCTCGACAAACAGCGGTTTTCAGAGCAGAACTAGTCCGACAGCCCCCGATTTGCAGAGGCGAAGTATCCATACAACCTGCGATTTGCAAGTTCGAACACCTCGCAGGCAGGAAAGATAAAGAGGATTGGGAGCAGGGAACGTGAGAGGGGTTGAAAAATGTGAGAAAATAAAGTATAGTGAATATAATTCGTATTAAAATTCAGGCGTTTTTGAAGATACCAGAAGATGACGACTGGAATCAGGCGAAGATGACGGCTGGAATCAGGCGAAGATGGCGGCTGAATCAGGCGAAGATGACGCCTGAAATCCTGCGAGGATGGCGGCTGAAAACATGCGAGGATGCCAGCTGAGATTATGCAAGGATGACGTTTGAAATCGTGCGTAAAGTATTGTGCTTGGAAGGAGAATGGACATGGTGGATTTGAAGGGACGCGATTTTTTGAAGCTGTTGGATTATACGCCGGAGGAGATAGCGTATTTGCTGGATCTGGCGGCAGACTTGAAGGATAAAAAGAAAAAGGGCATTCCCGTGGACAAGCTCAGAGGCAAGAACGTGGCCCTGATCTTTGAGAAGACCAGTACGAGAACGCGTTGTTCCTTTGAAGTGGCGGCGCGTGACCTTGGAATGGGTTGCACCTACCTGGATCCCGCCGGCTCCCAGATTGGAAAGAAGGAGAGCATTGCGGACACCGCGCGCGTTCTTTCCAGCATGTATGAAGGCATCGAGTATCGTGGTTATGGGCAGGAAATCGTGGAGGAGCTTGCAAAGTATTCTAAGGTTCCCGTGTGGAATGGTCTGACCAACGAATTTCATCCAACGCAGATGCTGGCTGACTTCCTGACCATCCGCGAGCATTTTGGTTATTTGAAGGGCATCAAATTAGCATATATGGGCGACGCGCGTTATAACATGGGCAATTCCCTGATGGTGGCCTGCGCGAAGATGGGCATGCATTTTGTCGCATGCACGACGCCGAAATATTTCCCTGATCCTGCGTTGGTGGCAACCTGCGAGGACATTGCGAAGGAGACCGGAGGCAGCATTACTCTGACGAGCGACGCCATGGCAGGCACCAAGGGCGCAGACGTGATCTACACGGACGTCTGGGTATCCATGGGCGAGCCTGACGAGGTTTGGACAGAGCGTATCGCGGAGCTTTCTCCTTATCAAGTGAATTCCGCCATTATGAAGAATGCCGGCGAGAAGGCTATTTTCCTGCACTGTCTGCCTGCATTCCATGACCTGAAGACGAAGATTGGCGCGGAAATGGGCAAGCGCTTTGGTATCACCGAGATGGAAGTGACGGATGAGGTGTTTGAGTCCGCCCAGTCCCTTGTCTTCGAGGAGGCTGAGAACCGCATGCATACCATCAAGGCCGTGATGGCAGCCACGCTTGGATATCAGCAGTGATATGCAAACAGAGATTAAAGCGGAACAATTGAAGAAAGATGGCTATGCCATTGAAGCCGAAAAAAACCGGGGGTATCTTCTAAAGGAGGATGCATCCCGGGTTTTTGGGCGTACGGAGCTGGAAAGTCGCATCCATACAAAGTGGATTGGCCGTTCTCTGTATTATTATGACGCAATTGATTCGACAAACCTGCAGGCAAAGCGCCTGGCAGAAGAAGGGGCGCCGAACGGCACCGTCGTGGTGGCGGATCAGCAGAGCGCCGGGCGGGGGCGCAGGGGAAGGACTTGGGCCAGCCCCGCAGGAGCAAATCTGTATTTTACCGTACTTCTAAGACCAAAGATTGCGCCAGACAAGGCCTCGATGCTGACGCTAGTGATGGCCTTAGCCGTGGCGGAGGGGATCCGCAGCATTGCCATACCGGGCATTAAGTGGCCCAACGACATAGTGATCGACGGGCGGAAGGTCTGCGGGATCCTCACGGAGATGAGTCTTTCCGCGGAACAGGGAAGCATTGATCACCTTGTGATCGGCGTTGGCGTCAACGTGGCAAAGCAGGAATTCCCGAAAGAACTGCAGGGGTATGCAGTTGCCCTGGAGGAATTTACCTGCAAGGTAAATCGAAGTGAACTATTGAATGCTATTCTGGAGCAGTTTGAAGGATATTACGAGCAGTTTTGCACGAAGGCTGACCTATCAAGCCTAAAAAACTCTTATGACGCTTTATTGGTCAATTATGGGCGCCAGGTACGCGTGTTAGACCCGAAGGGGGAATATGACGGTATCGCAAGGGGCATCCGCCCCACGGGAGAATTGATCGTGGAACTCCCGGATGGAGAGACCAGGGATGTCTATGCGGGCGAGGTATCCGTCCGCGGGATTTACGGGTACGTATAACGGATCCTGCGGGTATATAAAGCAGGTTTTATGGGTACGTATAACGGATCCTATGGGTATATAGAGCAGATTTTATGGTATGTATAACGGATCCTACGGGTACGTAATACGGATTTATTTGGAGGTATAACTTGGAAGACGGAAGAATTGTGCTTTGCGGCGCGAATGCATATGAACAAAAGTATTATTTCAATAAGGATTTCAGTAAGATTCCTCAGTCGATTCAAGATGAATTGCATGTGATCTGTGTGCTGTTCACGCAGGAGGTCGGAGGCATTTTTACCATTGTTTTCGAGGAGGACGGTTCCATTTCTTTGGAGACCAACGCGGACGAGGATGACATTACCTACGACGAGATCTCGAGCGGGCTGCTGATCAATGAGATCCGAAGAAAGCGTCAGGAACTGTTTGAATCGCTGCAGCTGTATTATCGTGTTTTCATCAAGAAGGAGGACATTTCCGCGCTTCTTTCGGCGGAGGATGAGTAAAGGCGGATTGATGTCCCACAGGTAAGGAGGCATGGCATGAAATTAAAGAGTATTCGTTGCCCGAATTGTAATGGCCCGGTCAAGCAGATCGGTGATCGAAAATATGTCTGCGAGAGCTGCGGCACTTCCTTTATGGCGGATTATGACCAGGAAGACATGGAGATGCAGCGCATCAAGGCTGAATCCGAGCTGAAGCAGAAGCGTCTCGATGCGGCGCAAAAGGGGATGGAACAAGTCGGGAAGATGCATGCTTTCCCGAGGAAGCTTTTCGCCATCATTTTCTGCGTGATCGCCGCCATGGTCATGATCTCCATTATTACGACGATAGGCTTCTTTGTGAATTTTTCAAAACGCGCGAAGGACTATCAGCCTGATTATGACGCAACGCGTCAGTCGATGGAGGAGCAGGCGAAGCAGGCCGCGGAAGAGGCACAAAAGTTGCAGGAAGAGGCGCAAAAGCGCATGCAGGCGGCGTTGGCTAAGCCTAAGTACGTAACGAGCGCCGACGAGCTCCTTGCAGATGCGATCTTTGTTGAGAATGCAAAGGCGGCAATGATCCAGGACGCGAAGGATACCAGTTTCCTTGTGTGGACGAATTATTTCGTCGACGGTGATCCCGAGATCGTGAAGACTTATCTGCTCGTCGCGAAGGATGAAAACGCAAAGGTGAAGAACCAGCTGATCTGCGTCCTTTGGGTCAATTGGTATGCGGAATACACGGATGACAATAATCGCAGGGATTACTTCCCGATTTATAAAGCGCTTCGTTTATCTGACCTGAGCGTCAATGAGGACGGTACCATCAAGACGAACTATTCGCCTGATAACGTGAATTGGCACTCCGAGACCCCTCGAAATCAGATGTTCTGGGGCTATGCGGATTATGACCAGCTCATCCGCGAATGCATCCTTGCACAGTCAGATTATACGGCCGTTGAGCTTGACTTCTCTGATGGGAACGCTGACGGATCGGAAAATGTAAGCGAAGAAGATTAAAGAAATCAGGCATCTACTGCAAAAAAAGGAGAGGTGACCAAGATGATATTAGTGGCAGACGTAGGAAATACGGACATATCCTGGGGCGTTTATGACGGTAAAGAGTTAAAGGCGACCTTTCGCATGACGACGAAGACGCCGCGCACTTCCGATGAGTTCGGAGTGCTGCTGACGGAGATTCTAAAGAACCGCGGCGTGGATCCGATGGCGCTTGAGGGATGCATCCTGGCAAGCGTCGTTCCGGACGTGATGCACGCGCTTCTTGGCGCGATCAGACGATATACAAACACCAAGCCCCTCATCGTTGGCCCCGGCATCAAGACGGGCATCAAGGTGACGGGAGAGGATCCCAAGGGCATCGGCGCGGACCGCATCGTTGACGTGGTCGCAGCCTATGAAAAGTATGGCGCCCCCGTGCTGGTTTTGGACTTTGGGACCGCAACGACTTACGATCTTGTGACGGAAGGCGGGCATTTCAACATTGGCATTACGGCGCCCGGGATCAAGATCTGCTCGGAGGCCCTCTGGAAGCAGACGGCAAAGCTGCCGAACATAGAGATCAAGAAACCCAAGACCATTCTCGCGCAGGAGACGATCACAAGCATGCAGGCGGGTCTGGTCTACGGACAGATCGGGCAGACGGAATACATCATCAAAAAGGTCAAGGAGGAGAGCGGCCTTAAGAATCTCAAGGTCGTTGCCACCGGCGGTTTCGGACGGCTGATCGCCGATGAGACCGACGCGATCGACGTGTTCGATCCCTCGCTGACCTTGGACGGACTGCGCATCATTTATGAGAAGAATCATAATAGGTGACTCTATGAACGAAAAAGATCTTAGCCTAAAGATCGGCGGAGTAACGCTGGAGAATAATGTCATCTTAGCGCCCATGGCAGGTGTCACAGACCTGCCATTTCGTTTGCTGTGCCGTGAAATGGGCGTGGGACTGGTCTGCATGGAGATGGTCAGCGCGAAAGCCATCTACTATAACAACAAGAATACGGAAGAATTGCTTCAGGTGCATCCGGGGGAGCTTCCGGCATCGCTTCAGCTCTTCGGCTCAGATCCGGAGATCCTGGGCGCCATGGCGGCCAGGATCCAGGAAAGGCCCTACAGTTTTATCGACCTCAACGTGGGCTGTCCTGTGCCGAAGGTTGTCAACAACGGGGAAGGCTCCGCTCTCATGAAGGATCCGGGGCTCTTGGAACGCATTTTTACCTCTATGGTAAATTCGGTGCAAAAACCCGTCACGGTAAAGATCCGCAAAGGCTTTGACGAACAGCACGTAAACGCCGTGGAGATCGCAAAGATCGCGGAGGCCTGCGGCGTGGCGGCGGTTGCAGTTCATGGCAGGACCAGAGAGCAGTATTATAGCGGTAAGGCCGACTGGGACATTATCCGGCAGGTCAAGGAGGCCGTGAAAATCCCGGTGATCGGGAACGGCGACGTCGACAGTCCCCTGAAGGCAGAGCAGATGATAAACGAGACCGGATGCGACGGCGTCATGATCGGGCGTGCCGCGCAGGGAAATCCCTGGATCTTCCGCGAGACCATTCATTATCTGAAGACCGGCGAGCTGATGCCAAGGCCGACGAATGAGGAGAAGAGGAGCCTGGTCCGTCGCCATGCCATGATGGAGCAAGAGTATAAAGGGGAATACACTGCCGTGCGCGAGATGCGGCGCCACCTTTCCTGGTATACCTTCGGGATGCCGGGGGCCGCCAGACTTCGCGGCACGATCAATCAGATGGAGACCATGGAGGAGCTCCTTCGGACCATCGACGAGGTTTTTCCTGCATAAAAAAACATTTTGCATACCCTTGACAGATATAAGAAAAGTGATATAATTTTGTGGCATAAGAGCATATATTGTTGCCAGTGAAATTCAGTAAGTATTGATCATACAAGAATTAGGAGGCAGGTTACAATGCAGGAAAAAAAGAACATTCTGACCTACGAAGGACTTAGAAAATATGAAGACGAGCTTCATGAACTGAAGGTGGTAAGACGCCAGGAAGTAGCTCAGAAGATCAAAGAGGCAAGAGAGCAGGGCGACCTGTCCGAGAACGCGGAGTATGACGCAGCGAAGGACGAGCAGCGTGACATTGAGCTTCGTATCGAGGAACTTGAGAAGATCCTGAAGAACGCTGAAGTTGTTGTTGAGGATGAAGTGGACCTTGGAAAGGTGAATATTGGATGCTGCGTGACCATCCTGGATCTGGAGTTCAGCGAGGAGCTGGAGTATAAGATCGTTGGTTCCAACGAGGCGAACAGCTTAAAGGGCAAGATCTCCAACGAGAGCCCCGTAGGCAAGGCCCTGATCGGTCACAAGGTTGGCGATACCGTTGAGGTGGAGACCCAGGCCGGCGTGTTTACCTATAAGGTACTTGGGATCACCAGAAGCAACTGATCGCAGAAAGCAATTGATCTATTGCAACTGACACGTTGCAAGGAAAAAGCAATCAAAAAGCAATCAACTAGAGCGGCAAAGACATTTGCCGCTTTAGATTTATGACATTGGATAAATCAGAACAAAAAGAAAGCATTGGACAAAAAGCAAATTATTAAAGATAAGGAGAACTTAAAGTGGCAGAGACTCAGAACAACGTAAACGCACAGAACGCAAATGCGCCCGCACAGGACGTAAATCAGCTCCTGAAGGTAAGAAGAGAAAAGCTTGCCGCACTGCAGGAAGCAGGAAAGGATCCCTTCCAGATCACGAAATTCCCGGTAGACACGCACAGCACCGACATCAAGGAGAATTATGCCGAGCTGGAAGGCAAGACCGTGACCATCGCCGGAAGAATGATGTTCAAGCGCGTGATGGGCAAGGCGTCCTTCTGCAACATTCAGGATCTGAAGGGCAGCATCCAGTGCTATGTGGCAAGGGATTCCATCGGTGAGGAGCCTTACGCGGACTTTAAGAAATATGACATCGGCGACATCCTGGGCATCACCGGCGAAGTCTTCACCACGAAGACCGGCGAGATTTCCGTGCACGCATCCAGCGTTACGCTTCTTACGAAGAGCCTGCAGATCCTGCCTGAGAAGTTCCATGGCCTGACCGATACCGATACCCGTTATCGTCAGAGATACATTGACCTCATCATGAATGCGGATTCCAAGGAGACCTTCATTAAGCGCTCCAAGATCATAAAGGAGATCCGCAATTTCCTGGACGGACGCGACTTTATGGAGGTGGAGACTCCCATGCTGGTCTCCAACGCCGGCGGCGCAGCTGCAAGACCCTTTGAGACGCATTATAATGCGCTGGACGAGGACGTGAAGCTTCGTATTTCCCTGGAGCTTTACTTAAAGAGACTGATCGTTGGCGGACTTGAGAGAGTCTATGAGATCGGCCGCGTGTTCCGTAATGAGGGTGTTGACACCAGACATAACCCCGAGTTCACCCTGATGGAGCTGTATCAGGCCTATACGGACTACGAGGGTATGATGGAGCTGACCGAGAGCATGTTCAAGTATCTTGCCGAGAAGGTTTGCGGCACCTCCGTGATCACCTACAACGGCATCGAAATTGACTTCGGCAAGCCCTTTGAGCGCATCACCATGATCGACTGCATCAAGAAATATGCAGGCGTTGACTTTGACGCCGTAAAGACCGACGAGGAAGCGAAGCAGCTGGCTAAGGAGCATCACGTGGAGTACGAGGAGCGTCACACCAAGGGCGACATCGTAAATCTCTTCTTTGAAGAGTTCTGCGAGAAGAATCTGATCCAGCCGACCTTTGTGATGGATCATCCCTTGGCAATCTCTCCTCTCACGAAGAAGAAG
Source organism: uncultured Lachnospiraceae bacterium (assembly GCA_947305245.1). Classification (GTDB taxonomy): domain Bacteria; phylum Bacillota; class Clostridia; order Lachnospirales; family Lachnospiraceae; genus Acetatifactor. The sequence goes on from CAMZDG010000060.1 coordinate 8,620, forward strand.
CCCAGCGATCCCGAGAAGGTGGAGCGTTTCGAGCTCTTCATCAATACCTGGGAGATGTGCAATGCCTACTCCGAGCTGAACGATCCCATCGATCAGCGGGAGCGTTTCGCCGCACAGGACGCTGCCTTCGCAGCCGGCGATGAGGAAGCAAACCACACCGACGAGGACTTCCTGAATGCACTTGAGATCGGTATGCCGCCCACAGGTGGCATTGGCTACGGCATCGACCGTCTCGTGATGCTGCTGACCGACAGCCCTGCGATACGTGATGTTTTGCTGTTCCCGACGTTGAAGAGTCTATAATTTCGTCGCTCCTTGTCATTCCTTGTCACGCTTCGTCACACTACGGACAAGTATGGACAACGGCATGTAGACGCAAAAAGTCGCGTTTTCTGAGCCGAAAAGTGAGGTCTCTTGAAGCCTCATGTAAGAGTGAAAAAATGCTTCGTGCATCGTCACGGAACGTGATGTAGAGCACGGATTTGGCTGAAACTAAACAGGTAAATTATCCAGAGGACAGCTTTTGGATGGTTTCACAGGCACTTACTTTAGAGAAATCTAGAGTAGGTGCCTTTTTTCGTGCTTGGGGCAACTTGTAAACATTTTTTCATTTGAAAGGAGGCTCGTGATCGTGACGAAAAGATCAAAGGAAGAGCGGGAAGAAGAAAGAAAAAAGGAACTTCTTCGGACATTAAGAAGAGGACCGGATCTTGACCGGTTCATAGATGAGAAGAAGCGGAACTTTGTTTCCTATGCCCAGGGAGCACGGATGTATTCCATGAACTATTACTCATTCGTGAAACTGGCAAAAGAAGCAGGGGCGAATATCCGTATTAAGAAGAACGTGGTCATCGATCTGGAGTTGATCGACAAGTATCTGGAAAACAATTGCGAAGGCGCGGAAGGAGAAAACTGATATGGAAAGAGGAAGATCAAAAGATCCCGGTAAACAGGAGAGACTGGATAATTACAAGGCACAGTTCAAAAACGGCAAGAAGAAATGGGTTAGATATGATGAGGGCGCGATCCTTTATTCTATGGGGATCCACTCATTTATGGATCTTGCAAATGAAGCTAAGGCAGTATACCGCATCAAGCGTATCTGTCTTGTGAATACTGAAAAGCTGGATGAGTACATTGAAGTGATGTACGGCGATCCGGAAAGTAACTAAGGAGGGTAAAGATCATGTGTAAGGTTATCGCAGTTGCAAATCAGAAGGGCGGAGTCGGAAAGACCACCACAGCTGTAAATCTTGGAATCGGACTGGCTGCAGAGGGCAACAAGGTTTTATTGATCGATGGGGATCCCCAGGGCTCCATGACGATCAGTCTGGGATATAGAGAGCCGGACAGTCTGGAATATACACTGTCCACTCTGTTGACAGAAGTGATGGAAGAGAAAAAACTTTCTCTCACGGAGACCATCATCCAGCATGATGAAGGCGTAGATCTTATTCCGGCAAATATCGAATTGTCAGCTCTTGAGATCAATCTGGTAAATGTCATGAGCAGGGAAGTCATGCTCCGGAGTATTGTTGAATATCTCAAAGCAGAATATGACTACAAGTACATTATTATCGATTGTATGCCCTCGCTCGGAATGCTTACGATCAATGCCCTGGCGTGTGCGGACAGTGTTTTGATCCCGGTCCAGGCGGCGTATCTTCCGGTGAAGGGTTTAGAGCAGTTAATCAAAACCATTGGTCGTGTCCAGAGGAGACTTAATAAGAATCTTAGGATCGAAGGAATACTGCTTACGATGGTGGATGCCAGGACAAATTATGCCAGGGATATTTCACAGCTTGTTATAGACACGTACTCGAATCAGATCGGAGTATTTCATACCTGCATCCCTCTTTCGGTTCGTGCGGCAGAGATCAGTGCAGAAGGTTCCAGCATTTATCAGTATGATCCGAAAGGAAAGGCGGCTAATGCGTACAGGACATTGACGGAGGAGGTGTTGGATCGTGGCTAAGAGAGTTGGACAAAAGATCAAGATGACATCCATTGATGAATTGCTCTGTGTGCCTTCAGTAGCCGGTTGTGATGAGATCGAGGTTGCTAAGATCCGGCCGTTCAAGGATCATCCTTTCAAGGTTTTGGATGATGAAAAGATGCATGAACTTGTGGAAAGTATCATGCTAAATGGTGTGCTGGTTCCGGTTACTGTCAGACCGCTTGAAGACGGAGATTATGAAATGATCTCCGGTCACCGACGGTTATTTGCAGTTAAGGAAATCGGATTGGAAAGGATCCCTGCAATCGTAAAAAAGTACGATGATGATGAAGCTGTCTTGGCGATGGTTGATTCTAATCTGCAGAGAGAAGAGATCTTGCCGAGTGAGAAGGCTTTTGCGTACAAGATGCGTTATGATGCTATGCGAAGACAAGGCCAGCGAAGCGATTTAACTTCGTCCCGAATTGGGACGAAGTTGCAGGAAGGTCGGGCTGATGATGAACTTGCGGATAAAGTGGGTGAAAGTCGTGGACAGTTGCATCGGTATCTTCGTCTGGTGGAACTCATTCCTCCGATTTTGGAATTGGTAGATAAGAAAGCCTTGGCACTTGCTACAGCTGTGGAAGTTTCCTTCTTGGATCACGAAGTTCAGCAGATGCTTTACGAGTACATGTGTGAGAATGAAATCTGCAAGACGT
>CAMZDG010000061.1 GCA_947305245.1 uncultured Lachnospiraceae bacterium
CGGGGATCAAGCCCATCCTTGGCTGCGAGGTTTACGTGGCGCCGAATTCCCGCTTTGACAAGGAGCAGACTGGCGGTGAGGAGAGGTATAATCACCTGGTTTTGCTCGCGGAGAATAACATTGGCTATGCGAACCTGACAAAGATCGTGAGCAAGGGCTTCACGGAAGGGTATTATTATAAGCCTCGTGTGGATTTTGAGGTGCTAAGGCAATATCATGAGGGCATCATTGCGCTGTCCGCATGTCTTGCGGGCGAGGTGCCCAGATATATCCAGAAGGGCCTGTATGACGAGGCGCGCAAATGCGCGAAAAAGTATGAGGAGTGCTTTGGCAAGGGAAATTATTTCCTTGAGCTTCAAGATCACGGCATTCCGGAGCAGCGGATCGTCAACACGGAGCTTCTTCGGATGAGCAAGGAGCTGGACATTCCGCTGGTTTGCACCAATGACGTGCATTATACCTATGCGGAGGATGCGGACCCGCATGACATCCTGCTCTGCCTCCAGACGGGCAAGCGCCTGTCCGATGATGACCGCATGCGCTATGAGGGCGGGCAGTATTTCGTCAAGAGCGAAGAAGAGATGAAGGGGCTGTTCCCGTATGCCTGGGAGGCCGTTGAGAATACGCAGCGCATTGCGGACCGATGCAACGTGGAGATCAAGTTCGGGGAGACGAAGCTCCCGCATTATGAGGTGCCGGAGGGCTTTGATTCCTGGAGCTATCTGAATAAATTATGTCATGACGGGCTGATCGCGAGATATGGGCGTGATCTCCTTCACTTGGAGAATTCCTGGGAGACGGCGGTGCTGCCGGAAGACCCGATTGCTTATAATCAGCTGCTTTCCGAGGTAATGAACCGTCCCGCGGGCGACACGGGGCAGTCGCTGGGAGAGCGCCTTTCCTATGAGCTTGGCATCATCCAGCGCATGGGTTACGTGGATTATTTCCTCATTGTCTGGGACTTTATCAATTATGCGAAGGAAAATGACATTCCCGTGGGCCCGGGGCGTGGCTCCGCGGCGGGAAGCATTGTTTCCTATTGCCTGAAGATCACGAACATTGATCCCATCCGTTACAGCCTGCTATTCGAGCGATTCTTGAATCCCGAGCGTGTGTCCATGCCGGATATCGACATTGACTTTTGTTTTGAGAGAAGGCAGGAGGTCATTGATTACGTATCGAGAAAGTACGGCGCGGAGAAGGTGGTGCAGATCGTGACCTTCGGTACGCTGGCGGCGCGCGGCGTGATCCGCGACGTAGGGCGCGTGATGGATCTGCCCTACGCCTATGTGGACAAGATCGCAAAGATGGTGCCGCAGGAGCTGAACATCACGCTGGAGCTCGCATTGGAAAAGAATCCGGAGCTTCGGAGCCTGTATGAGCAGGATGAGCAGGTGCGCACCCTGATCGACATGTGCAAGCGCCTCGAGGGTCTTCCGAGGCATACCTCCATGCATGCGGCAGGCGTCGTGATCTGCCCGAAGGCAGCAGATGAATTCGTGCCTCTCTCGCGCGGCAGTGACGGCGCCATCACGACGCAGTTCACCATGACGACGCTGGAGGAGCTCGGCCTTCTGAAGATGGATTTCCTTGGCCTTCGAACGCTCACGGTGATCCATGATGCGGTCAACTTTGTGGAAAAGAGCCAGGGCATCCGCCTTGACATGGACAGGCTCAATTATGACGATCCCAAGGTGCTTGCTTATATTGGTACGGGAAAGACCGAGGGCGTGTTCCAGCTCGAGAGCGGCGGAATGAAAAGCTTCATGAAGGAGCTTCGACCGGCGAGCCTTGAGGACGTGATCGCAGGCATCTCCCTATACCGTCCGGGCCCGATGGACTTTATTCCGAAGTATTTGAAGGGAAAGAATGACGCGGGGAGCGTGACCTATTCCTGCCCGCAGCTGGAACCGATCCTGCAGCCCACCCACGGGTGCATCGTCTATCAGGAGCAGGTAATGCAGATCGTGCGTGACCTCGGCGGATATACGTTGGGACGAAGCGACCTGGTACGCCGCGCCATGAGTAAGAAGAAGCAGTCCGTGATGGAGAAGGAGCGAGCGAACTTCGTCTACGGCAATCCCGAGGAGGGCGTGCCGGGCTGTATCTCCAACGGCATCAATGAGAAGGTGGCAAGTCACATCTATGACGAGATGATGGACTTTGCAAAGTATGCCTTTAATAAGTCCCACGCGGCCTGCTATGCCGTGGTGGCATATCAGACGGCATTCCTGAAATATTATTATCCCGTGGAATTCATGGCGGCGCTCATGACCTCCGTGATCGATAATTCCTCGAAGGTTTCCGAGTATATCCTGACCTGCCGCAGCATGGGGATCGACGTGCTTCCGCCTGACGTCAACCAGGGAGAGAGCGGTTTCTCCGTGCAGGACGGAAAGATCCGCTATGCACTCACCGCCATCAAGGGCGTGGGTCGTCCCATCATTGAAGCCCTGGCCGAGGAGCGAAAGGCCATGGGACCGTTTACGAACCTCAAGGATTTTATCACGCGCATGTCCGCGTATGACATGAACAAGCGCGTCATCGAGAGCTTTATCAAGGCGGGCGCCCTGGACGGACTGGGCGGGACCCGGAAGCAGTTTATGGCGGTGTATTCTCAGATCATGGAGCGGATCGTTCATGACAAGAAAAACAGCATGGCCGGGCAGATGACGCTGTTCGACATCGTCTCCGAGGATCAGAAGGAAGAGTTCGACGTGCCGATGCCGAAGGTCGGTGAGTATGAGAAGGAAATGCTGCTCCAGTTCGAGAAGGAAGTGCTCGGCGTTTACGTCAGTGGGCATCCGATGGAGGCCTGGCAGGAGCTTTGGGAGAAATGCGTCACCAATTCCAGTACGGATTTCATCGTGGACGAGGAGACGGGAGAGCCCAAGGTGCGTGATCAGTCCGTGGTCACCGTCGGCGGGATGATCTCGGGGCGGAACGTAAAATATACGAAGAACAATGAGGCCATGGCCTTTGTGACCATTGAGGATCTGGTGGGAACGCTGGAGATCATCGTGTTCCCGAAGAGCTATGCGGAATATAGCTCCCTTATGATCGAGGATGCCAAGGTCTTTGTGAAGGGACGCGTCTCCGTGAAGGAAGACCGCGAGGGAAATCCCGTCTGCAACATGATCTGTGAGCAGATGATCAGCTTCGAGGATGCCAAGGCGAAGCTGGATGCGAAGGCTGGTCCCATCTTCCAGGATAACCGGCGCCAGGGCGGCTTCCAAGGCGGCCAGGGAGGCTGGCAGGGCAGCGGAAGGAACGGTCAAGGCGGCTGGAATGGTCAAGGCAGTTGGAGTGGCCAAGGCGGCGCTCCGGGCGGAAATGGAGCCACCGGGCAGCCGGTGAATGGCACGGCAAAGCCTAAGGAGGCGAAGACGCTTCCCAAGGGCGTTTGGATCCAGTTCGACAACCTGGAGGAGTATAAGGCGCGCGAACAGGAGCTGTTCGATGCCATCGCGGATTCGGACGGTGATGACAACGTCGTGATCTTTGTCAGGGACACGAAACAGATCCGATTGCTGCCAGCGAACCGATGCGTGCGAGCGGATGAGACCCTCAGGGCCCGTCTCGGGGTAATTTTTGGAGAAGAAAACGTGAAATTCCGTTTCTGACCTATTGAAAACCTGAGAAAAATAGATTAAAATGTTTTGTGGATTATTTGTCAGATAGAATAGATGCCTTTGACTTGTACAGAAAGATAGGCAAGCGTTAGGGCAATGGGAGGAAAGCAAATGGAGAAAGAGATTAGAACAATTGGCGTTTTGACCAGCGGCGGTGATGCTCCCGGAATGAATGCGGCGATCCGTGCCGTCGTTCGTACTGCCATTGCCAGAGGCATTAAGGTCAAGGGAATCAAGAAGGGCTATCAGGGCCTTTTAAATGAAGAGATCGTAGATCTGGAAGCAAAGGATGTGTCCGACATCATCCAGAGAGGCGGTACCATCCTTGGTACGGCGCGCTGCATGGAGTTTAAGACCAAGGAAGGACAGCAGAAGGGCGCGGACATCTGCCGCAAGTATGGCATTGACGGCATCGTGGTGATCGGCGGCGACGGTTCCTATCGCGGCGCACAGGCGCTTTCCAGACTGGGCATCAACACCATCGGCCTTCCCGGAACGATCGACCTGGACATCGCGTGCACGGATTACACGATCGGATTTGACACTGCAGTGAATACGGCCATGCAAGCGATCGATAAGGTAAAGGATACCTCATCCTCTCATGAGCGTTGCAGCATCATCGAGGTAATGGGACGTGACGCCGGATACATCGCACTGTGGTGCGGCATCGCAAACGGCGCTGAGGACATTCTGCTTCCTGAGAAATATGATTATAATGAGCAGGAGCTCATCAATAACATCATCCGCAGCCGTCGCCTCGGAAAGACCCATCACATCATCATCAATGCAGAGGGCATCGGACATTCCGTATCCATGGCAAGGCGTATCGAGGCCGCTACCGGCATCGAGACCAGAGCCACCATCCTCGGCTACATGCAGCGCGGCGGTGAGCCCAGCGCCAAGGACCGCTACTATGCTTCCATCATGGGAGCCAATGCAGTGGACCTTCTGAGGAACGGAAAAACGAACCGCGTGGTTGGATATAAGGACGGCAAGTTCGTGGACTTTGACATTGAGGAAGCCCTTCAGATGACGAAGACCGTTGACGAGAGAGAATTCGAGATCTCCAGACTTCTTTCCGTCATGGATGAAAAGGAACGGTAAAAAATCCGGCGGTTATGCCCAAAGCGGCGTAGCCGCCGTTTCTTGTATCATGAGGACAATAGTATGATCACCAGCGCAGTAAATCCAAAAGTGAAACAGGTGGTCCTTTGGCGGGATAAGGCGAAGGAGCGCAGACAGGATAAGGTATTTCTTGCGGAAGGACCCAAGATGTTCGGCGAGGCACCGACCCCTTGGATCCGCGAGGTCTATTTGACGCAGACCGCTTTAGAAAAGCTCGGACAGACTCCGGGCGGAGAGGAAAAGCTAAAGCAGGTTCGCCTGGAACTGGTCTCGGAGGAGGTCATGAACAAGATGGCCGACACGCAGACGCCGCAGGGCATCGTGACGGTCCTAAGGTGTCCGAACCATGAGCCGGACGAGCTTTTGAGAAAAGAAAATGGTCTGTTTTTGGTGCTCGAGGGCCTGCAGGATCCGGGAAATCTGGGTACCATCATGCGGACCAGCGAGGGCGCCGGGGTGACCGCGGTCATCATGGATAAAAAAACAGTTGATATTTATAATCCCAAAACGATCCGTGCCACCATGGGCTCCATTTATAGGGTACCATTTGTTATTGTAGAGGATCTGCAGGAAATCCTGCAAAAAATGAGGAAAAATGGCATCCGTTCTTTTGCGGCGCACCTGTCCGGAACGACTTATTACACGGGAGAATCCTTCCGGGAGCCGACGGCGTTCCTGATCGGCAATGAAGGAAACGGACTTTCGAGGGAGCTTTCGGAAATGGCGGATTCCTTTATCAAAATCCCCATGGAAGGGAAACTGGAATCCCTGAACGCTGCGGTCGCCGCGGCCCTTTTGGTCTATGAGGCGAAGCGCCAAAGAAGTATTTGAAAAATGCTTATAATATAGAAGAAACTGACCTGAAACGGCAGAAAAAAGGAGAGGAAACTATGGAAAAGAAGATTGGATTCATCGGACTGGGCAACATGGCGACTGCCATCATGGGCGGACTGCTTGGCAAGCAGATGGTATCGCCGGAAAACGTCATCGGTTTTGACAAATTACCCCAGGCAGTACAAAAGGCAAAGGATTACTATAAAATAACAGCTGTTTCTAATGAAGCTGCGGTTGCGGAAGCGGCTGACGTCTTATTTCTGGCAGTAAAGCCCAATGTATTGCAGGAGGTTTTGGCGAAGATATCCTCCGCGGTCCGTCCCGAGACGATCGTGATCAGCATTGCGGCAGGAAAGACGATCGCGTTCATCGAGGATGGCCTTGGAAGAAAGGACGTAAAGCTTATACGATGCATGCCGAACACGCCCGCGCTCGTCCTGGAAGGTTGCACCGGCGTCTGCCCCAACTCCATGGTGAGTGAGGAAGACCTGGCGGGAGCGCTGGAGCTTCTTCGTGCGTTCGGAACGGCGAACGTGGTTCCTGAAAAGCTGATGGACGTTGTCGTTGGGGTTAGCGGAAGCTCACCCGCCTACGTGTTTATGTTCATTGAGGCGATGGCAGATGCTGCCGTGGCCGCCGGAATGCCCAGGGCGCAGGCTTATCAGTTTTCCGCGCAGGCGGTCCTGGGAAGTGCCAAGCTTCTCCTGGAGACGGGAAAGCATCCCGGTGAGCTCAAGGACATGGTTTGCTCCCCCGGAGGCACCACCATTGAGGCCGTGAAAGTGCTGGAAGAGATGGGATTTCGCGCTGCCGTGATGGATGCCGTGGAGGCCTGCATCGAGAAGTCGAAAAACATCTAGGGGTTGACAAATAAAAATTTTTCTGCTATTATCCTTTGCAACACTAAGATTTGTAATAAAATCGTAACAATTTGTCACAAAACTGACTAAACTTTTACTAGTTTTTTAACATTTACGGACTTAAAAGTGACGAAATAAAAGTGTAAAGGATTGGGACAGAAATGAAAAAAATGCAAACTCTGTTTGCCGGCATGTCGGGAGTTCTCTTATCCCTGATGGTCATGTTGCTCTTCGGGCAGACCGTGATGGCGGCAGACAACGGAAATCGCATGAGCTTCTTAAACGGCGGCGCGGGCATGTTGCTCGAGCCTAAGTGCAAGGACACTGCCGAGAAGATCAGCGAAATGGCGCAGACATTGAACTTAGACCTCGATGCCCTGAAGGAAGAGAAAGAGGAATCTAAGCTTGTCATGGCGAACGTCAAGAAGGAACTGAACATTCGATGCGAGGCATCGAACAATGCAAAGGTTGTGGGATATCTCTACAAGGACTGTGGCGGAGAGATCCTGGAACGAAAGGACGGTTGGACCAAGCTTCGCTCCGGCAACATCATAGGCTGGGCGAGCGATGAGTATCTGCTCTTTGGCGAGGAGGCAGAGGCGCTGGCGGATGACGCCGGAAAGAAGATCGCCACGGTGGATGCGGACATTCTCCGCGTTCGCGAGAAGGATTCCAACGGCGCGGAGGTTTTGGGCCTCCTTCCGGAAGGCGAGCGCATCGACGTGCTCGACAAGGAGACAAACGATGGTTGGATCTGCGTTGATTACAATGGCAAGGACGGCTACGTGGCAGCTGATTACGTAACCGTGATCTTCCAGATCGATGCCGGCGAGACCGTAGAGGAAGTCAAGGCACGCCAGAAGGCAGAGAAGGAAGCAAAGCGTCAGGTGAAATACGGCGAGTATACGACGGACGCTGACACGACGCTCCTGTTGGCCGCACTGATCCACTGTGAGGCAGGCGGAGAGCCGTATGAGGGGCAGGTGGCAGTTGGTGCCGTGGTCATGAACCGCGTAAGAAGCGCCGCATATCCTGATACCATTCACGGCGTGATCTATGCTTCCGGACAGTTCACTCCCGCCATGAGCGGCAAGGTGAACCGCGTATATGAATCCGGTAAGATTTATGAGAGCTGCATCAAGGCAGCAGAGGAAGCGCTCTCCGGCGTTTCCAACGTGGGCGACATGACGCACTTCCGCCGCAACGACGGACGTGACGGACTGGTGATCGGCAATCACGTATTCTACTAAAATTTTATCAATCAACAGACCATGAGACAGGGTTCGCAGTTTGCGGGCCCTGTTTTTTACTGATTTACATAAATCGTCTGTCATTTTCGTGGATTTACCTGCCGAAGTACGATGATTTCCGCTATTGTGGCGGCCCCGCACGATAAAGCGGGGTAAAGTGCGAATAAAAGGATTGCCTGAAACCGCAAAACGTAGTAGACTAAGGTCATGGAAAACACAAAAGGGACGTCGGGAAACTGACTCCCCCCTAATCGCCGCACTTGCGGCAGAAAGAAGGTAAGCATGGATACTCAGATGATTGCATGGATTGTTGTTTTGATCGTGTCCGTAGTGGTTGAGATCATCACCATGGGACTGAGCAGTATCTGGTTTGCAGGCGGTGCCTTGGTGGCTTTGATCGTGGCGGCTCTTCACGGGCCCTTCTGGTTACAGGTGATCTGCTTCCTGGTTGTGTCCCTCGTACTCCTGATCTTTACCAGACCAATCGCGGTGAAGTATTTCAACAAAGATCGGATCCGTACGAATGCGGAGAGCATTGTCGGAAAACAGGGGATCGTTGTTTCTCAGATCGATAACCTGAAGGGACAAGGGCAGGTAACCGTCGGCGGACAGGAATGGAGTGCCAGGAGCGCAGATGATGATCAGGTGCTCGAAGAGAGAAGTGTCGTGGAGATCGTGGCCATCAGCGGTGTAAAGCTGATCTGCAAGCCCGTAAACAAGGCTCCCGTACAGGAATAAAACTATTTGGTGAAAAGGTGACATTATGGCTGATTGGATGAACAATCGAAGAGAAGAGAGACTTCGGAAAGAAATATTTGTGGATGAGGAGATCTCCGATCGCGCTTATAACGGCGTGATCGGAGGCGTCCTGTTATATGGACTTCTGGTGAACGTGGCGATCTGCTACATTTTCCAGGATCGCATCCTGTACGTCAATCCGATCCTTCTTCTGATAACTTATTTTATCTGTTGTATCGCAGGAACGATGCTGTCCGCGAAGTCGGACAATGCGATCCTCTCCTTTGTGGGATACAACCTGGTCGTGGTTCCCGTGGGACTCGTGGTATCCATTATGGTGTATGCCTATGGCGGACTTGAATCTGAGCTGGTGACCCAGGCGTTCCTGATCACGATGCTGATCACTGGCGTTATGGTGGCAGCCAGCGTTTTCAAACCGGAATTCTTTGAAAAGATTGGCGGCATGTTGCTTGCATGCCTGGGCGGTCTTGTTATAGCGGAGCTGGTGCTGCTTCTCCTTGGCGTGGATCAGATGATCACGTCCTGGATCGGCGCAGTGCTCTTCAGCCTGTATATCGGTTATGACTTCCACAGGGCGCAGGCTTTCCCGAAGACCTTAGACAACGCAGTAGACAGCGCACTGGACATTTATCTGGACGTGATCAACCTGTTCCTTAGGATCCTTCAAATTCTTGGAAAGGCCAAGGGTTCCAGAGGCAGACGTTAATAAAAATTTGATGTAATATTATCAAATAAACGTGCGTGCTGCACACTCAGCACAGAAAGAGGTAGAGCATGAAATATGTAATTATTATTCTGATCATTGTGTTGCTTGCTGTTGCCGTATCCTGCGTGAAGATCGTTCCCCAGGCACAGGCCTTCGTCATGGAGCGACTTGGCGCATATCAGGGAACCTGGTCCGTAGGTTTTCATGTAAAGCTGCCTCTCGTGGATAAGGTGGCAAGACGCGTGAACTTAAAGGAGCAGGTAGCGGACTTCCCGCCTCAGCCCGTGATCACGAAGGATAACGTTACTATGAGAATTGATACGGTCGTGTTCTATCAGATCACTGACCCTAAGCTCTTCACCTACGGTGTTGAGAATCCCATGATGGCAATCGAGAACCTGACTGCTACGACCCTTCGTAACATTATCGGTGACCTCGAACTCGACCAGACCCTGACCTCCCGTGAGACCATTAATACGAAGATGCGTGCACAGCTGGACATCGCAACTGACCCTTGGGGCATCAAGGTAAACCGCGTGGAGCTGAAGAACATTATTCCTCCTGCTGAGATCCAGAACGCCATGGAGAAGCAGATGAAGGCAGAGCGTGAAAGACGTGAGGCCGTAACCCGTGCAGAAGGTGAAAAGAAGGCGAAGATCCTTTCCGCAGAAGGTGAAAAGGAATCCGCAATCCTTCGTGCAGAGGCTGACAAGCAGTCCGC
>CAMZDG010000062.1 GCA_947305245.1 uncultured Lachnospiraceae bacterium
AACCTACGTCATAGCTTACGGAGTAAGGAACCATCTTGGAAGCGTCAGCGCCAAGAAGGGTGCTTGCGTTATCCTTGAAGGCAACGAGCATGCTCTCGAACTCAGCCTTGGTGGTAGGAGCCTTGAGGCCCAGCTTATCCAGCCAGTCCTGACGAACGAAGGTGATCACGCGGTTAGAAACTGCAAGCTTCGCTTCCACGCACCACAGGGTACCGGTCTTGGGATCCTTATCCCAGTTGATGTTGGTGTCGCCCAGCCAGTTCCACAGGTTGGGAAGGTCGTTCTTATAGGTCTCAACGTAAGGTGCCAGATCGATCACGCCGCCCATGTTCGCATAGGTCTGGATCGTAGGATAGCTGTAGGTAACGCATACGTCAGGAGCGGTACCTGCTGCGAGGAGGTTGTTGATCTCATCAACCTCGGTCCAACGAGGAACCTTCTTGAAGGTTACTTCTACGTTGTGGTCTTCCAGCATGCCCTTCTTGATGTAATCGGTGTACAGGTTGTTCTCGGGATCGGATCCGCCGTCATTACCACGGTCATAGATCTCAACCACGATCTTCTTGGTCTCCTTGAACTTGCCGTTCTCGAAGTCAGCGCCTGCCTGCTTAGCTTCCTCAACCTTGCTCGCGTCGAGGCTGACAGATCCGCTCTCGTTTTCCCCACTTCCGCCACCGCAGGCTGCCAGAGAAGCAACCATCGTGCAGGCAAGCAGGACTGAAAGAATCTTCTTCTTCATTTCTACTGTTTCCTCCCTTTGTTTTGAAAAAATTGATTTGTTTTATAATTAACGGGCGTCCCCGTTAGTTATCGCATTACTCCTTGACTGCGCCAAGGGTCACGCCCTGGATAAAGAAGCGCTGCAGCCAGGGATAGATCATCAGGATGGGGATCGTGGAGAACATAACCACGGCCGCCTTCATGGAAGCGGCAAGACCGGGCGACGAGAAGCCTTCCTGCGTCGCTACTTCCATCTTGTTCGAGTTGTTCATGATGTTGAACAGGTAGAGCTGCAAAGGATAGAATTTCTCCTCCTTTACGTACATCAGCGCGTCGCCATAACCATTCCAGCGGCCCACGGCATAGAACAGCGCCAGAGTTGCCATCACGGGCTTGGACAGGGGCACGTAGATCTTCCAAAGGATCTGGAAGAAGTTTGCGCCGTCGATCTCCGCCGACTCGCGAAGGCTGTCGGGGATGCCATAGAAAAAGCTGCGCATGATGATCATGTTATAAACGCTCAGACAGCTCGGAATGATCAGCACCAGCGGATTGTCCAAAAGTCCCATCTTCTGCATCAGCAGGTAGTTCGGGATGGCGCCTGCGTTGAAGAACATCGTGATCGTGATGAACACGTTGATCGCGTTGCGGCCCTTCAGTCGCTCGAAGATCAAAGGATAGGCGCAGAGCGTGGACATCGTCAGGGATACAAAGGTGCAGACCACGGTTAGGATCACGGTCCAGACAAAGGACCATACATACTTCTGGTTGCGGAACACCTGCTCATAAGCGTCAAAATTCAATCCCTTCGGGATCAGATATACTTCATTTCTCACCAGAGCTTCGGAACCGCTCAAAGACTTTGCAAGGAGATTCAGCATGGGCAGTACGCAGATCAGGCTGACGATCAGACAGATCAGGACGAACACCCAGTCTCCTATCACGGCTTTCTTAGACTTAATCTTCATCTCAACCTACCCCCTTACCAAATGCCGCGCTCGCCGAGCTTCCTGGAGACGAAGTTGGCGCTCAGGATCAGGATCACTCCGATCAAGGACTGGAACAGACCCACTGCCGTTGTCAGGGAGAACTGCGAACCTCTGATTCCGACTCTGTATACGTAAGTCGCGATGACGTCCGCCTTATCCATTACGAGGTTGTTATAAAGTGCCATGGGACGCTCCATGCCGCCGCCCATGATATAGCCAAGGTTCATGATGAGGAGCACGACGATCGTGGGCTTTAAGCCCGGCAGGGTAATGTGCCACATTTTCTGGAATCGCCCCGCGCCGTCCATCGCCGCCGCTTCATATAGGTCCGGACTGATGCCCGCGATGGCCGCCAGATAAACAATGGAGTTCCAGCCGAAGCTCTGCCATACGCCCCATCCGATATAGGTTCTCACCCAGTTAGAGCTCTCAGAGATAAACTTGATATGTTCGAAGCCCATCTTCTCAAGTAACATGTTGATCATGCCGGCATCCTGCGCGAACAGCTGCAGGGAAAGGCTTCCGATAATAACCCAGGAAAGGAAGTGCGGCATGTACGCGATGGTCTGAACCACCTTCTTATAGCCCTTGAACGGCAGCTCATTCAGGATCAGTGCGAAGATGATCGGCGCCGGGAATCCAATGATCAGATCCTTTAAGTTCAGCACCAAGGTATTGCGCAGCGCGTACAGGAAGTCCCTGTCCCGAAAGGCCTTGATGTAATACTGGAAGCCGTTATTCTTCGCCCACGGCATGGTCCATACGTTGATCTGCTTATTCTTGTTCAGCATGAACTTTTTGAATGCGATCTGCACGTAGGTCATAGGCACGTACTTGAACACAAAAAGGTAGATCAGGGGCAGCGCCAGCAGGGCGTACAGCTGCCAATATCTCTTAAAATAGGCGCGCCAGTCCGTTTTCCTTTTTACAATCTTTATGGTCGGTTCTGCCAGCTTTTCTTGCTTCGCCACGGGATTTTCCCTCCTCCGAAAATGCAGATAATTGGTCATTTTTCACGAAACAAAAATTCCCACACGCTAAAATCATATCATTTTCACAATGTCAAGTCTTTGTGAAAAGAAAATGAAATATTGCAAAAATCACTCACTTGGGCTACAATAAAAAAAAGGAGGATTTGCCATGGAACCCGCAGTACTCGAATACCATAAGATCAATAATCGAATCTATTCCCAGCTTGACGGACACTGTCACAGCGTGTATGAGATTTATTATTTTATCTCCGGCGACGCGGAGATCATGGTGGAGGGAAAGGTCTATCCCCTCTCGCCGCACACGATCTTTCTCATCGCGCCCAACGTCATGCACGGCATTCAGGTGAACTCCCGCGCGGACTACGTGCGAAACGTCCTTTTCATCTCGCCGGAGCACCTTCTTCCGGAGCGGCGACACCTCCTGACGGGCATCCTTTCGACCAACAAAAAAAAGCCCTCCTTGGAGCTCCTTTATGAGCACACGGAAGACTTTCATTTGGACGAGTTCTTTTATAACATTCATCGGCTGGACAGCCAGCCAAGGGACGTGCAGGAGATGCTCTGCCCCGTATATTACGAGGCGCTCCTGTCGCAGATCTACCTCCTGGGGCGGACCTTAAAGCCCGCCAAGCTCATCAACCAGATGCCGGACAAGATCATGGAGATCATCAGCTACATCAATCTCCATCTGACGGAGCCGCAGTCCTTAGATGAGATCGCTTCCCATTTCTTTATCAGCAAGAATTACCTGAACGCGAACTTTAAGAAATACCTTAGCACGACCGTGATGGATTACATCCGCTATAAGCGGCTCATCCTTGCAAAGCAGGCCATTCAGGCCGGCGAGTCCGCCATGGACGCGGCGCTCCAGAGCGGCTTTGCGGATTACAGCTCCTTCTACCGCGCCTACGTGAAATACGCGGGCACCTCGCCGCGCGCCGACATGAGCAAGTTCAGCGCCACCTGATCATTCTCCTCTTTGGATCGTACGCACAAGTTCGGGAGAAACCTCCCGTCCGTCCGCGAAGAGCTTTTGCTCCTTTTCGATCCATTCATATTGGGTGAGGCGATATTCTCCCCGCTCATAACCGTACCCGTCGCCGGCGTCCTCATAGAGTTCGAACTTTCCGTCGCAGCCGGCATAAACGTAAAACGTGACTTCAGCCGCCTGTTCCTCCGTGGACAGGGCGGCTTTCTTTTTGGGAAGAATGCTGCCCTCCCTGATAAACAGGGGGATATGATCGAGCGGCGCGTCCGCGGTGATCAGCTGCCCGCCCTCATAATAAGCATTCGTCCAATAATCATACCAGCCAGTTCCCTTGGGAAGATAAACGCTCCTTTGGTCCGTGCTCTCCAACACGGGGCAGACCATGATCGCATCGCCGAGCAGATACTGATCCATCAGATTCCAAGTGGTCTGATCCTCCGGGAAGGCAAAGGCCAGCGGCTTTATGATCGTCTCATCCCGAAGCCAGGTGCGCCCCGCCAGAGAATAAATATAAGGCATCAATTCATAGCGAAGGCGATTCGCCTGAAGAAGCGCGTCATAATATGGCGCAGCAGGGTGGTCGAACTCCCAGAGCTCGCGACGGAAATCCGTGCCGTGGCCGCGGAAGATCGGCAGGAATGCGCCCCACTGATACCATCTGGTAAAGAGTTCGCAATAGGCGGGATCCTTTGGACCCTCGTCATATTTGCCGTCCCAAAACCACTGAAGACCGTTCTTTACGAAGAACGCGCCAATGTCAACGGTCCAGTAAGGCAGGCCGCTGGCGCAAAAATGCAATCCTGCTGCCACCTGGCGGCGCAGCGTCTCCCAGGAGGCAGAAATATCGCCGGACCAAAGGATGGTCCCGAAGCGTTGCTGCCCAAGATACCCGCTCCTCGTGAGATTCACGACACGCTTTTCTCCGCCTGCCAACTCACTCGGCGCCTCGCCGCCTGCAGCTTTCACCTCCTGTCGCAGTCTTTCATAATAGCCCCTTTGTCCTTCATAGATCGCCTGGGCGTGATAGAATCCGTAAGAATTGGTCTTTGTCGCAGGAAGGTGCAACGTCGTCGTGCGGCAATACTCTTCATAGGCCTTCGCGCTTTCCGGCCGTACAAGATGATTCCACTCCGGCGTAAAGGGCTCGCTGTTGTCGCACCACCAGGCATCCACGCCGTGGACGAACAGTCCCCGCTCCGCCTGCGCCCAGTAGGTCTTTCGCCCTTCGGGCTTTATGGGATCATAATTGTTGATCCCGGGAAGCAACAGGTTCTTTTCCTTGAATTCCTCGTAATTTTCCGTCCCTTCCGTGAGGTTCGGCCAGACAGAGATCATAAAGTGCACGTGTCCGTCATGAAGCTGCTTTGTCATGGCGGAAGGATCCGGGAATCTTTCCGGATCAAAGGTCTTCTGCCCCCATTGCCCCTCCGGCCAGGAACACCAGTCGAGCACGATGCAGTCCAGGCCGATGCCGCGCTCTCTATACTGCGATGCGACCTTCAGGATCTCCTCCTGCGTCTCATATCGCTCCTGCGACTGAATATATCCAAAGGCCCACTTCGGCAGCAGCGCCGCCTTACCCGTGATCTGGCGATAGCCGCGAAGCACCTCATCCATGGCGCTTTTTAAAACCTTTTCAGAAGGCGCTTCACCCTCCTTACCGCGCCGCCCGCTAATGACAAAGAAGTCCATCTCCGGGTCGGTTTCGGTATAGAAATAGCTTCCCTCCTCCGTGTCATTAAAGATCGCGGGGGCATAGGTGTTGACCAGCAGCCCGTAGCCCTTGGTGGAGACCAGCATGGGCACGGCGATCTTGCGATTCGCCTGATGGAGGCAAACCCGCTTTCCGCGAAGGGAACCATAGCCCTCCTCGTGCTGTCCGAGGCCATAGAGCGCCTCCTCGCCGAATTCCAGATGGAGCCGCGTATGATAGGCCGTTCCAACGGGGATCCTCGCGGGATCCTTCACGACTTCCTTTCGTCCGTCCGGCGTGTCCACATAGGTTTTCTCCATGGCCGTCAGGTCCATGCGATATACGGGGATCTCCTCCAGTTCCTTCGACCGCCCGGCGCGCTCCGAAAAAAGCAGCTCGCCCGCACCGTCATAATATTGAAACCGATTGGTATTCCGGTCGATCCTGACTTTCAGATGCTTCATCTCCAGGAAGACCTCTTCCTCCAACTCGCGAAATGTCCAGTCCGCAAAGGCCGGAAGGCTTAGGATCCCTGGCTTTTCCTCCTCGGAGAAGCTCTCCTTTTCCGTATAGAGCACACGCAGGATCCCATCGCTTACGGGAACGAGCCTTTGCAGGCCGCACTCCAGCTTTAGCCAAAGAGCGTCGCCCTCCCGCCATGCCTTCGTGATAGTTTTCTTCTTACAGGGCACACAATATAACATCTTTCGACCCTTACCCTTTCTGCTTCCCTCTTTTTTTACTCTTGCTTCTTTTTCTTCCGCGCTTTTCTCTCTTGCTCATATATATTTTATCATAACGGTGCCGCGCAGGATAGTACGTTTTCTGCTTAGAACATGGATTATCTTGCTTTTTCCAACTCCATCCCTTACAATAAAACCATGGGACAAATGGAGTGCCGAGCGCTCGCCCAACGACTGACAAAGGAGGATTCTCCATGAAAGAACAGCTCTATACCATTCCCTTAAATGACGCCGTGGACGCCAAGGACGAATGTCCTTTCTGCTTTATTGAGCGGGCCGTGGAACAGGATCTCATCGACTTTGTGCTTGGAAGCAGTGCCTCCTACATGGAAGCGGACGTGCGTGACATGACGGACAAGGCTGGATTTTGCCGCACGCACTTTCAGAAAATGTTCGATTACGGCAACACGCTGGGAAACGCCTGGATCCTAAAGACCCATTATCGCAGGATCATTAAGGAATTCAAGGAGAAGGCGAACGGCTTTGCGCCTGGCAAGCTCTCCTTCAAGGAAAAGCTCATGCGCCCGAAGGGAGACGCTCCCGTTTCCTCCTTCGGCTACTGGGTCAAGGAAAAAGAGGATTCCTGCTATGTCTGCAAGCATTTCGCGGACACCTATGACCGCTATATGGATACCTTCTTCTATCTCTATAAGCAGGACGACGTCTTCCGCGACAAGATCAAGAACAGCAAGGGCTTTTGCCTCTCCCACTTTGGGGACCTTTGTGACGCGGCGGAATTAAAGCTCGCCGACAAGGAAAAGGGGGAATTCTATGCCATGGTGCTGCCCCTGATGGAAGCCAACCTGGAGCGCGTGGCCGAGGACGTGGCGTGGATGGTGGAAATGTTCGACTATCAGAATGCCGGCGCGGACTGGAAGAATTCCAAGGATGCCATCCAGCGCGGCATGCAAAAGCTCAAAGGCGGCTACCCCGCAGATGGGCCCTACAAGATGAAAAAATAATAAGATACGCCTGCGAATGTGCTTGGACATTATAAAATAAAAGGAGACCCCTCATGAAAACATTTCGACTGGATCTTTGGAAACCGGAAGAATATACTTATGAAGCCGCTTATGGCTTCATGCCCAACCTGCACGCCTATCTTCACGAAGAAGACGAGAGCGTAAGAAAATGTATGATCATGGTGCCCGGCGGCGGCTACTGCATGCTGGCGCCTCACGAGGGCGAGCTGCCCGCCATGGAATATTACCGCATGGGCCTCAATGTCTTCGTCCTGACTTATACGAACGACATCACCATGTGCGTGCCGCTGAAAAAGCAGCCCATGAACGACATCTCCAGGGCCGTTCGCCTGGTGCGCAGTCTCGCCGGAGAATATCATATTGATCCCGCGAAGCTTCTGATCTGCGGCTTCTCCGCCGGCGGACACGTATGCGCCAGTCTCTGCACGCACTTTGATGACATTACGGATCCCGATCCCGCGCTGAATGCCATTTCGAATCGTCCCGACGGCGCGATCCTTGGCTATCCCGTGATCACCTCCGGCGAGTATACGCATATCTATTCCATGCAGGCGCTCCTGGGCTTGCAGCCCACGCCGGAAGAACTCGAGTATTTCTCCTTGGAAAAGCAGGTGAAGGAGAACACGCCGCCCTGCTTCCTTTGGCAGACGCTGGAGGATAACCTCGTACCTGTGGAAAACACCTATCTGTTCGCCAAAGCCTTGAAGGAAAAGGGTGTTCCGTATGCGCAGTATGTCTATCCGCACGGTGGCCACGGCCTCTCCACGGCCAGCATGGAGCTTTTCTCCGGCTGGCACGGCGGCGAATATGTCTGCGAGCAGATTGGATTCGCGTTAGAGCGCATAAAAAACAACACGGCCGTCAACATGAATCCGAGACGCCGTGCTGAGTTAGTAGCGCAATTTCATTTGGAACCTGCCGAGGGAGAAGCGAACGCGCCCGCACCCGGCCCCGGACCGGGCTTCGAGCCGCCTAAGACCAATCCCTTCGCGGACGTGGCCACCTGGGTGGAACTTTCCCGCATCTGGTTCGAGCGGTTCCTGTAATCGCATCAAAGAACCATCTTTTGAATGAGATTGATATATTGCAATATCTCACCGAGGACCATGTCCGCCTGGAAGGATCCCTCCTGGAAATGCTCCTGGATCAGGCCATCCGCGGCATGGTTCATCAATTGCCATAAAAGTCTCCCATCCGTACCTCTGGGCAGGGAATTGAAATCAATCCGACGATAGACGTCTTGGTAGGCATTCTCCAGGATGTCTTTTTTTTGCCCGATAATAAGCAGGACCTCGTTCGCATCCTCACTGTGACTCCGCGCCAGGAACTGCTGCATGTAAGGATATCCCTTCATGGCATCGAGCCTTGCGGACTGCATCTGCTTTGCGATCTCGAAGAGATCCTTTTCTCTGGAGTTCACGAAGGTGCTCAGTTCCAAAGACATGTATCTCACGGCATAATCATACGCGAACTGATACACGCCAAGCTTATTTTCAAAATAATGGAACAGAAGACCCTTGCTGATGTCCGCTTCCTTCACCACGTCGTCCGTGCTGGCATGGCGATATCCGTTCACGGCGAACACCTTCAGCGCCGCATTGATCATCCTGTCCTGTTTTTCTTTTTTCAGCTCAAAAAACTTACTGTTCATCTTCCGCTCCCATCTTTTGCCATGCCTAAAGCATAACACACACCCGTTATGCTTTCAAGTGCAATTTGCCAAAGGAAAACGGCATGGAAGAACGAACTCATTTCTCCTTTAAGTACAGCTCTGCCCTGCTCTGCAACGCCTCGCATGCGCTTTCCAGAGATTTCCCGCCTTTCCAGTAGGCATCCATTTCCTCCAGGAGCATTGCATAAAGGTCCCTCTGCGTTGTCGTTTCCGGCACGGCATCCCGGATCAGCTGCTTTAGATGCTCGCTTTGTTCCTCCGTAAAGAAGGCCTCCGTATGATCCTCATAATAGCCATAAGAACGCTTGGATTCATAGATTTCTTCCTTCAGATATTTTTCCCAGACGGAAAACAGCGCCTCCGTATTGCCGCCCTTTCCATAATCCCCCTCGGGCTCCCCCTTCATTAGCGGCAATCTTAACGAAGTATAATAAGCGATAAAATTGAAGGCGTCTTGGGGACATTCCGAAGTGCTAAGGATGGCCAGGGGATCGCACAGCCTTATGTAAACGCGGCTACTGCCATCCGCCCAGGGCAATCCCTCCATGGATATTCCTGGCTCCGTAAGCTCATACCGGCGATAGGTGGACTGCCACCTGGGGCCCTTTGCGATTTCCTTTTGCGAATTGCTTCCGTAAGAAATGGAAACCGGACCGCCATGTTCCTCCAAAAGCGTCTTATAAGTCTTCATAAGGTCCATAAATCCCGGGGAAGTAAAGTATGCTTTTGCCGGCGGGTCTTCCTCGTAATAATGTGGCACATATGCATATAAAACATTCTCCAGCGTTCCCATTCCGCCATACTCCATGTCGGTCATAAAATCGCCGTACCATTTCAGATAATTCACCGCGTTGCATTTCCCGTAGGCATTCAGTTCCTCTCCGTTGCTGGTTCGAAGGAGCAGCTGAAACCTGTTTGCCATGGCATACATGACCTCCTCGCTCCCGTTCCCGAGAAGCTCCCGCGCCTTCGGGATCATCCCCTCCAGTTCGGAGCTGTCCCATGCCTCAAACATGGGAAGCAGATCCACAAGCACGCCCTTTTGCACGTAAGCGTCAAGCTCCGTGTGATCCGTGAACATGATCACGTCAGGCCG
>CAMZDG010000063.1 GCA_947305245.1 uncultured Lachnospiraceae bacterium
GAGCAGAGGACTGAAAATCCTCGTGTCACTGGTTCGATTCCGGTTCTGGGCATTTCCTATTTTAAAAATTTTGGACAAGTCTATTTCATGAAAGGCTTGTCCGTTTTTTTATATATGAACTCTACGAAACATAGAAAAATAAATATCCGAAATATATAAATTGGCTCTTCCGATTTCTGTTTCCATGCAGTATGATAAAGATAAGAAGCAAATTAAAGAAAGGTGAGATCACATGGAACATCAGCTGGCTGAAAATATAAGGAAATATCGTAAGGAGAGAGGAATGACGCAGGAGGATCTGGCAGAAAAGCTAAATCTAACCTTGGGCACCATTTCAAAGTGGGAACGGGGCAGCTCGGAACCTGAAATTTCCTATCTGATGCAGCTGGCGCAGATCTTTCATGTTTCTTTGGATGCGCTTCTAGGCTTTACCATCAGAAGTCATAATGCGGACCTGCTGATAGAAAAGATTGACAGTCTTACGAATGCGCGTGAATTCGAGGCTGCAAAAAAGGAATGCGATGAGGCACTTTTGATCTATCCGAACAATTTTAAGGTCGTATATGCCGTTGCGTTCGCTTATAACATGATCGGGACCGTGATGATGGAGAAGGAAGCGCTTCGAACGGCCATCAAGCATTTTCAGCATTCCCTGGATCTTTTTTCGCAGAATGTCAATCCGGAGATCAGCGTGACCCAGATCCAGAATAACATCGCGGGTTGTTATCTTTCCCTCAAGGAGACGCAGAAGGGCATTGAGGAGCTGAAAAAGAATAATGTCTGCGGGATCAATGATGCCGACATCGCGATCAACCTGATCGCAACGCTGAAGCAGGATGAGGAAGGAATGGAGTATGCCTGCAGGGCCTTGGGCAGACATGCTGCCAGGCTGATCACCGTTCTGTTTTCCCTGATCGTTTATGACATTAACGAAAAGAAGCATGAGGAAGGCATTTATACGGCAAAATGGACCAGAGAGTATCTGAAATCGTTGAAAAAAGAAGCGGACAAGGTTGCATTTGTGGATAAGTATATTGCAGGCACGCTGCTTCTTACTGCCGTGATCCGGGATTCCATGGGAGACTTTGACGGGGCGGTGAAAAGCATGAAAGAGGCAATAGAGTGTGCGGAGGTTTTCGACAGAGAGCCTTGCTTTGATACGAAGAATATTGTGTTTTTAGAGGAAGTGGAAGATGGCTATGTCTATGACAGCCTTGGCATCACTTCGAAAGTCGGCCTGATGCGGCTCATGGAGGAATTCCATCTAAAGGACGTGACCTCGGATCGTTTTCAGGAGCGATTCCGGAAGGAAATTGAGAAAGAAGGATCCTTATGAAAAGTGAATTGAAGAAATCATTTTGGGAAGGGAATAAGAAGATTTTTCTTGTGGCTTTGATCGCAGACCTGGTGATCAATTCCATTAATCTTTATATTTCCTATGTTTTACAGGTCGTGACGGATATCGCGGCAGGCGAGGAGCAGTCCCAGAGCCTGCTTCAGATCTTGCTGCAATGTCTCGGCGTCTTTGCCGTTATGGGGATCGTTGTCATCGTCTTCGCCAGAACCCAGAACGCATTCAAGGCGAGAGCCATGCGGCAGTACAGGGATAGCATTTACGAGAGACTTGCGAAGAAGGGCATCGGCGCCTTTCGCAAGGAGAATACTTCCACTTATGTCTCCGGACTGACCAATGACGCAGGTATCATTGAGGAGAATTATCTCACGGCCACGTTTACCATATGTGAGCAGGTTTTCCTGTTTATCGGATCGCTGATCTTAATGCTTTGGTATTCGCCGCTCCTGACCCTGATCGCGATCGGCTTCTCGCTCCTGCCTGTGATCGCGAGCGTTGCGACGGGGAAAAGGCTGGTGAAGCTGGAAAAGGAAGTCTCTGGCAGAAATGAGAAATTCCTGGCTATGATCAGCGAGATCCTGACAGGGTTTTCCGTGGTAAAGAGCTTCAATGCGGAGTCGCGCATCGGGAAGCTTCTCGCCGGCGCGAATGCGAAGCTGGAGGACGCAAAGAATCGCCGTAACGTAAACAAGGATTATACCTCCGCGATCGGCGTTTTTTCAGGCGTTACGACACAGCTCGGTGTTTTCGTCACTGGCGCGTTCCTTTGCCTAAAAGGGATGGGGATCACCCCGGGTATGCTTTTTGTCTTCACGAATCTCATGAATTTTATCATTCAGCCGATCGCGCAGCTGCCGGCCCTTTTGGCAAAGAAAAAGGCGGCAAGTGCCTTAGTGGATAAGATGGAGAAGGCTCTGACCGAGGAGGAGGACGGCGCTGACGCAAAAAAAACAGATTGCGTCTTTGATCATGCCGTGCAACTGAAGGACGTGGAGTTCTCCTATGATGGCACGAAGAAGGTTTTGGATCACGTTTCTTATTCCTTCAACAAGGGAAAGAGCTATGCGATCGTCGGCGCTTCCGGATGCGGAAAATCAACGCTCCTGCAGCTTTTGCTTGCAGGCATGAATGGGTATGAGGGAGCGATCACGTATGATGGCAAAGACATCAAGAACATTCGGCCGGAATCTCTTTATAACACGGTTTCCACGATCCAGCAGAACGTGTTCGTGTTTAATGCCTCCATTCGGGATAACGTCACCATGTTCCAGGAATTCCCGAAGGAGGACGTGGACAGGGTCATTGAGATGGCAGGGCTTAAGGAACTGATCGCCGAGAAGGGCGAAGAGTATCTTTGCGGTGAGAACGGAAGCGGCCTTTCCGGCGGGGAAAAGCAGAGGATCTCGATCGCCAGGGCGCTGCTGCGCAATGCGAAGATGCTGCTCATCGACGAGGCGACGGCTGCGCTGGATGCAGAAACCTCCAGCCGCGTCATCAAGGCGATCCTGGCATTAAAGGACATGACTCGCATCATCGTGACGCATGACCTCGACGCAGGAACCCTGCGCCAATATGATTCCATCCTGACCCTGAAAAACGGCAGGATCGTGGAGGATGGTTCCTTCGAGACGCTCATGCAAAACAAGGGATACTTCTATTCTCTTTATACTGTGGCGCAGTAATGCTGAGATGACGAAAGAAGCGGGAATCATCTGCAAAGGATGGGGAAAACAAAAAGAGCAGAGGAAGTCGGAAGGAGTTTCTTGCGAAGGAAAGGATGGAACATGAGAGCCGAAATGGGAAATGAAGGTTATTTTCAAAAGGCACTTTCTCAGTTTACGGTTGAGTTTGCGGCCGGAAATGCGATCAGAGCCTTGGCAAATAAAGGTGATACCGTGGAAGAGATTCATGAAAAACTAACCTTCCCCGTGCCGAAAAAAGCCATCGGAGAGCTGACGTGGGCGCATTTTCTGGACAACGGGACGATCTGCCTTAGCGATCCGAAGGAGCAGCCGGACAAGATCAGGACCAGTTATGAGAAGGTGCAAAATGCCTATGGCAAGGTAAGCTTTCGGCAGGTAAGGAAGACCGTCACTTTAGAAGGGGAGTACGTGGCTTGTGATTTTGGGAAACGCCTCTATCAGAATCGGGAGGCGTTTCTGCGAGAGCTCCAGCGAGTGGACGCAAAGGACAGAGACTATCTGCTTGGGCTGCCCTGGCCGCTGCAGACTGTCTGGCACGTAAAAGACGCCCGAATGGAGAGGATCCTCAGCGCGCTTGGCTTAGGCCGTGTGGAGCAGAAAGGTCTTGACGGAAAAGAGAAGGCCATGCTATAATCCATTTGTTGCGTGAGCATACAAATTCATTCCAAAGGAGGTAATTACTATGAATGGCATGAATACCGTGATCCAATTTCATATGGCGAAATTACCTCGGGGATGGAAGTTGTCATAGACCAGGCTGTGACAATTTTATTTGAATAGGCTTTTTATGCGTTCCCGTGGCTGCGTCACGGGATTTTTTTGCCCAAAAATACGCCGTATGCATCAAGAAAACAAAGAAAATTGGCAGTAGAAAGGTTAAAAGGGTGAAAAAAGATGAAGCGCTTAAAAGCTTATATTTCAGCAATGGATAATGCAACAAAAGACTATCATGAAATGTATGAAGCAAGAATCGTAATACCTGGGAAAACGCCTGGAAATCCACTGGAATTTCCGGTGTTTGGAAGTGACAACGTGTTTTGGCAAGGGGAGGATATTTCCTTTGCCATCGAGATGACCAACAAGATGGCGCTGGACCGCCCGACGATCCTGTGCCAGATCCCTGCCGAAAAGCTGGGAATTACCACTTATCACGAGGTCGTCGCAGATTATTGCTACCGGGAATTTCTTCCCTATTTGGATGCCATGAATGCGTCGCTTTTCAACCGGCATAAACCGCCGGAGGATACAGGCTATTACTATATGGTGCGTCCAAGAGGAGAGGTGATGGTCCGCAATACCGCTTACTTTGCAATGCGGCCGCGAAAGGACTATTATAACGTCAGCGGTCAAAAGATCATCAACTATCCGCCGGAAAAAGTGGGATCGCCGCAGATTTGCCTTAGCCTGCGGTTTCAGGTACAGCTCCCAAGAAAGCGCAAGAAAAAGGTTCTTCAAATGCTGACGGCGGACGTGCCGGAGGCCGTGGAAACCTTTGTGAAGGACTTTGACAAGGCCATGGTACAAAACGTGATCGCCTTGGCAGAAAAACAAAAGGAACTGCGCAGATGGCTTGCAAAGAGTGATTACTGCGCCTTTATCGCCAATGGCAGTATTCTGCCAAGGGATCCCGGGACGGATCTGCCCATGAAGGGAGCCATACCCTTTGTGGCGCCGCCGGAGGATGAGGTGGAAGCGTGCGGGATCAAGGGATTTGGCATTCGGAAGGGCGTCACCGTGATCACGGGGGGCGGCTATTCCGGAAAATCAACGATCCTTTCCACCATTGCCGCCGGCATTTATGATCATGCCTTCGGGGACGGCAGGGAGCTTTGCGTGACTGACCCCACCGCCATGACGATCTCGGCAGAGGACGGCAGGAGCGTGAAAAACATTGACGTGTCGCCGTTTATCTCATGGCTTCCGGGAGGTGATCCGAAGGACTTTTCCACGGAACATGCCTCGGGTTCTACTTCGCAGGCGGCGAATATCTTAGAATCCGTGGAATTTGGGTCGAAGCTCCTGCTCATCGACGAGGATCGAAGTGCGACAAATTTCATGATCCGGGACCAAACGATGAAGACGCTGATCAAACGAGAACCAATCACGGCCTTCACGGAGCGCGTGAATGAGCTTTATGAAAGCTGCGGCGTATCGACGATCCTCGTCATCGGCGGCAGCGGGGAATATCTGTCCGTCGCGGACCAAACCTATCTTATGGAGGAGTACGTGATCAGCAATGTCTCCGAGCAGGCAAGAAGCCTTGGTGGCGTAAAGACAAGGGAAGTTTCGAAGGTACAAAGCTGGAAGCAGACAAGGCGTCTTAAGACGGAAGGCTTTACGCCCTATCCCGCACTTTTGGGGCCGGAAAAGCTCGTCATTCCTGACGTGGGATTTATCCTGATCGGAGAGGAAAAGATCGATACAAGGGGCATTCAGAATGTCATATGCCAGGAACAGCGGACGGCGATGGGATTCATGCTGCGCCTGATCGAAAACCGCCAGAGCGGAGCTTACGTCAACCTGAGGGAGAGCGTGCAAACGCTATTTAGGGAGACGGAAGAAAAGGGCCTCGACGCAGTATATTCCGGGAATTTCCCGGAGTGTGACAGATTTCTTGCACTGCCGCGACCGATCGACTTTTTAGCGCTGATCAGTCGCATGCGCAGGATCCAATTTGTGAAATAGTATTTCGAACATTAACGAAAAAGGGAATCTGTGTCTTGACATAGATTCCTCTTTTCGTTAATATAGAGATAGGAGGGCGGGAATATGGCATCGAGCATCATCCATCTGGCGATTACGGAAGGTGTCGCAAAAGAATTGAATCCTAAGGATATCAGCAGGCTTCGGCTCGGCGCGGTGCTTCCTGACGGAGTGGTTCACGGTAACGGGCATATGAAGATCCGCATCTGTGATGAGACGAGATCGACCTATGACCTGGAAGGCTTCCGGGAAAGGTTCGGGGAGAAAATGAAAGAGGATGACCTGTACCTGGGGTATTATCTTCATCTGGTTCAAGACCTGTTCTACAGGTATTTCGTTTATTCCGAGTATCACTGGGATCCCCTGTCACCGGGAAACGTGGAGAGATTGCATCAAGATTATAGGATCACGAATGACTTTGTGATCCAAAAATTCGGCTTGGAGCCTGGCATGCTAGGGCAAGTGGACCTCACCGGGGAGCCGATCCTTTCCGTCGCGGAATATGACATAAAGGAGCTTGTGGAGAGGATCTGGGGGCAATTTGTTCCCGTGGAGGATACGGGCATCTTCTTTTTTACGAGGGAGATGGCGGAGGAATTTATCGAAAGGGCGACCTTGTTTTGCCTGGACGAGCTTCAAAGACTTTCGGAAGGAAAGCCTGGCCTCGACAGTACCGCGTGGAGCTGGGAGAGGCACTCATAAACGAAAATTTGGTTTAGGTTAACGGAAGCATTCATAGGGGAGAAAACATGTTAATCGAAGAACGGCATCAGAACATATTGGATTGGTTGGAAGAGAAGGGGTATATTTCAA
Organism: uncultured Lachnospiraceae bacterium; assembly: GCA_947305245.1. Lineage (GTDB taxonomy): Bacteria > Bacillota > Clostridia > Lachnospirales > Lachnospiraceae > Acetatifactor. The sequence continues at coordinate 6,574 of CAMZDG010000063.1, forward strand.
CGGATGACATTCAGGAACAATACCAGATCAGCTATGATTCCGCGAAGCGCGACCTGCGCATTCTGGAAGAAAAAGGGCTCCTGAAAAGAACGAGAGGCGGCGCGCTGCCGCTCCGCCAGGTTGGCATCGGGCGGCCGAAGGGAAACACGGCGAAGGATAATCCCGTAGTGAAGGAAAATTACGCGTTGATCGCAAAGAAGGCCTTGACCATGCTAAGGAACCAGGACGTCATCTATATCACCTCCGGCACCGTTGGATATTTAATGGCGCAGAACATCCCAGACGACTTGACGATCAGGGCCGTGACGAATTCCATCGTAGTTGCGGAGGAGCTTCGCCGCAAGGCGAACGTGTCCGTGATCCTGATCGGCGGAGAGATGGATGACAAGGGCTGTTGCTATGACGGATTTGCGATGGAGATGGTGAAAAAGCTCCGATTCGACAAGTGCTTTTTGACCTCGGCCTCCATCTCTGCGGACTTTGGCATTTCCATGCAAAGGACGGCGGCGCTTCCTTTCTATACGGCCCTGATCGAAGGGTCAAAGCAGGTCATTGGCCTCTATCCCAAGGAAAAGATCGGGTTTCATTCGGTGGTCAGCATCGCCCCCGCGGAGAAGCTTGATCTCATGATCACGGACTGGGATGCTTCCGAAGAGGACTTAAAGCTCCTTTCGGAGAAGGGGATCGAGATTGAGATCGTGGAAAAGCCTGCGCAGTGATAAGGAAAACCAATCCTTCAGATTTGGCATTCTGATTGAAATGAAATGGCAAATATGGTATGATAATAGTATATTTTGGGTATTATGACCATTGATAACGCTATATTTTGTGGATTTGTCCGTTCATGAAACTTCGCAGGGAGAGTTGAAAAACGATATTTCACAAGGTAAAGAATATGAGAGAGTGTATCAAGCAAAGAAGCACTGAAGAGATGATGGAGCTGATCCTTCGCGTTGCAGCCGGGGAGGAGAACGTCCGGGCAGTTTGGATGTCTGGGTCCCGCGCGAATCCGGATGCGCCGGTGGATCCGTGGCAAGATTATGACATCGTGTTTCAGGTAAGGGACGTAAAGCCCTATTGGGATAATGACGCGTGGATCGAGGAAAGGTTCGGAAAGCCGGCGCTGATGCAAAAGCCAGAGAGCATGAGCCTGACCCCGCCGGACGGAGACGGAAATTTTGTCTACCTGATGCTGTTTCCGGACGGGAACCGGATCGATCTTTGCATCACGGAGAAGCCCTATGAGGAAAGCGACGAGCCGGCGATCCTGCTTTTGAATAAGGAGGAAGGCTTGGCGGGCGGCTTCGGCTCCTTGCCAAGGGCAGCGGGCACAAAGGCATATTGGTACGTCAAAAAGCCCACGCAGAAGCTGTTTTCGGATTGCTGCAACGAATTCCATTGGTGCATGAATAATGTCGCGAAGGGCATCGCGAGAGACGAACTGTCCTATGCGATGAAGCAGTTTAATGAGTACGTGCGGGACATGCTGGTGCAGATGCTGAAGTGGTACGTGGGTGCGGATCATGATTTCTCGGTATCGGCGGGCAAGGAAGGAAAGTATTTTAAGCGATATCTTCCCGGCGATCTGTACGAAAGATTTCGGAAAACCTATTCCGATGCGGACTATGAGCACCTATGGGCAGCAGTCATGGAAATGCTCTCGCTATTTGAGACGGCGGCAAAGCACGTGGCAGTCAGCTTGGGATTCGTTTACAACGAAGAGGAACGAAAGGCGATCGAGGGCTATATCGAGCGCGTGAGGAAGTCTTAAAGAAGTCGGAAAGATAAGAATAAAATCCAGAAAGGATGGAAAGAGTATGATAGAAGAATGCGCATACAGCGAATTTGACCGAAAGGAAAACTTACATTTTGATTCGAAAGTAGTACACGGAGCATTGGGATGCGAGCCCATCACAGGGGCCGTGAGCTTCCCCATCTTTCAGACGGCGACCTTCCGCCACGTAACCTTCGGCGTTTCTACGGGATATAATTATTCCCGCGTGCAGAACCCCACCCGTCAGGAGCTCGAGCGCACCATGGCCATTCTCGAGAATGGCGCGGAAGGCTTTGCCTTCACCAGTGGACAGGCGGCCAACATGGCAGTGTTCAATCTCCTCGAGAACGGAGACCACGTGATCCTGTGTGATGACATTTACGGCGGCACCTTCCGTATCTGCGATGAGATCTTCAGCAAATTCAA
>CAMZDG010000064.1 GCA_947305245.1 uncultured Lachnospiraceae bacterium
TACTGATCGCCACCATGATGCTGTTGTCATCGGGGAACTTATCCTGATCCCAGGCTGCTTCATAGATTTGATTCTTCGTAAGGACTCTCCCTTGATTCTCCATAAAATACTCCAGCATTTTATATTCCAGCGCCGTCAGTTCGACAGGCTCTCCTGCCTTGTAAAGGCGCTTCGCGGAAAGATCCAGCTTCAGGTCGCCGCAGATCAGCTCCTTTTGCCCGGCCACGAGATCATATCCATGTACCCGTCGAAGCGTGGCCGACACGCGCGCCACGGCCTCCATGGGATCGAATGGCTTGACAAGATAATCATCCGCGCCTGCATTCAGCCCTCGGATCCTGTCAGGCACGTCGCCCTTTGCCGTCAAAAACATCACCGGCACGTTGCTCTTCCTGCGCAGCTTTTCAACGAATTCATAGCCATCCATCACGGGCATCATGATGTCCGTCAGCACCATGTCCGCAGGGTGCGCCGAAAATTCTTCCAACGCCTCCTTGCCATTTTGCGCCACGCGAACCTCCATCCCCTGCATTTCCAGGTAAATCTTCAAAAGCTCCGTGATCTTAGCTTCATCATCCACCACAAGAATTTTGTACATGCCCCACTTCTCCCCTAGTTCCGTTCAGTCTTTATGCGATCTCCCACACCACCGTCACGGTATCTGAAACCTCAATGTCATCGGGCTCGATGTCGATATCATATGCGCCGCTTTCCTTGCGCGCCATCATCGGCGCACCAAACCCATCCGACATGGGACTGCATTCAAACTCGATCTCGCCCCAGGAATAATCAATGCTCTGGATCTCCACAAGCTTGACGCCCGCGGCCGCCGTCAAAACCGCCGCCTTCGCCTTGGCGTCCGCCACCGCCTTGCCAAGAAGCTCATTTTTCGACGCTTCCTTGTCCTTGACGGTGTAGCTCAGCCGAAACTCCGGTTTGATCTTCTCCGCACCTGCGAGCGCATATAATATCTTGCCGAGCCTTGCATTATCGGAATCAAACTCCACCTTCAGCACATGCCGGAACTCATAACCCACGAAACGTTGCTTCCAGCAATTGTCCGTGTCCTGATAGCTCTCATACCGGGTATTCACGTTGAAGGACAGCGTCTTCACTTCATCCCGCGCGAAGCCCTGCTTCTCCAGCAGATCCTTCAAATTCTCCGTATCCTCCGTGGACCGCTGCAGCGCCTCCTCATATATCTCATAACACCCCTCGAGCGTGATCGTGATGCGCGTCAGGTCCGGCCTAACCCTCAGATTCCCCTTCCCCGTCACCTTAATAAACCGCTTACCCTCCATGAAATTCTACCTCCTTGCCTGACAATAACCAAACCCCAAACGACATAAATGCTATGATTAGATTCTATCATTCAGAGGGAGATTTTTCAACGCAAAAACACCGTGCCAAAATTCTGGCACGGTGCATACCAATTATGGTGAGATAACTTCACCTCGATTGCGGCACAGGATCCCCACGTCTTAGTAATACATGTTAAATCCGCTCTCTAATACGTTCGCATAGGTCTTCCCGGCTTCAGGAAGCATCGGAAGCACATAGTCCTTGTTATATCTCACGACGGAGATGCGGTCATAAACGCGCATGCCCATATGCGTGAGCCCTCTCTCAAGCTGCGTCAGGCACTCGATCGTCCCGCGACCCGTGCCGCCTGCGCACGCCATGAGAATGCATCGCTTCTCCGCCAAGAAATGATTCTTCGTGGCGTCACACCTGCGAAGCCTGTCAAAGAATGCCTTAAAGCATTCCGTCATGTCCGACCAGTAAACCGCGCTGATCCACACGATACCGTCAGCCTCCGCGAGCTTCTGATAAACCTCCGTGAAATCGTCCTTAAGGACGCAGGTCCCGTTCTTGTTACAGGTTCCCCAGCCATTGCCGCAGGCCCTGCAATGCTCTATTTTTTTCCTGTTCAGGTGGATCTCCTCCACCTGCGCGCCCGCCTCCGCAAGTCCCTTGATAAACTGCTCCTTACAAGATGCCGTGAGCCCATCCACGTTGGGGCTCGACCATATCACCGCTACCTTCTTCATATTCCTGCTCCCTTCCTAATATCCTTTCCAACTAAGTAAAGTACTTTTCTACATTGTAACAAACCGGGCAGTCGAAAGCCACCTGTTTTCCTACCATAAGTATGTAAATTTTTACCCTTACATGACCGTTACGCTTACCAAACCAATATTCCTAAACAAAAAGCCCTCCCCCGAATCCACGGGAGAAGGCTTTCTTTGTTCCTTCGCGATTTATTCCAAAGTCTCACTGCGCCAGGGCATAAAACTCCACGTCGTCTATGGTTCCCCAGCCCTTCGCGGCCGCCTTGACCGACATGCCCACCTTGACAACGTCACCGGCCTTGACCGGCACACAGGGGGCCTGGCACCCCCCGCTATCGGAACGAAGCTATTTCAGGAGCTTTTGAGGATCAAAGCATTCATAGTTCCAAGAATACGGGTTCATTCCGCAGATCTTTTGCATGGATATCTTATGCTGGTTGATAAAGTCATCCACTGTCTTACCTTCTGGCATGTCCTTTTCAGAGATGCCAAAGGTCTCGCAGAACCACTCCTTCGAATACCTTACCATCTCAGGCTTTTCCCGCAGGTAATTCCCGCCGCAGGTCTCACCTAGCGTCTGAATGAAGCTTTCCCACTCTGCGGGAAAGGCGTCAAAACCGATGATATGCGTAACCTTTCTCCCCCCGGCGCGGGTTTTGTATACGATCGAGATCTTGTAGGCAAAATCTTTTTTCTGGTCCGTGTCGGTGTTTTCCGCGACTGCCTTCGCTGCCTTAAGCAGTGCCTTCAGCTGCCCTCGCGTGACATTCTCGGGACTGATGAAATCCGTCACCTCCTGATCATCCAAATAGCCGTAAGGCTGCCCCTCCCCGGGCAGAACGAGACAGGAGGCATTGGTTGGATAATTTATACTATTGTATACTCCCGGATGAAGGTCTGCCGTAATGACCGTGACTCTGATCAGCTCCTCCGGCGTATCATCCCAAGCGTCTTTGAGTTTTGTCCCGCCGGTCACGAGCAGGGCGCACGCCGCCAGGATCCCAATGCAGATCAGCGCAGGTTTCATACGTCTGCTCAGGATCATGAGCAAGATCCAAAGCACAAACGCCGTGATCATGATCGCGCTTAAAAACTGTAATGCCGCAAAGGACTCAATGTTCGGTGACGGCGTATACTGCTGCTCCATGGTGGTCATGGGACAAAGAATCGTGACCCGCCAGAAAAGTCCGACTTGCTCGATGCATTCCCCTCCCGTCACTTGACTCTGGATCGGCATGTTCCTGCCGGTTTTGACGCAAATGGTCTCCACTGCAAGATAGGCACAGTTGATGAGCAAGGCGCCGATCAGGCTGATCAGTATGATCTTCGCCACTCTTAGCTTTCGCAGTTGAAATTTAGGTTTTGCGTTCTCATTTTTCATGATCGAATGCTCTCCCTCGCATTTAGCCACCTGATTTAGTTGATCAGCAGTTGCACTCTGTTATAGTAATTTAGCTTTGCACCGCTCATGTCCGTCTCCACCACGACGATGGAGCTTTCCGGGAATTTCCTTTTTAAGTACGGATAGAGACCTCTTCCCTCGCAGACGTTCGGCATGCAGCCAAACGGAGCGATGCAGAGCACCTTATTGATGCCATTTTGAATATAATCGATCACTTCTCCGCCGAGGAGCCACCCATCGCCGATCAGGAAATTATGGGAGACCAGCTCCCTGGAATTCTCGTCCATGGTCTGATAGGAGCTCAGCGTTTTGAAGCCGTACCTTGTCATCACGCTCCGCATGGTCTCCTGTACGTGGACCAGGATCTTTTTGACGATCTCAAATCCGGCCCGCTCCAGATTCCACTTTTCCGGCTTATGAGAGTCCACATAGTAAAGCGCATACCAGGAGGCACCGTTCACGAAGGCCTCACACCCGTTGTCCTCCAGGTACTTGATCACGTTCCAGTTGCCAAGCGCACAATACTTCACGTAAAACTCTGCCACGATCCCCACGACCTTGCGCTCCTTGCCGTCCCTCTCGATCTGCGCGAAGGACTCCGCGATCCTCTCGAAATTCTTTTTCATCTTTCCGAGCGTGAGGTTCTTGCCGAGCCGCAGGTCCTCAGACAGCTCCTCCACCCATCTATGATAGAGCGCGTCGGTCTCGCCCCTATGCACCTCATAAGGCCGTACCTGATTCGAAAGCATCATCAGAATGTCACCGTAATAAAGCCCAAACAGCCCGCGGATGGCAGTGTCCAGATTGATCTTCAGGGCAATCTCGTCCTCGACGTGTCTTACGTTGATGGTCAGGACCCTGACGTCCCCGAACCCCGACTTCATCAGGGATCGCCGCATCAGGCCGATGTAGCACGCGCCTCTGCAGGCATCCCCCGCCGTGGGCATGAGGATGAAGGTCTTTTTCGGATCATATTTCCCGGACTTTAGCGCCCGCACCACCTGTCCCGTCATGAGAATGAACGGAAAGCAGATGTCATGGTTCGCATATTTCATGCCTTCCATTTTGATCTCGAACTCATTGTCCTCATCCAGCGGGACGACGCAATAGCCCTTGCTCCAGAACATATACTTCAGCAAGGGGAAATGCGCGTCCAGCGTCGCGGGTAGCAGTATGGTGTTTTCTTCCTGATCACTTCGAATCTTATACATGTTTACTCCAGTTCAGGCGGCTGCCTCCTAAGATTGTTGATATAATCTTCCAAAAGCTCCGCGATCTTTGCGGCGCTTGGATTCTTCGGCGTATAATCAATGTCCCCGATGCTCTTGCATTTCAAAAGCTCCTGTGTCTCAGCCCGATAAAAATATAGCGTATCCTGTCCATAATCGCACCTGGCGTGCTTCTCAGCGAACTCATCCTCAGCGCTCAGGTTGGCACCGAGCAGGCTGATCTGTCTGACAAACTCTTCGTCAAATACCGGCTCTTCCTCCGTCGTCCGCATGATCTCCTGAAGGCGCTCCTGGAAGGTGGCCGTCCTGCCGTCCTCAAGCACGCAGATTGGAGAAGAGCTAAAGTCAAACGAATAAACGCAGCCCTGCGTGTCAATAAAATACCCGCAGTCCTGATAGCCCCAGGCACGATTAAACCGTCTTTCCACCAGAAGGATCTCGCGCTCAGGGATCTCCATCTCCGCATCCTCTGCCTTATCTTCCAAAGTCCACAGATCTAAACCCGCTTCCTTCCCTGTCAGAAATCCGCAGCTCAAAACAATGATGATCGGTAACCACATTATCTTACTAAGGTTCATATGTTTGCCCTCCGTCCCCGTGCGATTTATCGCCGTCTATCCCTATAGACGCATTTCATCGCCAAAGGTTCTCAAAGGTCAAAATTGATCCGATTCCTACTTAAATATATGACCCACTTTTATCATTTTATCAAAACCCGACCTGACAGTCAAATCGGGTTTTCATTTCTGCATTTCCTTCATTGGCAATGTTGCACAATTTTAAAACGATTTACATATAAAACATCGCTGAAAATATAAAAACTGACAAATAGGGGGTTGTATTTTTTGTGCACACGGTATATATTTGAGTTACGAAAACGATTAAGTAAATGACATGCTGTCTATGGTGTCCGCAGCAGGTTAGGAGCAGACAATGGTATCGATGAAGGACATCTCCAAAGTCTGCGGCGTATCAGTCGCCACCGTCAGTAAGGCCCTGAACGACCACAGCGATATCGGAGAAGAGACCAAACAGCATATCAGAAAAGTCGCAAGGGAAATGGGATACTCTCCCAACCTTTCGGCCAGGGCACTTAAGACGAACAAGACCTACTCCATCGGCGTTCTCTTCGTCGACGAGGCGAACAGCGGCCTGACGCATGATTACTTCGCCAGCGTGCTGGACAGCTTCAAACGTACCTCCGAGAAGCACGGATATGACATCACCTTCATCAACGGCAGCAAGAACCGCAAGGATCGGATGACCTACATCGAGCACAGCCGATGCCGCGGATTTGACGGGATCGCCATTGCCTGCATTGATTTCAACGATGAGGAGGTCATCGAGCTCCTAAAGAGCAACATTCCGGTCATCACCATCGACCATCCCTTCGCAGACCACATTGCCGTGAACAGTGACAATGAAAAGGGAATGAAGGAATTAGTCGATTTCGTATATCATCAGGGGCATAAGAAGATCGCTTACATCCATGGAGCACCTTCCAACGTTACGACGATCCGCGTGAATTGCTTCCAGGAGGAAACGAAAAAGCTCGGACTTCAGATCCCCAAGACCTACCTTCGCGAGGCACCCTACCGTAACACGGACATGAGCTATCGCATCACGAAGGAACTGCTGGGCCTAAAGAATCCGCCCACCTGCATCCTCTATCCCGACGATTTCGCTGCCATCGGCGGAATGCACGCGATCCAGGAGCTGGGACTTCGGATCCCTGAGGACGTATCCGTGGCTGGATACGACGGCATCCCTCTTTCCAAGCACCTCTCGCCGCAGCTCACCACCGTCCAGCAGGACACGGAGCAGATCGGCGTCGTTGCCGCAGAGGAACTGATCAGCCTGATCGAGAAGCCAAATTCCACCCAGGTGGAACAGATCATCATCCCCGGTCACTTAGTGGCGGGCAAGTCAGTGGCCAGTTTATAAATTTAATTTTTTTTGCTGACTTAAACGATTAAGGTATTGATATCACTGCATCGCAGTGATATGAATATAAATTCAAAAACCAATCTATCATTTATTTCAAGGGAGGAAATGTAAAATGAAGAAAAAGGTTCTTAGTGCTTTGCTGGTAGCAGCTCTGATGGGCACGATGTTAGCTGGTTGTGGTAGCAACGGTTCCGGAAGCGGTAAGTCTTCCGCAGCTCTGACCGACGGCGGTAAGGTTCTGAACATCTACTGCTGGAACGAGGAGTTCAAGAGCCGTCTTGAGGATCACTATCCTGGATACACCAAGGTAGACGCTACCACCGGTAAGATCGGTGACGTTACTGTTAAGTTCACCATCGTTCCCAGTGATGACAACGCTTACCAGAACAACCTGGACAGCACTCTGAAGAAGCAGAAGGACGCTGCTGCTGACGACAAGATCGATATCTTCCTGGTAGAGGCTGACTACGCTCTGAAGTATGTTGATACCGATTACACCGTAAACCTGGCTGATCTTGGTATCACCAGCGCTGATCTTGCTGATCAGTACACCTACACCCAGGACATCGTTAAGGATTCCAACGGCAACCTGAAGGGCTCCTCTTGGCAGGCATGTTCCGCAGGTCTGATCTACAACCGTGAGATCGCTAAGGCAGTTCTTGGCACCGACGATCCTGCAAAGGTTCAGGAAGCAGTTTCCAGCTGGGCAAAGTACAACGAGACCGCAGCTAAGGTTGCAAACGCTGGTTATGTAATGTGTTCCGTAAACGACACCTACCGCGTATACTCCAACAACGTATCCGGTAAGTGGGTTCAGAACGACAAGATCGTTGTGGACGCTAACATGAAGAATTGGGTTGATGACTCCAAGAAGCTGGTTGACTCCAAGGCTGAGAACACCAACGATCTGTGGGGCGAGGATTGGGCAAAGGGTAAGTATCCTGATGGAAAGACCTTCTGCTACTTTGGACCCGCTTGGTTCTTCAACTTCTGCCTGGATTCCGGCGAAGCTGGTTCCATCGCTGCTGACGGCGGTTGGGGCTACTGCGTAGGACCTCAGTCTTACTACTGGGGCGGCACCTGGATCTGTGCAGCTAACAACACTGATAACAAGACCCTTGTTACCGACGTGATCAAGACCATGACCACTGACAAGGCAGTTCTGAAGGAGATCGCTCAGAAGGATTCCGACTGCGTAAACAGCAAGTCCGTTCTTGCAGAGCTTTCCTCCGATAATTCCGGTAACCTTGCACTTCTGGGCGGCCAGAACCCTTACAAGCAGCTTGCTGACGGCGCTTTGAAGGTTGACCTTTCCAACCTGTCCAAGTATGACCAGGCTTGTAACGAAGAGTTCCAGAAGGC
>CAMZDG010000065.1 GCA_947305245.1 uncultured Lachnospiraceae bacterium
TTAAGCTGTGCTGGATCTGCTTTTCCGTCTCCATGTCCACGGCCGAGGTCGTGTCGTCCAGGATCAGGATCGCAGGCCGGACCGCCAGAGCCCTGGCCAGGGAGATCCTTTGCTTTTGTCCGCCGGAGAGGCCCACACCTCTCTCTCCCACGATCGTCTCATATTTCTCGGGCATCTTCGCGATAAAGTCCGCCGCGGCGGAATATCTGGCAAATTTTTCTACGTCAGACTGCTTGATGTTCGGGTCGCCGTAGGCGATGTTGCTGTCAATGGTGTCGGAATAGAGCAGCACGTCCTGCGTCGCCAGTCCGATGTTCTTTCGAAGCTGATGGAGCTTATACTTTCTAACGTCCACGTCGTCCACGTAGACATGTCCGCGGGTCGGCTCAAAGAATCTCGGGATCAGTTGGATCAGCGTCGTCTTGCCGCATCCCGTTTCGCCCATGATGGCCACCGTCTGCCCGGGCTCAATGGTGAAGCTTACGTCATGCAATACGGGGAACTTGCCGTCCGTATACTGGAAGCTCACGTCACGGAATTCCACCTTGCCGCGAAGGCGCTCCGGATGATCGATCGCATCCGGCCGGTCCACGATGGAAGGCTCGGAATAATAAATCTCCATGACCTTGTCGGAAGCTGCCGCGAATCTCTGGAACTCGTTCATGACGTTGCCCAGGGTACGCATGGGGTTCGCGATGGCCCAGATCAGTCCGGAAAAGGCCACGTACTGACCCATGGTGATCTCCCCGTTAATAATGAACAGGCCGCCCACCACAAGAAGCACGACCGGCATCAGGTTGGCAAAGGTCTCCACAAAGGGGAAGTAGGAAAGCCAGGTCATAGCCGTCTTTCGGTTAGTTTTGGAATAGTCCTGATTGCACTGATCGAATTTCTCGATCTCATAATCTTCTCTCGCGAAGGCCTTCACGACGCGGTTTCCGGAGATGTTCTCCTGCGCCGCCGTGTTCATCTGCGCCATCTTTTCACGAAGGAGCCTGTGTCTCGGTCCCACGGTATTCTTGAACCGGACGATGATGATGAGAATGAACGGCGCGATGCCGAACAGGCACAGCGTCAGCCGCCAGTTCATGTAAGTGAAATACACGGCAACGGCGATCATCAGGGACAAGGACTCCACGATGGTGCGGAGCACCCACGCGATCATGTGACGGATGGCATCCAGATCGCCCGTCACGCGGGTCATCAGGTCACCGGTGCGGTACTTTCCGTAGAAATTCATGTCCTGCGTCTCGATCTTCCAAAACAGGTAATTTCGGATCCGAAACAGCACCCTTTGGGACACGACCTCTGTCCCCATACAGGTCAGGTACACGATGGTCGTCCGAAGGAAGGTCAGCAGGATCATGGTAAGGATCAACTGATATAGCAGATCCTTATGGTTTACCAGATTCTCCCTGGCGCTCTCCCCGATCAGGAATTCGTCCAGGATCCTCTGGGTGAAGTGCGGCACCACTAGCTGCAGGGCATTGTAAGTCACCGCGCCGATCAGCGTGATCACGTAAAGAATGCGGTACCCCTTCATGTTTTCCAAGATAAATTTTACTTTTGAGCGGTGTTCTCTTTCCACCTGTTTCCTCCTAAGTTCTGGAGCGACGCACTCCGCGCCGCCTCGGCGAAAATTGTTTTAATGCTAACATTCTATTCCTATTGTATTCCGTCGGAAAGAAAAAAGAAATGTAGAAAATTGCACCCTGAATGTACTATATTGACATTTCATTCTCTCCATGTTAGAATGCATCTAGTTAAGCTTTTTGAAAGTCTTACGAAGTAGTAAAAGGAACCGCCCGCCCTTGCGGGATAAGGCCATACGGACAGCCGGGTTCAGCGCCGATTGAAATTTTATAAGTTGGTTTCTTAAAACCGAAATAGCGCGTTCGCGCTGACTTGTGAAACGGTCAATTAGGAGTATAAGACTCTCGAAAGCCCTAGCCCAGACATTTGCATATGGTACGCCCGTCCCCTGGCGGCACCTTTGCCCGCGTACCGCAAATATATCAGAGATTCACAAGCCTGCAACGGAACCCCGTGCAGGCTTTTTTATTGAAAGGTAGTTGACATGACGCAGATGAGATTAGATCAGAACAAAGCACCCATCCACGAGGCCTTAGAGCGCTTTCGCCAGGCGCGCGTCGTTCCCTTTGACGTCCCCGGGCATAAGCACGGCCGCGGCAATCCGGAGCTGGCCGCCTTTCTCGGTCAGCAGTGCGTGGGCGTGGACGTCAACAGCATGAAGCCGCTGGACAACCTCTGCCATCCCGTCTCCGTGATCCGCGAGGCAGAAATGCTGGCAGCGGATGCATTCGGCGCCGCCGAAGCCTTTCTCATGGTGGGCGGTACCACCAGCGCCGTACAGAGCATGGTGCTCACCGCGACCAAGCGCGGCCAGGAGATCATCCTGCCAAGAAACGTGCACCGCAGCGTCATCAATGCCCTGGTTTTGAACGGTGCCATCCCCGTCTATGTCAACCCTGAGGTGGACAAGCGCCTCGGCATCTCCCTCGGCATGAAGCGGGAGCAGGTGGCCAAGGCCATCAAGGAGCACCCCAACGCCGTGGCCGTTCTGGTGAACAATCCCACCTACTACGGCATCTGCAGTGACTTAAAGGCCATCGTGGACATGGCGCATCAGGCCGGCATGCTCTGCCTGGCGGACGAGGCCCACGGCACGCACTTTTATTTCGGAAACAACTTCCCTCTCTCCGCGATGGCGGCAGGGGCGGACATGGCAGCCGTCTCCATGCATAAGAGCGGCGGAAGCCTGACGCAGTCCAGCTTCTTCCTGGTAGGTCCTAACGTCCACGCGGGATATGCGCGTCAGATCATCAACCTGACCCAGACGACCAGCGGAAGCTACCTTCTCATGAGCAGTCTTGACATCAGCCGCAGGAAGCTCGCCCTGCACGGCAAAGAGATCTTCGCGCAGGTGAAGGACCTCGCGGAATATGCGAGAAACGAAGTCAATGCCATCGGCGACTATTACGCCTTCGGCCGCGAACTGGTGAACGGGGACAGCATCTATGACTTTGACCCCACGAAGCTCTCCGTCCACACGCTGGATATCGGCATGGCAGGCATCGAGGTCTATGACGCGCTTCGTGATGATTATGACATTCAGATCGAGTTCGGCGATCTGGGCAACATTTTGGCCTACCTTTCCATTGGGGACCGTTTCCAGGAGGTGGAGCGCCTCTGCTCTGCCCTCGCCGAGATCCGCAGGCTCCACAAGCACTCCAAGAGCGGCCTGCTGACCCAGGAATACATCGACCCCATTGTGGTGGCCAGCCCTCAGGAGGCCTTCTACGCAGAAAAGGAAAGCCTTCCCATCGAGCAGACCGAGGGGCGCGTCTGCAGCGAGTTCGTGATGTGCTATCCGCCCGGGATCCCCATTCTGGCACCCGGCGAGCGGATCACGAAGGACATTCTGCGTTATATTAAGTATGCACATGAAAAAGGTTGTCAGATGACCGGACCGGAGGACCCCACGATCCGCAATCTGAATGTTTTGAGATGATCGTTCCCATGAGGAAACAGTTATGAAGAGATTTTCATTTTACGCCTGCTGCCTGCTGCTCCTCTTCTCTCTGAGCGCATGCAGCGACCAAGCTTATCTGGATGAAACGGACCCAAGCTTAGAGATGGAATCCAGCTCGCCTCTCGAGACGAGTGAGCCGGCCGCGACCTACACCTGGGAGAGCCTTTTCGATTCCTATGAGTCAGAAAGCTCGCAGGAATCTGATCCCGCGCATACGGAGCATACGGAATTTGATCCCTATTATGAGAGCAGTTCCTCCGAGTCCTTTGAACCCGAGGACTACCCCGCCCCCGAAAACTGGCGAGAGCTCTATCCGAACGGTTCTGCGGGAAAGCTGGATGGCACCGTCGTCGTGATCTCCATTTTCGCAGGCGATCAGTACGGCAGCTGGGATTCTTCGGTCAAGAAAAACTCCGACGCCTATGCGCGCGTCTACTATGACCTGCGCCTCGCCTGCGAATATCTCTCAAGCGAAAGCGCAAAGTATGACAAGAACGTGACCTTCCTTTGGGACTGGATGTCGGATCCCAATCTGACCTATGAGGCGGAGTTCGACGCCAATCTGGCCAACGTCCTCTATGATTACGGAACCATCGACCGCATGGTCTGGGAATACATTGAGAAAAATGTCAACAGCGAGGGCATCCGCAAGCGTTATGAGGCCGACAGCGTCATTTACATGGTCTATGCGAACTCCCCCTCCGACATTAACGGGCCCTCCTGTACCAGAAACTTCTACGCAGGCATGCCCTATCCCTACGAGATCTGCTATATCCAGATGAATCAGGACACGCGCATCACGCCTCCGTCGGTATTCGCGCACGAGATGCTGCATACCTTCGGCGCTCCCGACATTTATTGGACGGACGTTTACCAGAATTACTCCCTGGACTACGGGATCACGAAGGAATACGTGAAAAAGATCGCAAACGAAGGCCTGAACGACATCATGCGCATCACCTGGGACCCCAACACGGGAAAGTATCTCTACCACAGCATCGCTCAGTCCATCACGGAGATCACGGCCTACTACGTGGGCCTGACCGACTACAGCGAGACGGTGGAGACCTGGGGCTTTCAGCACAGTCAGCATGACCAATGAGCATTGGCAACAAGGAGGTAACTCATGGAATTATGGTTTAGTGAATTTCATACGCCCGACGTAAAGTTCAGTCTTCGGGTGAATAAACAGCTCTACGGCAAGCAGAGCAACTATCAGCGCATCGACGTGCTCGACACGCCGGAATTCGGGCGCGTGCTTGTTTTGGACGGCAACATCATGTTGACGGAGCGCGACGAGTTCATCTATGACGAAATGATCGTTCACGTTCCCATGGCAGTGCATCCCGCCATCAAGAACGTCCTTGTGATCGGCGCGGGCGACGGCGGCGTCGTTCGTGAGCTGACCCGCTTCGACCAGATCGAGAACATCGACCTGGTGGAGATGGACGAGCAGGTGGTGGAGGTCTGCCGGCAGTTCCTGCCTGGCAATGCGTGCCGGCTGGACGACAAGCGCGTCAACATCTTCTTCGAAAACGGCCTGAAGTTCCTGCGCAGGTGCGAGGATAAGTATGATCTCATCATCGTGGACTCCAATGATCCCTTCGGTCCCTCGGAAGGACTCTTTACCAAGGAGTTCTATGGCAACTGCTATAAGGCCCTGAAGGAGGACGGCATCATGGTGAACCAGCAGGGTAGCCCCTTCTACGCGGAGGACGCCGAGGCCATGAAGCGGAGCCATAAGCGCATCGCTTCCACCTTCCCCATCAGCCGCGTGTACCAGGCCCACATCCCGACCTACGCCGCAGGCTACTGGCTCTTCGGGTTTGCAAGCAAGAAGTTTCATCCCATCGACGACATGGATGCGGAGCGCTGGACGAGCCTGCACCTTCGCACCAAGTACTATACCACGCGCCTTCATAAAGGTGCCTTTTATCTCCCCGCCTTCCTGGAGGAGATGCTGAAGGAAGTGGAGTAAACAAACATCGTATCATGAGGTAAAATATGTTGCAGCATAATATCGAAACATTTTTGGCATGCGATAGCGAATATGAAGAGGCGCGGTTGGTGATCTTTGGCGCACCGTTCGATTCCACGACGAGCTACCGGCCCGGGACAAGGTTTGGCCCTGCGGCGATCCGGCATGAAAGCTATGGGATCGAGACCTACAGTCCCTATCAGGATAAGGATTTAGAGGATCATGCGATCTTCGACAGCGGAGACCTGGAGCTTTGCTTTGGAAGCAGCGAAAAGGCACTTGAAGCGATCGAAGAAAGAACCAATACCATATTAGAGGACGGAAAGTTCCCGCTGATGATCGGCGGAGAGCACTTGGTGACGCTGGGCGCCATGCGGGCCGCCGTAAAACGCCATCCGGATCTCCACGTCATTCACTTTGACGCGCACGCGGACCTTCGGGACGAGTACCTTGGCGCGAACTTAAGCCATGCCTGCGTGCTAAGGCGCTGCCATGATCTTCTCGGCGACGGCCGCATTCACCAGTTCTGCATCCGAAGCGGCGAGCGCGAGGAATTCCGCTTTGCGTCGGAGCATACGGACATGCATAAGTTCAATTTTGACGGGCTTTCCGAGGTTGTAGCGGATCTGAAGGCAAAGAACGTTCCGATCTACTTTACGATCGATCTGGACTGCCTGGATCCCGGGTATTTCCCCGGCACGGGAACGCCGGAAGCCGGCGGCGTCAGCTTCCCGGATCTCTTAGACGCCATCCTGACGGTCAAGGAGGCGAACGTCATCGCGGCAGACCTAAATGAGCTTGCGCCGAACCTTGATCAGAGCGGCGCTTCCACTGCCCTCGCCTGTAAGATTACCCGCGAGCTGATGCTCGCCCTATTATAGACAGTGAGAAAGAGAGGTAATGCAAAATGAGCAGAGTTCTAATCATTGGCTGCGGCGGCGTGGCAAGCGTTGCGATCAGCAAGTGCTGCCAGATCCCTGAAGTATTTCAGGAAATCTGCATCGTCAGCCGTACCAAATCGAAATGTGACGCCCTTGCGGCAAAGCTTGCGCCCAAGACGACTACAAAGATCACCACGGCGCAGGTGAATGCGGACAACGTGGATGAGCTGATCCGTCTGATCAATTCGTACAAGCCCGACCTTGTCATGAACATCGCACTCCCCTACCAGGATCTCACGATCATGGACGCGTGCCTTGCCTGCAAGGTGAACTACATGGACACGGCAAACTATGAGCCAGAGAATACCGATGATCCCGAGTGGCGCGCCATTTATGAGAAGCGCTGCAAGGAAGCCGGCTTTTCCGCTTATTTCGACTACAGTTGGCAGTGGGCTTACCAGGAGAGATTCAAGGAGGCTGGCCTTACCGCGCTTCTTGGCTGCGGTTTCGATCCTGGCGTGACCCAGGCCTACGTGGCTTATGCAAAGAAGCATGAGTTCGATACGATCGACACCATCGACATTCTGGACTGCAACGGCGGCGACCACGGGTATCCCTTCGCCACCAACTTCAATCCCGAGATCAACCTGCGCGAGGTGAGCGCTCCCGGCAGCTACTGGGAGGACGGGCACTGGATCGAGATCCCTGCCATGAGCATCAAGCGTGAATACAACTTTGACCAGGTGGGCGACAAGGACATGTACCTGCTCCATCATGAGGAGATCGAGAGCATTGCGAAAAACCTCCCTGAGGTAAAGCGCATCCGCTTCTTCATGACCTTTGGACAGAGCTACCTAACGCACATGAAGTGCTTAGAGAACGTCGGAATGCTCTCCACCACGCCGATCAACTTCGAAGGCAAGGAGATCGTTCCCATCCAGTTCTTAAAGGCACTCCTGCCCGATCC
>CAMZDG010000066.1 GCA_947305245.1 uncultured Lachnospiraceae bacterium
TCGTAAAAGCGATCGAGAAGAAGATGGAAAAGAATGGCTTTACGCCGGACGAAGCCGTGTGGACTGACGAGGCTGAATAAAAAAGGAACGGGGCATCGCGCGATGCCCCGTTTTTTATTTGCTGCCGCTTGGATCGACCGCTCTGGCGCAGGTTTTTATGTGCGAGTTCAGGTTCCCTTTACGCCGCTGATCGTGGAGAGGCGGAACAATTTCTCGCGTTCGCCCTTCTTGTCGGTGATCTGTACGAAGAGCCATTCTTCATCTACGGCAAGAACCTTGCATTTGCTGCCTGGAACACACAGATCGCCGTCGAATTCCTCACCGCGAAATTCCAGGTTGATCTCTTTTCCAACATAATCGTTAAGCAGCTTTCTGAGGGCGGTTTTCTCCGCGTGTGCGGGACTTCCCTTCATGGAGCTAAGCTGATCTTCCAGTAATCTGACGCGTCTTCTGAGGTCTCCGATGCCCAGGAAGGCCAAGAGACCAAGAATTGCAAATATCCAAAGAATATATTCCATTATTCGGCCTCCTTTACAATCTCAATGGAGAAGATGGATGAGATGGGAATCAGCTTCTCAAACTCCCCATTCTTGTTGTTGGCGGTAACCTTGATCCAGTTCCCTTCAAAGCCTGCTATGGTGCAGACCGTATCGTACAGGTCAACATCGGTTTCATCCTCACAAAAATCAAGCTTGACCTTCCTGCCCTTCAGCTCCTGCAGGAGCCCGCTCACTGCGGAGGGGACTGCCTTTTCGGCGGCGGAATCATATTCCTCGATCTCGTCCTTCAAAAGATAGTCACAGCTGACACCCAAAAGCCTTGCAATGTCACTGATCTTATCGATGTCGGGCAAAACCGTTCCGGCCTCCCAGCGCGATACCGTCTGCCTTGTAACGGACAATGCATCCGCCATGCTCACCTGCGTCATGCCAAGATCTTTTCGTCTTCTGGCAATTTTATTTCCCATTTGATCCATAACAATTCCTCTCTTTCTGATGGCTCACCATCTTAGCATATTGCTTTCTTTCTGATGGCTCATCGTCTTAGTATATTCCTTCGGCCCATGGTTCCTTAGTGATGTCACCGTACCGCATTTTGGGGACATTCGCAAGCAATTTGCGCGTTCAACGCGTAACGCCGCATGTTACGTGCCAACAAAATCGGCTTTTTCGGGCTATGTAACATAGCATGTTACATCTCTTATCATAACATAAAACATGGGCTTTCGGCATGGGAAATTATGAGTTTCGCGAAAATCTTGAAAATACCGCAATTATTTGAAGAATCGAGGAGAAATGTGCACGATTGTATGTTATAATATTTTATATGCTGTGAGGAGAAGGGAAGAATAAAAGTATGGAATTGCGGATCGGAATTATCGGCATGGGACATTTGGGAAAAGCAGTCCTTGCGGGGTTGCTAAAAAGCGGCGTGGCTCCGGAGCGCCTGACCGTGAGTGCCAGAACGAACAAGACGGTAAAGGTGATCTGGGATGAATATCCTGGCGTTGCCGTGACGACGGACAACAAAGAGCTGGTTTCGAAAACGGACGTTGTCATCGTGGCTCTCAGGCCGCAGGATGCGAGAGAAGTGCTCGGCGAGCTGGTAGACTGCGATTTTTCGGAAAAAACAATTGTCAGTTTGATGGCAGGCGTACGCATCAGTGATATCAGAGAAATCCTGCAGGACGAAGGCGGGAAGTATCAGATTGTGAGAATGATGCCCAACATTGCCGTGTCGCTTTGCAAAGGCGTGATCGGCGTAAGCGGTGTGGAGGGCAAAGAGCAGTTTTCTGATATCCTACATGTGTTTGAGAAATTGGGGTACTTGGTTTATCTTCCGGAGGATGATCTCGAAAAGGTAACCATCTGTGCGGCCAGCGGACTTGGATTTGCGGCGTTTATCATGAAGCAATATATGGATTCCTGCAACAAGCTTTTCATGGATGAAACGGTCGGCGCGGAGATTACCAAGAGAGTTTTTGAAACCGCGGTGGACATCATAAGAAATGACGACAGTTCCTTTGAAAAGCTTGTCGAGCAGATCAGCACAAAGGGCGGCACGACGGAAGCCGGCATTAACGTCCTGATGCAAGGCAACTTGGACAGCATTTTTGATGCTTGCATGAACGAGGCGATCTCCAGGGTCAAAAAGTGATCGCAGAGATTTCGCACATGGGGAATGTTATGGAAAAAGTTGAAATCAACAATTATGAAGAGTTATTCGAAGTTCTTGACCGGTTGAACGAAAGTATAGACTGGAATACCTTTTATGGAGAAAGGGTTATGAAAGCGCCGTTCCTTGTGAACAATACGTTGCCGGATAAGATGATAACGGAATTCGTGGCGACACACAGTGTCATGGATGCCGTGGAATTTGGATGCGGAGAAGGAAGAAATGCGATTTTTCTGGCAAAAAGAGGAATCGACGTGGTAGCCGTAGATTCTTCTGACATTGCAATCCGTAATGCGAAGGACAAGGCGGAAGGCCTTGTTAATGCAGAGTTTATTTGCAGTAACTTTCTGGCCGTAGATTTTGAAGGCCGAAGGTTTGATCTCGTGATCGACAGTGGTATGTTTCATCACTTGGCGCCGCACAGAAGACTGCAGTACAGAGAGCTCCTCAAGGAGATTCTCAAAGAGAATGGATACTTTGTGTTATTATGTTTCTCGGCTGACGAGGGGGGCGCCGATGAGCTGGATGATCTAGAGTTTTATACGAAAAGGAATACCGGGGTATCCTTTTCGGAACAAAGGCTAAGGGACTTTTTCGGTTCTGATTTTGAAATCATCAGCATCGAAAAGCGAGGCCAGGAAATAACAGACGAATATATAGACATCCCATTATTGTATGGATGCGTCATGAAGAGTAATTAGGGACTGAGACAATGCCGCATGTAGTCTAGCTTAAAACGAATATGAACATGAATAAAGAGTTGAATTATGTATGCAAGATCCCGTCTGTCTCCGAGATGGAACAGAGATGGGATTATGAGATCAGTTTACATTCAAAAAAAGAAAACTGGATCGTATGGAAAGCGGAGGCGATCGATCATTTCCGGAATGGAGATTCGATCCCATATTATGGAATTCTTGACGGGATGATCATCTGCGAAGCAACGGCGGCGCTGCATCCTGATTTTGATGTTGCGAATGCCGTTGAGCTGTGCGCGTTTCGGACAATAAAGGAATACCGCGGAAAAGGATATTTCTCTGAGCTGATGAAGTACATGCTAAAGGACCTGAAACAAAAAGGATATACCAGAGCCATTGTTGGCGTGGAACCGAGCGAGGTTGTCAATAAGGAGATATATGATCATTGGGGATTTAAGGATTATATCTCTTCGGATACAGAAACCTACCCGGATGGAACTGTGATCCAGGTGAATTTTTATGGGAAGAGCTTAGACGAATGAATTCTTTGGGGAAAAATACTTGCATCAATGCGAAAACTGGGGGTACGAAAATGAATACGATCTGGTCTGAAAACCTTATAGTACGGAGACCTATTTTACCGTGCTGCAGGCGGACAAGCTTCATTGGACTGTTAAGAGTGCTTTGCATGATCGGACAATGGATGCGATGCTGGAACCTATGACGCATGCGCTAGGTCGATTATTGGCAGATGGTTCCATAAAGAGCAGGCTTGACGTAGACACAGAATGTCTTGCGAGAGTTCTGCTTAAAGGGTCTGAAGCTTTGATACATAGTGCGGAATTCGGTGAAGCAAAAATGCCTAAAAAGGAATCGATTCGCAATTCCCTGATGGACTTTTGGAAACTGATCATTGAGTTAGAAGGAGACAAACATGGAAGAAAAATATGTTGAATTGGAAAAACGAGTAAAGATTCTTGAGGAAATGTTAAAAGGTTTCCTGCAATCAGAGGGAAATGAGATTCATATACAATTAGATCACTGTCAGGGGGATTTAATTGTTGGTGACAACTGTGACATAAATCTATCGAATTGTCCTGTGGGAACAGTGCTCCCTGACAGTATAGAAGATTCGGAGGCACTGCTTGATGAAATAGAGGACCGGATCGATGAACTGGAAAGTGAAGTGGACTTGCTTGAGGATAGGATAGATGATGCAGAGGACCGAGCAGAGCAACTAAAATCGTCATTAGATTTCTGAACACATTTAAGAAGCAGGTAATATGGCATGGCAAATAAGAAATACCTTTTTACCGAAAGAGCGCATTATATGTGCCCGAATATGCACTTCGGCATTTTGGCGGACATCGATGCCGAGTTTCACTGTGACAGGATATTCGAGAGCATAGGTGCGCTCAAAGCGGCACATCCGCTCCTTCGTAGTCTGATGGCGGAGGAAGAAGGAAGTTCCGGAATCTTCTACGAAGAATGCCTGGAACTTGAAATCCCCATAACAATGAAAGAGAAGGGGGATGATTGGCAGAAGGATTATGACACAGTTTCCAAGGCTGGGTGGAATGTTCAAAAAGAGGCGCTGCTCAAGGTTTTCGCCTATCCGACAGAAGACGGAACAAGGATGCTTTTTATATCGCATCATCTGCTCTGCGACGGAAGAGGTCTTCTTCAGCTGGTGCAGGAGTTCGCAGATTACTATGCGAAAGGCAAAGCGCCACAGGTTGTTGAAGAGATGCTTATGGAAAGCATTCATGATCTTCCGAAAGGAAGCGATCTGCCGTTTATAAGCAAGGTAATAATTCAGGATGCTAATAAAAGATGGAGGAAAGAAGGACACAAGGTCAGCTACGAAGAATATGCTGAGTTTGAGCGTGAATTCGATTCGAAGCAGAGAGTTGAGCATGGGATACAGTGCATAGACGGAGCGGAGCTTAACAAGCTCCTTGCCACCTGTAAGGAATCGGGAGTATCGCTTAATGATTATTTGATTGCAAAGATGATGCTCGAAGAGGATGCAGACAAGGTTGTCATTGCATCCGATATCAGGAGTAAGATCAAGAACTATAACAAGGGTGCACTCGGTAATTATGCAACGGCATTCAGTGTTTCGATAAAAAAGAGAACTTCCGAGATCATGGAACTGGCGAAGTCTGTCGACCGCGAAGTGAAAAAAATCATCAACACGCCTCAAAAGGCGATGCTCGTCCTCGCATGTTATTTCATTATGGATCCAGAGCTTCTCGATGCGGTGGCAATCTCGACGCTGGGAAGCTTTGAGAGCAATTCGGGGCGCTTTGTTGGAGGTAAGATGTTCGGATACGAAAAGCGTGACGGCCTTTGTATCACGAACCTTGGCAGGGTAGAGAGTGACGTGATCAGGGAGGCAGTATTCATCCCGCCGGCTTCACCTGCAAACAGGAAAGCGTGGGGAGTCCTTACGGTGAATAAGAATATGAGAATTTGTTCATTGGACAGTAGCTTTGAGACGTCATAGTCAGATTTGTATGAGATCAGTTTCTGTTAGATATTTGAAAGTATCGTTTCATGGGAGGATCTCAATCTGAATGATTCCAATATGCGGCAGTTTTCTTATGACCGGATGGAAATCGGCGGGCGCTGGTTGGATGACATTGTGAGTAATGCGAAATAGGGAGGGGAAATGGGAACTATACTGGAAGCGGGGGACATGAATAGGATGTTGTATGTTGGCTTTAAGGGGAAGAATAATTCCTCGGGCATACTGGCGAAATGCTTATCCCCCGAATGCTTGCTTTTGACGAATTCCTTTGAGGGCTTGAAGAGAGACATTGATTCCGTCAGTAAAGAGTATGATCAAGCAGTAATGTTCGGCGTTGATAAAACACTTACTTCGATGGTGAGAATTGAAAAAACGGCGATTCACGACGGGAAAAGAATCATGTCCAATCTAAATCAGGACGAGATTTCGAAAGCATTGAATTCTGCGGGAATACCATCAGTAATGTCGGAGACTCCGGCAACTTATCTTTGCAATGATGCGTATTGGCATCTGCTTGGAAAGTTTTCAAGAAACGTTGTTTTGATTCATATCCCTACAATAAAGCATGCGGATGGGGTGTTTTATGAGAAAATGAAATTAGCTTTGTCGAGATACAACGAGAAATGTTAGACATATGGAGGCATGGAATGGATTGTTTTGTTAATGAGAAAGACTATATACTTCTGGATAACGATAAATATACGTTTTTCGTGTTAAAGCGTCTTTTGGGCGGCGAGAATAAACTTTTGCTAACTGATCATGAGCGGCTGATCATCTGTTTTTCCTGTGAGCCTTATCCCGTATGGATTTGGAGCGCGGATGATCTGGCGGAAGAGGAGTTGGAAAGAGCGTATGCAATATGCAAGGAGCATGGCCTTTTTGATGGTAACCATCGATTTAACCTGAAATATGAACTCGCAAAGTATTTTATTGAGCGTGCGGCCACGGACGGAGTCAAGTTCGCCATCGAGACAAACATGTTCGCGTATGATAATCCTGAACCGATCGCGCCACACGTGGCGTGTGAGGGGGAGCTGTACCAATGCACGGCGGGAGACATTGACGAATTGGTTGAATTCATGGATATGTTCCACAGTGATGTTAACGTGGATCAACAATCACTCGAAGAATATCGCAAGAAGGCAAGGCAAGGCGTTGAAAACGGCAGTCTATATTTTTGGAAAGACGCTTCCGGAAAGAGAGTCGCAAGCTGCAACTGGAGCCAAAATGGAGAATTGGCAGCGATCGGCCTGGTGTATACCAGGGTGGAAGAGAGGCGGAAGCACTATGCGGAGAACCTTGTTTATCAGGTTACGATGATAGCAAGAAATGCCGGCTTTATGCCAATGTTATATACGGATGCAGATTATGTGGCGTCCAATGCCTGTTATGAAAGAATAGGATATGAGCTTAGGGGAAAACTGTGTACGATAGGGGCTCAGATGGAATAGAGTTTCCATTTTAGGCATATGAAAGAGAAGGTTTTTGAATGTGAATGGAGCGATTGTATTTGAATTTACTGCGCTAAGGCAAAGAGGGTAAACAAATGAGTTCATTATTAAAATCCACATTGAATACAAGAGCCTTGCCAACGGGAAACTTGCGGTATATCAGGAGTGATTTTCCCAGAAGCATTCTACTCTACATATTTCCCATTTCTAACAGCATCAGCAAAGGCTAAGAAACTTTCTGATTTTATGATAGCAAGACCTTGTCTTTCATCACCGAGT
>CAMZDG010000067.1 GCA_947305245.1 uncultured Lachnospiraceae bacterium
TAAAAGACAAATTTAGAAATCGTGCAGTCCAAAACATGGAAATCGGACTGCATAAAAGACGATAATAGAATTCATGCAGTCCAAAACATGGAAATCGGACTGCATAAAAGACGATAATAGAATTCATGCAGTCCAAAACATGGAAATCGGACTGCATAAAAGACAAATTTAGAAATTATGCAGTCCCAAACATGGAAAATGGACTGCATGGAAAACGAAAATCGAATCCGTGCAGTCCATAGCAGAAAAAAAGACTGCATGGAAAACGAAAATCGAATCCGTGCAGTCCAAAACAGAAAAAAAGACTGCATGGAAGACGATAATGAAATCCATGCAGTCAAAACTGCGAAAACGCTCGGGGTAATAACCTAAGGTTTTTCAACAACCACAATACAATTAGAATCCGGGAAGGTCTCCACGGAAAGTTCCACCTTGGGCGAAAGGTGCGTCACGTAGCCCGGCTCTAAAAAGGCATCGCAGCGAATGATCTTCGCGCCCAGTCCCTCAAAGAATTCCCGAAATTCTTCGATGGTAAAGTATCCAAACTGCTCCTGTACCTCATGGGGATAGCTCTGCCGCCCCCACGTGTAGGTATATAGGAATTCGCGCGCATAGTTCACGCACGCCCTCACCTTGTTCTCCTGCTCGAGGATCTCAATCTTCTTATCCTCAATGTCCTTAAGGCCCTCGAAATCCCGCACGAAATTTCTGAAAAACTCCATGCCCTCGGGATCCTTGAATCTGATCTCGATCACGGAATCATCCACCTTCGACTTCACGCCGTCGCGGATGATGATCCGTCCGCCGGGATTCAAAGACGCATACGCATTCCGAAGCGCCGTCGTCACCGACCCTATCTCAAACCTGCCATTCTCCGTCTCCGTATAGGAAAATACCTCATGCAAGATTGAAGAAAACAGGATCGCATCCACCTTCTCCGGGAAAGGCCCGTCTACAAAGTTATGACGGAGCACCGTCCAGCCGTGGCCCTCGTCCTTGCGTTTTTTCTCCAAAACCTGCAACACGTTATCCGCAATGTCCGTACCGATGATCCGCTTATCCGGATAGCGCTCTTCCAAAAGGTCCATCAGCACGCCGCCACCGCTTCCCACGTCGACCACCGTCTGCCCTGTGACATATTCAATGATGGAATTCTTGGTGCTCTCCTCGCTCGCGTTCATAATGGAGAGGTATTTCTCCTCATTATTCAGACGGTCGAATTCATCGCGCCGAAAGCCAAACATATCATAAAGCACCGTGATGCTCTTTTCAAAGGTGAGAAGCCCGCACCGCTCAGCCTCGACGCAAAAGTCAATGAGCTTTTCGCACACGGCCGAAAAACGAAAGTCCACCAGCATCGCACGCGAAATCCGCTTTACCACTAGCTCCACGTTCTCGATGGAATGATCCCGCATATACTTCTCGATAATGCGTTCCTTGTAGACATTGACCTGCTTTTTTCCCTGATAATCATAATATAGCCCGTCTGCCAGCGGCTTGAACGACAGATAGAGTACACCGTCCTCCACCTTTTCCAGCATCGTCTTCAGAATCCACTTCACCTGCTCTATCGAAAAATCAGCAAACGCTGATTGAAAATACCATAATTCATATTTGGGAAAGATCTGCTTCGCAAAAAGCGTAACGAGTTCCTCGTCCGCATCGGCCATGCGCGGGTCCAGACGGATCATTCTCTCCCTCGCGGGAAGCTCCGTGAAATCCCCCTTCAGGATCCTGCAGATCAGCTCCTTCACCTCTGTTTTCACGCTCTCCCAAAGCCCTGGCGCAACGGCGCCAATAATGCAATGGTTCAAAACAAGCAGGAGGCGTTCCAGCGACCCCTCGCCAAGCTTAGGCAACAACTCTAAAAGAGGCCTGTTCTTTTCGATCAGCACCTCGCCGCGGATGGCCTGCCCCAAAAGCCCGTGCGTACGGATCAGAAGCTCGATCGTTTCCGCTCCGCCCCCCACATATTCATGATAAACTTCCGCGGACGCGATGTTATGAATGTCCAGCGCATACCCCTGCTTTCTCCACTGCTCGCGCTCCTTGACCGTGCCGCCCTTCGAGACCTCCGACCACTGAAGGACCGTCTTTACGATCTCATATTCCTTCGCCGTAAGGCGCCCCGCCTGATGCTCCTCTTCTAAAAGCTCCAGCGTCCGAAGCACGTAACTCAGCGTCTCGCGCCCGCTGACCTGCTCCACGGATTCCACGCGCTCTAGGTTCACGCCGTGGTGCTCCGTATAGTAAAGATAGGAAAGCCACCTTTCCTTTTCCAGGCGCCCGGCATCAAAGGTCATGCCGTCGTCCAACCTGATCTCCATCCCGTTTCCTCTCCTTAAGGTTCCCGTTCTTTAATCTTCTTTATACTCCATTAAATCTCCCGGCTGACACTGCAGCACCTTACAGATCGCCTCCAGCGTCTCAAACCGGATACCCTTCATCTTTCCCGTCTTCAGATTGGAAAGATTCACGTTGGTCATCCCAACCTTATCTGCCAATTCATTCAATGATATTTTTCGGTCCGCCATCATGCGGTCCAGCCTGATTATGATCATGCCATCCTCCTTGTCCCATCAAAGCATCATGCGCTGTCTGCCTGCGTCGCTCCGGCCTAGCCACGGTAAGCCGTCCGCGGCGTCATACCATTTACGCGATACTGTCAATGTCCTCCTGCAGCTTTACGCCGTAGTCAAAGACATTCGCCAAAGTCATGATGGCAAACGCGATGATAAACATGAAGAATCCCGGCCATTGAAATCTCAGACTAGAATATTCAAATTTGAAAAACTTCATCGTAAACGTGATCAGTCCGGGAACTACCGCAAGCGCGAGCTGCAATGCACCGATCATACGAATGCGCTTCGCATTTTTACGCGTAAAGGGAGACCCGCCGATCGTATTGTCTACGATCAAAATAACGATATACAGCATGATGCAAAGAATGATCATATAGGCTAAATTCCGCACGTCCTGGATCATAACGCAATACCAAATATCGAGATTTCCGTTTTCATCCAGCAGATTGTACTCATTATAGTCAATGTCGCAAACATGCTTCCCATCCTTGAAAAGTTCGTACACATGTTGTCCATTTGTTGTGCCGAATGGCATCTCGTAACGGATCTCATAATTTGCATCCTTGCTCATCAAGTCTTCCACAAAATCCCTTACGGAAAACAGCATGATCATAACAAGGAACATAGCCAACGCCTGCATGATACGAACCTTTTTGCGTCTTTCCTTTAATACCTTTTCTTCCATGATATATTCCTCCTTGGCCATAAGCCCTTTTCAAATTAGTATGCTTTCTCTCTTCATGATTTAAAGTCATACTTTAATTTTTTTAACTTTTCCTGCCGGCAAGTTTAATATATCATGGCTTTATAAGTTTGTCAATAAGAATTTAAAGTTTTACTTTAATTTTTTAATTTCTTATTTACCCAAAGAATTCCTCCGGGTTTCTGCGGTAAAGCTTTGCAGGACGATGCCCCACCCCGGTGATCTCCTCCTCGGTCTCGATCACAAGCGGCGCGATCTTCCTCCTAAAGTTGGCCACAAGAAGCTTCCTGCCCAGCACCAGTTCAAAGGCCCGCTGCAGGGAATTCAGCGTGAACTTCTCCGGCATCAGGTCAAAGATGATCTTCCCGCTGCCTTCAGCTTCCCTGCGAAGGCTCTGCCAGGCGTTCAATATGATCTCCGCATGATCGAACGCAAGCTCTCCCATGTCGACCACTTCATAAGTCATATTCCCGTGGAGCTCGGAAAACCGCTTGGTCTCCTGCACCTTCGCCGTAAACTCCAGATCACGCTCCGCCTGATAGAAGTGAAGCGCATAAAGATTCTCCACGACCGTCATGCCATGCTTTGCCTTCTTAGACACTTCCTTACACTCCACGGACAGTCGAAACCAGGCCGCCTCCCAGGCGTCCGCTCCCGCGTGCAGGCGATACTTCCCGCCGTCGATCAGGGCCAGATATCCATGCGAGATGATCCATCCTCTCGGATCACGCTCCGGCTTACTAAACACGCCAAAGGGCCGAAGATACGCATCTGCAACGCCCGTCTCCTCCTCCAGCTCTCGAAGGGCGGTCTCATGCGTGCTCTCCTGCTTTTTCGAAAAGCCGCCCGGCAACGCCCACTTCCCCTTAAAGGGGTAGCTTCCACGCTTTACCAGGAGAATCTGCAGCTCCCGCTCCGGATCCTTTCTATAATTCAGCTTCTTTTCCGAAGGCGCCTCCGTCGAAAGCTCATTCATCACGGCGAACGCCGCCACGTCCGTCGTCACGGAAGGTCTGTCAAACTCCGTGATGTCATAGGTTTTCAAGAATTCCTTTTCCTTCTTGGATAATGCATATTTCGCCATATTAAATCCTCAAGCTTCGCAATCCATCACAACTCTGCTCGAAACGAACGGCCGCACCTTCGTCGTGGCAACCTCCACGTGATCGGGATGCACGGTATATCCGTTCAACGCCGCCTCGCTTTCAAACTTGGAATCCAACATCACGTCGCAGTTCGCAGTCTTCAGCGGATCAATATAAACCTTGATCTCCAAAAGTCCCGGGATCTTTCCCTGAAGCCCCTCAAGCCCCTCCTTGATCCCCTGCTTGATCTGCGTCTTCTTTGCCTCATCATACTCATCCTTGATCTGCCATAAGATTACATGCTTTACCATACCTTTTCCCTCCTATGATTTATAATTTCCTTGTCTCTAATCGTCCTCTCCGAGCGGCCCCCTGCGTCGAAGCGCATAATACCTCGCGCTGGCTTCTTCGCTCTCTTTCTTCTCCCGCCAGGCTTCGATCTCGCTCTTGATCGCAAGCATCTCGTCCACCACGATCTCCACTTTCTTCGGCTTTTCATACCGCAGGTACGCCGCCATCCGCCGCATGGCCTTCGGAGTTCCCAAGTTCTTTGCGATTTCCATTCCGAGCGAAGCCTCGAATCCCAGGTGCGTCACTTCCCACACTAGTTCGTCGCGCGCTTCCTTCCACTCTTCCCGCTCATCAAACATATCCGTTTTCTCTCCCCGCAGTTCACTTCCCAGGCCCTGTCCGCCGTCTACTCCCGCAGTTCACTTCCCAGGCCCTGTCCGCCGTCTACTCCCGCAGTTCACTCCCTTGGCCATATGCCAGCTCCCTAGGACACAACGTCCGCCAGCTCGCATCCCGCCACCTGGATCAGATCTGTCACGGCAAGTTCCACCTGCAGCCCCACTCTCCCGGCGCTGACAAAGATCTTCGAAAGCTCCTTTGCGCTCTCATGTAAATAAGTCGGAAAATGCTTTTTCATCCCGATGGGCGAACAGCCTCCGTGCACGTACCCCGTGAGAGGCAACAGATCCTTTTGCTTGATCATGGCAATGGATTTTTCGCCTGCTGCCTTCGCCGCCTTCTTCAAATCCAGCTCAGCGCATACCGGCACGACAAATACATAATACTGCCCCGTCTTTCCCTGCGTCACCAGCGTCTTAAAAACGCTCGCCGCATCTTCCTTTAATATCCCTGCGATCTGCTCGCCCGTCAGCGTCGCATCCGGCTCATACGCATGACTTTCATATGCGATCTTCTTCCCGTCCAGCACGCGCAGTACGTTCGTCTTTTCTTCCTTTTTCATTTCCGTAATTCCTTCCTTGTCTCTCACCTTATGATACCGGGATCAGCTCCACCCAGGGATTCCCCTCCAGGTCCACGTATACGTAAGCCTCTCCTTCGCGATATTTCGCCACCAGCTCCATCCGGTCGCCCACGCGCTGATATGTATAAAGGGAAAAGAAATGATATGGCTCCGACACGGTCTCCCTGCGCTGCCCCGTTCGAGGGTCCTCGAAGGCAACCCGAAAGCGATAGCTCTTATTCTTTTTCCGCAGATATAGCTCCTCCGCGGGCGCATTCGGCAACTCCCGTCCGCCCACGCTAAAGTACAGCTTCTTCTCAATGATCTCGCCCTTGGCGTGCGTATATTTTCGCATCTCCGCCCGATGCGCCATCCGCTTTCCGGCCTTTATATTGGTCGTCACGTCCGACAAGATGATCCCCGCCACCAGAAGAAAAAGCAGGATCGCAAACGGCAACACCACGCTAAGCTCCGCGCCCCAGCGAAGGGCCATAAAGCAAAGGAACCCGCCCCATCCGCCAAACATCACGGCTACGATAAGTCCCATGTGAGTCTTGGCATATCCAATCGGCACTATCTCTTTCATTCCACGCACCTCTCGTTTCGCATTTCTTTCACGCCGGCCCGTCCGCCAGATACAACCGTGACGGATTCATCCGTTCTCATTATGCCACGAATCCCACCTGCTGACAACCCGTAGCGCTTCTTTCTTTTTTGTAATTCTATTTCTCTTTTCGCTTGACGTTACCTATTTTAAATGTTATATATTGTGTATATCGTATATATACATTATGTATTTACAAACTGCTCACGTCCATTCATTGCGGAGGAACACTTCATGGGGAATGATTATGAAAACGCCATTGAGATCAAGGATCTCACCAAACGTTATGATGGTTTTACGCTGGACCATGTCAGCTTCAGCGTGCCAAGTGGCAGCATCATGGGCTTCATTGGTCAGAACGGCGCCGGAAAGACCACGACGATCAATTCCATTCTTGGCATCATCAAAAAGGATGAGGGATCGATCAAGGTCCTCGGTTTAGATTCCGTTCAGCAAGAAACCGAGATCAAAAAGCAGATCGCCGCCGTATTTGATGAGCTTCCATTCGCGGAAGACTTAAATGCGGTGCAGCTGGGCAAGATCCTTCGCGGCGTCTTTGAGAGTTGGGACAATGCGCTTTTCCAAAGCTATCTGGATCGCTTCCAGCTCCCTTATAAAAAGAAATTCAGCCAGTTTTCCAAGGGCATGAAAATGAAGCTGCAGATCGCCTCCGCCCTCTCCCATGGCGCAAAGCTCCTGATCATGGATGAGGCGACGACCGGCCTGGATCCCGTGGTGCGCAACGAATTCCTGGATCTCTTTTTGGAGTTCATCCAGGAGGAAAACCACAGCATCCTTATGAGCTCTCACATCACCTCCGACCTGGAAAAGGTGGCGGATTACGTCACCTTCATCGACCGCG
>CAMZDG010000068.1 GCA_947305245.1 uncultured Lachnospiraceae bacterium
ATGGCATGCAGGCTCATGGCGTAGTTCAGGCCAGCCTTGATATGGCCGGTGCCGTGAGGTGCCGCACGGTCGAAATCACTCACCTTGATGGTGATGGGCTTCGCGCCGCCCTTGAAGTAAGGACCTACGGGGGTCGTCAGAATTCTGAACTGATACTCGTCAGCAGGCTTTACGCCGATAACAGGATTGCTGCCGAACATATAAGGACGAATGTACAAGGTTGCGCCGCTGCCGTAAGGAGGAACAAATGCCTCGTTGGCTGCAACTACCTGATTCACTGCGTCGATAAAACGATCCTTCGGGAATACGGGCATCTCGAGTCTCTGTGCGGACTGCTCGAGTCTGTCTGCGTTCAGGTCAGGACGGAAGGTGACGATGTGGCCGTCCTCGGTCGTATATGCCTTCAGGCCCTCAAACACGGTCTGAGCATACTGAAGAACGCCTGCGCACTCATTCAGGACGATGTTCGCGTCCGTCGTGATCTGGCCGTCATCCCACGCGCCGTTCTTGAAATAGGATACGTAACGGTAATCCGTCTGAATGTACCCAAAGCCAATGTTGCCCCAGTCAATGTTTTTCTTTTCCATGTCAAATCCCTCTTTTCGTTCAAAGATTTAAAAGGCTGTAATAAATTATCGCCCTTTTTGTCGGAAAAGTCAATATGAAAGTCTTAACTATCCTGTTACGAAATTACGCAAAAAAAGTGCCGCCAGGGACCCGGGCGGCACCATTTTTCATTATATTCGCTCGTATTTTAGGAACTGATACGGAAGGTCGAAATAGGTCTGTTCGTCGCTCTCTGCCGTGATCGTCCAGGCGGGATCCTGATCCAGATTGGGGAAGTAAGTGTCCGCCTCATATTCATGATCGATCTTCGTCACGTGTGCGACGTTGCAATATGGCAGGAGCTGCCGATATACGCTGTCGCCGCCGATCACGTAAACGTCCTCGTCGTCATAGTTCTTTAGCTCCTCCAGAAGCTCCTCCACGGAGCGAACGACGATCGCATCCTTCACCTTAAAATTCGGATTCGCGGACAGGATGATATTCGTTCGATTCTTAAGGGGCTGCGCCTGCGGAAAGGTCTCCAGCGTCCTTCTCCCGAACACCACGACCTTGCCCGTGGTCTCCTCTCGAAAATGCTTCATGTCATTCGGGATGGAGACCAGAAGCCGCCTCTTGTTCCCGATGGCCCAGTTATTATCTACGGCAACGATCAAATTCATATTCTGCCTCCGGATCATTCCTCGTGAGTACCATAATACGTTGCATAACCGATGAGGATGTCCGCCGATTTCCAGAGCAGCATGTACCTCCAGATGGCAAAGCCCAAGTAGACAAATGCCAATACGATCATGGCCATCGCAGCCAGCAAGTTGATCAGCGGAATGAACAAAAGCAGCGTGCAGACGATCGCGATCACGAGCAAGATCCAGAACATCTTCCAGTAGTTCTCCCATTCATGAAGCAGCCCCGCATCGATCCCGGCGAGTGCAGAGGTCATGCCATCAACGAAATA
This sequence comes from uncultured Lachnospiraceae bacterium, assembly GCA_947305245.1. Taxonomy (GTDB): domain Bacteria; phylum Bacillota; class Clostridia; order Lachnospirales; family Lachnospiraceae; genus Acetatifactor. The sequence continues at coordinate 1,520 of CAMZDG010000068.1, forward strand.
ATACATTTCCACAATGTACAAAATTGTAGTGATCAGGGTAGTGTAGGTACCCAGTCTTCCCAATAGCCCCAGGTTGCTGACAAGATCCAGTACGCTGGCTATGAGGAACAATACGCCGGCCTTAAGGAAGGATTCATAAGCCCGTCCCATCGTGATCGTAATAATGCATGTCAGAAGAAAGCATATCAGCACGGCACCGGCCAAAAAGAGCACGACTCCGAAGACATCCCTTGCGTCTAACTGCTCGATCACCCGAAGGATCGCGTATATGATCATGCTGATGATTTCACACCAAAAAAGGGCCTTTAGTTTTCCGCCAAGATATATATACCGCCCCAAACGTTCCTGCTGCTCCTCAGCGCTTTCTTGATGGCTGTCCGTCGCCTCGTCGCTCTTCTTGTTCAAAATATTCTCGTAATTATCCTCGTACATCGTATTCCCCCTCCCAAACGTCGCCTTCGGCGCCGCTTGGTTTTCCTTTGAGCGCTTTATATGGCGATCGGTATGTCCTTGATCTGTTCTCCGGTGACGTAGTTTTCGACCTTCACGTCGTCGCGCGTGAACTGGTAGAAATCCTTCACCTCCGGGTTGATCCAGAACTTCGGTGCGGGATACGGCTCGCGCACGATCAATTCCTTGATGATCGGCACGTGACGGTCATAAATATGCGCATCCGCAATCACATGCACCAGCTCCCCCGCCTCCATGTTACTCACCTGCGCGATCATGTGAAGCAACACTGCATATTGTACCACGTTCCAGTTATTTGCCGCAAGGACATCTTGCGAGCGCTGGTTCAGGATCGCATTCAGGGTAAGCCTCTCCGCGCCGGGCTTCTGCGTCACGTTGAAGGTCATGCTGTAAGCACAGGGATACAGATTCATCTCGTGCAGATCCTGGTGTACGTAAATATTCGTCATGATGCGGCGGCTGAAGGGATTGTTCTTCAGGTCATAGAGCACGCGGTCCACCTGATCCATCATGCCCTCCTTATACTGGTGCTTCACGCCCAGCTGATAGCCGTACGCCTTGCCGATGGAGCCATCCGCATCCGCCCACTCATCCCAGATGTGGCTGTGCAGGTCATGAATGTTATTCGACTTCTGCTGCCAGATCCAAAGGATCTCATCCGTGGCGGACTTCAGCGCCGTGCGGCGCAGCGTCATGATCGGAAACTCCTTCGTGAGATCATAACGGTTCACCACGCCAAATTTCTTGATGGTATATGCGGACGCGCCGTCCGGCCAGTGAGGGCGGACCTTCTCGCCCTCCGTGCTCGTTCCATTCTCCAGAATGTCCTTACACATGTTTATGAAAACAGTATCTGCGTAACTCATGCTCCTTCTCTCCTTCTATTTTCCTAACGATCCTGCCCAGTGATTCCCTCTCAATATCATCGTTCTCGGGCATGGCTTTCCGGTCCCAAGGACAATATTCATCCACCAACCCGCTCCGGTGATATATAAGCTTCTCTAATTCAATGGCAGTTTCTTTATCCAGATCATCTTCCAGCTCGCCTAAAGCTTTTCCCCTAAAATAAGCATAGGTTTCCTTCTCTTTGTGGTGATCAAACAGCTTATCCGGAACAGCGTAAAAGAAAACGTCGAAATATTCTTTACCATCCTGCAGTTTCGCCATCGCCTCGCCGACGTTTCCCACGTCTTCAGACTCCCTGACATAGACCCTGATGCTTATCTTATAGTAATATTTGTGCACCTCTGCGTTTTCCCAGGCTTTTTTTGTGGGAGTCACATATTCATCGTATGAATGGATCGCTTTTGTCTCCAAGGGAATGGACGCCAGTTCAGAAAGCCTTATCCCGTCGTATATGATCATGCTGTCCGCGAAGCAATCACCGATCACGTGGCGGATATGATCGACGCAATCATCCGCATAGTAGAAATTAATATATGAGTCTGTCTCCACGTTGCCGAAGAATCCGCAGGTTCCCCATACGAAGATCTTATCCTCAGTTGTTATCGTGAATTCATCACCTGAAAGCACCACGTCCCCACCGTCATCTACGGTCACGTTGTATTTCTGCTTAAAAAACGCCTTGATCGCCCGTGTCCGGTGCACGTCAGAATGCATATAGAATATCAAAGCTACCGCCAATATTCCGATAACCAAAAAACCTTCCAGCATTATCTTGAAAAGTTTTTTACCCTTCATTTATTTCCCCCTCTCGTATACAAACAGAATGTCCCCAGTATCCATATCTGCCATATACAAGGAAGCTTTTCGGACAGAGCTCCATTTCCGATGCCTTGCCGCGCCGTTTTGGCCCGTTTCAGGCAGAGCGCGACGGCGCGGCATGAGCAATACGGCTTAACCGCATGCGGACAGGCACCGCTATAAACCTTGATCTTTATGATCTGATTCTAAACGATTCCCTGCCGGATGGCCCTGGTGATGTCGTCTCCGCTGACCACGGTGAGCACCTTCGCGCCATACTTCTCCTCGAGAAGCTTTGCGCCGCTCTCATGAACGCTCTCCATGTCCTTCTCATAACGGTCCACGATCGCGACCACCGCCGCAACCTTCACGTCGGCCAGTTCCTGGATGCGCTCGATCCTCTCCATCACGGTCTTCCCGCTGTTGATCAGGTCGTCCACCACCACGATACGCTCGCCGTCCTCCAGCGTGTGCCCGCAAAGGATCCTGCCGCGGCTGTCCGCCACTCTCCTGTCGTGACAGTAGTTTACCGTCACCCCATACTTGCTTGCCAGCGCCATGGCCGTGGCCGCTGAGAAGCTGATCCCGTGATACGCCAGCCCGACGATGCAGTCGAATTCCAGGTGCTCCTCCATGATCAAGTCCGCAAAGAATTCACCCAGCTTTGCGAGATGAATGTTCGTGGTAAAGTGCTCCGAGTCGACATAATAATTCGCCTCGAACCCGTGCAGTTCAAAGTGCCCGCGCTTTAACACACCCGCATCCGCCATCAGCCGGATGAACTTCTCCTTGTTTGTATAGCTATTTAGCTTAAAGCCCAGCAGCTCGTCGATCGTCACGCCGAAGGTATTCGCCAGCACCGGCAGCATCTCAATATCCGGAGACCCGCCATTCTCCCACTTGCTCACCGCCTGATAAGAGACACAGACCTTCTCCGCAAGCTCCTCCTGCGTCATCCCCTTCGCCTTCCGCAGCTTCTTAATATTCTCACCGATCATGTTCATCATTTCTCCTCCATATTCTTTTTCTAGCCCCATCATGCGCATTGAGGGACTCCTCTTTTCCCTTCCTTGCAAGGAGATTTCTTACATGATCAGCATACCTCTAATTACAACCTTATACAATCAGCGCTGTTTTTACTTTTTCTCAACCACAAGTTGAATCGATAGTGACCTAACCATATCCTCGAGGGCATCCACCCCGAGTCTATCCGACAACTAAGCGTGACCTTCGTCACGTCCTTCGCTTCGCTCAGGATCGGAAATTTGCTTCGCAAATATCCGACTAGTCCCACTTATCGCACAGCGCATTGATCTGGTCGGCAAACTTCGCCATGTCCTTATTCGCCATCCCGTCGCTCTTCTGCACCAGCGCGAGCAATCTCTGTGCCGAAGCCAGCAGTCTCGCAAATACCCCATTCGCAACCTTCTGCTTCTTCTTTGCAGGGATCGGCTCCGCCTCATACTCGAACTGATTCGAGAGCAGATTAAACACCGTCCCGCTGTACGGCGCATAGGCCCTCTGCCCATACTCGATCTTCAGACACTCCACAAAATTCATGCTCGTCTGATCCTCGCCATGCACGATGAAGACCTTCTTCGGCTTCTCCTCGAAGGCAGAGATCCACTCGATCAATCCATTCTTATCCGCATGCCCGCTCATGCCGGCGAGCTGCATGATCCTTGCATTCACCTGGATAGGCTCGCCAAAGAGCTTGACCTCCTTCGCGCCCTCGATAATGCTGCGCCCCAGCGTGCCGATCGCCTGATACCCAACGAACAGGATCGTACACTCCGGCCGCCAAAGATTATGCTTTAAGTGATGCCGGATACGGCCCGCCTCACACATGCCCGACGCGGATATGATCACCTTCGGCTTATCATCAAAGTTGATCGCCTTAGATTCCTCACTCGTAATGGAAAGCTTCAACCCCGCAAAGGCAATGGGATTGATCCCCTCCTTCACCAGCTCCAGTGCCTCCCCTGCGAAACAATCCATACGATTCGCCTGGAAGATCTCCGTCGCCTCCACCGCAAGCGGCGAATCCACGAACACCTGGAAGTCCTCATGCCCTTCCACCAGGCGCTCCACCTTGATCTTCCGCAGGAAGAACAGCAGCTCCTGCGTACGGCCAACCGCAAACGACGGGATCACCACGTTACCGCCGCGGTCGAACGTATCCTTCAAAATCTTTGTCAGTTCCCCCTTATAATCCACACGATCCGCCGGATGCGTGCGATCGCCATAAGTGGACTCCATCACCACGTAATCCGCCGAAGTCGTATAAATGGGATCGCGGATCAGCGGCTGATTCTTATTTCCAATGTCGCCGGAAAAGACGATCTTCTTCGTCCTTCCCTCCTCCGTCAGCCAAACCTCAATACTCGAAGAACCAAGGAGATGACCGATGTCCGTAAATCGGATCTTCACCTCATCGCAAACCTGGATCTCCGTGTCATAATGACACGGGACGATCCGCTTGATCACGCCGATCGCGTCCTCCATGGTATAAATAGGCTCCACGGCCTCCACGGAATCGCTTCGTTTCGCCTTGCGGTTCTTCCACTCCGCCTCCATCATCTGAATGTGTGCACAGTCACGAAGCATAATGCTGCAAAGATCCGCCGTGGCATCCGTGGCATAAATCTGCCCCCGGAACCCCCTGGCATACAAAAGCGGTAACATTCCCGAATGATCCACGTGCGCATGGGTGAGAAAGACATAATCGATCATTGCCTCCTCCACGGGAAGCTTCACGTTCTCGAACACGTTCGCTCCCTGTTCCATGCCATAATCAACCAGGATATTCTTTCCAGCCACCTCAAGATAATGACAGCTGCCCGTCACCTCATGATCCGCACCGATAAACTCTAGTCTCATGCACCATCCTCCTTGCGTTATGCCATAGGATATTTATGTTATCATTATACCTCTTTCGCGGGCAATCGTCTAGTTGAATTCCCATTTCCAGGCATAAAACGTGGGATGTTCCAGAAATCCTTTGAATTGTATATACAATTCATGAAAAAGAAGTGAAATTTAGTTGTTGACAATTTGCAGAAAGTATAGTATATTACTTTTTGTCAGTTACGACATGCGCGAGTGGCTCAGCGGTGGAGCACCTCCTTGCCAAGGAGGGGGTCGCGGGTTCGATTCCCGTCTCGCGCTTTTTCTATGCGTTTTTTTCCATTGACTGCTCGTATTCCGGAGTCTCTTAGCCTAGAATCTGTTCTCTTATTTTTCCCCTCATATCTTCCGGAACTTTTAGTGCCATCATCGCCTGTTCTGCCGTCCATTGCATTGTCTCCATCAAATTCCGCAGA
>CAMZDG010000069.1 GCA_947305245.1 uncultured Lachnospiraceae bacterium
TGATGGAACATGGGAGAATGCGTCGCGTCATCATCGGAACGGAACACCTTGCCGGGGCACAGGATCTTGATGGGAGGCTTCTTTGCTTCCATGGTATGGATCTGTGCGGCAGAGGTCTGCGTTGCCAAAAGGAATTCCGGAGAGAGATAGAAGGTATCCTGCATGTCCCTTGCCGGATGATCCTTCGGCGTGTTCAGTGCCGTGAAATTATAATAATCATTTTCGATCTCTTTATTCTCAAACACTTCGAAGCCCATGCCAGAGAAAACGTCAATGATCTCGTTCCTCATCTGCGTGATGGGATGAAGGTTTCCTGACTTCATCTCCACAGCGGGCTCGGAAACGTCGATCTTTTCCGCCTCATAACGCTTCTCCAGTTCCTTTGCGCGCACCATTTCATCCAGATCCGAGAATCGCTGCTGCGCCCACTCCTTCAATTCATTCACGCTCTTACCAAAGTTCGCGCGCTCCTCCGGGGCAATGTTCTTCATCTCCTTCATCAGAAGTCCGATCTTGCCCGCCTTGGAATCCAGGAACTGCTTCTTGAACTCATAGACTGCCTTGGAACTGGCCAGTTCTCCTATGCCGTCAAGAATTTCTTGCTTGATCTCACCAAATCTCTCGTTCATGTTCTCTCCTCCATTCTTGCAAAATAAAAATCCCCTGCACAGTCTTCCTGTGCAAGGGACGTATTTTCTACGCGGTACCACCCTGCTTCCCGTTCTTCTTATGACAATCACAAAGAAAAGCGGACTCTCTTACGTGCTTAACGGACACGACGCGGTTTCGACTACTTGCATGCATAAGTGCGTTCCTCAAAACGGCTCCGGTGGGAAATTCGAAGTTCTGTCTTTACCTGGGAAGCTTTCAGCCGGTGGCATTCCCTCTCTGGTATCTTTAGGAAAACAGTCTTCTACGGTGAATCATCTCTGATTTCTGTTTGCACCTTCATAGCCTTGTTATTTAGGTATTGTAACGAATAACCTGTTATTTGTCAAGCGCCAATCCTTTATTACGCAAAAAAAGCATCGCCTTCCGATGCTTTTTCATGCATTCTCTTTTCTTTTTTATCTCATGGGGCCACGCCAGGTCGCCCTGACGTGACTCCACAAGAAAACCACATGTCTCAAAGATAGTACAAATTGTAAAACAAAATATTAACTAATCATGCATGATTAATCATAAAGAATGGAACAACATTCTTTATTATTTCTGAAGGCGAGCCTTCTTTGCGCAAACAACTGCACCTGCCATCATAATGAGGGCAAAGATTGCAGACAGAGCGATCACTTCACCAGTCTTAGGAGCTACTACGGCTGCGGAACCGCTGCCAGTGTACTCTACGATACCAAACGGAGAAGTACCGGTAATAAGTGCCTTGAGCTTATCACTTCCATCGTAGGTTACAAGAATAACTTCCCACTTAGAGTTGTCGTGCTTGGACTTATCCTGCCAATTCTCTCCGATATAGTGAAGCAGAGCATACTGCTTTCCGGGAACCAGCTCACTGTACTTGATGGTAACATAGAATCCCTTATTCTCGGAAGTCATGTCGAACACGGTAAGAACCTTACCGAGATCGTCACGAGTGTCAGCATACTGCTGAGCCCAGGTCAGCCAATCTCCATCCAAAGGATACACGGAAACTCCGTCACCTTCAAGGCCTTCCTTGATCTGCTTCCAATCATCCCAGAGCTTCTTGCTGGTAGAATCTCCAGTGCTGGTGCTGGTGCTGCCTGCTGCGAAAACAGTCATACCAAGTACCATAACCACTGCAAGAATAAGAGCGATAGATCTCATTAACTTTTTCATTGGATTGTTCCTCCTTTCTTTCAGAATCATGTGGTTATATCAAGCCTTGCGGCCTAATACCAAATTAATCTTCGATGACGTCATAGAATACCTTTATGATCAATTCATAAAGGCCCTTCTCGTCCACGTAGAACTCCTCAAATTTATCTCCCATGATCGTCTCTCCGGGAACGGAATACACGTGAGATGCATCGAATTGATAATCGGCAACCTGTGTGGAGAAATAGCTTACCTCATCCACCGTAATGTCGGTCACCATATACTTGCTGATGGTGTTAAACAGCTTAACGATCACCGTGACATCCTTTTTGGCTGCCTGCTTTGCTGCGTCTGCATAGGCGAGCAGATACTGTTTTTGCCGCTCCGTCCTCATTCCAGCGCTTCCAAATTCCTCGCAGTCCCTGGCTCTCAAAAACTGAACGGCCTTTTGTCCCTTTAAGGTAACGGTCTGCCCCTTCTTATAAAGGATCTTTCCCCCGCCTTTTGTGACGTCTTCCTTTAGGGTAAGCGTCACACCGCCCACGGCATCGTTAATTTTCGGAATCGCGCCGTAGTTAATGGAACAATACCCATGGATCGGAAGATTATAAAACAATCTGGAGACAGCGGCAAGACTGCGTTCACAGCTAAGCTCTTTTCCGTCCCCGTAACCATGCTGTAAGGTGATCTGTCCCTTAGCGGTTGTAAGGAAATTGCCATTTTCCATATAGATATCAATGTCCGTCATGGTATCACGATTGACGCCGATCAGAGAGGCTTCCTTGGTCTTGGGATTGAGTGCCAAAAGGAAAATCGCATCCGACTGTCCTCCGTCAATTCCATTCTTGGCTTTCTTTACGACACCATCTTTATCAATCCCGAGAAACAGGAAAGTGAGCATCTCGTCATTATATCGATAATGCACTCCCTTATATCGAAGATCTCCCTCTTCCCAGTTCTCACTGTCTTCTTCCACGATCAGGATCGGCTGTTTCGATTCCGTATTGGACTCTGTCTCTCCATCCTCGGTCGGTTCGTCCTCCCAAGTAATGGCCACACTCGCCAGATCCGGCTTTTTATTGGCGCTCTTGCTATACAATCTGTTCTTACCAGAAATCTGTAAACATACAAATACAACCACGCCAATGATTGCAATAATCACAAGACCCAACAATACCTTCAGGATACTGCGGTGAATTGTAAAATTATTCTTCATTGATCAAAACTCCCTGTACCAAAAAACGATTCTCCGGCTTGTTGTTTATGCAGGTGGATAGCGTGATGATATGCTGTCCTTCTCCTGTCAGCTCCACGTCCTCCGCAAAGATACGGTGCATGTTGCGTCCTTCTTTCACTTTCTCAAAATAATGCAGGAAAGAATCCGTAGAAGCGAAATTATGATTAAACAGGAGATGCTCATTACTGTGATCATACGCGGCAAAAATCTTATATACAAAAAGCCGCTCCTGCGTGAAAACATAAATATATCGGTTCTCTTCGAAGAACTCAGAATCCTCATACTTATGAAGACTTCCAAACATGGTGCCGTTCTTCATGTTATGACCATACAAAACAGTATTGGCATCCCAAAAGGTTGGCTCATTAAACGCGGCCTCGGTATAAATGCAACCCGGATATCCCTTGGTCCCGTCAATGTTATAATTTAGATAATAGGTATCATCTGCAGGATGCTGCAACACGGGATAATTTACTTTCGTCCCGGGCACGTAGATCCACGCATAGATTTCAGGGTTCTCAGTTTCCTGAAGCTGCTGGATGTCCACCGTAAATTCCGGCAGCGGTACGCCTGCTTCCTGCGCCAGGCGGATACTCTTATCGTAAGGATCCTCCGGCTCCGGCGTCACGATCACTTCAGTGGATTCCACCACCTCGGGAGTCGATGAAACGGAAGGCTCCGGGGTCTGCTCGATCGGCTTACTCTCAATGATCGCACCGGAATTGACAAGCTCAGACATATGATCTGCCCGGTTCTTTTGATCGATCATCGTCTTGATGAAGATGCCGATGAGTACCAGCGCCGCCACAAAAAACAGAATCGAGAAAAGCATCCATATATTAAATTTGCGGGGTTTCTTATTGTCGTCCATGCCTCTTTACTACTTTGTCATCCAAGCTTCTAACATATGGACAAAGTACCACGTATAATCATTTCAATAATATACAAAGTTTATTTTAGCACATCTCAAGTAAATGTCAAGAAAAACATGGTTTTTCCACAATTTATCCACATTTTTTCATCGATTTATCCACATTTTGTCAGAAATTACGAAACATTCTAATCTTTTGGCTTTTTCTCTTTTTTCGCGAACACTTGTTGATTGAGCGGCGCGAAGTACTTATTCAGATATGCTCCGATCATGATAATATACATACAGAAATACATCCAAAACATGATCAGGACAAACAGTCCAAGGCTTCCGTAAATGCTATAATCGGTCCAGTCCACGTAGAGGGAAAAGCCCCAGGAGAACACGCTCCAGCCTATGGCCGTGAAGGCCGCGCCGGGAATCTGTTCCCGGAATTTCAAAGTACCGTTTGGCACGTAGGAATATATTGCGGCGAACAAAAGCATCAAAAGGATCCAAACGGCAAGAAACCTGAAATGCATCAGCAATGCCACCAGCGGCTGCAATTTTGGAAGCTTGTAGAGCAGCATGTCCACAAAGCGATTGCCAAACACCATGACAAACAAAGAAAGAACCACCATCAAAAGCATGAGCGCCGTATAAAAGCTGGACACAAATCTCACCCAGAGGAAATTGCGCGTCTCCTTGATGTCGCCCAGGGCATTGAGTCCCCGCATCAAAGCCAGCATCCCCTTTCCTGCCGTCCACAGCGTGACGATCACTGCGATGGGGAGAATGCCTTCTGACCTTTCATATACGTCGTTCACCAATCCTTCGGCCAGCGGGAAGATCTTCTCCGGGATCAAGTCACGAATGGCGACGAGAAGATTCGCCTCCGTCAGCGGAGTGTATGGCAGCACGGCACAGATGACGATCAGCATGGGAATCAGCGAAAGGAAAAAGAAAAATGCCGTACTCGCCGCAAAGGCGCTGATGTTTTGGTGTTTCATTTCCGATCCAAAATCTTTAATTCCTCGAAATAGTCGGATCATGTTTCCTCCGTTAGTAAATAGGACCAAGAACGCATCCCTGATAGAAAAAGCCCAAAATTTCCGCAGCGCTCATGCCCTCCTTAGCCATCTGTTTTGCACAGTTCTGGCTCATGCCGACGCCGTGACCGAGGCCTCCCCCGATCAAACTATATCCTACCACGTTTTTTCCCTCAAATCTAGGCGCAAGTAGAAAAAAAGCGCTTGGGAGCATTTCTTTTGGGCAATAGGCGCTTTTGTCACGCAAAGTTACCTTTCCCTCTCCGTCGCAAAGAAGTCTTCGGATGGCGCCTTCCCCGCGCACTGCAAACCTTCCGCCGTCCGTCGTGATGCAAAGCTCTGCGGCAATCCCGCCGTCGCCGCGCCTGGTCACCTCCAGGTCTTGTATCTCCATAAAAGTGATCTCCTCACTCCCCGTCACTTCTCTTAGTTTTCTCAAAAATTTCTCCGCAGATAGCTCCAGGCAATCATAATGCCAACGATACCAGGCTTCTTCGCATTCATAATCATCCTCCTTCTCCTCCAAAAGAAATTCGGCGTCCCGATCCGCTTCCCAAGGCCCCATCAACAAAGGCGCCTTCTCCTGCCATGACTTGACGGACGTTCGCGTCAGCTGCTTTGCATTTAAGTAATCTGGCCCCATTTCCCCCTCGTCCATCCAGATTTCAGCTCCCGTGCCGCGCCCGCAGGAGGTGGAATAATAATAGGTATCTGCCAGCTCCCCCGCCTTGGTCCAGAGCACCGTCCCCGCCGTTTCACGGATCGCCTTCGTCGTCTTTTCCTGTTCGTCACAATTATGATATACCTGAAAAGCCGTCGAATCATCTAAGTGCGCGTCAAATTCCTCATATCCGGGCCAAAGCATCTTTCCATATGCATAGGTTCTTGCGCAGATCGCCTGCGCCTTTAAGGCTTCCTCCGGATAATTCGCAGGCATTTCGCTTGGGACCACGTAGCGTAGGTATTCTTCGACGGGGAGCTGATTGATTATAAGGAGGCCCTCGTCCACCGCTCTGATCTCTAGCTTCCCCCGATATCCGGGCACCCCTTCGGCCCGCTCCAGATCGATCAGGATCTCGCCCTCCGGATCAAGTGCCGAAACCGTCAGCACTCCCTGTCCATCCTCGAAAAACCCTACGCCCTTACGGAATGTCAATTCTTCTCCGGCAGGCAATCGATCTTCTTTTGAGCGCCCTTCTTTTTCCTCCGTGACTCTTAGGTCCTTACTGCCGCGCAGGCTCACCCTGTCATGAAACAGCCCTTCATACCCATCATTTCTAAGGAGCACGCGGATCTCGCCCATCTTTTGGATCTTGCTTTGGATCTGTCTGACGCTATCCTGAATGGTTTCCTGCTCACTAGGCGATGGTGCCTGGTTTCCCTCCCCCTCATTCATAACCTCTTCTTCAAAGGGAGTCCGGATCACTGCCGCTAGCAAGGCAAGCAGAAAGACAAGTAAGATAATACTACAGATCCAGCCCTTGATCTGAATACGCAAATGCTTTGGCAGGCGCTCCTTTCCCACGCTTTCCCTCCTGACTGCAAATTAGTAAGCACAGGAAACCTGCACCCAAAAAGAAAGCAGCCCGCGTCCTGCGCAGAGCTGCTTTTCCTCTTTTGTATCTTTTTAACACCCGAAATGCCGCGTCTTGTTTTTTGACTCCTAGCTCGCGCCAGGTG
>CAMZDG010000070.1 GCA_947305245.1 uncultured Lachnospiraceae bacterium
GTTAAGACATCGCCCTTTCACGGCGGTAACACGGGTTCGATTCCCGTTGGAGTCATTCTTAGTTTAATATTTTGGTGCGATAGCCAAGTGGTAAGGCCCCGGTCTGCAACACCGTCATCCGCCGGTTCAAATCCGGCTCGCACCTCTCAAAAGTCCTGGAAACATTGATTTCCAGGGCTTTTTTCATTTCCTTTTTTCTGTTACATAGGTTAAGTTACGGGAGCAAAAGTTTGATACTGCAACGATTGGCATTCAGACATCAAAGAATGACATCCGCGATGATTACGACAAGAGACATGTGTTAAAGAACAAGTAAAACAAGATTGTCTTTTTGAGGATTTTATTATAAAGTAAAACTAATAAAGCAGATAGGGAGGGGGATCATATGAGCCAGACAACATTTCACGTTTTGGATCTTATCATGCAGGCAATCTATCTTCCTGCCCATTTGTGGTTTATCGCGCGGCTGATCAAATGGCGCACGCCGTCTCCGGTGTCAAGATGGTTTGTCGTTCTTGTCTTCGGCCTTTGGGGGATCGTGTTTGGCGGTTTTACGGAAACGGTTTTACTCCTGTTTTGGAAGAACAATGCGGTTTATGCCTTTGGCGTTTATTATCAGCTGACCTCCACCATGCTGGCCACCATGGCCTTTCTGATCTGGAATCTGTACGTCGCGGGAAACATGCGGGTCGTTGAAAATAAAGGATTCAGAGCCTTTGTTTATACGCTCACTCTGGCGGTGATCATCGTCATCTTTACGGATCCCCTGCATCATCAGTTTTATGAACGTCTGATCCTGGATGAACCCGTGATCCACGGAAAAGTGTTTGCGCCGTGCGTGCTGATCGTGTATGGAATGTTATTTGCCGGATGGATCATTTCGTTGGTTCACATCGTGAAGTTCGGGGAGGATAAGCTGCGGCGTGCGCTGATTTTTTCCATGTATCCCCTGCTCCCCGGCATTACCAATCTGATCCGTTCCCTGACGGGCTTTACCTTGATCGACTTAAATCCGCTGGTCATGACGGTTTGCATTCTTTGTCTTTACTTCATGGTCTTTAAGAATAAATATGTCAGCATCCTGCCCGCGTCCATGGAACAGGCATTGGAGCAGACGGGCAACGTCCTCTTTACCTATGACCCGGAAAAAGGAACGATCGGCTATGCCAACAAGGCGGCAAAGGAACGATATTCCAAGGCGATCGAAGAGATCACGGCTGACCTTCATAAGGACGCAAAACAGTTTGCGGGGAAGTATGACGGAAAATACTTAAAGGGAACCGTTTCATTAGTTGAAAACGAGCTTCTTGTCACCGCAACGGACGTCACCGAGATCAAGAAACAGCAGGAATCCCTTCTTTCCCAGATCAGGGAGAGCACGGAGCTCCTAAAGGAGTTGGAAGAAAAGAAGCGCAACATCGACGCGTATCTGGATTTTTTGTATGAGATCCCGAACCTGAAAGAGAAGTGGGAGAGATTTTCCGCGGCGCAGGAGCAGTCCAGGGAAGCGTTTGCAAAGATGGAGGAGAACCTCCGGCGCTCGCTGGAACAGGACGCAGACTCAAAAGACCTGCTTGGCGAGAACCTTTTGATTTCCGAACAAACGATCAAGAGCATTCGAGAGGCAGTGGCACTGCTAAAGGAGGACGCGTGATGAAGAATTTGGACGTTCTTTTTAGGCAGATGCCCGACACGGCGGTCATAACGGATGCGTACGGATATGTGCTTGATTTCAACAGAAAAGACAAGGTGACGGGCCTGAAAAAGGGCCTTCGACTGACAAAGCTGATCCCCGACATGTTTACTCAGAAAGAGGGCAACGTAGAAATCGGTGATTACGTTTACAGCCGCGTGGTTTCTCCGGTAAGCAGCGGGAATCAGACGATCGGCTACACGGTGATCTTTACTGACGTCACGGAGGAAGTCATCCTGGAGCGCCAGAACAAGGACAGGGGAAGGGAGCTTCGGGCGCTGACGAAGGCAAAGAGCGACGCGAACAGGAAGCTCGCGGAATATGCCCTGGAAGTGAAAAACCTGTCCGATTACGCGGAGCAGCTCCGCATCGCCAGGTCGATCCACGATGATTCGGGACACGCCGTGACGGAGATCCACACGATCTGTCAGATGTGCCTTCAGCTGATGGACAAGGACATCCAGACTTACAGGGAGCTGATCGGAGAAGGCATTCACATCTGCAGGAGGGCTTCGGCCGGAGGGGAGACGGAGAATTATGTCTCCTTAAGAGAGCTTACGGAAACCTTCTTCCGGCGCGGCTCCATCGAGAATCACGTCTCGTCTGAAGGCGAGGAACCCGCCTTTATGAAGGAAAAATATGAGACGGTCTCGAGGATTTTGAAGGAAGCCTATCACAACACCATGGAGCATTCCCTTGGAGATGCCATGGAAGTGAAGCTTGCGGGCAGTGAAGGCTGCTTTACCCTGACGATCAGGGACAATGGAAGCTTTCGGGGTCCGTTGGAAAAAGGGTTTGGCCTGATGGCCATGGAAGAATACGTGAAGGCTTCGGGCGGAGAAATACGGTTCCTTACGGAGGAAGGGAAAGGTTTTGGAATCGTTGTAACTTGGAGGGAAAATGAAAGAGAAGGTTAAGGTAATTTTGGCGGACGATCATAAGCTGCTTTTGGCGGGACTGAACATGCAGATCGCGTCCTGGGAAGAGTTCGAGGTGATCGCGACCTGCGTGAACGGAAAGGAAACCGTCGAAGCATGTGAAAAATGTCTGCCCGACGTCATTTTAATGGACATGCAGATGCCCGTTCTTTCCGGCGTGGAAGCCACCAGGATCATCAAGGAAAAGCATCCGGAGGTGAAGATCGTGGCGCTCACGACGTTTGATGATCACGAGACCGTTGAGAATGCACTGAATGCAGGATGCGACGGGTTCCTTTTGAAGGTGTCGGATCCCGAGCAGCTCAGGTCTTCGCTGCATTCCGTCATGGACGGCGTGAACGTCATGGACGCTGAGGCCATGAGGCATCTCCGGCAAAAGGAGGAAGCACCGGGCACGGGAGAATTCAACGAGAGGGAGCTGACCGTCCTGAAGCTGGTATGTAAGGGATATACCAACAAGGAGATTGCCGGAGCGTTGTCTCTTCAGCCCGGCACGGTGAAGAACATCGTGTCCATGCTGCTGAGCAAAACCTTCTGCGTCAGCCGGGCAGACCTTACGAGATATGCGTATAAAAACAATCTCGCGGACGAAGAATAAGCGGACGTCATTCGCTAAATAATTCAAAATCGAAAAATAGTGCCAAATGGAATGACCAATGGCACTATTTTTTTTATGCCGTTTGTGAGATGATGATTGCGTGAGGGTGAAGAAGAAGGGAGGAAGGGTATGGTTATTTTCTCAAACGTCTTCAGAAAAGCCGTAGCAGAAAGGATGAGACAGACTTCCGAAAATGCAGGGACGGGCGCAAAAGAGCCTAGAAGCGCCTTTGCAGAGTTGGAGAAGGCCGCCAGCCTTTATGCGGCGCAACTGGAAAAAGCAACAAGGGAACTCGGATACAACCTTAAGGATTACGAGGAAGCAGGCGCACGCTAGCGGCTCAGCTGACGGGAAGGGGGGGAACACCGGCACGTGAATGCGGAAACGTTTATGAACCTAGTGAAGGAGAATGACGGATTCGAATTTGTCATTGGATTTAAGGGTAACGTGGATCACAGTATTGGAGGCCAGGGAAACAAGTATTGGTATTACGTGGATCATAACGGAAAGAAGGCAGAATACTACGTTGGGACTTATGAGAACGGTACCTGGACGGATAAGTTCTATACGGCGAAGGGCAGCAAGCTGACGGAAAAGACCGTAGAGAGCGGAACTGCCATCAAGAAAATCGTCGAAAGGGCATATTTTTATCAGGAAAAGATTGGCCAAAGAAAGGGAAAGGAACTGGAAAAATACGGATATCCCTGCTCGCATTACGTGTATGGATTTGGGGAACGCGCATGGGCGGTATCAAAGGATTACGGAATTACGGTGGACTTTAACGACATAAACGACAATGATTCAGCTTATCACCTTATGGATTTGTCAGTTGGTTCAAATGTAGAAAAACCAAGAGAAAGTTAATAACACAGACGAAAAAAAGGGAGGATTTGAAAGATGAGAAAAAGCAAACTGGTATGCGGACTTATGGTAATCGCAATGACGCTGTGCCTTGCGGCATGCGGAAAGACGGAGTCGGGAGCGTCAGGAAATTCAGGAAATCAGGACGGGAGCGGTTCTAACGTGGCCAGCTCCGACAGCGGACAGGCAGGAAATACGGAAGGAAACGGCGGGAATGCGGCCGGTGTAGAAGCGAAAGAAAGCATGCTTCCGGGTAAACTTTACTTTTTCAATCTCGAGGACAGAGATCCTTCAGTTTTACGCGGCGTGAAGATATGCGGAAACGTATGCGGCAGCACGGAGTTTAATTTTTCCAGGGAAAAAGGCACCGACGGCATCCGCTGCATCTTCCAGATGAACGAATGGGTGGAATTCTATCCTGACACGGACGCAACGTACGGCATCAAGGTTTGGATCCTTGAGCACCGTGAGGATCAGAAATCCTACGAGACGACGCAGTTCTCCGATCTAATGCCCGGATTTGCGCAGTACTGCGACCTGCGCTACCCCGAAGATGAGGAGAATCCTGATGAATGGCAATGGGGAGCCTTTTACTTAAATAATGACGAGTATAAGCCCGGTTACTATGATTTTGTCTTTGTCTACGAAGGCAAGGCCATCGCAAAAATGATCACCTATTTCTATGCCGACGGAGAGATCCAGAATAAGAGCGACGCAGACTTAGAGAAGCTCATGAGCGGACTTTCTGCAGATTAATACTGTTTGATAAAACGGGGAGACGACGCTTCGTTGTCTCCCCATGCCCATTTAAAGGAGAACTCAAATGGCTAAAAGGTTATTGTCAATCATTTTATCCATCTGTCTGGTTTTGACATTATGTGCATGTGACAAACCAGAAAACATGTCTGTCGAGTCTGTTTCAGGAAATCCCGAGGCAAGCGGAAATGCCTGTGAGGCACTTTTTGAACGCGTGCAGGCTTATGAAGAGACGGCA
>CAMZDG010000071.1 GCA_947305245.1 uncultured Lachnospiraceae bacterium
TCGAAGGCAAGGAGATCGTTCCCATCCAGTTCTTAAAGGCACTCCTGCCCGATCCCGCCTCCCTTGGCCCCCGCACGAAGGGCAAGACCAACATCGGCTGCATCTTCACGGGAAAGAAGGACGGCAAGGAAAAGACCTTTTATATTTATAACGTCTGTGATCACGAGAGCTGTTACAAGGAAGTGGAGAGTCAGGCCATCAGCTACACCACCGGGGTTCCCGCAACCTGCGGCGCGCTGATGCTGCTCACCGGAAAATGGGCCGAGACCGGTGTGCATACCGTGGAAGAATTCGATCCCGATCCCTTCCTGGACGCATTAGATAAGTACGGACTGCCCCGGAGCATTTCCCACGCTCCGGTCCTGGTGGACTAAGATGGCAGGCGTATTTGACAGACTGAGCGAGGAAGCTGTTGCATGGGCCCTGCAAGAGCTCCCGACGCCCTGCTACGTGATCGATGAAAAAGTGATCAGGGAAAATGGAGAGGTGCTCCTGAAGGTACAGGAGAACACCGGCTGCCGGATCCTCCTGGCACAGAAGGCCTTCTCCAACTATGACCTCTATCCCGCCCTCGCGCCCTATCTCGCGGGCACGGAAGCCAGCGGCATTTATGAAGCCAGACTGGGACGGGAAGAGATGCCGGACGGCGAAGTGCACGTCTTTTGCACCGCTTATAAGGCAAATGACATGGAAGCGCTGCTAAATTATGCTGACCATATCGTGTTCAACTCCATCGGTCAGCTGGCCGTCTTTGGTCCTGTTGCGAAATCCTCCGGCATGAGCCTTGGACTTCGCATCAATCCGGAGTGCTCCACCCAGGAGGAAGGCCATTCCATTTATGACCCTTGCGCGACGGGAAGCCGCCTTGGCGTGACCCGCGCCCAGTGGGACAAGCTGATGACGCCCGAAGTATACGCTCTCCTGGACGGTCTCCACTTCCATACGCTCTGCGAGCAGGATGCCTATGATCTCGAGACCACCCTGGCAGCCGTGGAAGAAAAGTTTGGGGTTTTCTTACCCGACATGAAATGGCTGAACATGGGCGGCGGACATCACATTACGAGAACGGGGTATGACATTCCCCGCCTGGAGAAGCTCGTGAAAGAGACTTCCGAAAAATACGGCCTGCAGGTTTACTTAGAGCCCGGCGAGGCCTGCGCGCTCAATGCCGGCTACCTCATTTCCACCGTGCTCGACGTAACCGAGAACAATGGCGTCACGAACGTGATCATCGACGCTTCCGCCGCATGTCACATGCCTGACGTGCTGGAGATGCCCTATCGTCCGCCTCTGTATGGCGCAGGCGAGGGCGGTGAGAAAGCCTTCCCCGTTCGCATCGGCGGTCCTTCCTGCCTGGCAGGCGACGTGATCGGCAACTACAGCTTCGACAAGGCACCGCAGATCGGCGACCGCCTGATCTTTGGCGACATGGCGATCTACACGACCTGCAAGAACAACACCTTTAACGGCATGCCCCTTCCCGACGTCCACGTCCTCCATCCCGACGGCACGACCACCCTGGTGGCCCGCTTCGGTTATCAGGACTTCAAGTATCGTCTGGGAAGCTCATAACAGAAACAAGCACAGAAAAAGAACCGGGAACAGTTCGTTCCCGGTTCTCTTCTTATCTTGATCTAATTCCATCGGGGCCAACGGCTCATAGACTGTCTTTCCCAGGTTCTGCGGCTTTAACTGTCTCGTCCGATCCTTACCTCGCTGCCAGTGCTCCCGCAATGTCCTCCTTCATGTCAAGGACTGCTGCCCTGGAGGCCTCCGCATAATTTGCCTCGCCGTACTTTGCGTACTTCTCCTGCTGGAACGCAGCGATGATGCCGCGCGAGGAATTGATGATCGCGCCAAGTCCGTCCTCATTGAAGAAGTGAACGAGATCTGCGCCCTTGCCGCCCTGCGCGCCATAGCCGGGTACCAGAATGAAGCTCTTGGGCATTACCTTGCGAAGGAGCTTACCCTGCTCGGGATAGGTTGCGCCAACCACCGCGCCAACATAGCTGTAGGAATCGCCCATGCACTCTGCGCCCCACTCTGCCACCTTCTCGCCGACGATCTCATACAGGGGCTTACCGTCCACGATGCGATCCTGGAACTCTCCGCTGGAAGGATTGGAGGTCTTCACCAGAACGAAGATACCCTTCTTCTCTTCCTTACAAACCTTCACGAAGGGCTTCACGCCGTCGCTTCCAAGGTAGGGATTCACGGTCACGAAATCCTCATCAAAGCCGTAGAACGCATTCGCTCCCACGCTGACCTTGCCGAGATGTCCGACCGCATACGCTTCCGAAGTGGATCCAATGTCGCCGCGCTTGATGTCGCCGATCACGACAAGTCCCTTTTCCTTACAGTAGTCCACAGTCTTCTTGAAGGCAACCAGTCCGGGGATCCCAAACTGCTCATACATGGCGATCTGCGGCTTTACGGCCGGCACCAGGTCATAAATGGCATCCACGATGCCCTTGTTATACTGCCAGATGGCTTCTGCCGCGCCCTCTAAGGTCTCGCCATACTCGGCGAACGCAGCCTTCTGGATCTGGGACGGCACATACTTCATCATGGGGTCTAATCCCACCACGATGGGTGCCTGGGTTTTCTGAATCTTCTCGATTAGCTTGTTGATCATGTCATTGTCCTTTCTTAGGGTCCTCTTTTTCTTTCTTATGCCTGCTCCGCAGGATTTACCGCTTTCTCAATGGCTTCGCGGATGCGCTCCTTGACGAGTTCAGCGATCTCCTTCGTGCTCAGGTCTTTATACTCCTCATAATACATGGGCTTCAGGAAAAAGATCTGCGCCGTCACCTTCCTCAGACTGTTGAAATCGAAGGCTTTATAAGAATCCACCACGGCCACGGGCACGATGGGCACCTTCGACCAGAGCGCCGCTTTAAAGGCGCCGGGCAAGAACTCCTGCAGATTGTTTCCGTTGCGATTGTATCCGCCCTCCGGGAAAATGATAAAGCGCCTGCCGCTCTTTACCTCATCCGCCATCTTGCGGATGCACTTGAGCTGTTCGCGCAGATTCTCCTTGTCGATCCTGATCCCGTCCAGTACGTCGATGAATTCATTCGTCAGGATCATCTTCGAGCGCTTTAGGTCCATCACGATGGAACAGGGCGCGTCATGTCCGTTGACGATCCCCAGCGCGTCAAACTTCCCCTGATGGTTCGGATACATGAGATATCCGCCCTCCTTCGGGAGATTTTCCTGACCATGGCAGACGGTCTTAATGCGCGAATTAAACATCGTGTACTTCACCATGTTCCTGGCAACGCCATACCGGTACTCCTCGGTGAAATCCTTCGGATGCGTCATCATGCAGCGGATCTTCACGACGTAATAAATGATCAGAGGCAGGGAAACAAAGATAGCGAAACAGTATCGAAGCATGTCACACCTTTCCTTTCCTGGAAAACTACCAATAGATACTTAAATTATAAACGGAAAACGCTTATCTTTCAACTAAAAAATCTCATCTCGCCATTTCCTCGTTGGCTTTCCGACCTAAGCTTCCTTCCGCAAAAAGTCCCTTGCGGACGACTTCCTCGTCGCAAGGGACTTCACATTTTTTATTTCGTTTGCGCCATCCTTATACGCTTGCAACCTTCAGCTGCTCTGCATATTTCAGGATCTTCGGCGCACCCACGTATTTCGTGAACTCGTCACCGTTCACCTCCACCAGGGTCGGCGCCTGCATGATGCCGTAGCGGTTCGCAAGCTCCGTATTCTCCATGGCGTCGATCACCACGTAAGGGATGCCTTCCAGATAGCCCTTGGCGAGCACGCAGTTCGGGCAAGTCTTCGTCGTAAAGAGATATCTTACGTTCTCAGGCTTTGCCACCTTCACTTCCACTTCCTTGTCGAAATCGGAAAGCGTGACCACACTGCTCACGGGACGCTTCAGCTCGGACTTTGCAATGTCATATTCCGTTCTGTTTGCATACTCCTGAAGCTTTCCGTCATTCCAGTTCTGTACGGGACGATAATATCCGGTGATGCGGCTGTAAACCTCAGTCTTCGCGCCGCAGTGAGGACAGATCTTCACCTCGCCTGCAAGATAGCCGTGCTCCTTACAGATGGAATAGGTCGGGGACATCGTGTAGTAAGGAAGCTTATAGTTCTGAGCGATGGTGCGAACCAGGGAAGCCGCTGCCTTCCAGTCGGGAAGCTTCTCACCAAGGAATGCGTGGAACACGGTTCCGGAGGTGTACAGGGTCTGCAGCTCATCCTGAATGTCCAGGGCATCAAAGATGTCCACGGTATAGTCAACGGGCAGGTGGGAGGAATTGGTATAGTAAGGGGTATCTCCCTCCTTGCCTGCGGTCTTGATCATGGGATAACGCTTCTTGTCATGCTTTGCAAGACGATAGGTCGTACTCTCTGCGGGAGTTGCCTCCAGGTTATACAGGTCGCCGTACTGCTCCTGATAATCGGAGAGACGCTCTCTCATGTGGTTCAGCACTTCCTTCGTGAACTCCTGGGTCCTGGGATCGCTCATGTCAGCGCGAAGCCAATTGGCGTTCAGGCCCACCTCGTTCATGCCGATCAGGCCGATGGTGGAGAAGTGATTGTCAAAGCTGCCAAGATATCTCTT
>CAMZDG010000072.1 GCA_947305245.1 uncultured Lachnospiraceae bacterium
GCTTCGTCCGGCGTAAAGCCATTCTTTTCCATCTTCTTCTCGATCGCTTTTACGATGAAACCAGAGAAGAAGCAAATCGCCAGGATCAGCCAACCGCCGATGATATTGGCGGCGAGTGAATATCCTTCGGATGCGCCGTAAATACCGCCGTTCTTGAAAAGTGCCACAAGATTCCAGATAAAGAAACCCGTCAAGGTCAGGGGTGCAAAGAACCTGATGGAAATGACAAACCACCACTCCGGCATACGGAAGCCCGTTGCATTGTGGTTCACTTCCTTCAGCACCTTCTTCGGATCAAACAGCCAGCCAATGGCAATGGCCTCCAGGATACCAACCAGGATCAGGCTGTATGCATTACACCAGTTGTCAACGATGTCAAGCCATGCAAGGCCTGCACCAGTCGTAAACCAAAGAGACAGAACGCTTGCTACGATGCAGACCGCAAGCGTAGTCTTTTTATGTGACAGACGGAATGCATCCGCAACTGCAGTCGAAACGCCCTCGATGATGGAGAAGGCGCTGTCGATCGCCAGCGTGCACAGGCAGAAATAGAATACGAATGCGAAAATCGCATTTGCCACGCCGCTGTTCGTCAACAGAACGATGGACTGCGGATATACGATAAATGCAGTACCGATACCGGAAGCAGTCATGTTTCCAAGCTGTCCGGTTCCGCTCATCGTGGTGAAGAGCACAATGCCGGAAAGCACGCTGATCGCGAAATCCGAAAAAGCGATGATCATGGCATCCTTTGCAATGTTGCTATCCTTGTTCAGGTAGGAACCGTAAGCAACCATGATCGCCATCATGATCGACAGGGAATAAAACACCTGCCCGATCGCATCGATCCAAATGTCTGCGCTTGCAAGCGACGAAAAATCAGGCACGAAGAACTTGCGAAGACCTTCAGCTGCGCCAGGCATGATCATACCCTTAACGGCAAGGATCAGAAGGCAAAGGATCGGAAGGAATACGGTATATTTTACAACCTTTCCCACGGTGTTCGGACCATTTCTGATACAGGTATAGATCAAAACCCATGCGAGAACAAGGCAGCCGAGAACGGGCAGAGCGACCGTCGTATAGCCGGAGGTCGTACCAGTGGTCTTGATCATCGTTGCCCAAATGCCGGATGCCTGCGCCGTTGCGTCAGCGCTGCCAGTCAGGCCGGCGAACTTATAGCTTACCAGTGCCATCATGATAACCCACGCAAAAACGACGGCATAATATACGGAGATAACGAAAGCGTTGGATACTGCAAACCATCCGATGGGCTCCGTCTTTTTGTTAATGGCGCGCAGGGCACCGGGCACGCCGCGTCTCATCTTACGACCGATGGAAATTTCCATCATAAGGAACGGAATACCCAGAATCAGCATCGCCACAAGATAAACCAGCAAAAAGGCACCGCCGCCGTGTTTCGCCGCCAAGCCCGGAAAACGCCATGCATTTCCCAGACCTACCGCGGATCCGATGGATGCCAGAATGAATTGGGACCGTGAGCCCCAGCTGTCACGTTTTTCACTGCTCATAATACTTCATTTTCCCCCTCGATAATATAATTGCGAAAGCCATAGGTATAAAATAGCATATTCGCTCGCTTTATGCAACCTTACAATGTCGCAAAGCCTTTATTTTCAATCCTGGTACAGCATCTTGAAGATGTCTCGCACGGCGTTGAAGGCCGGTTTCGGATTCAAGTCCTTGTCAAACAGGCGGGCGTTGGTCTTGTCTCCCTCCACGTAATGGTCCTTCAGACCAAAGAAGGTCACGCTCGTAATGTTGGCCGAGCCGCCGCCCTGCGTGTCCTGCGCCTTCAGATTCAGGAAAATATTGCGATACCGCTTCGCCTGCTTTTCGAACTGCTCCTCCGTCTCCTCATCCACGCCCACGGAAAGCTCCGTGATCTGGATCTCAAGCTCCAGCCTTGCATAAATGCTGATGGCACTGGTGATCGCCGTGATATTCGGATAGTCGATCCCCCAATAGCCCTGCATGCCGATTCCGTCGATCAGGTCCTTCGCCTTTAGGTCCTCACAAAGCGCGTAGATCGCAGTCCGCTTTCTCGTGTCGAAGGTATTAAAGTCATTGTAAAACAGCTTCACGTCCTCGTCCGCGAACTGCCTTGCAAATCGGAACGCCGCCTCCACGTACTCCGGTCCGATGGTAACGTACCAGGGATTCGGCTCGCCGTCCAGCTCCGTCCTGCAAAGGAAAAAGCTATCCTTATCGCCCTTGTCGGGATCCACCGCCTCATTTACCACGTCCCAGCAGTAGACCACGCCCGGATAATATTCCTGCACATGGTTCATCATCTGCTTGATATAACTCTCCATGCGCGCCAGCATGGTCTCCTTGTCAACAAACTTCCCGTCGTCAAGGTACCCCTCGCGGAAGAACCACCCCGGCGTCTGCGTATGCCACACAAGGGTGTGCCCGCGCATCTTCACGCCGTTATCCTGGCACCACCGAAGCGTATCATCAATCGTCGTGAAATCCAGTACCGGCAAGCCGTCAGGACTGTTCTGACTCTCCTTTTGCTGAAGGATGTAGCAGGGCTTCATCAAGTTGGACAGGGTCACGCTGTTGAAATGCTTTTTCACCATTGCCATGTATTCTTCATCATAGGTCGTCAGGTTATCCAGCGTGCTCCCGTTGATGCCGACGCCAAGCATAAAATACTTGCTGCAGGCGTCCTTCAAAGAAACATCCTCCTGCGTCGGAATGTCTTCCTGCTGACTTGGCGCTCTACGATCATAGATCAGCTCACTTCCGCTCTCACTCCTAATGTAGATTTCTTCGATGCCATAGCTGGAGAATATGACAGAGGCCGTTGAGCCATCATCCAATTTCCACAAGAAGCGAATGATCCCGGAACCCTCCACACCATAAGGTCCAAGCTCCGCAAACATCTGCTCGAGCGTATAGTCCTTGTTCACGTTCTCAAAATATTCCCTCGTCGGCCGAATCTTCAGCTCAGAAATGAATGACTTCATCTCCTGACTGATGCTCTCGTATTCGAAATCATGCACATAATGCGCGCAGTCCAGCTCAATGACCTGTGAGGTTCTTAGATCCTTCGCATAGTTCTTCTGCGCATCCAGCCAACCTTCCTTAACGCCCGTGCCCTCCCCATTGGAGACAAACAAAAGCGTCGGAACGTTAGGCTTCGGATTCTGCGCGATCTTGTCACACGCATCCCGAACCGCTTTGGTCTCATTGATGATCACCTTATTGACCGCAATCTTACTGCCGATGGCACGATAGAGCTTTTTCTCCTCCTTGGAAAGATTTCCAGGGATATTGGCGTCGTTATAATATAACCGCGCGATTCCCATCTCGCGCAGCACTGCGGCGAATTTCTCACGCCGGATGGCGCCATCCAGATCCAGCACGTCATAAGCCTCGGGAACGGCCATGTCCAAGCCTATGATCGCGTCGACCTCGTTCGGATATTCCTGCGCCCAAAGGATCGCTTCCAGCGCGGACATCGAATGCGGGCAGAGCACATAAGGCCCTTCAACCCCAGCCTTCACCAGCGCTTCCCGGTCCTGACGCAAAATCGTGTCAAAGGATCTCTCCCCGTCAACGACGTCACTAAAGCCATAGCCAAATTTCTCGATGACAACGATCCTGTAATCCTCCTTCAGCAGATCATACAGGCTCTTAAAATCAAGGATTGGCGACGCCGTCCCGCTGCCGGACAAAAAGACGATCGTACGCTTGCCTTCTCCTTCGACATGCAGACACATCTTGTGCCCGTCCACTTCCACCATCTGACCAAGCGGCTCCTTGAACAAACGCTCCTCCACCTTCTGCATGATTCGGTTGAATATAAAAATCCCGAGCAGCGCTGCCAATACAGCTGCCAAAATGATTATGAATACTCTTTTGATTATCTTTTTCATGTTCGATCACCTCATAACAGTGAGTTATTCCGACTCTCCCACGATTATATCAAAAACAAAAACTTCGGTCAAATCAATGCCAATATGTCTCATCAAGCATGCCGTACGCTAGTGAAAATTTCAGCGGATTTCCGCAAAAGAATTCACTATGTTGTTGCAATGTACGCAAGCGACTTTTCAGCAGTTGCCAAATGTGATATAATTACCAGGGAAGTGCAAATAAAGCGATCATTTGGGGGCCAACACACATGAAAGAAATAACCATAGACGGCAATCGTTTTAGCGACATAGAGGGCTTCTATACGGA
>CAMZDG010000073.1 GCA_947305245.1 uncultured Lachnospiraceae bacterium
GCGGCGCTAAGGCTTACCTTGTAAACACCGGTTGGAACGGCACCGGCAAGAGAATTTCCATTAAGGACACCAGAGGCATCATCGATGCGATCTTAAACGGCGACGTAAACAATGCGCCCACCAAGAAGATCCCCATCTTTGATTTCGAGGTTCCCACCGCACTTCCCGGAGTGGATCCCGCAATCCTGGATCCCAGAGACACCTACGCTAACGCTTCCGAGTGGGAGACCAAGGCAAAGGATCTTGCTGAGAGATTCATCAAGAACTTCAAGAAGTATGAAGGCAATGAGGCTGGTAAGGCACTGGTTGCTGCAGGCCCTCAGCTGTAATACGTTTATAAAAGCAGATCAAGAAAGATTCCATGGCAGGCGAAATGCTTGCCATGGTTTTTTTTATTTTGCTATTTACTATTGGGAAAAAATATCGTATAATTGGACTCGTGTATGCCCGCATGGGTGAAAATCAAGGATGATCCAAGATGGAAGGAATCGAAAGATGAACAGTTTGACGGAGATCAGATGGCATGGCCGCGGTGGCCAGGGCGCCAAGACGGCGGCTCTTTTGTTGGCAGACGTGGCATTTCAGTTGGGAAAGCACGTACAGGGCTTTCCGGAATATGGTCCTGAGAGAATGGGAGCGCCCATTACGGCATATGACCGCATCAGTGACAAGCCCATTCGCGTTCATTCGAATATTTATGAGCCGGATTTCGTCGTGGTCGTGGATGATACGCTGCTTGAGTCCGTTGACGTGACCGCAGGCTTAAAGAAAGAAGGCGCGATCCTGATCAATACGACGAAGGCAAAGGAAGAGATCCTTCCACATCTGAAGGGATATGAGGGAGAAGTGCATATCATCGATGCAAGGAAGGTCTGCATGGAGACTCTCGGTAAGTATTTCCCCAATACACCGATGCTCGCCGCCATCGTAAAGGTTTCCGGCGTGATCGAACCTGAGACCTTTATCAATCTGATGAGGGAGTCCCTGGAACATAAATTTGCGAAAAAGCCTGAGGTGCTCGACGGAAACATGAAGGCACTGCGGCTTGCAATGGAGGAGGTACGTTAATGGCACTTTCAGCTGATAAGATAGATGAACACGTGGTTTGGCAGGACGTGACGGAAGGATTGCAGATCCATGAGCCCGCGACTTCCAAGGGCTTCATGACGGGGCAGTGGCGAACCAATACGCCGGTATGGAATAAAGAGAAGTGCAAGCAGTGTCTGCTCTGCGTTCCCTATTGTCCCGACAGCTGCATCATTGCAAAAAATAATAAGAGAGACGAATTCGATTATGATCACTGTAAGGGCTGCGGGATCTGTGTTAAGGCCTGTCCCTTTGGCGCGATTGAGATGAAGGAGGGACAATAGGATGAGTGAAAAAGGAATCCCCCAGAGAATGTCCGGAAATGAGGCGGTTGCGGAAGCACTTCGTCAGATCAACCCTGACGTAATGCCGGCTTTCCCCATCACGCCTTCCACGGAGATCCCTCAGTTCGTGTCCTCCATGATCTCCAACGGACAGATCGACACGGAGTTCATTCCCGTGGAGAGTGAGCACAGCTCCATGAGCGCGGCCATCGGTTCCGAGGCAGCCGGCGCGAGAACGTTGACGGCAACTTCCTCCTGCGGACTTGCTTTCATGTGGGAGGTGCTTTACGTGGCGGCGTCCAATCGCCTGCCCATTTTGCTGGAGTGCGTGAACCGTGCGCTTTCCGGCCCCATCAACATCAATGCGGAGCATTCTGACAGCATGGGTGCAAGGGACAGCGGCTGGCTTCAGATTTATGCAGAAAATAACCAGGAAGCATATGATAACACGATCCAGGCATATCGCATCGCGGAGCATCCAGACGTGAAGCTCCCGATCATGATCTGTCAGGATGGTTTCATTACCAGTCATGCAGTGGAAAACATTACGTTGCTTCCGGATGCACCGGTCAAGGCCTTTGTGGGAACCTATGAGCCGGAGCATTATCTCCTGAAGGAGGATGAGAGCATGGCTGTCGGCCCTTATGCGATCTCCCCTTACTGTATGGAGGCAAAGCGTGCGCAGGCACAGGGCATGATCAATGCAAAGAAGGTCATTCTGGAGGTGGCCAGGGAATTCGAGGAGATGTCCGGCAGAAAATATGGCTTCTACGAGGGGTATTGTCTCGAAGATGCCGAGTATGCGCTGGTTGCGATCGGTTCCGTGTGCGGCACCATCAAGGATGCCATCGACGAGCTCCGCGCGCAGGGAAAGAAGGTTGGACTTCTTAAGATTCGCGTGTTCCGTCCTTTCCCCGGCGAGGAATTTGCCGAGGCGCTCAAGGGCTGTAAGGCAGTTGCCATTTTGGATCGAAGCGAAGGATATAACAGCGTAGGCGGACCGTTAGGAGCGGAAGTTACGGCTGCCATGTACCGCGCGAAATGTCCGGCTGAGGTCGTGAACGTGATTTATGGTCTTTCCGGACGTGACGTTAAGGTTTCCGACGTGGAGCGCGTCTATGGAAAGCTCGAGAAGCTTGCGGAAGGCGTCAATGAATTCGGCGCATATCCTTATTTGGGACTGAGAAGTGCGAATGAGGCGGACTGCGTATAATGCGGTGACCATTTCGGACGGCTCTTGCCGCAGCGGGAAATGGCAGATGATCGCGAAGCGATGACGTTAGGAGAAGAAAAATGGAGCAGACAGCTTTTAATTTTAGAGAGATCCAGGCCAGGGAGGAGAGACTTGCCCCCGGCCACAGAATGTGCGCAGGCTGCGGCGGTACCATCGCAGTGAGAAACGTACTGAAGGCATTGCACCCCGGGGACAAGGCCGTGATCGGTAATGCCACGGGATGCCTTGAGGTGTCTTCCTATATGTATCCCTACACGGCATATGAGGACAGCTACATTCATAACGCGTTTGAGAATGCGGGCGCGACGCTTTCCGGCGTAGAGACGGCATATCATGCCCTCAAGAAGCGCGGGAAGATCGGAAGTGAATATAAGTTCATCACCTTCGGCGGTGACGGCGGTACCTATGACATTGGCCTGCAATCCCTCTCCGGTGCCATGGAGAGAGGACATGACATGGTTTATGTCTGCTATGACAACGGCGCGTATATGAATACCGGCGTACAGCGTTCCTCCGCAACTCCCATGTTCGCGGATACCACGACGACGCCCACGGGCAAGAATTCCAACGGTAAGCCGCAGACCCGCAAGGACCTCGCTGCGGTGATCGCGGCGCACAACGTTCCTTACGTGGCGCAGACGACGTTCATCGGGAACATGAAGGATCTCTACGTGAAGGCGGAGAGAGCTATTTATACGCCTGGCGCGGCCTTCCTGAACATTATGGCGCCCTGCCCGAGAGGCTGGAAGTACGATGCGCCTGACATCATTGAGATCTGTAAGCTCGGCGTGGAGACTTGCTACTGGCCTTTGTTCGAGGTGGTGGAGGGAGAGTGGAGATTAAATTATCAGCCAAAGCATAAGCTCCCCCTGGAGGATTTCCTGAGAAAACAGGGAAGATTTAAGCATCTCTTCCAGCCCGGAAACGAGTATCTCATCGAGGCATTCCAGGCGGAAGTGGACAAGCGTTGGGAAGAATTGCTTAAGAAATGTAACTAATAAAGCCAATTATCAGATAAAATACCATAAAACGGCAAATTTTTCTGTTGAATTTTTGACGTAAACAGGGTATAATAAAGCTAACCTGGAATGTACGATAAAGCTTGTTAGTTTTGAACCTACATTTACTTTCATGGGATTCTTATATTGCCAAGCGGCTGTCAAGCCCTCACTCCCAGGCATGCCTGGATCAGAGGATTGCAAGGGAAGGCAAAAACTTGGTTGCGGTTACCCACCTGGCGCGAGCTAGGAGTCAAAAAACAAGACGCGGCATTTCGGGTGTTAAAA
>CAMZDG010000074.1 GCA_947305245.1 uncultured Lachnospiraceae bacterium
ATGAAAGTTTTGGTTTTGAACGGTAGTCCCAAAAAGCGAAGCGATACGTTCCGTTTGACGGAAAGATTTTTGAAGGGTCTGAATAAAGACGGCACGCATGACATCCACGTCATAAACGTTATTGAGAAAAACATCGCACCCTGCAGGGGGTGCTTTGGATGCTGGGCCAAAATGGACGGACATTGCGTGATCCAGGATGACCAGAACGAAATCCTCGATCTGTACCGTGACTCCGACCTGATCATATGGAGCTTTCCGCTATATTGCTATTCGATGCCTTCACACCTGAAGGCAGTTCTGGACCGGACGATCCCGCTGATCAAGATGAAGATGGTACAGGAATCAGACGGAACGGTTCGTCATGAAGCGCTGGATGACTTCAAAATGCGCACACTGATCATCTGCGGCTGCGGATTCCCTGACTGGGACGGCAACTTTGACGGCCTCAAAGCCATGTGCAACACATGCTTCTGCGGCCCGGACATGGTTTGCGTACCCGAAGCGCCCTTGCTAAACATTCCGGAGGCAGCCGTTGTCGCAGACCCTTTGCTCGACAAGTTTGAAAAAGCCGGTGAAGAATATGCCCTTTCGCACACTCTTTCACCGGCAACCATAGCAGAACTTGAAACTCCAATGATCCCCAAGGAAGAATACATCCGCAACGTGAACGGGGGCTGAGGAAGCTGAGGCATTACTTCACGTCGCTGCGTTCAAGGACGTACGCACCTACGAGCGTGCTTGCCACAATAACGACGATTGCCACGATCGATGCGCGAAGGCACTCGAGTCCAGAGGAATTCGGCGTGATCGCATACATGTTGCCAAGCAGCGTATAATCCGAGAATGTGAAATCGCAAAGCGCGTGAATCCGCTCGGTAATGGCACTTGTGAGGCCAATGCCGAACTGGCAAAACAGAAAGCTAGCGATCAAAGTCACCATCGTACTGTTTGTGATCATATTCACGCAAACCACCAGGGATGCAGCTGCCATCAGCAGAAGGACATGCGTAAGCGTAAAGCGCATCATGTTCCATCCATGACCGCCAAAGCTGATGCAATGCGGCGCAAACACCAGGCTTGCCAGCACGGAAGCGATCAAGCCGATCCCCACAAAGATCAGGACAAGCGGCAGAATGACTGCGGTCTTGGATAATACCAGTGTATATTTCCGCGAAACTTTGCCATAAATGTTCTTAAGATTCCCATTCGAGCTTTCGCCGTGAAGGAATACGACCGTCCCGATCGCCACAAAAAGGCAGAGCA
The DNA here is from genome assembly GCA_947305245.1 of uncultured Lachnospiraceae bacterium. Classification (GTDB taxonomy): domain Bacteria; phylum Bacillota; class Clostridia; order Lachnospirales; family Lachnospiraceae; genus Acetatifactor. The sequence goes on from CAMZDG010000074.1 coordinate 1,264, forward strand.
CATCGCCGGCGATGACATATTCAAAAAGCCCTCCCGTCGTGATATTCCTCGAAACCTCATTAAACTCCGCGTTTCCGCTGGAAATCGCCTGCGAGCCAAGCATCACCATGAAAACCATCACCATAAACGCTGCAAATGCGCCAATCACAATGTAAGTCGACGCTGAACGTCTCATCCGAAACAAATTTGCATTAATTAATTTTCCTAACATATCTCATCCCTCCATTAATCATTCGTCAACTCAAAATAGTATTGTTCCAAAGAAAGCTGCTGTTCTTCGATCCGGTTGATAAAAATGTCTTGATAAACCAACTCGCGGATCAGCGCACCGAGCGGGACCTGACTGCCCGAAATGATGAGCTGTCTCTTCTCATTTACGGTACAAGTGCACCCCGGATGCTTCTCCAACCAAGCCGTTGCCTTACCTGCATCCGGCGTTTCGAGCAGAATGCTTTTGTCATGTTCCTTAAGGAATTTCTCTTTATTGAACTCGCTAAGGAGCCTTCCCTTGTGTATGATCCCGATATTCTTGGCGATTTTCTCGAGTTCACCGAGGATGTGGGATGAGATCATGACGCTCATGTTCTTTTCGCTGACGAGCGTTTGAATGAGCTTTCTGATCTCTGCAATGCCCTGCGGGTCCAAACCATTGATCGGTTCGTCCAGGATCAAAAACTCCGGGTGTGAAAGAAGTGCCGTGCCGATGCCGAGCCGCTGCTTCATGCCGAAGGAATATCCCTTCGTTTTACGGTCCGCAGCTTGTGTCAGGCCGACGATGTCAAGCGTTTCGTCAATGTCCTTCTTTGTGATGCCGCCGATGCTTTCTGCGATCAGCTTCAGATTGTCATAGCCAGACAGATTGGGATAGAACGCTGGCGATTCGATCAGCGCGCCAACCCGCGCGTAGGCGCCTGCTTTGTTTAGATCCTTTTCCGTACCGCTAATGCCAAACATGGAGAGCTCTCCCGCCGTTGGATGACTCAGCCCGGAGATCATTTTCATACAGGTGCTCTTTCCCGCACCGTTCTTTCCCACAAATCCATAGATATCGTTCTTTTCGACGTGAATGTTAATGTCCTGTACGGCCGTGAAGGATTTATATTTCTTTGTTAACCCTTTTGTTTCCAAAATGTAATTTGCCATGTATCAGTACCTCCTTTTGAGAGTATGATACATGGCAAATCTTTACTGAGTTTTATGTGAATCTTAACGTAACCTTAAATTTTCGATTATTTTCGGGGGAGTGTCAGCACAAACCCCTTAAACTCTTCTGTCAGCCGTTCTCTGTATTCCAGATCACCGCCATGAAGCCTTGCAATTTTCCTTGCAACGGAAAGACCCAAACCGCTTCCGCCCTTTCTGTGATAGGATGCCTCTCCTGCGTGGAACGGCTCGAACAATTGATCCTTTAGCCCTTCCTCGATCAAAGGACCGTTATCCGCAACCCAGATTTCGATGAATTCTTGAGTTGTTTCGTGGTCCCTGCCCTTTGATGCGTTATTCGTCGCGTTGTCAGGCAGCTTCATCACGATTCTCACCTTGATCCCTTCCGGATTATGCGTGATCACGTTTCCGATCAAATTAAAGAAAACCCTCTTGATCTGCCTTTCATCGTATTGGCTAAGGACTGCTTCATCCGGAATCTCCACGTCAAGCTCCATCTTCTTTTCCTCAAACCGATAATAGCTCTCCGCCGCCACCTGTCTAAGGCACTCCGCAAGATCCCCTTCCTTTACGTCGAGCCGATACTCCGTGCTTCCAAGCTTTGCATATTCAAGCATCTGCTCCAGCAGGGCGTTCGCATGCTCCGTCTGCTCTATGATCGTCCCCAAATGCTCTTTTTTCTCTTCCTCCGACAAGTCTCCCTGCGAAAGAAGCTTTGCGTATCCAAGGATCATGGTCATGGGCGTCTTTAGGTCATGAGCGATCTCCGCATAGAGCTTTCGGTTCTTCTCTTCGTTTGTGCTCTGCAGCTCCTTTGCCTCACGCAGCCCTTGCACCATGGTATTAAAGCTCTCTTCCATCTTCCCGAACTCAAACCTGTCAGCCACGTCCATCGTGACATTAAGGTCACCGCCGCGCACCTTCTCCATGCTTGCAGACAACCTCTTCACGGGATCGAACACAAACTTCTTCAAGAGAAGGAAAAGACCGATGATGAGAACGATTACAAAAACGGCAGTCAGGGTGAAGAGCACACCTTCAAATAAGGCTGCATTCTCTCCTCCGTCGGAACCGTAACCTGCCATAACGCCGCTCACAAAATCCTTTATCGAAAGCATGAGCCAAACAAGTAAAAGCGCGCATATAAACAGGCGGGTCAGAAATCCCTGCAGATTTCGTTTCGCTTTCCTTTTCATTTCTTGTCCTCCATGCGATAACCAAGCCCTCGGATGGTTTTGACGTAATCCTGATCCCCGCTGGAAATCTTAGCGCGAAGCTTACTGATCGCCACCATGATGCTGTTGTCATCGGGGAACTTATCCTGATCCCAGGC
>CAMZDG010000075.1 GCA_947305245.1 uncultured Lachnospiraceae bacterium
CCAAGTTCTTGGCGACAGCTTTGTTATAATACCACGCCCGCAAACACTTGTCAACGTCTTTTTTAAGATTTTTTCTGATGAAAAGAATCTTTTTTGTTCCCGCCGTTTTGGGCGGTGGAATTTTATAATATCACGTTAAGTCCTTATTTGTCAATCACTTACCGCGGTATTCCTGCCATGAAATCCTTTAATAATAGTAATTTCTCCAGTTCTCGACCACTTCACTGGCTTCCTCCACGCTCATGCCGGTGATCCTTGAAAGCTCCTGCGCCGCGAAAATTTTCTCCTGTCCGAGCACGCACTGGTTCACGTGAGCCAGCTCCGCCCTGGAATAGCTTACGCCCTTGATCACGACATAGGTCTGCTGCGCCGCCTTCGCCTCCTGAATGTTTTCCTTCTTATAACCGATCACAAAGAGCACTGCGCCGCCCACGGCTAGTCCAAGTCCGACAAACAGGAAAGAAACCATAGCCTTCGGGGATGCCAAAGTATCGATATAAAGAGGAAGCGCATAAGTCTTCATCTCTGCCTCGGACTCGAACCACTCTGCATCCTTCAATGCCTTATAATAGTAGTTCTGCATCTCCTTGTTCATTTTCTTAAGGCAACCCGTCTTGACAACATGCTCCGACAGCCCGGCCAGATATCCCTCTTCCCAGTCCCAAGTATCGTCGCAGATCTTCGTAAAGGTCTTATAATCCTTCTCCAGCACTTTAATACCGATGTAACGGACGTCATCCCCTTCATATGCAGGGATCAGGAAATAGGATTCCTCCGCCGTCTTTTTCCCGTTCTCCGTGGTCGTCTTGGTCGCAAAGGATCCGTAGGTCGCATAAATGTCCGCTTCCACCATGTCGAAATAACCGATCTCGGATACGTTAGTGGTCTCTCCGTAAAGATCCACAGGCTTCCTCATTCCCGCAATGCCCTCTCGAAATCCAAGGATCAGGAAGAACACTCCCATGATCGCCAATACTCCGCCAACTTTTTTCATCTTACCTTGTCTCCTCTCATTCTGCCCATTCCGGCTCTTCGCCTAATTCATCGGGCATACTTGACCTTATTGTAAAATAGCTGTAGCTTTGATAGTTATCATTTCGCGCGCTGCCAAAGTAAAACTCGATCACGTATTCCGGCATATATAGCAGCACTCCCTTGTCTCCGTATTCACTCAGCTCAAAATAATCCAAAATATCCTGCCTTAGCGTGTTTCCGTCTATCGTCAACGGACCACATTTCCATGAATATAACTTCGCATCCTTTTGGGGAATTCGGAAAACGATCCTGTCAATGATGCATTCCTCGATCGTCGTCTCAGAAAAATCAACCGTGTGATAATAGATCGACATGTCATTTTCATTCATCCCGGAGAAATGACAATAGAGGAATCCCCCGCCGTAGACCTTGTCCGTAGGTTTCTGATCGGAATCTACAATCAGACCATTTTCAAAGAATTTGCGAAGCGTATCTACTCCCATCTGGTAAGGAACTCTGTTCAAAACGACTTCATCTACCGGCTCCAGCGCCTTAAAACTGCCGGTCTTATTCGTCGCCGGAATCAATCCTTTGGCTTTCCACGCCTGGATCACTTCCTCTGGCAGGGCCCCTCTGGTATCCTCCAGCAGAGACATGGAGGGAACGATCCTGCTCGCCCAATATGCATAGCTTTCGTCAACCGTCACCTTTCCGTCTCCGTTAAAATCCATCTCCTTACCGTAAACCTTATAGTAATCCGCGCCATAAAGCTTGCTCATGTCATCTGATCTTTTCTGGGATTTGGAGAGGAATTGGAACATTTTGTAGGCATCATCTAAAAGAGTAAGGTCTTTACGGGTATAACCAATCCTCTCCTCTGTGGATTTCAGCTTTTCCAGCACTTCTTGCATGGACTGAACAAAGAATTCGTCCGTCAGGACAAACTCCCCCTCTGCCACTTCATAGGCGGATTCCGCTCTCAGCTCAGGACTTTGCATCTCATAAGATACGCGAATGAACTTATCCGTGTACGTAACGTCAAATCTGCTGCTCCCATGGAGCTTTAATTGATACTCTTCCCTTACGGTCACGTCGCTTTCATCAATTACCAACGTTTCGCTCTCTGACTGACTCTCTTCTTGACTTTCTGACTGGCTCTCTGACTGACTCTCTGACAGGCCTTCTGCCGAGGCACCCTCATCCGTCGTCTGAGTCGCCTCGATCTTTGAAAGATCAGCCTCTTCATTTTTCTGATCCGTGCACGCAGAAAGCAATCCCAGCATAAGAGTTACCGCAAAAAAGGTGAAGCACTTTCTTCTCATGTTTTCTCCTCCTCTCAAAAGCGTATGAACCTATTTTGCCTTGGACTGATATCCGGGTAAATATCTCAAGAACAGATCGTATTCCTGCTCCTGGAACACGCAAAGCGGCCTGTCCGATTTCTCAACGCCGCAGCCCTTGATCACGGGATTTAGGTTGATGGGCATCTTCTCTCCCACGATCTTCAGCGTCAGGGTGGTACCCTTCTTTCCGATCTTATACTTAAACTCCGTCTGGCTCCAGTTCACGTCCAGGCGATTCCTGACATACAGCTTGCCCTCCTTCTTAATAAACGGGAAGACGATCAGCTCCTCCTGCGTGAATGCCAAAATATAAGGGAAATAATAAAATGTCGTCGAATTTAGATGTTGCTGCGTCTTCGTATAATACCCAACGAGATAGGTATAATTCGAATACGCCTCCTGCATCACGCGCGACATCAGGTCAAGCATGTCACGCTTATCCGTATTATTCTCCTTCTGGGCCTTTTGATATTTACTATTTTGCATGCCAACAACAACGAAAATTGCCGTGAGAATGACCACGCAGATCGCCAGAAAAATAACAGGACTATAACCACCCATTCCGCTTACCTCCTTTTGGGGATAAAAAAAGGAGTGTTGACTCGTCAACACTCCTTAACCTATTGGCAGAAGAAACGGAGAAAGAGGGATTTGAACCCTCGCGCCGGTTGCCCGACCTACACCCTTAGCA
>CAMZDG010000076.1 GCA_947305245.1 uncultured Lachnospiraceae bacterium
CCCCCTCTCACTCCATTTCTCGCTCTCAAGGGAACAATTTCTTCTTTTTTCTCCGTTTTTGTCCCCCCTCTCCCGCCATTTCTGCTTTCCGGGGGATCGATTTTCACATTTCCCACTGTTTCCGATCCTAGGCTGAAGTTTAGAACTTCTCAGCCTCTCCGATTTCGATCAGAACCTTCGCCAAACTTCCGTCATTGTTTGCCAGCGCCTTAAAGGCCTCCCCTGCCCTCTCGATGGGATACACGTCGCTCACCATATCCAGCACCTTCACCTTCCCGGACGCGATCAGCTCGATCACCGCCTGGAAATCCGTAGGATAAGAATTCCTGCTTCCGAACACGTTCAGCTCCTTCTTGAGCAGAATGGAATGCAGGAACGTCGTCTCCTTCTTTCCATTTCCGATCAGGATCAGATTCCCCGCGAACGCAATACAATCAATGCAGGCAAGGAAGGTCACGGAGAGACCGCAGGCCTCCACGCACACGTCAAATCCATTGCCATTCGTGATCTTCATGGACTCCTCCTTGATGTCGGAGGTCTTAGAATTGATCACCCCGTCCGCGCCGAAATGCAGTGCCTTCTGCAGTCTTCCGTCCAGCACGTCTGCCACGTAAACAATGGCGCCCTGTGCCTTCGCCGCGATCAGCGCGAACAGACCAATAGGGCCAGCGCCGACCACCAGCACCTTGTCCCCAGGATTCACCTTCGCGCGGTGCAGGGCATGATAGCTGATGGTGAAGGGCTCCACCAGCGCCAGCTCCTTTGCGGAAAGGCCCTTCCCGTCATAAATACGCCCAACAGGCATCGAGATATACTCGCGAAATGCGCCATCTCTTTGCACGCCCATGGTCTGATTGTCCGTGCAGCAATTCACGTAGCCGCGCTGGCAGGAATAACAGGTGCCGCAATTGAAATAAGGATTGCAGGTCACAATGTCGCCAGGCTTTAAGCCCTTGTCATTCTCAGGAATGGAAATGATCTGCGCGCTGAACTCATGCCCCGGAATGCGGGGATAGGTCGTGAAGGGCTGATTGCCCACATAGCTTGCCACGTCCGCGCCGCAGATGCCGCCGTATAATACTTTTAACAGTGCCTCGCCCTCTTTCACGACAGGCTTCTCCGTCTCCGTTACCTCGATCTCAAAGGGCTTATTGATCAATACTGTTTTCACTTTTCTTCCTCCCGTTCTCTCACTCCGCTGATCTTTCGTCAGCCTTTTTCCTATCTATTTCTTGCCTTTTTCTCTTGGCGTTTTCTTGTAGTCAGCAGCAATTTACCTCTCAGGTAAATCCACATACTTCGGATTCCAGATCACCGCCGTTTTCATCGGTGCATTCTTACTGTAGATCTTATTCTTATATGCTCCCATGGGGTCGCTTGCGAACTCATCCCTGTCGATCAGCTCCACGATCTCGTTATAATTACTCTTTGCCAGCAGCTCGATGGCCTTCTCCATGTGATCCTGGCGGAAATTGATGGAGCCCATGATGAGATGATTTTCGAATCCGAAGGGCATCGTGTCGAAGGTGATCTTCGGTCCAAGCGAGAAGCTGTTATATAAGCCATTGCAGCCGAGCACGCGATGCTCGAAGGCAATGCGATGCTCCACATTGCTTCCGCTGACGCCGATGAAGGTCGTAGCCCGTCCGCCCATTTTCTCGACGATGGCCTTGGCCAGCTCTTCCTCGGAATCATATACGTTCTGCAGGTACTCCGCGCCCGTCTGCTTCAATGCAAACTGCACCTTCAGCGACTCCTTGGGGCTCCTCGCAACGAACAGGATCTTCGCGTTCTTATGCGCCCTCATGATCAGGTCGCCGATGAACATGCCAGTGGTGCCAAGTCCAAAGATCACGGTGCGGTCAAAGATTTCTTCCTTCGCGATCTTTCTTGCCTCTTCCTCACCCACTTGATACTTTCTCATACAGACGCGGAAGTTATGAGCGCTCCCGAGGTCCTCCATGCGCTCCAGCTGGAACAGCATGCATCCGAAGGGATCGGGGAAAACCATCTTCTTCGCGAATTCCAGATCCAGCTTTCCGTCCTTTACGTAACCGTCCGGGATGCGAAGCAGCATGTCGGGATGGAAATACTGCTTGTCTGCGAACAGGCCGTCCGCCTGGTCGCAGCCATATTCGAAATAGGTCTCGTCCTCCGTGTATCTCGTCGGATCGTAGCTGTCGCCGCCGCGGATCAAAACAATGGCAAAGCGATTCTCCGAAGGCACCCAAACGATCCCCTCATGACCGTTGATCAGGCGATTCTTTCCAGCGGGGAATTTCGCGCCAAGAAGCCCCTCGCTTCCCATGCGCATCAGCTCATTGTCCGTGCCGCAAAACCCGATCATGACGGGCTCGCAGAGAATCCCCTCCTTCAGCTCCTCGCCGCGAAGCCTTTGCCTTTTTACGTTCGTGATCTCCACGTCGCCGTATACCAAAGGATGCTCGGCATCATTTTGAAAATAGGTTCCCTTTACGATCATAGCTGTACTTCCTTTCTGCACAAAGTGTACGACTCAACTCTATAATTTTATTATAATCCGATTCCCCTCTGGAACAATATTCACAGGTGACGCATTTTTGAAATTCATGTCGTGTTTTCGAAGTTTTATATGCCCGCAATCATTTCAAAAAGCGCAAAAAAGACCGTCCCTATGCTAGGAGACGGTCCTGAAATCATAACCTGTAATCCTCTGCTGCTCGCACGTGAGCCTTTAAGCATATTCCCTGCTAGGACTTACCATGTCCTTTAGCTCGCATATAGCCATGAGCCCGTTTCTGAAAGCGTTGATCTTCTGTTCCAATTCTTCCTCAGGATTGTTCGGACGAGAGGTGGGCTTCCTGCTGGCAAAGCACGATTGCCCCATGCCCTCAAAGCTATCACTTTCGACGGACACCGTCATG
>CAMZDG010000077.1 GCA_947305245.1 uncultured Lachnospiraceae bacterium
AGCTTCTTGTTGATCTGCGGATTCACCTCCGCAATGATCGACTCGAAGTCCATGAGCTGCACGATTCTATCCCCGAATCGCACCAGTCCTACCACTCGGGAAACGCCCCCGACCTGCGGCGGCGACTCCATGTCGTTCCAAGATATCCGATGAATCCGCAGCACTTCATCCACGAGGAACCCGATAGCATAGGCGTTGATTTCCGTGACAATAATGCTCTTGCACTGCGTGCCTTGTCCATGCTTCATGCATCGCGGCAAGTTGACCACCGGAATGGTGCTCCCGCGAAGCGTAATCACGCCATCCAGATACGGATGAGCCTTCGCCACCTTTGTAATTTTAAACAAGGAGCTTTGGATAACCTCGCGCACTTTTGCCACGTTGATTCCATAGCGAACTCCGCCCACCGAGAACTCCACGATCTCGAATTCATTTGTTCCCGACTCCAGCAGTATCCCGTTCTTCTCGACAGCCACGACAATATCATCCTTTCACATTTTTCAAAAAGGATATTTCGTATAACCCGACCGTTGAACAGTTCTGTCCGGTCACACAGTTTCATTCCCTTTGGATATTATAGTTTAGCATCGGCAGATTATCAAGCATTTCCCCCTCATGGCAAAAAAACAAATACTCGCGCTATAATTACTCCAAACATAACTGCATAAAGTAAGCCCCAACGTCGTTTGACAGAAGCTGCCGTCGTCCTTATACTGAAACCAAGCTGCTGTGCTTTCATGTGTTCACCCCATCTTACTTGAAAGGAAATATATCTCATGGGAATCATTGCGATGCTGCTCTCTCTTCTCGTCTTGACTTTCTTATATCGAAGAATGATTGCAAGGGACGTTCCCGAGACAATCGGAAGAAAACAGGCGCTCGTTCCGGTCTTGCTCGGCTTCGTCTCTTTGCCGCTGGCGCTTATTTTCACCTTCGCATGTGTGGGAAGCCTTATAAATGCCGTCGGTTATACGCCTACAGACCATCCCCTGCTCGCGCAGTCCATCATATCCGCATTTTTATTCGCCGGTCTGACGGAAGAACTCGCAAAACTCCTCATGATCGTAGCGGCCTTCAAAGTCTTCAGGAGCACCGTGAGGAACGTATACGAATATATGCTGATAGGAGCGGCCGTAGGCTTTGGATTCACGCTTCCCGAAGAATTCCTGTACGGTTCTGATTTGATCACGTTTCTGCTTCGGCTGGATTTTATCGCCGGACATCTTGTATTCGGACTCATCATGACCTATTACCTTGGCCTGGCAGAGCACAAGAAAATCACGAACCAGGGCTCGCCGGCCAAAGAATATCTCTTCGCGCTTCTGATTCCGATCCTCCTGCACACGCTTTACGACGCCTGCACGGTAAACAACAAATTCCTGTCTCACAATGATGAAAATATACAAGGCATCGGCGTAATCATAGGGCTTGGCTGGTCGCTGGCCGCGTTTGTCCTTCAAATCGTGATCCTCCTGAAATACAAAAAGAACGCAGGAAAGCTCTGCTCTCTGCGTCTGCTGCCGGAAGAATCCTGACAGCTCAGGGAACAAAAACAACATGCAGAAGATATGCCAGTTGTTTTGTGATATAATAAGGCCGAGGTGATTGCGATGACCGCAACGTCCTGTAAAGAAATCATGGACGCCATGAAACGTCAAGAAATCTGCGGATATTACCAGCCTAAATACGACGCTACCACAGGAAAACTCGCAGGAGCGGAGATACTTGCCCGATGGGTCAAGCCAGACGGAAGCCTGTTATTGCCGGAATATTTCGTTCCCGTCCTCGAAACCTGCGAATCCATTAACACACTGGATTGGCTCATGGCGGAGGAAGCCTGCCGTACAATCAAGACGCTGGGGCGGCATGCAATCCCGATCGCGATCAATTTCTCCCGATACCATATTCGGGAAAAAGATTTCTCTACGCGCCTTTCCGGACTACTCCAAAAATACGGGACTGACCCGGAGCTGCTGGAAATCGAGATCACCGAATCTGCCCTGATTGATGAAAACGAGTATATCTTAGAATGGATCAATCAAATCCATTCGCTGCATCTCAGAGTCGCACTCGACGATTTCGGAAGCGGCCTGTCCTCCTTGCAATTTATGAAGGATATGCCCATCGACATCCTGAAAATCGACAAATCCCTGCTCAGCGGAAACTGCGCAACAGACAAAGAACGAATCGTTCTCGAAAGCATCTTCTATTTCGCCAACCGCCTGCACTTGGACACGGTAGCGGAAGGCGTGGAAACCGAAGAACAGCTTGGGTTCCTGAAGACCTGCGACTGCAAAAAAATCCAAGGATACTACTTTGCGAAGCCCCTGTCCAGCGAGAAATTTATCGCCCTATGCCAAAAAAATGCCGTGAAAAAGGCGGAATCGCTGGACATCCTTGAATTCCAGACTCCCATGAGCGCAACACAACTCCTTCTGTCCGCCGTCTTCCAAAAGTATCCGTTGGTCATATTTGCCAATTTGACAAAGAACAGCTATTACATGATGTCCTACGACAATTTCACGACCAAGGAATGCGCCGCCACAGGGAAGTTTGACGAGCTGATCCGAA